>NZ_JCAFRG010000006.1:0-272821 GCF_059367845.1 Stenotrophomonas sp. YJH_SMC_20 | reverse complement strand
TATCGACGTTAAGGTGCGGGATGGGGATCGCTCGGCTCGTCTGTCGGCTGCTATCCGCAGATATCATGTTGACGGTCCCTCCACCCTGGCTCCTACATACCGCGTAGGAGCCGGGAGGAACATACAAGCCCATGCTCGGCTCAGGCCAATGCGCGCTGGCAGGAATCAATACACGTCGCGGCGGTAGCGGCCGTTCTCCAGCAGTGTTTCCACCGCCTCATCACCGAGTGCTTCACGCAGCACCTGGTCCACGCCTTCGGCCATGCCCTGCAGCGAACCGCACACGTGGATGACCGCACCGCGCTGCATCCAGTCGCGCAGGGCATCGGCTGCTGCACGCAGGCGATCCTGCACATAGCCGCCCTTACCATCGCGCGAGAACGCCAGGTCCACCCGCGCGAGATGGCCATCGCCCTGCCACGCTTCGATCTCATCGGCGAACAGGAAGTCGTGCGCGCGCTGGCGTTCGCCGAACAGCAGCCAGTGCCCGTGCTCACCTGCATGCGCGGCTTCGCGCAGCAGGCTGCGCAGGCCCGCGATGCCGGTGCCATTGCCGATCAGCACCATTGGCGCACCGCCAACGCGATGGAAACCGGGGTTGCGGTGCACACGGGCCACGATGCTGGCACCGACAGGCGCATGCAGCGACAGCCAGCCCGAACCCAGGCCGGTGCGTCCGGTTTCGTCATGGACCAGCCGTACCACCAGTTCGACCGCACCGTCATCCGTACAGGATGCGATGGAGTACTCGCGCCCCGGCAGCAGTGGCAGCCCTGCCAGCCAGAGGCAGGCATCCTGCACCGACAGCGCAGCATCGGCATCGGGCAGCTCGCGCTCGCTGGCCAGCGCCAACAGCGTGCGCGGCTGGCCGTCAATCAGCAGCGGCTGCTGGGGATCCAGCCCATGTGCCTTCAGCACCGCAACGGCGTGCCGCGCGTTGTGGCGGGGCGCGATGTGCAGGATGTCGCCCGCCTGCCACTGCACATCGGCCGGTGGCGCAAGACGGATGTGCCAGATGGCGCCGCCCACGCCGCCTGGATTGAGGCGGTCACGGCCGAGCAGGCGCCACTCGTGCATCTGCGTCGCGGTCGGCAACACGCTGTCATCGGTGGCGATGCCGGTCAGCGCGCCGAGATGTTGCTGCCACTGGCGCAGCGCCGGTATCGCAGCGGCATCGACATCGATGCGCTCGAACAGCGCACGTGCCCCGTTGCCCAGCAGCCAGCCATCGAATTGGCGGCCAAAGCCGCAGTAATGCGGGTACTGGCGGTCACCCAGGGCGAGCAGGCCGAACTGCAGGCCCGACAGATCCGGCGCTTGTGCCAGCAGCCGTCGCGCAGCGCCCCGCGCCGCATCCGGAGGTTCGCCATCACCAAAGGTGCTCAGCACGAACAATGCCTGTGCGGTGCGTGCCAGCCGCGCGGCATCGACGCGGGCCAGCGGCAGAACCTGCACTGCATGGCCGGATGCTTGCAGCTGCGCGGCAGCGCGCCATGCGAGTTGTTCGCCCAGTCCGCTCTGGCTGGCATGCACCACCAGCCACGGCGTGCCATCGCCATCTGCAGGTGTTGCTGGTAGCGACTTGCGCAGCCCGCGCGCAGCGCGCTGGCTGCGGCGCCGGTCCAGGTACAGCAGCCAGCCAGTGATGAAGAACAGGCTCATGCCCAGGCTGCTGAGCATCACCACCACCCGCCCGGGCATGCCGAAGTAACTGCCCGAGTGCAATGCGAACACGCTGGTGGCCAGCTGTCCTCCGGTGCCCTGGCGCGCGTAGGGGCGTGAATCGAGGATGGCCCCGCTGGCCGGATCCAGCTGCAGCAGATCGTGCGCGCGGTCATGCCGCCCACCGCGCTGCGACGGGTCACCGGCCATCACGCGCACATTCAGTACCTGCCCCGGTTTCTCCGGCAGACGCAGGTCGATGTAGCCGGTGCGCACGCCGGGCAGCGCATACAGCGTGGCTTCGATGCGCTCCAGGTCCAGGGCGGCGTCGGCGGCGACCTTGTGTTTGGCGGCCGGTGCGACGCCCAGCAGGGTGTTGGCTGCGCTGCGGTACCAGTCGAAGGACCACCACAGGCCGGTCAGCGCACTCATCAGGTAGATCAACAGCACCCAGGTGCCGGCCACGGAGTGCAGGCTCCACAGGAAGCCGCGTCCACTGCGCTTCCACTCTACTGCCAGCCAGCTGCGCCAGTGCCACCAGCGTCGTGGCCAGCGCAGGTAGAGCCCGGACAAGGTGAAGAACACCAGGGCGATGGCGCAGCTGCCGGTGATCCATTTGCCGCGCTCACCGGCGGCAAGATGCCGATGCAGGTCCTCGACGAAGTCAAAGAGGGCCTGCCCGCGCAGGGCGCTGAAGCGCTCACCGCTGTAGGGGTCGAAGTACACCCAGTGTTCCTTGCCGCCAGCAAAGCGCGCCACCGACGGTCGCTGGCCGGTGGCATCCACGCGCAGGCGCTGCAGGGGGCGATCACCGCCGGCCTGCAGCAGCGTTGCCAGTTCGCTGAGTTCGAGCGGAAGCTGGCCATCAGCATGGTGTTCAGCGATCTCGGCGAAGCCGGGGTTGGCTGCTCGCAGCAGCTCATCCTCAAAGGACAGCACGGCGCCGCTGAGGCCCATCACGGCCAGTACGGCGCCGGCGGTGATGCCCAGCAGCCAGTGCAGTTGGAACAGGACGTTCTTGAACATCGAAGGAGGGGGCCCCGAAGGCTGCCGCCCGCATCCTGCGCAACAGCAAATGAGAATTAATCGCGGAATTCTCCGTGGCGGACGGGCTACGGTCAAGGAGGGTTTTGTTGCAGGGCTTTGCAGCCCTGCACCCGCTACAAGCCGGAGCAACGTCAACGTCAAAAGCTGGCTTTCCGTGGGTTGGCGGGGTGGGTCCGGTTGAGGGGGACGCTGCAAGTACGTCCATGTAAGCTCGGTCGCCGCATCCATGCGGCTCACGCCCCCTCAACCGGACCCACCCCGCCATCCCACGGAAAGCCCGCTTTGGCTTTGGCTCTGGCCGTTGCCGTTGCATTGAGCAGGGTGCAGGGCTGCAAGCCCTGCAAAAAAACACCCTCACTTCACCCAGTTGTCGATCTCGCCGTGGGCGAACGGCCCCAGCTTCGCCTTCACCAGCCGCCCCTGTGCATCGAACAGCACGCTGTAGGGCAGCAGGCCCTGTGTATTGCCCAGCTGCACGCTGGCATCGCGCGGCCCCGGGGTCTCGATCACGATCGGGTAATCCACCGGTACCCGCTGCAGGAAACGGCGCACGTCCTCCGGCGTATCCAGCGCCAGTCCCAGCACCTGCACACCGTGCTCGCCCTGGACATGTGCGAAACGCGCCAGTTCGGGCATTTCTTCAACGCAGGGCGCGCACCAGCTGGCCCAGACATTGATCAACAGCGGGCGACCGCCAGCGTGCTGGCGCAGGTCCAGCGGCCGGCCTTCAAGATCCGGCAGCGACAGTGTGGGCAGGCTGTCGCCGACCTGCAGGGTGGGTGCGGCAGCCGCCACAGCAGGCGCTCCCGGCACGGCCTCAGGCGCCACCGGCGCCGGTGTCAATCGATGGCCGGCCCACAGGCCAAGGCCGGCGGCCAGCACCGCTGTCCACAGCAGCGCTGGCCGTTGCCACTTCATCGTGCGGTGCGCAGCAGCGCTTCCTCCACCACCGCCTGGGTCAGCAGGGTCGGCAGCACGGTCGGCGGCGCGCCGGGGCCGTACACCACGTACAGTGGCACGCCCACGGCCTTGTGCTCTTCCAGGAACGTGGTGATCTGCGGGTCGACATTGGTGTAGTCGCCGCGCATGTACACCGCGTTGGTGCGCTTGAGCAGTTCCTTGAATTCCGGCCGCGACAGCACGGCGCGCTCGTTGGCCTTGCAGCTTACGCACCAGTCGGCGGTCATGTTGACGAACACCACCCGGTTGTCGGCGCGCAGGCGGTCCAGCAACTGCGGTGAATACTCGACCACGTTGTCGCTGGCGGCCTGTGCGGCCCGCGCCGGCGGTGCGAGCTGGGTCACACCCCAGGCCGGCACCAGCGCGCCGATCGCCAGCAGTACGCCCAGCAGTGTCACCGCACGCGAGCCGGTCCAGCGGTTGCGCTCGAACAGCCACAGGCCGAACGCCAGCAGCAGCAGGCCACCCAGCACCAGCGCCATGCCATCCACGCCACGCTGCTTGCCCAGCACCCACAGCAGCCACAGCGCGGTGGCATACATCGGGAAGGCCAGCACGTGCTTGAGCGTTTCCATCCACGGGCCCGGCTTGGGCAGGCGGCGTGCGAGCGCCGGCACGAAGCCGATCAGCAGGAACGGCAGCGCCAGGCCCAGGCCGAGGAACAGGAACACGGTCATCGCCTTCAGCGGCGGGGCAATGAACGCGTAGGCGATCGCGCCACCCATGAACGGGCCGACGCAGGCACTGCCGACCACGCAGGCCAGCGCACCGGTGAAGAAGTCACCGGCCGGGCCGCTGCGGCTGGCCAGCGACTGGCCCAGATTGCCGATGCCGCCGCCCAGGGTGAACACGCCGGACAGGCTCAGGCCTACCGCGAACATGATGTAGGCCAGCGCCGCCACCACACCCGGGTGCTGCAGCTGGAAGCCGATGCCGACGGCATTGCCGATCGCGCGCAGGCCGACCATCAACGCGCCGATCACGGCGAACGCGACCAGCACGCCCAGCGTGTACCAGAGCGCGTGGCTGCGCGCGCGCTGCGCGCTTTCGCCGCTCTGCGCCAGGCTCAGCACCTTCAGCGAGAGGATCGGCAGCACGCAGGGCATCAGGTTCAGTACCAGGCCACCGGCCAGCGCCAGCAGCAGGACCCAGACGAACGAACGATCAGGATTCGGCGTCGTCACCGGCGGACGCGTGCGCAGCGCATTGTCGCCCTGTGCATCGATGGCGAATTCACTGCTGGCGGTGGCGCCACCTGCGGCGGCCGGTGCCGCTGCATCCGTGTTGGGCACGGTTGGCAGCAGGCGCAGCGGGGCGCCGTTGGCGGCTTCGCGCGGTGCGCCGTTGGCAGCAGGCAGCGGGTTGATCACGTCATTGCGCGCTGGCGCCTGGTCGGCGCTGGCGCTGACCTTGCCGGCCGGAATCGACAGCTTCACCCGGCGGGTCATCGGCGGGTAGCAGATGCCATCGGTCTGGCAGCCCTGGAAGGTCACCACCAGGGTGCTGTCGACGGCATCAGTGACAGCGCGGCGCAGCGGCAGCGGCACTTCCACCTGGTTGAAGTAGACCGAGACATCGCCGAAGTGCTCGTCGCGATGCGATTGCGCGGCTGGCCAGCGCGGCTTGCCGGCCAGCACGCCGGCGCTGCCTTCCAGCTTCAGCGAGGTGCGGTCGCGATACAGGTAATAGCCGGGCGCTGGGCTGAAGCGCAGCAGCAGGGTGTTGCCGTCGCTGGCGATGGCATCGAAGCCGAACGCCTGTTCCGACGGCAGCGGCAGGGCCTGGCTGTTGTTGGCCGCGCCCGGCAGGCGCAGGCCACCGCTGTTGCCGGCACCGGCCAGCGGGTTGTTGAACGGGCTGGCCGCACCGGCACGCGCGGCAGGCACCGCCGCCGCCGCACCGGCGCCCGGCAGGGTGACCTGCACCACGCGCTTCTGCGGCGGGTAGCAGACACCGGCATCGGCGCAGCCCTGATAACGCACTTCCAGGCTGATGGTGCCGGCAGCGTCGGTCGGCGTGCCGGGCAGGGTGGCCAGCAGGCGCTCGCGATAGGTCTCGACCTCGCCGAAGAAATCGTCGTGGTGCTTGTCGCCCTTGGGCATCTGCAGCGCGCCGGCATTGAAGGCCGGGTCGGCTTTGACGCTGGTACGGTGGCGATACAGGTAATAGCCTGGCGCGATCTTGAACTGCAACTGCACCTGGCCACGTTCGGGGGCAGTGGCGGTCAATGCGAACGCCTGGTCCACCGGCAGCAGGTCTTTCTCATCCAGGGCGAACGCGGGCAGCGAAAGGCACAACAGGGCGCACAAGGCAGCGCCACGCGCAAACAGAGTCTTCAATCAGTGTCCTCCCGGGTCTGTGCCCGGATCCAATCCAGATACGCCGGCAGGCCGGCCCGGGTTTCGACCGCGATGCACTCCGGGAGTTCATACGGATGCAGTTCGACGATCCGGGCGATTGCGTCATCGACGCGGCTCGCGGTGGTCTTCACCAGCAGTTGCAGCTCCGCGTCGGTGGTCACCTCGCCCTGCCAGCGGTAGGTCGACTGTGCGCCGTCGAGGCGGGTCACGCACGCCGCCAGGCGCTCGCCTACCAGCGCGTGCGCGATGCGCTCGGCACTGGCCCGGTCCGGGCAGGTGGTCAACAGCAGCAGGACGGGATCGACGGTCGACATGACCGTCGAGTATAGGGCCGCCGCCGGGTCAGGGCCCGGCGGCGGCAGTGGACCGCAGCGTTGCGCGGTCAGTTGGCCAGCTGGCAGGTGGCTGGCTTGGCCGAGGTGAACAGGGCCGGGGTCGCCCACTCGGGGTGGTCGATGAACGGGTTGCGATTGCCCTGGAAGCTGTAGACCACGTCATTGCGGGCACGCTCGGCATCATCCGGCGGATCGGACAGGTGCCAGTCGATCAGCGTCGACAGCAGGCCCATGTAGGCCGGCGAACTGCTGGTCTTGACGATCCTGCTGCGGTCGTCGGTCAGCTCCAGGTCCGGCTCGGACTGACCGGTGGCCGCATCCTTGCCCCCCTCATAGCGGATCGCCATGTACATCACCGCGCGCGCCATGTCGCCCTTGCGCTTGCCCCACACCTCGAACGTGCCGGTGTTGCCGTCCGGCGTGCGCACCCAGTTGGAGTTGCCCGGATAGCCACCACTGCCGCCGCCCTGCCCATTGTTGGCTTCGGTGGCACGCTCACCGCAGCTGGCATCGCACTTGGCGAACGGCTTGTTGCCGCGGTCGGCGTTCCACTGCGCGTCGGTGAGGTACAGCATGTGGGTATCGGTGTACGGCGCGTAGGGCAGGCCCTTGTCACCGGTGGTGGTGGCAAAGCCCAGCGAGTTCGGCCAGGTGTGCTCGCGGTTGTAGGTCAGGCCGCTGCCGGTGCCCGCACGATCACTGACCTTGGCGTAGCTGCGGTTGCGGTAGGCATCGAGGATGCGGTTCGGGTTGTTCGGATCCTCGTCGGCGATTTCCAGGATGGTCCAGGTGCTGGTGCCCGAGCCGCTGTACGGGTAGGCGGTGTGGCCCTTGATGGTGGCGTGCAGCGAGCAGCGCAGCTGGCTGGGGCTGCTGGTGTTGACCCTGGAGTAGTAGCCGGCCGGCACGCCCGGGTTGCCCGGGTCCGGATTGCCGCCGGTGCTGGCCACGGTGAAGGCGATGCGGCTGTCGGCGGCCGGGTGCGCGCCCAGCAGGTCGGTGATGCGCGCGGCGCGGATGTCGAAGCGGCAGGCTTCACCGGCCACCAGCGCGGTGTTGGTGGACAGCTTCACGCTGCGGCCGCTCGCCGGGAAGGTCAGCGGCACGCTGCCGGAGGTGCCGCAGCTCAGCGCGAACGCGCCGCTGGCCAGGTTCACGGTTTCGCTGAACACCACTTCCAGATCGGCCGCAGCCGGGAAGGTGCTGCTGCCCTGCGCCGGGGTGGTGGTGGACACCGACGGCGGCGTGTTCGGGCCTGGCGTGCCACCGCCGCTGAAAGTCTGGCCGTTGTTGCAGCTGCCGAAGGTCTGGCCGGCCGATTCGGCCCAGGTGAAGTGGGTGTACTGGCTGCCGCTGCCGGTCAGCTGCAACGAGGTGCCCGGCGCGGTGCTGTTGGTCTCGGCTACCGGGATGTTCTGGCTGGTCATGCCGGCGGCAGGGCCACCGGAGGCGGTGATGGCGCCCTCATAGCTGAGGAACTGGACCACTTTGCCACTGGCATCGACCAGGGCGATGCCGTCGGTCGGGCCGTTCTGGATCCCGTTGGTCGGGTAACTGACCACGGCGATGGTGGCGCTGCCGCAGCCGGCGGCGGTGCCGGCCGGGACCGGGTTGTTGGCATAGACGGTGGCGGCGGACGGATTGCTGCCGTTGTAGAGGTACAGGCGGTAGCCGGACAGGTCCTCACCGGCAGTGGCTACGACCTCGATCGCTTCGCCGACGTCACCGGCGGCGGTGCTGTCGTCGTAGTGCAGTTCGTTGATGAAGACCTCGGCCTGGGCCGGCGCAGCGGCCAGCGCCAGCAGGCAGGCAGCGGCAAGCGGGGACAGCAATCGCATCGACTCCTCCTTGTGATTGGGAATGCCGGACCGAGCCTAAGGCCGATCCAGTGACACTTTGTCGTAAATGAACGTCAGATGTCTGACAGTGCGACGCTTGTCACCGAAATTGATCTGGACCGAAGCCCTGGCCGAGGCGCGCGGGTGGAAAAATTTTTTTCATTCCGCCCTTGAAAGGGGGCGGCGGGGCTCCATCTCTGCCCTGCTCCCGACGTTGTCGGGTTTCTTCACGTGCGGTTCTGGCACTCGCCTGGGGCGAGTGCTAACATCGCCGGACTTTTTTAGACCAATCAATCACTTAAGAGGTCTCCTATGAGCATCAAGCCGCTGCACGACCGCGTTGTGGTCAAGCCGATCGAAGCCGACGAAATCTCCGCCGGTGGCATCGTCATCCCCGACTCGGCCAAGGAAAAGTCCACCAAGGGTGAGGTCGTGGCCGTCGGCCCGGGCAAGCCGCTGGACAACGGCAACGTGCGCGCGCCGTCGCTGAAGGTCGGCGACAAGGTCATCTACGGCCAGTACGCCGGCAGCTCGTACAAGAGCGAAGGCGTCGAATACAAGGTCCTGCGCGAGGACGACGTGCTCGCCGTCATCGGCTGAGCCCCGGCGCGACCTGTTCCATCCCCTGATTCCAACACCCAGCCGCCGGGCATGGCCCGGCGCTACCAGATGAGGTAACTGCACATGGCTGCCAAGGATATCCGTTTCGGTGAAGATGCCCGTTCGCGCATGGTGCGCGGCGTGAACGTTCTCGCCAATGCCGTCAAGGCCACCCTGGGCCCGAAGGGCCGCAACGTCGTGCTGGAAAAGAGCTTCGGCGCCCCGACCATCACCAAGGACGGCGTCTCCGTCGCCAAGGAAATCGAACTGGCTGACAAGTTCGAGAACATGGGCGCGCAGATGGTGAAGGAAGTTGCTTCGCGCACCAACGACGATGCCGGCGACGGCACCACCACCGCCACCGTGCTGGCCCAGGCCCTGATCCGCGAAGGCGCCAAGGCCGTTGCCGCCGGCATGAACCCGATGGACCTCAAGCGCGGTATCGACAAGGCCGTTTCGGCTGCCGTCGCCGAGCTGAAGAACATCTCCAAGCCGACCGCCGACGACAAGGCGATTGCCCAGGTCGGTACCATCTCGGCCAACTCGGACGAGTCGATCGGCCAGATCATCGCTGACGCGATGAAGGAAGTCGGCAAGGAAGGCGTCATCACCGTTGAAGAAGGCTCGGGCCTGGACAACGAGCTGGACGTGGTCAAGGGCATGCAGTTCGACCGCGGCTACCTGTCGCCGTACTTCATCAACAACCAGCAGTCGCAGACCGCTGACCTGGATGATCCGTTCATCCTGCTGCACGACAAGAAGATCTCCAACGTCCGTGACCTGCTGCCGGTGCTGGAAGGCGTCGCCAAGGCCGGCAAGCCGCTGCTGATCGTCGCTGAAGAAGTCGAAGGCGAAGCGCTGGCGACCCTGGTGGTCAACACCATCCGTGGCATCGTCAAGGTCGTGGCCGTCAAGGCCCCGGGCTTCGGCGACCGTCGCAAGGCGATGCTGGAAGACATGGCCGTGCTGACCGGCGGCACCGTGATCTCCGAAGAAGTCGGCCTGTCGCTGGAAAAGGCCACCATCAAGGACCTGGGCCGCGCCAAGAAGGTGCAGGTCTCCAAGGAGAACACCACCATCATCGACGGCGTCGGCGACAAGGCCAACGTTGATGCACGCGTGGCGCAGATCAAGACCCAGATCCAGGACACCTCCTCGGATTACGATCGCGAGAAGCTGCAGGAACGCGTGGCCAAGCTGGCCGGCGGTGTTGCCGTGATCAAGGTCGGCGCCTCGACCGAAATCGAAATGAAGGAAAAGAAGGACCGCGTCGACGACGCCCTGCACGCTACCCGTGCAGCCGTTGAAGAAGGCGTGGTCCCGGGCGGCGGCGTTGCCCTGGTCCGCGCGATCACCGCGCTGGCCGGCCTGAAGGGTGCCAACGAAGACCAGAACCACGGCATCCAGATTGCCCTGCGTGCGATGGAAGCCCCGCTGCGCGAGATCGTGGCCAACGCTGGCGACGAGCCGTCGGTCATCATCAACAAGGTCAAGGAAGGCACCGGCAGCTTCGGCTACAACGCGGCCACCGGCGAGTTCGGCGACATGCTGCAGTTCGGCATCCTGGACCCGACCAAGGTGACCCGTTCGGCGCTGCAGAACGCGGCCTCGATCGCCGGCCTGATGATCACCACCGAAGCCATGGTGGCCGAAGCTCCGAAGAAGGACGAGCCGGCCATGGGCGGCGCCGGTGGCATGGGCGGCATGGGTGGCATGGGCGGCATGGACTTCTAAGTCCTCGCTGTCACCCCGCAATGAAAAACCCCGCCGGAAGGCGGGGTTTTTTTGTGGCCGGTCGGAATCAAAGTAGATCCACGCCATGCGTGGATGCCGCTCCCAGGCGGGAATCTACGCGCGGTCCTCGCGCCGCTGCAGCCACAGGTGGGCCGCCAGCAGGGCCAGCGCACCTCCCGCGATCATGCCCTGTACCCACGGCAGCTCCGTGATCGGCGCAAGCAGCAGGCCCGCCGCCATGCCGATCAGACTGGCGCCGGCTCCCACCCGCTGACGTCGCTGCCGATGTGCCGCCTGGCGATGGCGTGCAGCGATGCACAGACGTCGTGCACCCGGCTGCAACACCGCTTCGGCAATGGCATCGATCTCTGGGCGCTTCATCCTGTCTCCTGCATTGCGTCCGTGTCTGCATGCTGCACGACTGCGGGACCTGTGTGCAACGGTAACGCTTCGATCATCTGACAAACGCCTTCGCCGCGCCGTACTCCCACTGCCACGGCACGCCGGTGTCGCCCAGCACGAACGCCACCAAGGCCGGGAAGGCCGCCTCTGCCCGCACATCGTTGCCCAGGATCACCACGCAGCGCTGGTGCTGCTCCATGCATACCAGCGTATTGCCCACCGCATCGTCGTGGCCGCCCTTGTAGAAGCCTGCGCCCTGCGGGCCGAGAAACGTCACCACGCCCAGGCCAGCCGCCAGGTCCTTGCGCTGCTGCGCCTTCGGCAGCTCCGGCTGCAGGGTGGGGAACTGGCTGGCGGTGGTGATCTGCAGCTGCGGCCGCACCAGCTCCCTGCGCATCGCCGCTGACAATCCATCGCCGCGCACGTAGCCAGCGGCGAAACGGGCCATATCGGCGATGGTGGTATCCATCGAACCAGCCGCACGCACGCGGCTGCGTTCATCGTGCGGCTCTGTATTGCCTTCGGCGGTCCAGCCATCGGCCAGGTTGCCGGCGAAATCCGCGCGCCACAGCATGCTGGTGCGCGCCATGCCGAAGCGATCGAACACGCGCTGCTGCATCAACGCACCCACATCCTCGCCCAGCCGCCCGCGTTCGATCACGAACTGCAACAGGATCAGTCCTTCTCCGGAATACCCATATCGACTACCCGGATCGAAGTGGAACTTCAGGCGCCCATCGGGCTCCAGAAAGCCGAAGTTGGCAAAGCCACTGGAATGGTTGAGCAGCAGGCGTGGGGTGAGCTGGCGCCAGCGGGCATCTCCGGCCAGCACACTGTAGTCGGCGTACTTCTTCGGTTCCGGTGGATAGTCCGGCAGCGGTTTGTCCAGGGCGGTAGCGATGCTGGCATCCAGATCGATCCGCGCGTCCTGCGCCAGCTGTGCGACCAGATGGCCGAAAGCCATCTTGGTCAGTGACGCAGCGTACATCACGGTGTCGGTGCGCAGCGGCTCGCCTGCGGCGTTGCGTTCACCGTAGGCGGCCACATGCACCACCTTGCCGCCATCGATCACCGCCAGCGCCATGCCGCGCGCGTGGGCCGCCTGCATCAGCCGCTGTGCTTCGGCATCGATGCGAGTGGGCGAGGGCACGGGTGGCGGCGCGGCCAGTACCGCCAGCGGGAGCAGCGTCAGCAACATCAGGGTGGCACGGCACATGCGTGGAACTCCTGGTGGGGCGCACGGCGATGCTACGCCAAGCTGCCGCTGGCGTCATTGCCAGATGTCAACTGGCTGGCCGGCGCAGGCAGATCCGGGCCGCGCCGGCACCGATGTCCACCTGGCCGCCGCGCATTGCATCCGCACCAAGGATCAGCGCCGGCCGACCCTCCAGGCCGATCGCCTTGAACACTGGCAGTTCGCTGATGCGGACCTCCATCGACGGGTGCTGCCAGCCGCCGCCGGTCATGCCGGGCAGGGTGTACAGCCAGGTTGCCTGCTTTCCGCCGCCCAGGCCTTCGGTGCCCTTTTCACGCACCCGCACCCGCGCGTCGCTGCCGTCGGTGCGCAGCCCCAGTGCGCGGGCTGCTTCGGCGTTGAGGACGGTCTGCGCGGCACCGGTGTCGACCACGGCGATGGCGTCCACCGCAGGCGCGCCCAGTGCAAGCGTGATGAAGCCGAACTGGCGCAGGCCGTCAGTGCGGCCGGGCAGCGCATTGGGCTGGCAACCCGGTCCTTCCAGGTTCAATCCACCGGGTGTCCACAGCGCCAGTTGATTGGGGCCGAAATCCCAACGGGTGTCCCAGCGTCCGGTCAGATCGTTGCCGATCAAGCCGTCAATGGCCGGATCATCCTCCTTCGGCAACGACGACAGATCGACCTTCATGGCTTGGGCCTGCAGCTGCCAACTGCCCAGCTGCCAGGACGTGCTGCGTATGCGCTGCAGCCGCGCGGACGCTGCACTGGCCCCTCGGGCCTGTGATACCTCTGCATCCGCATCCTCCAGACCATAGCGTCGCACGACGCGGTCATCGACCAGAGTGGCGCCTGCCGCGCTGTCGACCACGAAGCGCAGCGGTTCGGCACGCCCGTCCAGCGACACGGCCACGGCCGGATGACCGCCCTGCATCCACATCGGCAGGATGTGTTCGGGGGGATCGGACGCCAGCGCAGGCAGCGGGGCAGCAAGCAGGAAGAATGGGATGAGGCGCAAGGGAAGTCTCCGCAGTGATCATGGGTGACCATTGGCGCGCAGCGGCGTATCGCGGGAATATCGGCGTTGATACCGTCCTGATACAGACCTGCCTGATACTGCCCGCATGACGACTCCCGCCCGTGTCATCGTTGTCGATGACGACGCCAGCATCCGTGATGCCATCGCCGATTGCCTGCTGCTGCACGGCTACCAGGTGCGAGTGGCTGCCGACGCAGCGGCGCTGGATGTGCTGCTGCAGGTCGAACGTCCGGACCTGATCGTGCTCGACTGGATGATGCCCGGTGAGGATGGCCTGTCGGTATGCCGCCGGTTGCAGGCGCGGGCCATCCCGATCCTGATGCTGTCGGCGCTGGGCAGCGCACCGGACAGGGTGATCGGACTGGAGATGGGCGCGGACGACTATCTGGCCAAACCGTTCGATCCGCGCGAGCTGCTGGCGCGGGTACGTGCGCTGCTGCGCCGGCAGGACAAGCTGCGCGCGCAGGTCGCCAGTGAACTGCGCTTTTCTGGTTGGCGGTTGCTGCCGGAACAACGTCGCCTGCTGGCCCCGGATGGCAACGAGCTGGTGCTCAGCCGTGGTGAATTCAGCTTGTTGCTGGCGCTGGCCGAACGCCCCGGGCGGGTGCTGGGGCGCGAGCAGCTGCTGCAGCTGAGCCGTGGCGAGCCCAGTGACAGCGTCGACCGCGCGGTCGACCTGGCGATCAGCCGCCTGCGCCGCAAGCTCGGGCAGGCTTCACCCGGTGCGGAATCGCTGGTGCAGACATCGCGTGGCGAAGGCTATCGCTTCGACGCCGAGGTACAGCTGCTGTGAGCAGCCGGTGGCCGACCGCGCGTTGGATCACGATGCTGGCCCTGGCCAGCCTGCTGCTGGCGACACTGGTCAGCGTGGCCGTGGTTGGCTGGATGCCTCGGCCCGCGCCGCCACCGATGCAGTTGGACCAGGCCGTGCAGGTGCTGCGAGGGGAACAGGCCGCGGCACCACTGGGCCTGCATCTGGCGACGCAGGATGCGCCACCACAGGGCAGTGCCAGTGACTGGCTCACCCAGTTGGCGGCGCTGCAGATGGGTTTGCCGGTGGAGGATGTTCGGCTGGTATGGAGCGGACAGGGCAAGGCGCCTGATGTGCAGGTCATCGAAAGCGGCGCCCTGCTCGACGCCACGGCGCGGGCCGGGGTACTGAAGGCGCAGGCTGCCGTGCTGACCGCGATGCAATGGCCACCATTTGAACTGGGCGTGCGCCAGGCCGATGGCCGATGGCAGGTGGTCGGCAGCGATCACAGTGATCTGGCAGCTTGGCGGCGACAGGTGATACTGGCGCTGCTGGGCGGTGCCGTGTTGTTGGCGCCGCTGGCGGCGTGGGCATCGATCCGGCTGGGGCGCCCATTACGACGCTTGGCCGATGCCAGTGCACGTGTGGACCTGCAGGCCGAAACGCCCCTGCCGGATGATGGCCCTCGCGAGGTACAGATGCTGGCCGCCGCGATCGGCACCGGTCGAGAGCGCCTGCGTGCGCAGGCACAGGACATGACCCATATGCTGGCTGCAGTGGCGCATGACCTGCGCACACCATTGACCGGCCTGCGCCTGCGCGCCGAGTTCGCGCCCACACCACAGGCGGCCCGGATGGTGGCGGACATCGAGCGCATGGACACGATGATCGAGCAGGTGCTCGACTACGCACGCGGTGAACTGCAGCCGTTGCAGATGCGCCCGCTGGATCTGGCCGCGCTGCTGGAGGAGTGCGTGCAGGCAGCGTTGCTGCGCGGTGTAGAGATCTCCATCCAGGGGCCGGACAGTCTGCCCTGGCACGGCGACGCGCTGCTGCTTCGGCGTGCGTTCGACAACCTTATCGACAACGCCGATCGCTATGCCGGGGCGGTGGAGCTGCGGGTTGCCGTGGTTGAGCGAGGGGTCCAGCTGGAGGTGATGGATCGCGGCCCAGGTATCGCCGAGGGCGACCGAGTACGCCTGCTGCAGCCCTTCCAGCGCAGCGAGAGCTCGCGCAGTCGCGCCACGGGTGGGACCGGGCTGGGCTTGGCGGTCGCCGCCAATGTGGCGCGGCGGCATGCGGGCGAACTGCAGCTTCTGCACCGGGAGGGAGGTGGACTGATCGCGCGCGTGCTGCTGGGAAGGCTCCCCTGATATCGGCTGTGGTTTACAGGCTGCGGCTATTTGGCCGTATGATTAGGCGCCTAACAATATCGCGTGCATGAGATGATCGAAGCCAAGCACCATGCCCTGATGGATGAAGCACAGCGACGCGGCCATGCCAGCACCGCGCAGCTGCGCCTGTGCTTCCAGCTGCTCTCGTTGTCCTCGTCGATCGATCGCGACTGCGCTACCCGGCTGGCACCGCACGGGCTCAGCGAGGGTCGCTTCATCGTGCTGTTCCTGCTGCATGGGGCCGGCGGCACGTTGCCGCCCCACGTGCTGGCCGAGCGCGCAGGCGTGACCCGCGCCACCATCAGTGGCCTGCTCGATGGCCTGCAGCGTGAAGGACTGCTGCAGCGTCGCAGCGATGCCGAAGATGGCCGTCGCCTGCAGATCGTATTGACCGCACCGGGAATACGCTTGGCCGAGACCTTGTTCGACCAGCACACGCAGTGGATCGGTGGGCTGTTCAACGGCCTGGATGCTGATGAACAGCAGCAGCTGTCGCAGCTGCTGCACAAGATCTGGCAGCACACGGATGCCGGGCGGGAATCCGCAGCATGAGTACGTCAATTCCTGCGGAACGTCGGCAAGCACTCAACACCGGCCGCGTCGCCGCCACCCATCTGGCCGAATGCCTGGCAGTGGATTTCGCCGCGCTGCTGCAGGTGGTAGCGCCTGCGCTTGCACCGGAAGCGCTGCAACGCATGCAGGATGCTTCAGGCAAGGGCATCACACTGCGCATGGCCTTGGCTGCGCAACTGCTGCGTGAGGCGGGGCAGGGCGATCCCGTGCAATGGCAGGACCATGCGTCCGACACCGTGCGCGGCTGGGCCTGCTACCTGATCGGCAGCGATGCCCGCGCGACGTTGGCAGAGAAGCTGCAGCAGATGCGCACGCTGGCCGACGATCCACACTTCGGTGTGCGCGAATGGGCGTGGCTGGCGCTACGCACGGACATCGTTGCCGCGCCGATGCAGGCGCTTGAGTACCTGCAACCGTGGACACAGGAAACTTCGCCGTACCTGCGCCGCTTCGCCTGCGAAGCACTGCGTCCGCGCGGTGTCTGGGCCACACATATCGCGCTGTTCAAGCAGCACCCTGAACATGCATTGCCGATGCTGGAAGCACTGGCTGACGACCCGGAACGCTACGTGCAGGATTCGGTCGGCAACTGGCTCAATGATGCCGGCAAGACTCAGCCGAAGTGGCTGCGCGTGCTGTGCACGCGTTGGCAGCACGAGCGCCACAGCGACGCCAACGCCTACATCCGCAAACGCGCACTGCGCTCGCTCCGGTAGTGCCGGATGCTGGCCGACAACCCCGCAACCCCGTCAACCTCAAGGAAGAACCACCATGTCGCACACCTTCATCGAGCTCTATACCGCCACGCCGGCCTGGACCACAATGCCGCCCGAGCAGCGGAATGCCTTCTTCGCCCGTATTAGCGCCGGCATGCAGCAGTTCGATCCAGCCCGCATCAGGCCGCTGGCCAAGGGCCGCATCGCTACCGACGTGCCGCATGGCAGCGGCGAGCAGTTCTATGCGGTCTGGCACTGCGCCAGCCGCGAAGCGGCCGACACGCTGGTGGCCGGGATCGCCGCCACCGGCTGGCATGATTACTTCACCACCACCCATGCCATCGGTGAGATGAACAGCATGGGCCAGCATCTGGCCGACCTGGCCGCGCTCTAGTGGTACGGCGGCGGCCTGCGATCCCCGCCATGGGCGGCACATGCGCCTGTCACCGATACACGGTAAACAGTGCGTTGCCCATGTCCATCCGCAGGGACGTTGATCATGCAGAGCAAGCTCGAGGTCACGCTGTTCGGTCCGCTTGGCGAGTGCCCGGCATTGCAGTTGCCGGGGCTGGAGGGGCCGTCGGTGGCCATCCCGGAATCGGCCCTGCGTCGATTGGTCTCCGACCTCTACACCGCACGCTCCCTGCTCAACCCCGAGCAGCTGGACGAGGCCCGGCAGGAGCTGGATCGGGTGCTGGAGCGCTGGGCCGATATCCACGAAGGCCTGCTGCTGGACGTGGAAGTGCATGGCAGATGAGCGACGTTGCACGGCGACCACCGCGTGGGCTGCGCGGGCGGGCGCATCGCTGAACCGCGCCCCAGTTGCGGATGAAACATTTTGCACTGCGCAAAAGCTGTGCTATCAATAGATCCCATGAACGCAGCCGCTACCCGTTTTTACTGGTATTACTTTCCGAAGCCACTGGCGGAGGAAGGACTGCGCTCACCCTGAAGAAAGCTTCAGACGCATTCCCGAAAGCCGCCAGCGAACCTGGCGGCTTTTTTCATGCCGCCGCGCTGGGGACCCCCAACGTTCCGGAGATCTCCTGCAATGCCCCCGCACACCGACGACCTGCGTATCCGCACCATCGAACCGCTGACACCGCCTGCCCAGCTGCTGGCGATGCTGCCGTGTGACGATGAAGCCTCCGGCACCGTCAGCGCCTCGCGCGCGGCGCTGCACCAGATCCTGCACGGCCGTGACGACCGCCTGGCGGTGGTGGTGGGCCCGTGCTCGATCCACGACCCGAACGCCGCCATCGAGTACGCCCAGCGCCTGAAGCCACTGCGCGACGCGCTGGCAGGCGAGCTGGAAATCGTCATGCGCGTGTACTTCGAGAAGCCACGCACCACGGTGGGCTGGAAGGGCCTGATCAATGACCCGGACCTGGATGGCAGCTTCAGGATCGACAAGGGCCTGCGCATCGCCCGTGGCCTGCTGCGCGACATCAACAAGCTTGGCCTGCCGGCGGGTGTTGAATTCCTCGACGTGATCTCACCGCAGTACATCGCCGATCTGGTGGCGTGGGGCGCGATCGGTGCGCGTACCACCGAAAGCCAGGTGCACCGTGAGCTGGCCTCGGGACTGTCGTGCCCGGTCGGCTTCAAGAACGGCACCGATGGCAACGTGAAGATCGCCGCCGACGCGGTGGGTGCGGCTTCCAATCCGCATCACTTCCTGTCGGTCACCAAGCAGGGCGGCACTGCCATCGTGTCGACCACCGGCAACCCTGATTGCCATGTGATCCTGCGTGGGGGCAAGCAGCCGAACTACGACGCAGCCAGTGTTGCCGACGCCTGCCAGGCGCTGGCCAAGGCCAAGCTGCCGGCGCGCCTGATGATCGATGCCAGCCATGCCAACAGCCTGAAGAACCCGGAGAACCAGCCGAAGGTGATCGAGGACATTGCTGTTCAGCTGGAAGACGGCGAACAGCGCATCGTGGGCGTGATGATCGAGAGCCATCTGGTCGGGGGCCGCCAGGAACTGGTGGAAGGCCAGCCGCTGGTCTACGGCCAGAGCATCACCGATGGCTGCATCGACTGGGACACCACCGTGACGGTGCTGGAGCGACTGGCCGCGGCCGTGCGCGCCCGTCGCGACGTAAAGGTGTCCGAAGCCGCTTGAGTGCGGCACGTGTGTGGATGGCGGCCAGCGCCTGCGGGGGTGCGGCCGCGATCAGGGCCGGTCGGAGTTGGAGACCGGCCCATCTGCACCGGCGATGCGCCTGGCGCTGCGCATGAGCGACAGCGCCAGGTACATCGCCGGGGTGGTGTGAGACCCACGCCATGCGTGGATATCAGCGAGCCACACGGCAGGATTTCGGAAGAGTTGTATGGAGTCCTCCTGCGATTTCGGCCGAAGATGGGGTTCCTCGCCTGACTGGACCCCGCCGATGCGTGTTTTCCCGGATGACAACTTTCTGGATTCAGCTTGTCGGTCGATTTCCGGTGAAGCTGCCAAGGCGCTCGTGAGCTTGAAAGGCGGGCGAATCGCTGAAGATGCCGTATCTGTCATCGAAGACTGGTTTGAGCCGTCCCTCGAGAAGGCGCGCCTGCTGGCGGATCTTGATGAAAGAATCAGGATCCACAGCAGCGAAGGGGACGAGGGGCTGCTGCGGCCTGCGCTGAAGGCCCGGGCGGTGATCGCGGCATCTCCCGAGCCCGCGCCCGATGACTACGAGCCTTCATTCAAAGTAGTGCCTGCGACAACGCTAGGTGGCGACTGGAAATCCGACTGCGAGACCGACTGCGTGATTGTCGATGGTGATCTGATCGCAGACGGCACGCTGATACTGAACGATCTGAGCGAGACGCTCTGCGTGATCGTACTGGGGAGCCTCAGGGCCCGGAATCTCGACTGTGGTGGTTGGGTGTTCGTGCGTGATGAGCTGGAATGCGATCATCTGTACGCGTGCTCACTCAATGATGGGATTCTGTCCGTAGGTGGCAACATCACTGTTCAGACCTTCCTCGAGACCGGCACCTACACACAAGTGGCGGGGCACCTGACCGCTAGCTACCTCGGCAGCACCCACAACTCCATTGACGTGGAGGGCAAAGTGAACTGCCCGGGCTTCGATAGGCGATCTGATAGCGACTACTTGTGCCAATGGATTGATCCTGCGCTGCTGGAAGTCGACGATTCCGGCGCCGATTGGGGATGCGGACCCCAACGGTATCCGTCGGCTGACTATCCAGAGCGGATACGCGCGGGGGGCAGCCCCATGAAGTTCATGCTCTAGATCCACGCCATGCGTGGATACCGCTCTTCTGTAGCGCCGGGCCATGCCCGGCGAACACGCCATCGTTCAATGCACTTCGTCGTGATAGACGAACTTCGGCATTTCCCAGCGGTAGTGGATCGCCAGCAGGCGCAGCGCGAAGCCGCCGCCGAGGCAGCACAGGATTGCGGTGGCATCGGCCACGCCCCAGTGCAGCAGCAACAGGTAGGCCGCGCCGGTCAGCAGCGCGATGATCGCGTACAGCTCCTTCTGGAAGATGAGTGGTACCTCGTTGCAGAGGATGTCGCGCAGCACGCCGCCGAACGCGCCGGTCAGCATGCCGGCAATCAGCACGATGGGCATGGCATGGCCGGCCTCGCGCGCGATCGAGCAGCCGATCAGGGTGAAGGCGATCAGGCCCAGGCCGTCGAGTACCAGGAAGGTGCGGCGGAAGTGGTGCATCCAACGTGCGACCCAGGTGGCGATCAGCGCCGCGCATACGGTGAAGCCCAGGTACTCGGGATGCTTCACCCAGCCCAGCGGATAGTGGCCGAGCAGGATGTCGCGCAGTGATCCGCCGCCGAGGGCGGTGACGCAGGCGATCATGACCACACCGAACAGGTCCATGCGGCGGCGGCCTGCGGACAGTGCGCCAGTCATGGCCTCGGCGGAAATGGCAATCAGGTAGATGATGGACAGCAGCATGGGACAGGCTCCGGGCGCGGTGGGGCCGGCCATGCGCGACTACCGCCAGCGCCTGCGCAATGACGGGATGACGATGACCGGTGCCGCTCCCGCTGTCCTTTTGCCTGAGAGTTCAGCGACATGGGCCGCGTGCCCCTTCGGCGGATCGTCCCGGGCGTGCCCGGTGACCTCTCTCCAGCTCGGCGAGTCGAATGCATGGTTGGTGGGATTCCAGCCCACCGGCCTGAGCGATCATGGGAGCCTGCGCCTTCGGCGGGCGCCAGCGCGGCGCCTCTCTCCTGCATTCGGGCGCCAGTATATCCGCTGCAGTGCAGCACGGCATAATCCAGGCATGGCCCCGTCCCTCCGCCCCTGGTTCCTGTACCTGCTCGAATGCCGGGATGGCAGCTATTACGCCGGCATCAGCACCGACGTGGACGCGCGTTTCGCTGCCCACCAGGCCGGCAAGGGCGCGCGCTACACCCGGGCGCGGCCACCGCTGCGCGTGCTGGCCGTGCGCGAGTACCCGGACCGGGCCGCCGCGTCACGGGCCGAATGGCAGCTCAAGCAGCAGCCGCGCGAACGCAAGCTGGCCTGGCTGCAGGCCCCGGATCCTGCGCTTCTGTAGAGCCGAGCCCACGCTCGGCTCCGGTTTCTGTAGATTCACGCCATGCGTGGATGGGCTGCCGGGCCATGCGATGATCGCTCCGCGCCAAGCGCTGGAGACCCGGATGTCCACCTTTGCTTTTCAGCACGACCGTCGGTCATTGTCGTCGCTGTGGTACCCGAAACCGAAGGCGCCGTGAACGATGCGCGCCGCCGGCAAAGCATGGATCTCCGTCGTCGTGCTGGTCGCCGGCATCGCGCTGTTGCCTGGCCTGCTGTACCTGCTCGGGCTGGCATTGGCAGGCGGTCGGCCGAAGCCGGCCGACCGTGTGCCCAGTGGTGTGGCTGCGTGCAGCAGTGAGCCACGGGCGGGATACCACGCGATGAACCCCTGGCGCTTCACCGCCCAGTTCTTCGACAAGGACGTGATGAAGAAGGTGCCTGAAGTTGAGCGTGAGGCCTTCTGGATTGCCCGGCGCCACCTGTGGCGGCAACCGCAGCGCGGCATGCTGCGCTGGCATCTCAGTGGTACCGCATTGACGATCTGGATCACCCGGCATTGGAGTACCTCGCAGATTGCCGACACCGCGAGGAAGGAGGACTTCTGCCGGACCGGGTCGAAACAGTGGGTGTCCGGTGGCCCGATGAACCGGTAGATCCGACGCCATGCGTGGAGGGTGTTGACGGGGTCAGAGTCCTTTCCTGCGGAAAGGGATCCGACCCCGCTGCGTGCAGCCCTACCGCTTCGGCCGCCGGTCGTCCTGGCCATCACCGAAGATGATGCGCGCGCTGCGCTGGTAGCTCCAGTACGCCACGGCCCAGTTCAGCAGCACCACGATGCGGTTGCGGAAGCCGATCAGGAAGAACACGTGCGCGGCCAGCCAGAACCACCAGGCCAGCACGCCGGAAAGCTGCAGCCGGCCCAGGTGCACGATCGCGGCCATGCGGCCGATGGTGGCCAGGTTGCCGTAGTCGGCGTACTTGAACGGGCCGGGCTCGGGCTTGCCGTGCAGGCGCGCGCGGATCACCTCGGCCACGTATTTGCCCATCTGCTTGGCGGCCGGTGCCACCCCGGGTACCGGCTTGCCGTCGGCCTGGCTCAGTGCGGCCAGGTCGCCGGCCACGAACAGCTCCGGGTGATCGGGCAGGGTCAGGTCCGGTTGCACCGGCACGCGGCCCGCGCGGTCCAGCGGCACCTCCAGCGTGCGCGCCAGCGGTGAAGCGGCCACACCGGCGGCCCACACCACCGTGCGTGCCGGCACGAACTGATCGCCGAGCCTGAAGCCCTGGCTGTCGATGTCGCTCACCGGGGTGCCGGTCAGCACTTCCACGCCCAGCTTTTCCAGCTGCCGGCGCGCCTTCAGCGAAAGCACTTCCGGGAACGAGGACAGCACGCGCGGCCCGGCCTCGATCAGCCGCACTTTCGCACTGGCCGGATCAATGTGGCGGAATTCGTTGCGCAGCGTGTGGCGCGCGATCTCGGCCAGCGTGCCGGCCAGTTCGACGCCGGTGGGACCACCACCGACGACGGCGAAACTCAGCCACGCCGCCTTCTTTGCCGGGTCCGGTTCGGCCTCGGCACGCTCGAACGCCAGCAGCAGCTTGCGGCGCAGCGCGATGGCATCGTCCAGCGTCTTCAGGCCGGGCGCATCATCGGCCCATTGGTCGTTGCCGAAGTAGGCGTGGGTGGCACCGGTGGCCAGCAGCAGGCTGTCGTAGTCCAGCGTGCTGCCATCGGCCATGCGGATCTGCCGCGCCTGCTTGTCGATGGTCACCACTTCGCCCAGCCGCACTTCCACATTGCGCTGGTGGCCGAGGATGTGGCGCAGCGGTGCGGCGATATCCGGTGCGGACAGGCCGGCGGTGGCCACCTGGTACAGCAGCGGCTGGAACAGGTGATGGTTGCGGCGGTCGACCAGGGTGATGCGTATGCGCTCGCGGGCCAGGGCACGGGTGGCCCAGAGACCGGCAAAACCGCCGCCGACAACGACCAGGTGGGGAACGCGCTCGCGACTCATCGACTCACTCCAGTGGGGGCATCGGGGGAAGCGCCTGGCATCTTCGCACGGCGGCCACCTGTCACGTCAGCGCCTGCCCGGATCGGCGATACTCGGGTTCAGGCAACGGCCCGTGAGGAGCCCATGAGCGAACCGGAAAAGCGCATCGCCCTGTTGATCGACGCCGACAATGCGCCGGCCTCGAAGATCGACGAGGTCCTGGCGGAAGTCGCCCGCTACGGCGTGGCCAACGTGCGCCGCGCCTATGGCAACTGGAAGAGCCCGCGGTTGAAGGGCTGGGAAGCGGTGCTGCACGAATATGCGATCCGCCCGATCCAGCAGTTTGCCTACAGCAAGGGCAAGAATGCCTCGGACATGGCGATGGTGATCGATGCCATGGACCTGCTCTACGCACGCAACCTTGATGGCTTCGCCATCGTCTCCAGCGATGCCGATTTCACTCCGATGGTGATGCGTCT
This sequence comes from Stenotrophomonas sp. YJH_SMC_20, assembly GCF_059367845.1. Classification (NCBI taxonomy): domain Bacteria; kingdom Pseudomonadati; phylum Pseudomonadota; class Gammaproteobacteria; order Lysobacterales; family Lysobacteraceae; genus Stenotrophomonas; species Stenotrophomonas sp. YJH_SMC_20. The sequence goes on along the minus strand of NZ_JCAFRG010000006.1, from coordinate 249,231 downwards.
GCTGACCGATGGCGTGAAGGTGTACGGCTTCGGCGAGAAGAAAACGCCCGAGCCGTTCGTCAACGCGTGCTCGAAATTCACCTACCTGGAAGCACTGGGCCAGACCCATGCCAGCGTGCCGGATACCGAACAGGCTTCCAGCGAACAGGCCTCGAACGAGCCTGTGGCCAACGACGATGCCCGGCCACGCAAGAGCGGTGCGGAAATGCGCAGTGACACCCGGCTGGTGAAGATGCTGCGCCGCGCGGTGTCCTCGGCCGAGGGCGAGGACGGCTGGTCGCATCTGGGGCCGGTTGGCAGCCAGATCGGCAACCAGGCCTCGTTCGATCCGCGCAACTATGGTTACGGGAAGTTGAGTGACCTGTTGGCGGCGATCGGCCTGTTCGAACTGAAGAAGGACGGCAAGTCGTCCTACGTGCGCGCGCTGCCGAAGAAAAACCGGTAGTGCTGGCCGCTGGCCGGCACATCACCCAAACGAATCAGATCACCCGTGCTTCCGAATTCGCATAGCCGTCGGCGAACCCGGTGGCGAAATCCTCAATGCCGTTGAAGGCCAGCAGCAACAGGCCCGCACACAGCAGCAGATTGCGATTGGAGCGGCGGTAGCCCAGCACCAGCATCCCCAGCCCTGCTGCCAGCAGAATGTAGTTCAAAGCATCCCATGCAGTCACGTCGTCTCTCCCTGTGGATGGGCGTATCGTAGCGTTTCCGCGCCACCGTGGCGCACTGCTGCAGGCAAGGAAATCCGCAATGTTGAAGATCTGGGGCCGCCGCAATTCCAGTAACGTCCGCAAGGTGCTGTGGTGCGCCGAGGAGATCGGCCTGCCGTATGAATCCATCGAAGTCGGTGGCAGCCACGGCGGCACGCAGACGCCGGAGTACCAGACGATGAATCCCAATAGCCTGGTGCCGGTGATCGAAGACCATGGCCTGCCGCTGTGGGAATCGAACGCCATCGTGCGCTATCTGAGCGCACGCTACGCATTGGGCACGCTGTACGCCGAAGACCCGATGGAGCGTGCCCAGGCCGAGAAGTGGATGGACTGGAGCACCTCGCGGATGGCGCCGCTGTACAGCGACCTGATCTGGGGCATCATGCGCACCGCCCCGGCCGACCGGGACGAATCGCGGATCAATGCCGCGATCGTGCGCGCCGGCGATTACCTGGCGATGGCCGATGCCACGCTGGCCAAACAGCCGTGGCTGTCGGGCGACAAGTTCGCGATGGGTGACATTCCGCTGGGCTCGCTGATCTACGCCTGGTACGAGCTGCCGATCCAGCGGCCGGAACTGCCGCACCTGGCCGAGTGGTACGCCCGCCTGCGCGAGCGGCCGGCCTACCAGCGCGGCGTGATGTCGCCGCTGACGTAAGCACTGCCCGGTGCTGAAACGCAGCCGAGCATGGCTCGGCTCTACGGTAGTGCCGAGCCATGCTCGGCAGTGCTCTACGGGATCAATACAGGTCCGTTGGATCCACATCCAGCGACCAGCGCACCTTGCGTGCTTCCGGCAGCGCGTACAGCTGTGGCACCAGCTGCGAAAGCACGCCATGCAGTGGCGGCCGCTGCATGGCAGACAGCAGCAGCTGCGTACGCTGGTAGCCAGCGCGGCGTGGCATCGGTGCTGGCATCGGCCCGTAGGCCTCGACCACGTCCTGCTCGCCCAGCAACTGTCGTGCGGCCATCAGGAACGCATTGGCATGCTCCACCTGCTGCGCTTCGGCGCGCATCAGCGCCAGGTGCGCGAATGGCGGGAATCCTGCGGCTTGCCGCTGGTTCAACTCCGCCTGTGCGAACGGGTGGTAACCACCGCTGACCAGGGTTTCCAGCAACGGATGCCCGGGGTGATGGGTCTGCAGCCAGACCTCGCCGGGGTCACGTGCGCGCCCGGCGCGACCGGCCACCTGGATCAGCTGTTGCGCGAGTTTCTCGCTGGCGCGGAAGTCAGCGGAGAACAGGCCTTCGTCGATGCCCACCACCACCACCAGGGTCAGCTTCGGCAGGTCGTGGCCCTTGGCCAGTATCTGCGTGCCGACCAGGATGCCGGGCTGGTCGCCCAGTCTCGCCAGCTGCTGTTCCAGTGCATCGCGACGTGACGTGGTGCCGCGGTCGATGCGCACCACAGGGAGGTCGGCGAAGGCCGCGGTGAGATGCTCTTCCAGGCGTTCGGTGCCGATGCCCTGCGGTTGCAGCGCCAGGCTGCCGCAGGCCGGGCATGCCAGCGGTGCCGGTTGTCGCGCGCCGCAGTGATGGCACTGCAGGCGGCGGCCGCCGCCATGCACGGTCATCGGTGCATCGCAGCGGTTGCACGGTGCGGTCCAGCCGCAGTCGTGGCACAGCAGTACCGGCGCGTAGCCACGCCGGTTCTTGAACACCAGCACCTGTTGGCCGCGCTGCAGGTGCTCGTCGATGCCGGCCAGCACATCAGCCGAGAGGCCATCGTGCAGCGGCCGCTTGCGCACATCGAGGATGCGCACACGCGGTGGCCGCGCATCACCGGCACGCTGCTTCAGGCGCAGGTGGGTGTAGCGCCCGGCGTAGGCGTTATGCAGCGTTTCCAGCGAAGGGGTGGCACTGCCGAGCAGTACCGGAATGCCGAGCGCCTTGGCCCGGACCAGAGCGAAAGCGCGCGCGTGATAGCGGATGCCGTCCTGCTGCTTGTAGCTGCCGTCGTGTTCCTCGTCGATGATCAGCAGCCCGGCCTGCGGCAATGGCGTGAACACCGCCGAGCGGGTGCCGACGATGACCCGTGCCTCGCCGCGCGAAGCCGCAGCCCAGACGCGCGCGCGCTCGTTGTCGTTCAACCCCGAATGCAATGCGTGCACGGCGATGCCAAGGCGGCCGCGGAAGCGTGCCAGGGTCTGCGGGGTCAGACCGATTTCCGGCACCAGCACCAGCGCCTGCCTGCCCTGCGCCAGGCAGTGGATGATGGCCTGCAGGTACACCTCGGTCTTGCCGCTGCCGGTCACGCCATCCAGCAGGAAGGGCTGGAAGCCTTCGGCGGCGTTGATGGCGGCCACCGCTTCGGCCTGGTCCGGGTTGAGGGTGGGGCCGGGCAGCGGCTGCGCATGCTGCGGTGCCACCGTCATCGCCACGCGCTCGGCCAGCGCACGCTTGGCCAGGCTGCGCGCGGCGGTGCGCCAGTCCTCCATGCGTTCGCCCAGTACATCCTCATCCACCACGGCCCCGGCCAGCAGTTCGGCCAACTGCCGCGGGCGGCTGCCGGCGCGCAGCTTCCCGCGCTGGGCATGGCCTTGGGGGGTCAACTGCCAGCCCCAGTGGTGGGTGTCGGGCAGGGCTTCGCCATGACGCAGCGGTCCTGGCAGGGCGGTGCTCAGTACCTCGCCCAGCGGTGCGTGGGTGTAACGCGCCAGCCATTGCAGGCTCTGCCACAGCTCCCCCTGCAGCAGCGGCTGCGGGTCGCACCAGGCCAACGCTTGGCGCAGTCCCTGGCCGTCGTCGGTCTGGCCGTGCCCCACCACCACCCCGACCAGCTCGCGGTTGCCGAACGGCACCTTCAGGCGGCAGCCGACCGCAACCGTGGGGCCATCGCCCTCCGGCGACAGGTAGTCGAACAGACGGGGCAGGGGGACGGGCAGGGCGACCTGCAGGGTCGGAATCGGTGAAAGCATCGGGCCAGTGTACCGGGCCATGCGCGCGCGAATGGCGGGGTGGGAAACGGCGGAGCGGCGCCCGTTGAATCATAAATGTCACCTAAATATCGGTGTCCATTGGAGATTCAGGCTTATCCACATGTTCTGTGGATAACGTTGTGCGTTACCGGTCGACGGGAACGCAGGAGGCCGATGGCGACGAGCTCACGCTTGGGTTGGTCAAAAAATAGCCACACTTAAAAACTATTCAAAATCAACAGTTTAAGTGTGAAACATTGCTGAAACAGAGTGAATTCAGCTGCTTGCCGCAGTTTCCCGCGCCGGGAGCGTGGTGCTGTGCACAACCTGCAGCACGAAGTATCCGTGGGCGCAAGTCCTACGGGCGTCGATTGCCTGCCGCTATCATTCCCCCAGACCTTTGGAGTGACCGATGACGGCTGTGCCCGCCCCTGTTTCCTCGACCGCGGCCGGCGCGCTGTCGGCGTTCCTGCGTGGCGTCGAGCGCCGCGCCCTGGTGGTGGCTGAGCTGCAGTGCGGCGATGCCGCGCGCGCCGAACAGACCCTGGTGGCAGTGATGCGCGCGTTCGCGGCCGTTGCCAGCGACCTGCCGATGGCGCAGTGGCCGACCCGCTTCTGGACCCTGCTGGGCCAGCGCCAGGCCCTGCGCGAGCCGGTGGGTGGCCAATGGGCGCCACCGTTGGCCGCGCTGGCTGCGATGTCGCCGCTGCCTCGCCTGGCGCTGCTGCTGCGGGTAGGCGGCAGCCTGGACGAGAGCATCGCCACGCGCGTGCTCGACCAGGACGAGGCCGGCTACCAGCACCTGCTGGCCGATGCCTGCCCGCGCGATGCCCAGGGCCAGCCCGATGCCGCGGCCTGGCGCCAGTTGGCCGAACAGGTACAGGCGCGTATCCGTGAACTGCCGGCCACGCGCCTGCAGCAGCTTCAGCAGCCGGCGGCACCCGCCGCCCACAATGAAGCGGCGACCTCCAGCTGGCGAGCACCGCAGCGGGACGAGCGCGCGGCCGCCCATGGCAAGCGCCGTCGTACGGGCGCCAAGCCGCGCTGGCGTGGTCCGCTGATCCTGCTGGTAACCGTGGCGGTGCTGCTGGCCGCTGCGCTGGGTTGGCGCTACCTGCAGGGACGTTCCTTCGGCAACGATGCGCCGCTGCCGGAAGGCGTCGTGGGCGAGGCCGGTCCGGTGACGGTGGAAGCCCTGCCACCGAGCAAGGTCGACGCCACGCCGGATGCAACGCATGCCCAAGCCAATGACGACGCAGCGATGCTGGCCGATCGCGACTACCCGCTGGTTGCCGATGCTGACCTGTACGCATGGACCGCCGCGGGCGGTCCGCTGCCGGTGGACGAATCGCAAGCCAAGCCGAGCCGACCGGAGCCGGCCAGTGCCACGCTGGAAACCGCCGCCGCCGATGAATAAGTCCGTGTTCGCCAGCCTGTTGCTGGCCTTGCCGCTGTCCCTGTCTGCGGCGCCGCAATCGTTGAACGTGCCATTGCCGCCGCCATCGCCGGCCACCCCGGCCGTGCCGCCGGCTTCGACCGCGGCACCGGCTGGCTTTGCCCAGCTCGATCCGCAGCAGCAGCGCCAGCGCCGTGCCGACTACGCCGCCTGGCGCGCGTTGCCGGAAGGAGAGCGCGAGCGCATCCGCCAGGCCGCTGCGCGATTCAATGCGCTGCCCGCGGACCAGCAGCAGCGTCTGCGACAGCAGTTCGGCGATCAGGACCAGGCGTTCCGCGACGGGTGGCGGCTGGGCCCGCAACTGGGCCTGGAATTCCCAAAGCTGCATGGCTTGTTCGGCTTCGTGCCTCCGGAGCAGCGCGAGACCGCGCTGGCCGTGCTGCGTCAGCTCAGCCCGGCGCAGCTGGCCCAGCTCGCCCTGGTCGCGCAGCGTACGCCGCCGCAGGAGCGCGACGCCGTGCGCAGCGCCTTCCTTGCGGTGCCGGCCGCCGAACGCGACAGCTGGCTCAAGCGCCAAGCGGGCCAGTAAAAAAGGGGACGGAGGGGATTAAGTCGCATTCGGCACTGACTGGCCAGATACGACTTAATCCCCTCCGTCCCCTTTTTGCTTGGGGCAGCCGGAACCCAGCATTCACCCCATGTCATGGGAATGCGCGCGCCGGGCGCGTAAGATGACCGGCCGCAACCCGGTGCCTGTGCCCTTCGCGCGCAACCGTAGTTCGCGTCAAGCACCTTATGTCTACTGCAACCTCCACGCCGCGCTTCAGCAAGGAAGTCGGCGCTACCGGTCTGCTCGCCCTGCCGCTTGTGCTGGGCCATGTGTCCACCGGTCTGATCTCCTTCGTCGACAACGTGATTGCCGGCCACCACGCCACCGCGACGCTGGCTGCGGTGACCATCGGTACCGCCCTGCTGTGGCTGCCGATGCTGATCCCGATCGGCACCCTGATCTCGCTCACCGCCTCGGTGTCGCAGCTGCACGGCGCTGGCCGCGAGCGCGAGATCGGCCCGCTGTTCCGACAGGCGCTGTGGCTGGCGTTGGGCCTGGGCCTGATCATGTTCACCTTCCTTACGGTGGTGCCGCCGCTGCTGCCCGCCTTCGGCATCGCACCGGACATCGTGCCGGGGGCGACTGCGTTCCTGCATGCGGTGCGCTGGGGCGGCCCGGCGCTGACCCTGTACTTCTGCATGCGCTACCTCAGCGAAGGCATGCACTGGACACTGCCCACCATGCTGCTTGGCTTCGGTGGCCTGCTGGTGCTGGCGCCGCTGGGCTATGTGCTGGCCAATGGCAAGCTCGGTTTCCCGGAACTGGGCGCCGAAGGCCTGGGGATCGCCTCGGCGGTGATGATGTGGCTGCAGGCAACCGCATTCGCCCTGTATCTGTGGCGGACCAGGCGCTTTGCCCATCTGCAGCTGTTCTCGCACTTCGAAGGGCCGCGCTGGAAGGCGATCTGGGACCTGCTGCGCACCGGCCTGCCGATCGGCATCACCGTGCTGATGGAAGGCGGCCTGTTCATCGTCACCGCGCTGCTGATCGGCCGCCTCGGTGCCAATGAAGCGGCTGCGCACCAGATCGCGATCAACGTCGCCCAGCTGTGCTTCATGATTCCGATGGGCGTGGCCGAGGCCACTACCGTGCGTGTCGGCCATGCGGTCGGCCGCGGCGATGGCTTCGGCGTGCGGCGCGCGGCCTGGGCCGGCTATGCGATCATCATGGGTACGCAGACATTGTCGGCGGCGGTACTGCTGTTCGGCCACGATGCCATCGTCGGTGTCTACACCAACGACCTGGCGGTGGCCGGCCTGGCCTCGACGCTGCTGCTGTACGCGGCCACCTTCCAGTTCCCGGATGGCATCCAGGTGCTGTCGGCCGGCGCGCTGCGCGGCCTGAAGGACACCCGTGTGCCGATGTTCATCGCCATGTTCGCGTACTGGGGCCTGGGCATGCCGCTGGGCGCCGGGCTCGGCCTGGGGCTGGGCATGGGCCCGCAGGGTATGTGGATCGGCCTGATCGTGGGCCTCACCGCCGCTGCCATCCTGATGGGCTGGCGCCTGCGGCGCAGCAGCCTGCGCATCGGCCAGTCGATGCTGTCCTGAACTTCCGCCCCGCCCCGGCCACCCGTGGCGGGCGATCCCCTGACTTGTGTCCGATGCCGCATCACGCGGCACCGGCTATGCTGGCACCACGGCAAGAAGCCATCCGGAGCGTTCCATGAATCACCCCGTGCCCCCGCTGCCCCCGGCGCGTCGCAACCCCGTCGCCAGTTTCTTCATCGGGCTGTGGGACGTCATGAACTTCACCCGCCGGTTGATCCTCAACCTGGTGTTCTTCGGCCTGCTGTTCCTGCTGCTGGTGATGTTCGTCATCGCCGCAGGCATGGGCGCCGGTGCCAGCAAGTCGCTGCAGGACCGCACCACCCTGGTGATCGCGCCGGAAGGCCGGCTGGTCGAGCAGTTCAGCGCCGATCCGGTCAGCCGCGCACTGGCCAAGGCGGTGGGCGACAACGGTGCCGAAGAGATCCAGCTGCGCGACCTGCTGCGGGTGATCGAGTCGGCCAAGGAAGACAAGAAGATCGAGCGCGTGGTGCTGGAGCTGGACAAGCTGCAGCCCTCGGGCTTCGCCTCGCTGCGTGAAGTGGCTGCGGCACTGCAGGACCTGCGTGCCTCCGGCAAGCAGCTGGTGGCCTACAGCGAGAGCATGGGCCAGTCGCAGTACCTGCTGGCCGCACAGGCCGACGAGGTCTACCTGGACCCGATGGGTTCAGTGGTGCTTGAGGGCCTGGGCCGCTACCGCCAGTACTTCCGCACCGGCCTGCAGGACAAGCTGGGCGTGGACGTGCACCTGTTCAAGGTGGGTGAGTACAAGTCCGCAGCCGAGCCGTACGTGCTCGACGCGGCGTCGCCGGCCTCCAAGGAAGCCGACCTGTTCTGGATGAACGACGTATGGCAGCGCTACCTGGGCGACATCGCCAAGGCCCGTCGCCTGGATCCGGCACAGCTGGCTGCCGGCATCGATACGCTGCCGGAAGGCATCGCTGCTGCTGGTGGTGATCTGGCCAAGTTCGCCCTGCAGCAGAAGCTGGTGACCGCGCTGAAGACCCGCGAGGAGTTCGAGGACCTGATGATCGAGCGCGGCGTGGCCGACGAAGATGCCGACGGTGGCTTCCGCAACGTCGACTTCGGCACCTACCTGGGCCAGCTTGATGCGCGCCGCAACCCGGTCGACAACCGTCCGCAGGTGGCAGTGGTGGTGGCGTCCGGCGAGATCAGCGGCGGTGACCTGCCGGCCGGCCGCATCGGTGGCGAATCGACGTCGGCGCTGCTGCGTGCCGCGCGCGACGACGACGATGTCAAGGCGGTCGTGCTGCGCGTGGATTCGCCGGGCGGAGAAGTGTTCGCTTCCGAGCAGATCCGCCGTGAAGTGGTCGCCCTGCAGGCCGCCGGCAAGCCGGTGGTGGTATCGATGGGCGACCTGGCCGCCTCCGGTGGCTACTGGATCAGCATGAACGCCGATCGCATCTACGCCGATCCGTCGACGATCACCGGTTCGATCGGCATCTTCGGCATGGTGCCGAACTTCAGCCGCGCGCTGGACAAGATCGGCGTGCACACCGATGGCGTCGGCACCACCCGCTTCGCCGGTGCGTTCGATGTCACCCGGCCGATGGATCCGGCCGTGGGCCAGGTCATCCAGTCGGTGATCAACAAGGGCTACGCCGACTTCACCGGTCGCGTCGCCGACGCCCGCAACAAGCCTGTCGAGGCCGTCGACGAAGTGGCCCGTGGCCGCGTGTGGAGCGGTGCGCAGGCCAAGGAACGTGGCCTGGTCGATGCCTTCGGTGGGCTGAAGGATGCCGTGGCCGACGCCGCCAGCCGTGCCAAGCTGGGCAAGGCCGACGCTTATCGCGTGCGCTACATCGAGAAGGCGGCCACGCCGTTCGCGCAGTTCGTCAGCGGTTTCGCCGGCAGCCGCGCTGGTGCCTGGATGCTGTCCGATTCGGGCATGGCGCGGATGCTGCTGGCGCGCACGATGCCGGAAGTGGATACGCAGCTGCGCTTTGTCGAGAACGCGGCCCGCGAAAAGGGCAATGGCGCACCGGTGAAGGCGCTGGCGTACTGCTTCTGCGGGTTCTGACCGGAGCACATCCACGCATGGCGTGGATCTACTGTAAACGCCCGGCTTCGGCCGGGCGTTCTCGTTGGTGGGGTCGGATCCCTTTGCCCGCAAAGGGTTCTGACCCCACAGGTCACTGCGTCGCGTCGGCCTCGGCCTTGCGCTCGCCCGCAGCGGCGTCATCGACGGATTTCTGCGCGCCCTTGGCGCGGTCCAGCGGCTCCTGCATCGCGCGCGCCATCGCCTTGGGCACCGGTGGCTTCTCCGGGTTCGGCGTTGGCGGGCGCTGGCAGGCGGACAGCAGCACGGTGGCCAGCAGGGACGTGGACAGGACCAGGATGCGCATGGCGGCACTCCGTGATGGGCGTGCGGGCAGTGTCGCATCCTCGGCAGGGGGCGGCCGTGAGCGCGTATCCTTGTTGCATCGAAACACAGCGGGCGCGGCCCCGGAGGACTCATGACCCAGCAACGGTGGCGGCTGGACGGCCAGACTGCCCTGATCACCGGCGCCAGTGCCGGCATCGGCCTGGCCATCGCCCATGAACTGGCCGGGTTCGGTGCCGACCTGATGATCGTCGGCCGCGATATCGACATGCTGGAGACCGCGCGCGACGAGTTGCTGGATGTGTATCCGCAGATGCAGGTGCATGCGCTGGCCGCCGATGTTTCCGACGACGAGGACCGCCGCCAGATCCTGGACTGGGTGGAGGACCACAGCGATGGCCTGCATATCCTGGTAAACAACGCCGGCGGCAACGTCACCAAGGCGGCCACCGAGTACTCCGAAGACGAGTGGCGCAAGATCTTCGAGACCAACCTGTTCTCGGCGTTCGAGCTGTCGCGCTACGCACATCCGCTGCTGGCACGCCACGCGTCGTCGTCCATCGTCAACGTCGGCAGCGTGTCCGGCCTGACCCATGTGCGCAGTGGCGTGGTCTACGGCATGACCAAGGCGGCGATGCACCAGATGACCCGCAACCTGGCCGTCGAGTGGGCCGAAGATGGCATCCGCGTCAACGCAGTGGCACCGTGGTACATCCGTACCCGGCGCACGTTCGGCCCGTTGTCGGACCCGGACTACTACGAAGAAGTCATCAATCGCACGCCGATGCGTCGTATCGGCGAGCCGGAGGAAGTGGCTGCGGCCGTGGGCTTCCTGTGCCTGCCGGCAGCCAGCTACGTTACCGGCGAGTGCATCGCGGTGGACGGCGGCTTCCTGCGCTACGGGTTCTGATCTTCGGAAGGGTAGTGCCGGCCGCTGGCCGGCAACCACAGGATATTCAGTTGATTGCAGTTGCCGGCCAGCGGCCGGCACTACCGGATGGCGGTCACCCCGGCACCGGGCAGTTGCTGGCCTCCAGCACACCCTGCAACCGCTCGCGGTCCTTGCGCGCGCTGTCGCGGTTCTCGGGCGCGGCGAAGCGCTCCCGGCCGCGGGCATCGCGGAAGCGCTGCTGCCAGGCACCGCAGCGCTGCGCTTCGGGAAGCGCTTCGCACTGATCGCGCACCACTTCACAGCTGGCGGCATTCACCGGCGTCACTCCGCCAAGGCCCTGTACTGTCATCAGCTCGCAGCGACCTGGCGCAGCCTCGTACTCGTACAGGTAGCCGCCGCCCTGGCTGTCGGTGCACTGGAAGATAGGAGGAAGCGGCGGCTTCGGTGAACCGTCACTTCCAGCAGCACGGGCCTCGGCATCGCGACGCAGCGTCGCGCTGTCAAGGATCTGGTCGTCTCCTTCGTGTTCGACCATGCCTGCTTCCATGATCGTGCGTCCTTCGTCCGCGCGTCGTGCCTTCGCTGGGGCCGCAGGCGCAACACCCGGGTTGGCCGGCAGCGGCGCGGGTGTTTCCACCGGGGTGGGGGCAGGTTCAGCGGCCACAGGGGCAGCGGCGGCCGGCTGCGCGTTGCCCTTGCCGGGTATGCGCAGCACCTGCTGCTTGCTGCCAGTGGGGCACGGCGTGCGCTGCAGGGTAGGGATGTCACTGCTGCTGGAGGTACAGCGGTAGATCACGCCCTCTTCGGCCAATGCGCTTCCAGGCAGCAGCACCAGGAGCAGCCAGATCACTCGGTTCATGCGTACAGCGTACAGGCTGCGGCGGCTTGCTGCGGTCAGCGTTCGCAATCGCGCGACAGGCGCGCATCGATGCCGCGCTGTTCGTTGCTGATGGCGGTGCGTTCACTCTGCAGCGCACTGTTGTACCGGCGATCCAGTTCCCAGCGGCGATCACGCAGTCGCGCACAGACTTCCTGCGGCGGCAACGCATGGCAGCTGTCGCGGACCAGCACGCTGCCGGCCGGAACCTGCACGCCCATGCCGATCGAGGGGGGACGATAACCCGCGCCTTCGCCGATCGGCGTGCCGGTGGCCGGGCGCGGTCCGGGGTAGGCCGGGCCGTGATGGGCGTGTGGCAGCCAGACACTGGTCCACAACGGCACCCAGCGCGGATTGCCTTCGTTGTTGTCGCTGGTATAGCGTCGGCCATCATCGCTCACGCATTCGTACATCGGCTGCGGCGGCTGGATGTAGACGTGGCGGACTTCGCGCTCGCGGATGACCGGGGTTTCGCCGGGCGGCGCAGGCGGGGCATCACTGCGCACCACCCGTGGAGCGGGATCGCGCGGGCGCTGCAGGTCGCGAACCTGCTGGCGGCCGCTGTTGCAGGGCGTGTCCTGCAGGGCCACGGCCCCGTTGCTGGAAACGCAGCGGTACACCCGCACGTCTTCGGCTGCGGACGCCGTCCACGGCAGCAGCAGGCACAGGCTGAAGGTGGCGCGCAGCAGGCTCATGGCGGCAGCGTGCGTGATTGTCCGCGGCAGTGCAATCGGCGGCTCAGGAGCGCAGCACGTTGCCGCTGAGCGCGTCGCGTATGGGGGTGGGTTGGGCCAGGCCACCGGTCTGTCCGTCAAGGATGCCGTCGAGCAGGCGCAGCAGGCGCGGATCCAGCTCTTCGCGGCTGCGCGCCGGTGGTTCGCCGGCCAGATTGGCGCTGGTGGAGACCAGCGGGCCGCCCCAGGCGCGGCAGAGTTCGGCCACCAGCGGGTGCGCGCTGATGCGCACCGCAATGCCGCTGTGTTCGCCGGTGACCCAGGGCTGCGCGCGCGGGCCAGCGGGCAGGATCCAGGTGTTGGCGCCGGGCCAGCTGGCCAGTACCGCGCGCTGGCGGGCGTCGGGCAGCGCCTGCAGGCGCACCCAGCCTTCCAGCTGCGCCAGCTCGGCCGCGACCAGGATCATGCCTTTCTCGATCGGTCGCTGCTTCAGCCGCAGCACCATGTGCACTGCCGCTTCCTGCGAGGGATCACAGCCCAGGCCCCAGACCGCTTCGGTCGGGTAGGCGATCACGCCGCCAGTGCGGAGCGTGGCGACAGCAGAGTCCAGGGTGAGTTCTTTCATGGCGGCGACCGGCCCGGCGTGGGCCTCCATTATCCCCCTGCTGCGTGCAGAAGGGGTGGTCGGCGCGGACGGTAGGTGCGGACCGTTGGTCCGCACACCTTGCCCCTCATCCACGCATGGCGTGGATCTACTTCTTCGCAGCGGCCTTCTTGACGGCTTTCTTCGCCGGGGCCTTCTTTGCGGCGGCCTTCTTCACCGCCTTCTTTGCCGGCGCCTTCTTGGCAGCAGCCTTCTTCGGCGCCGCTTCCTTCTTCACTGCCGCCTTCTTGGCCGGTGCCTTTTTCGCTGCCGCCTTCTTGGCGCCGAAGCCCTTGCGCACCGGCTTGCCGGTTTCTTCCATCAGCTGCTGCACTTCGGCCAGGGTCAGCGATGCCGGCTCGCGGTCCTTGGGGATCTTGCCGTTCATCTTGCCGTCGCTGATATACGGGCCGAAGCGGCCGTTCAGCACCTGGATGTCGCTGCCCTCGAATTCCTTGATGATCCGGTTGCGCGCGATCTCTTCCTTCTCTTCGATCAGGAACACGGCACGGGCCAGGTCGATGGTGTACGGGTCGTCTTCCTTCTTCAGCGAGGCGTAGGTGCTGCCACGCTTGGCGAACGGCCCGAAGCGGCCAATCCCGACGCTGACCGGCTCGCCCTTGTCCTCACCCAGCGCGCGCGGCATCAGGAACAGCTCCAGCGCGTCTTCCAGGGAGATGGTGTGCATCGACTGGCCAGGGCGCAGCGAGGCGAACTTCGGCTTCTCCTCGGCGTCCTCGGCGGTGCTGCCGATGGCGGCATACGGCCCGAAGCGGCCCAGACGCACGCTGACCGGCTTGCCTGTCTTCGGATCGGTGCCAAGCTCGCGCGCGCCACTGGCCTCGGCGCGGTCGACCGATTCCTTCTTGTCTTCCACCAGTTCCTTGAACGGCTCCCAGAAGCGAGCCATCAGCGGAATCCACTCTTCTTCGCCACGCGAAACGGCATCAAGCTCGTCTTCGAGCTTGGCCGTGAAGTCGTAGTCCACGTACTGGGTGAAGTGGCTGGACAGGAACTTGGACACCGCGCGGCCGACGTCGGACGGGCGGAAGCTGCGGCCTTCCATTTCCACGTACTTGCGGAACAGCAGGGTCTGGATGATCGAGGCGTAGGTCGAGGGACGACCGATGCCGTACTCTTCCAGCGCCTTCACCAGCGCCGCTTCGGTGTAGCGCGGCGGCGGCTGGGTGAAATGCTGTTCGGCCTGGATGCGTTCCAGCGGCACGCGGTCGCCCGGCTTCATCGCCGGCAGCTTGCGGCCTTCGTCCTCGTCCTCGGCGCTCTTGCTGTCCTTGCCTTCCTCGTACACGGCCAGGAAGCCGGGCACCACCACCGTGGTGCCGCTGGCACGGAACACGTGCTCGCTGCCGGCCGACAGGTCGACGCTGACGGTATTGAGCGTGGCCGGGATCATCTGGCAGGCGACGGCGCGCTTCCAGATCAGTTCGTACAGGCGGCGCTCGTCGTCGGTGAGGAAGCGTGCGACCTGGGCCGGGGTGCGCAGGGCCGAGGTCGGGCGCACCGCTTCGTGCGCTTCCTGGGCGTTCTTCGACTTGGTCTGGTAGGTGTTGGGCTGGTCCGGCAGCGAGGCGATGCCGTAGTCGCGGGCGATCACGTCGCGGATTTCCGCCAGCGCGTCCTGCGACAGGTTCACCGAGTCGGTACGCATGTACGAAATCAGGCCGACGGTGCCTTCGTCGCCGATGGCCACGCCCTCATACAGCTTCTGCGCAACCTGCATGGTCTTGCGGGTAGTGAAGCCGAGCTTGCGCGAGGCTTCCTGCTGCAGGGTCGAGGTGGTGAACGGTGGCGCGGGACGGCGCTTGCGCTCCTTGCTGGCCACGTCGGTGACATGCAACGAGCCCTGCGCGGCCTGCTGGATACGCAGGCGGGCGGCTTCGGCGGTGTCACCGTCGGTGATGGTGAACTGCTCGAACTTCTGCCCGTCCAGCTTGACCAGCTTGGCGTTGAAGTGCTGCGACGGGTGCGCGCATTCGGCCGCGATCGACCAGTATTCGCGGGCGACGAAGGCTTCGATCTCTTCCTCGCGCTCGACGATCATGCGCAGCGCCGGGCTCTGCACGCGGCCTGCGGACAGGCCGCGCTGGACCTTGCGCCACAGCACCGGCGACAGGTTGAAGCCGACCAGGTAGTCCAGCGCGCGGCGCGCCTGCTGGGCATCGACCAGGTCGCTGGCGATCGCGCGCGGCTGGCTGATCGCTTCCTTGATGGCGCGCGGGGTGATCTCGGTGAACACCACGCGCTGCATCGGCTTGTCCTTGACCAGCCCGCGTTCCTTCAGGATCTCGGCGATGTGCCAGCTGATCGCTTCACCTTCGCGATCCGGGTCGGTTGCCAGCAGGATGTCGTCGGCACCCTTGGCGGCCTTGGCGATCGCATCGACATGCTTTTCGTTCTTGTCGATCACGTCGTAGTGCATGGCGAACCCGTTGTCCGGGTCGACCGCGCCTTCCTTCGGGATCAGGTCACGCACATGCCCATACGAGGCCAGGACGGTGTAGTCCTTGCCGAGGTATTTGTTGATCGTCTTGGCCTTGGCTGGCGATTCGACGATGAGCAGGTGCTTGGGCATGTCGGGAGAGGTCTGTGGGCGGACCGGGAGAAGGGGCCGCTAGGGTGGAGCAAACGGCCGCATTAGTGAAGCGGCCACGGGCAAATCCATAAACTGAACGCCCGGTAATGTGCCGGGCGTTCAGGTTTCACCTTATTAGAGGAATCACGCCCGGCCGGCCCGTGTCAAGCAGCCAGGCGTGAGGATGGCCGTTCACGAGGCCATCTTGGCGATGAAGCCTACCGCGAACACCAGCAGGGCCAGGCCGACCAGAGACAGCAGGCCGGTCAGCACGAGCACCAGTACGGTTACCGTGCCCAGCTCCCGGCGCTGCAGCTGCGGCTGGTCGGTGTAGGCCCAGCGGTCGACCACGAGGGTGTCGCAGACCATGTCGTGCAGGCCCTGCTTGCGTTCGGTGAAGGCGGCCATCAGGAAACCGATGCCGAGCGTGAAGCTGCTCAGCAGCATGGCCCAGTAGCGACCAAATGCGCGGGCCTTGGTCAGGCGTTCGCCGTTGCCGCGCACCACCTTGATACCGACTGCCATCTTGCCCAGCGTGGCGCCGCCCTGCGAGGCATGGAACCAGGTGTAGTAGGCCATGCCGATGCCGAGGTTGATCAGGGCACTGGCCAGCTGGGCAACGATCTCGATGGCCGATTCGCCGCTGCCCACCGCGCCCATGCTGGCGCCGAGTATCGCACCAAGAATGGCACCGATGATGCTGCCGGGGACGACCAGCACGAAGTAATCGATCATGTAGGCCGCCACACGCTTCCAGAAGCCTGCGTAGACCACTTCACCGCCAACCACCGGCTGCGCGTGGCCACCGCTGCTGGTGGCCGCTGGAGCGCTGTAAGGCGAGCTGCTGAGCGCGCCGGTGCCGGGCAGCGGTGCGGTGCCGCTGTCAATGGCGGCGTAGTCGCTGCGCAGGTCGAACCCGCCGCTGCTGCTGGCAGCGCTGGCATCGGCCAGCGTCTGCAGGCCGAGCTCGTCGACCATCTGCCGCAGCGCAGCCCACTGGGCCATGCCCTCCCGCCAGACCAGGGTGTCCAGGTTGAGCTGGCCGCGCTGGAAGCGCTGGCGGATCTCCTGGACCGGCAGCGGGCCCTGGCGTTGCTGTCCTTCGGCGTAGTACCACTCAGTCATTGCATGTTCCCTGTTTGAATCATCCTTGGAGGTGCTGCGTGCGCGCGGTTCAGCCGCGGCACGACGGCGGCAGGTACTTGTCGTTGCTCTCGCCGCTGCATTCCCAGCGGCCGCTGTCGCGATCGTATTCCAGCCACAGCAGATCGCCATCGAGGCTCTTGCCGGGCAGCGCCAGGGTGGCTTCGATGCCGCAGTGGCCGTTGTTGAAGCGACCGATGTTCACCGCTGACAGCCCTGCATGGGCGAAATCACCCGGGGCCGGGAAGCCGGCGTCGTTGCCACCCGGGCAGCGGCCTTCGTCATCGGCGAAATGCTGCACCTGGTCCTTCAGCGGCTGCAGTGCGGTCACTGCGCCGGCGACCTTGGCGCGAAGGGTGTAGTCGTTGTAGGCGGGCAGCGCGATGGCGGCCAGGATGGCCACGATCGGTACCAGCACCAGCAGCAGGCCGCCGCCGATGATGGCGGTCAGGGCGCAGCCGGACAGCTTCTTCTTCGGCGTCGGCAGGGCGCTGGCCGCTGCGCTGGTGGCGTAGGGCGTGGACGGTGGCAGCACCGGTGGCTGCGGCGGAGGCGGTGCTGCCGGCTCCGGTTCGGGTTCCACGGGCGGTGCAGCGGCGTCCAGCGCCGGCACGATCAGGCCGAGCTCGTCGACCACGGTGCGCAACGGCTGCCATTGCGGCAGGCCGTCGCGCCAGACCAGGGTGTCCAGGGAGATCTGGTTGTTGCGGAACAACTCGACCAACTGTTCCGCCGGCAGCGGGCCTTGCTGCCGGTTGCCTTCTGCATGGAACCACTCGCTCACGGGGACGCTCCTGAATGCGCTATGCCCCCAAGTGTACGGTCAGTGCAGGGGTTCTGGCTCGTCCATGAACATCTGCGTCTCCATCCAGGCATACGCCGCCTCGGAGCCGGGCTGGTTGAACAGCACCATCAGCACGACCCACTTCAGGTCGTCCAGGTCCAGTTCGTCCTGGTCCAGGGCCATTGCCCGGTCCAGCACCAGCTCGCGCTGGTCGGCATCGAGGATGCCGTGCTGTTCCAGGTACAGCAGGAACCCGCGGCATTCCACGTCCAGCTTGTCCAGCTCGGGGCCGTGGTACACGCGCACGGGGCCATCGACCCGAGCCTGGGCCACGCTCGGCCGCTGCGCGGCCAGGGCATCGAGCCAGTCGAACGCCTTGTTGATCTCGGTTGGGCTGAAACCGGCCTGGATCAGGCCGTTCTGAAGCGAATCGCGGTCACGGATCAGGTCCGCATCTTCGCTGAAATAGTGTTCAAACAGGTACAGCAGTACATCCAGGATGCTCTCTTTCATTGCCCCTCGGCCTGCGTCGCGCGACGCTGTGGAGGTGAAGAAACTAGGGAGTTCGACAGTAGCGGCCGTGTACGCACACCACGATTCCCGCCAGTTCCATGGCCAGCAGCATGGAGGACACCTGGGGCGCCGTCAATCCACAGCGTGTGATCAGTGAATCCATACTGCTTGGGTTGTGCTCCAGCGCCCGCCACAAGCACTGGTAGTCAGGGTCGTGGGCCCAGTGCGCCGGCAGGCGTGCAGGCGGTGCCTGTTCAGTGGGGGTGGCCAGCCGTGATTGCAAGCCCGGCAGCTGCTGGCGGAGGGCGGGGGCCAGCAGTTCGAGGACCTCCTCCGGGCGCTCGACCAGTGCGGCACCCTCGCGGATCAGCCTGTGGCAGCCCGCAGCGCGCGGATTGAGCACCGAGCCGGGCAGGGCGCAGACCTCGCGGCCGGCCTCGGCGGCCAGGCGTGCGGTGATCAGGGCACCCGAGCGTTGGGCGGCCTCGACCACCACCGTGGCCAGGGCCAGCCCGGCTACCAGCCGGTTGCGGGCAGGAAAGTGGCCGGGGCGTGCGGGCGTGCCGGGCAGGTACTCGCTGAGCACCACGCCTTCGGCGGCGATGCGCGCCTGCAGCCGGGCGTGGCTGTCCGGATAGGCGCGGTCCGGTCCGGTGCCGATCACCGCCACGGTGCAGCCCCCCGCGTCCAGCGTGGCCTGGTGGGCGGCGGCATCGATGCCCGCCGCCAGGCCGCTGGTCACCGCCAGCCCGGCGTCGACGAAGCAGCCGGCAAACCGGGCTGCCAGCGCGCGTCCGCCCGGCGTTGGCGAGCGGCTGCCGACCAGCGCAACCGATGGGCGCCAGGCCCGGCTGGGGTCGCCGGCGATGAACAGCGCAAGGGGGGGGTTGGGGACATCCAGCAGGGGCGGGGGGAAGGTCGGATCGGTGAAGGCCAGCAGGTGCTGGTTGTCGTCTTCCAGCCAGCGCCGTGCCACGGCCAAGGCCCGGGCGTCGGGGCGGTCCAGTGCGGCGCACTGCTCTGGCGTGCAACCGTGCGCGCGCCAGTTCGCGGCACCCTGCGCGATCGCGATTTCCGCCCTGCCTGCGGCCTGCAGCAGGGCCCGCCGTGGTGCCAGCGCGCCGCCTGCCATCAACAGGCGCAGCAGCGCCTCGTCAGCTTGGTTGGTCATCCCCCCACTATCGAGCGCATGCAACAAAGGCGCCCTAGGGCGCCTTCGCATGTGGCTGTCAGACTTTGCCGGAGACCGCCCCTGTAGAGTCGACTCTCAGTCGACTACCGCGCGCAGCGCGGGCGCTTTTGGGGGGGCGGTGAAGAGCAGTCGACTAACAGTCGACTCTACCGCGCATCCGGGTGCAGTGCGTTGTATCCCACGCGCACCGGCTTCACGCCCTGCATCACCAGTGCGTAGCTGACGTTGTCGAAGGTACGGAACACCATGGCGTGTGCGGCGTATTCGTCCGGCAGCGAGACGCGGCCGGCGCCGGTGCTGAGCGAATCATCCATGCGCGAGGAGTTCGGGTACTTCATGCGGTGTGCCACGTGGCGGCCCGGGCGCCACAGCGAGAACACGGTGCCGTTGTCCACGCCCTGCGCGCGGCCTGCGGAGATCGCGATCACGTCGCGCGGCCCACCAGCGGTGAACATGTCGGCAACGGCCAGCACGCGCACGTCGACGCCCTCGACACCGGCGGCCGGGACATGGGGGATGAACTGCAGGTCGTAGGGCCTGGCCTCGACCGGGACCAGGCGGTCGCCCGCACGTACCTCGCGGCCGCCCTCGTTCTTGTCCAGCACCAGGGTGGACGCCTCGACCTTGCCGCCGGCGACGTGGGTGATGGTGCCGGTGGCGACCTGGGCCAGCTCATAGCCAAGCACGCCGCGGCGGTGGTTGGGGGCGTTGTAGGCCCGCCACAGGTTGCCGCTACCCGGGGTGACGTCGCCGTTGGCGGTCAGGTCCTCGGTGGGCTTGGGCTGGGCGTAGCGCACGGTCGGGCGGACCACGGCCCAGCGCTGGCCCAGCTGGGCGTCGGCCAGGCGCACGTACACCGCGCTGCCGCTGGTGACGCGCAGGCGCTCTTCTTCCAGGCCGGCCACGTAGGGCAGCTGGTCGATGCTGTCGACCACGCTCAGCTGCTTCAGGAACGGCTCGACCTGGGCCAGCGGAATGGCATCGATAGGGGCTTCCTGGCGCGGGCCGGGCTTGGCAGCGACGGTCACCCGGTCCAGGTAGGCCAGGCTGAGCACGTCACCGGGATAGATCAGGTGCGGATTGGCGATCTGTGGATTGGCCTGCCAGATCTCCGGCCACAGCCAGGGCTTCTGCAGGAAACGTGCGGCGATATCCCACAACGTATCCCCTTTTCGGACCACATAGGTGTCCGGGTGCCCGCCATTCACTTCCACGGCGGTAGCATAGGCAGCCACGGTCAGCATCGCCGCGGCGACGACCGTACGAAAACGAAGCAACATAGGTGTGAAGCCCTGATTCCCCAACAGGTCCGCGCACTATAGTCCAGAAACCGGGGCGCAAGGCAAGCGTTGGAGCTAGAATCTGCGACGTATGCCGGCGTGCCGGCCCATTACCCGGAAACAGCCATGGCCCTTCTCCCCATTCTCGAGTTCCCCGATCCGCGCCTGCGTACCAAGGCCGCGTTGATCGACGCTGCTGAAGTCACCACGCCGGCCTTCCAGGAACTGATCGACAACATGTTCCAGACCATGTACGACGCCCCGGGCATCGGCCTGGCCGCCACCCAGGTGGACGTGCACAAGCGCTTCATGGTCATCGACGTCAGCGAAGAAAAGAATGAACCGCAGGTGTTCATCAACCCGGAGATCGTCGCCAAGGACGGGGGCCGGGTGTACCAGGAAGGCTGCCTGTCGGTTCCGGGCATCTTCGCTGACGTCACCCGTGCCGATACCATCACCGTGAAATACCTGGACCGCAACGGCCAGGAACAGCAGATGGAAGCCGGCGAAGTGCTGGCCACCTGCATCCAGCATGAGATGGATCACCTGGACGGCAAGCTGTTCATCGACTATCTGTCGCCGCTCAAGCGCGAGATGGTGCGCAAGAAGCTGGCCAAGCAGCGCAAGCACGTGGCGTGATCGCCAATCCGGGCCACCCTTCGGGTGGCCCGCGCCTGCGCGGCACGCGCGGGCTGTACGGCGCCGGCCGACGGCGCCGTTTTCTTTCCTGCACGAATCCATCCTGCAAGTGGGGTAGCCATGAGGATTGTCTTTGCCGGTACGCCGGAATTCGCGGTGTCATCGCTGCGCGCGGCTGCGCGCCATCATGAGGTCGTGGCCGTCTACACCCAGCCTGATCGTCCGGCCGGCCGTGGCCGTGGCCTGGCGCCGTCGCCGGTCAAGCTGGAAGCCGTGGCCCGTGGCATTCCGGTCTACCAGCCGGAGTCGCTGAAGGACGCGGCCGCCCAGCAGCAGCTGCGCGACCTGCAGCCGGATCTGATGGTGGTAGTGGCCTATGGCCTGATCCTGCCCAAGGCGGTGCTGGCCATTCCGACCCACGGCTGCTGGAACGTGCATGCCTCGCTGCTGCCGCGCTGGCGCGGTGCCGCGCCGATCCAGCGCGCGATCCAGGCCGGCGACGCCAAGACCGGCGTCTGCCTGATGCAGATGGAGGCCGGCCTGGACACCGGCCCGGTGCTGCTGCACCAGGAACTGCCGATCGCGGCCACCGATACCGGTGGCCAACTGCATGACAAGCTGGCCGAGCTGGGCGCACAGGTGCTGTCCGATGGCCTGGGCCTGCTGCGTGCCGGCATCAAGCCGATCGCGCGGCCGCAGCCGGAGCAGGGCGTGACCTACGCGCACAAGCTGGACAAGGCCGAAGCGAAGCTGGATTGGGCGCAGGACGCCGGCGCGCTGGCGCGTACCGTGCGCGCGTTCAATCCGTGGCCGATCGCCGAGGCGACGCTGGCCGGTGAACGCGTGCGCATCCATGGTGCGGTGGCGCTGGAGGCGGACCACGGCCAAGCACCGGGCACCGTACTGGCCGCCAGCCGCGATGGCATCGACATCGCCTGTGGCCAGGGCGCGCTGCGCCTGCGAGTGCTGCAGCGGGAAGGTGGCAAGGCGATTACTGCGGCCGACTACCTCAACGCCCGCCGCGATCTGCGCGTGGGAGCATAAGCGGTGTCGAAGCAGAACGATTTCTCCGTCGCCAAGGCGGCGCCGGGAGCGGCCACGCGCATGCTGGCCGCACGCGTGCTGGCACAGGTGTTCACCCGTGGCCGGTCGCTGAAGGCCGAACTGGCCTGGGCGCTGCCGAAGCTGGCCGACAGCCGCGACCGCGCGCTGCTGGAAGCGCTGTGCTTCGCCGTCCTGCGCCGCCGCAGTACCTATGACGCGGCGCTGCAGTCGTGGATGCAGAAGCCGCTGTCGGCGCGTGATGCCGACCTGCGCACGCTGCTGATGGTCGGGTTCGCCCAACTGGACGTGCTGGCGTTGCCGGCGCACGCGGCGCTGTCGGCCACGGTCGATGCCGCGCGTGCCCTGGGTCGTGAGCGCCAGGCGGGCCTGGTCAATGCGATTCTGCGCCGCGCGCAGCGCGAAGGTTTCCCGGAACAGCCTGCGCGCGATGCCTTCCCGGCGTGGCTGGCCGATGCCGTCGAGCGCGACTGGCCGGCCCAGGCCGAGGCGATCTTTGCCGCCAGCCTGCAGCCGGCGCCGTTGTGGTTGCGCGCCAACCGCCAGCAGGGCGGCCGCGACAAGGCACTGGCGACGCTGGCCGAAGCTGGCATTACCGCGCAAGCCAGTCCGCTCAGCGCCGACGCGTTGCGCCTGGCCTCGCCGGTTGCCGTGAATCAGCTGCCCGGCTTCGCCGAAGGCGCCATCTCGGTGCAGGACCTGTCGGCGCAGTGTGCGGCCGACGCGCTGGCCCCGGCGGCCGGTGCCCGCGTGCTGGACGCCTGTGCGGCCCCCGGTGGCAAGTCGGCGCACCTGCTGGAGCGCGACCCCGGCCTGCGCCTGCTGGCGCTGGATATCGACGCGCGCCGCCTGGCCCGTGCACGTGACACCTACGTTCGCACTGGCGTGGGCGAGCATGCGCAGACCCTGGCTGCCGATGCCAGTGATCCGGGTGCCTGGTGGGATGGCGTGCCGTTCGACGCGATCCTGCTCGATGCCCCGTGCTCGGCCACCGGCGTGATCCGGCGGCAGCCGGATGTGATGTTCCACCGACGTGCCGAGGATATCGATGCGCTGGTCGGTGTGCAGGCCCGCCTGCTGGAGGCCTGCTGGTCGATGCTGCGTCCGGGCGGCGTGCTGCTGTATGCCACCTGCTCGATCCTGCGTGCGGAGAACATCGACCAGGTGCGGGCGTTCCTGAAATGGCACCCGGACGCGGTGGCAGAGCCGCTGGATGACCGATTCGGCCTGGACTGCGAGGGAATCGCGCGCCAGCGACTGCCGGGTGACAGCGATGCTGACGGATTCTTTTACGCGCGTCTGCTAAAAACAGCCTGACCCCCGCTGACGTTCCGAGTCCCATGCTGAATTCCCGCGCGTCGCGCGAGACGTGGTTGTTCGTGGCGATGGCCCTGCTGCTGCTGGGGGCCGGGCTGGGCCTTCGTGATCCGTGGCCATCGGACGAGCCGCGCTTTGCGCTGGTGGCCAAGCAGATGGTCGACAGCGGCCACTGGCTGTTCCCGCACCGCGGTACCGAGTTGTATTCGGACAAGCCGCCGATGCTGATGTGGTGGCAGGCTACGCTGTACGGCCTGGTCGGGCAGTGGCGCGTGGCCTTCCTGCTGCCGTCGCTGCTGGCGGCACTGGGTACGCTGTGGTGCGTGGTCGACCTCGGGCGGCGGCTGTGGACACGGCGGGTGGGGCTTTACGCCGGCTGGGCGCTGCTGTTCGCGCTGCAGTTCACCTTCCAGGCGAAGAAGGCGCAGATCGATCCACTGCTGCTGCTGTTCATCACCCTGGCCAACTACGGCCTGCTGCGCCACCTGTTGCTGGGACCAGGCTGGCGCTGGTGGTGGCTGGGCTGGTTCTTCGCTGGCATCGGCGTGATCACCAAGGGCGTGGGCATGCTGGCGCTGCTGATGATCGTGCCGGCGGTGACCGCTGCGGTACTGCAATGGCCACGGGTGGCACTGCACGCGCGCGATGCCCGCTTCTGGCTGGCGCCGCTGGCCTTCCTGCTGGCGGTGTCGTTGTGGCTGGCGCCGATGCTGCTGGCCGGTTTTGCCACCGGTTCGGACGAATACCGCGCGTACATGGACGACATCCTGTTCCAGCAGACGGCGCGTCGCTATACGCACTCGTGGGACCACCACCAGCCCTGGTGGTACTTCCTGGCGATCATGCCGTCGATGTGGATCCCCGCGTTCCTGCTGCTGCCGTGGGCGCTTCCGGCTT
Organism: Stenotrophomonas sp. YJH_SMC_20; assembly: GCF_059367845.1. Lineage (NCBI taxonomy): Bacteria > Pseudomonadati > Pseudomonadota > Gammaproteobacteria > Lysobacterales > Lysobacteraceae > Stenotrophomonas > Stenotrophomonas sp. YJH_SMC_20. Next base: position 225,197 of record NZ_JCAFRG010000006.1, on the reverse strand, counting down.
GGTTGCGGCGGCTGCGCCGGCGCGATCCGCGCTATCTGCTGCCGCTGTCCTGGTGGTTGATGGTGGTGCTGTTCTTCTCGATCCCCGACGGCAAGCGCGATGTCTACATCCTGCCGGCGCTGCCGATGTTCTGCCTGGCGCTGGCGCCGTTGCTGCCGGGGCTGCTGAAGCGGCGCGATGTGCAGGCCGTGGTGGGAGTGTTCACCGGCCTGCTGTCACTGGGCCTGGTCCTGGCTGGCGCGATGGCGGTGCTGGGCGACCCGGCCTTCGAGCTGCGCCTGACCCACAGCCGCGGACTGGCGCCCGGCGCCGTCGACGCGCTGGCCTGGACGATCCTGGCGATGGGCGTGTGGGGCGCATTGAGCCTGCTGGCCTGCGGTCGTCGCCGGCATCTGGCGCTGGTGTCGACCCTGGCGATGGTCTGGGTGCTGTACAGCCTGGTCGGCTACCCGCTGCTGAACGATTCCAGTTCCGCCCGCGGCCTGATGCGCACGGTTGGTACACGGCTGGGCCCGGATGCCGAGCTTGGGCTGGTGGCCTGGAAGGAGCAGCATCTGCTGCTGGCCGACCGCCCCGCAGCGACCTTCGGTTTCGAGTCGGACTGGGACGAGCAGCTGATTGCGGCCACGCGCTGGCAGCGGCTTGCGCCCGAACGCCGTTGGTTGCTGGTCCACGAGTACGCAATGCTGTCGTGCGTCGACCGCAGCCGCTCTGAACTGGCCGGCGTAGCCAACCGGCGGCGCTGGTGGCTGGTGCCGGCGACGGCGGTGAAGGTGCCCTGCGTGGTCACCGCAGAGGAGCGGGAACGTGAACGGCGTCTGCAGGAACATGACTAGTCCCCCCCTTCCTGCTTGTCCAGTCTGCCCAAGCGGGGTCAAAGGCAGTAAAACAGCAGGCCGGGATGGCCTGCACCGCCCCTTCCCGTTCTTTCCAGCCGATTGCAGCGATACTTCCCGACGTGCCAGCTTCACCGGACAACCTGAACCTCATGGCCGGCGATCCGCTGGGCGTTCCCGCCGGCGGACGTCAGCGGGTGGCGCATGGGCTGGCCCAACTGGGCCTGTTCTGCCTGCCGGCACTGGTGCTGACCGTGCCCATCAACCTGTTGCCGTATGGCCTGCTGCTGCTGCTGAGCACGCTGCTGGCGCCGGAGCTGCTGTGGCGCGCGCGCGGGATGGCCGGCCAGCCGGTGAAAGTGCTGGCCTGGCTGATGCTGGCGGTGCTGGCGCTCGGCCTAATGTCGGTAGTGTTGTTCGAGCAGGGCCTGCGTGACGTCGACAACCGGTCGCGGTTCGTGGTGATCCCGTGGATCGCGCTGTGGGTCTGCGCGCTGCGTCCCGACGTGCGGTGGCTCTGGTACGGATCATTGACCGGCCTGCTCGCCGCCTTCTCGATGTCACTGTGGCAGGTGCTGGGTGGCGCCCCGCGCGCAGAGTTGTTCACCAACGCCATCGTGCTGGCCGACATCGTGATGGTTTTGATGGTGCTGCTGGTGTTCTGTCGCCCGTCGCGGCGCTGGTCGCTGGTGATCCTCGGCATGGCGGCCGGCTGCGGCACCATCGTGCTGACCGGCAGCCGCGGTGTGTTCGCCGCCTTGCTGGCGCTGCTGGTGGTGCTGACGTTGAGCCTGCGCTGGCGCACCGGCGCGGCGCGCCTGTCGGTGCTGGCAGGCATGCTGGCGATCGGTGCGACCCTGCTGCTGTCGGTACCGGAACTGCGCCACCAGGTCCGCCTGAGCGAGCTGCACAGTGACGTGCAGCGGATGGAGTTGGGCGACAGTGATTCTTCCGCCGGTGCCCGCGTGGAACGCCTGCAGGTGGCCTGGGAGACCTTCCTCGACCACCCGCTGGTGGGTGTTGGCATCGGTCATTTCGACAGCGCGATGCTGCGCGTGCCGGTCTGCCGTGAGAACCCGGAAGAGTTGCGTTGCCACCTGGGGCATGCGCACAACGATGTTGCCGAATGGGCAGCGACCCAGGGCGTACCGGGCCTGCTGCTGTTGCTGGCGGTGTATGGCATCCCGCTCTGGTTGTTCGTGCGCCTGCATCGCCGCAGCGGACGGTCGACCTTCCGGGGGCCGGCCGCAGCCGGCATCATGCTGGTGATCACCTACGCACTGTGCGGCTTGACCCAGTCGATGTTCGCGCACCAGATGACAGCCAGTTTCTACGTGACCCTGGTCGGCCTGCTGACCGGCCTGTCGATCGTCGAGGGCGCGCGCCACCGGGCAATCACCGGGGCGTGATCCAGCGGCGCCCCGGACAGGGCCGGGCGATCAGGGGTTCGGCGGGTCAGCCACGGCCTGGCCGTTGCCCAGCATCCACAGCATGATGGTTTTCTGCCGCACGTAGTTGGCGCGTACGTAGGCATAGACCAGTCCATGCCAGCCGTCGCGGAAGCCGCCACGGAACAGGAAGCCGCGCCAGAACCGCCAGGCCGGCGCCAGCACCAGCTTGCCCAGCGTGGCCCGCTTGCCGCGTGCGAACTCGTGCTCGGCCATCATCCGCGCGTATTTCTCGGTCTTGGCCAGCTGTTGCTGCAAGGAGCGGTAGGGATAGTGGACCAGGTCGCCGCGCAGGGTACCGACGCTGCCGTCGACGCTGGCAGCCTCGTGGATCTCGCGCTTGCCGCGCCAGCCGCCCTGGCGGCGGTCGAACAGGCGCAACACCCGGTCCGGGTAGGCGTTGCCATGGCGCAGGAACCTGCCGAAATACTCCGACAGGCGGGCGAAACGGTAGCCGGCATGGCCGCTGAAGCCACTGTCGCGGGCCTGTTCGATGGCCGCGCGCAGTTCCGGACTGATCCGTTCGTCGGCATCCAGGCACAGTACCCAGTCGTGGCGGGCCTGCTCGACGCAGAATGCCTTCTGGCTGCGGAAACCGTCGAACCGGCGCTGCAGAACACGGGCGCCGGCAGCTTCGGCGATGGCGACGGTGGCATCGGTGGAGTACGAGTCCACCACCACGATCTCATCGCAGAACGCCAGCGAGGCCAGGCAGTCGCCGATGCGCCCGGCCTCGTTGAACGCGATAATGCACGCCGAAATGCGAGGCCGTTCGATGGGAGCGGTCGTGGAGGACATGATGGCCGGGTACCTGTTGTTTGCGACGGAGCGCTATGCGCTGCCTATTCTCGCCCCGTTGGCGCAGGCCTTGCACGCATCCGGGCAGGAGGTGGCGGCCTGGTTCGAGGACGGCGCGGCCGGCAGCAGCCTGCCGGGGGTGCCCAACGTGGGCCTGAAGCAGGCCCTGGCCCTGCGTCCGCGGGCGGTGTTCAGCGCGGCCAACTGGGTGCCGACGTTCCTTTCGGGCGCCAAGGTGCAGCTGTTCCATGGCTTCAACGTGGAGAAGCGGGACAGCGCGCGCGGCCACTTCCGGGTGCGCGGCATGTTCGACCTGTACTGCACGCAGGGGCCGGCCACCACCGCGCCGTTTCGTGAGATCGCGGCCCTGCAGGGCCACTTCGCGGTGGCCGAGACGGGCTGGCCGAAGCTGGATCCGCTGTTCCGCGACGATGGTGGCGAGAGCGCCGCGCTGCGCGCCGCCGCTGGAGGACGCCCGGTGATCCTGTTCGGTTCGACCTTCACCGAGCGCCTGAGCGCAGCGCCGCACCTGCACCCGCAGATCGCCGCCGATATCGCCGCCGGTGACCATTACTGGCTTCTCACCCTGCACCCGAAGTGCCCGCAGGACCTGTTCGAACGCTACCGCGCGCTGGCCGGCGCCAATGCCCGCTTCATCGAGCCGGAGCAGGTGATGGCCGCGCAGCGCGCCGCCGATGTGCTGGTGTCGGATACCTCGTCGATCGTTTCGGAGTTCATCGTGCAGCACAAGCCGGTGGTGACCTTCCGCAACCGCGTGCCCAAGCCACACATGATCGACTTCAATGATCCTGCGCAGCTGCAGGCGATGCTGACGCGTGCGCTGCACCCGGACGCGGCGCTGCAGGCGGAGATCGTGCGCTATGCCGATGCCATCCATCCGTACCGCGACGGCCTGTCCAGCGAGCGGGTAATCGCGGCCACCGAGGATTTCCTGTCCGGTGAAATGGGTGCGCTGCGGCGCAAGCCGTTCGGCAGCTGGATGCGTGATCTGCAGATCCGCAGGGACCTGGGCTACTGGGGCCCGTCGCAGCGGTAAGCCGAGCATTGGCTCGGCTCTAGAGTAGATCCATGCCGTGCGTGGATGCGCGCCCCCGCTCGCGGTAGTGCCGGCCGCTGGCCGGCAAGCTCGGGGATGTCTGCGGCTGCCGGCCAGCGGCCGGCACTACCTACCAGCGCAGCTTGCGCCGCGCCAGCGCCGCAGCCAGCTGATCCATCACCTGCTGCGCCTGTGCCTGCGGCAGATGGTGCAGGGTCAATGCCACATCGCCATGCGCGCCGGCAGTATCCAGCTGCAGGCTGCTGGTGCCCAACAGCTTGTCCAGCGGCGAGCGCAGCAGGCGCAGGCCCTGCACCTTGTCCAGTTCGGCCCAGCGCCACCAGCGCTTCCACCAACCGCCACGCACTGCCACGTAGTGCTCGTCCAGGTGCCAGGCCATGCGTGCCATCTGCCGATGAGCGACCAGCAGCGCCACCGGCAGCCACGCCAGCACCAGCAGGCCCCATGGCCCCCAGCGCCAGTACGCGGCTGCGGCCAACAGGGGTACCAGCAGCAGCGTTCCCAGGCACAGCCGCCACCAGCCACGCTGCGGAATGGAGTGCCATTGCGTCGGCGGCCACTGCAGCTGAGGCAACAGGTGCTGCACCAGCTGCTCGCAGCGCGTCGCCTGGGCCAGTGGTGCCAGCTCGCGCAGGGCGCGGTCCTCATCGCGCGCAGGGCCACCGGCAGCGCTGTCGATGCGCAGCTGGCGCAGGCCGAACCAGCGATGCAGGGTGGTTTCGCGCAGCGTCCAGGCCTGGATGCGGCGACGCGCGACACTGCTGCGGGTGCGGCTGAGCAGGCCGGCCGAGACGGTCAGGCGGCGATCCTGCTCGCTGAGGGTGAAGCCGTGATAGCGCAGCAGGGTCAGCACCACCGACAGCACGCGCAGCGCCAGCCAGCCCAGCAGCAGTGCGGCGGCCAGCAGCAGGAAAGCGCCTGCCACGCCGGGGTGCAGGTGGCTGGCGTAACCGAAAGCCTCGCGGCCACCACGTTGGATGGCTTCGTCCATCACCGGCCGCGGCACGGTCTGGAACAGCACGCCGAAGGCGGCAACCGCCAGTGCCCAGCCCCGATTGGAGAGCAGGCCCATGCGCATCACGTCCCAGCTGGACAGGCGCAGCAGGACGTGTTCGGAGTCGGCCACGGTGACCGCAGGCGCGGGGACAGCGTCGGTGGCCTGTGGTGCCTGCCCGCGCTGGCGCACGAGACGTTCCAGCGCCAGCGCCTGGTCCAGCTTCAGCACTCGCATTTCCGCTTCGGGGCGCACGCCGCCGGCCGACTCCAGGCGCAGCTCGGCCACGCCGAACAGCCGGTGCAGCGGATTCTGCCGCACTTCCACGTTGTGGATGCGGGCGAACGGAATCTCGCGCCGGTTGCGCGCAAGCAGACCGCTGCGCACGGTGATCGCATCGCTGCCGATGCGGTAACGGTAGCTGAGGTACTGCAGCACCGAGACCAGGACCAGCGCGGCGATCGCCGACAGTGGGATCAACTGCGCCCACATCGGATCGTGGTCGCCGCGCTGACCGAATACCAGCAGTGCGACCAGCGGCAGGAAGTAGTGGCGCAGCTGCATCAGCAGCACGAACAGCCATGACCACGGGTGCAGGCGGTGGTCCTCGCCACCGGCGCGCAGTGCTGCAGGCAGAGGCGGTGGCAGGCTCACAGGGCGTCAGCGTCCTGGTCGAGCTGGTGCGAAAGGGTGTCGCGCAGACGCTCGGCGTCGGTTTCATCCAGGCCGCTCACGGTCACCGCGCTCATGCGGGTGCCGGCGGTATGCACGATCAGCGTGGCAAGTCCTGCACGGCGTTCCAGCGGGCCCCTGCGCAGGTCCAGGTGTTGTACGCGCGAAATGGGAATACGGGTTTCCAGCTGCCACATCAGGTCTCGCCGCAGGCCCAGGCCCTGTGCGTCCAGCCGCCAACGGGTGCGGACCAGGCGGCGGTGGCTGAGCCATGCGCCACATGCAGCCCCTGCCAGCAGCCCGAGGGCGGCGACCCACGCGCCGCCGGGTAGATCGAAGAACCACCATGCGGCCGCCAGCGGCAGGCCTGGCACAAACAGGCCGCCGAAAGCGCCTTCCAATGCCGCCAGCCGCGCGGCGCGGCGCGGCAGCGACTGCCACGCGTCGGCGGGCGGAGCGGTCAGGGAGATGTCGGTCACGCGGGCTCCGTCAGGTGGCAGGGCGAGCGGTGGCGGCGGTAGCCGCATCGCGCAGACGGTAGCAGGTCGGCTGCGTTACTGGGCAGCCTGGATCAGCGCATCCACGTCCAGCAGATGTCCTGCGCGATCGGCCTTGGTGCGCAGGTAGTGCTCGTTCTCGGCGGTGATCTCGCCGGTGACCGGAATGCAGTCCAGTACCTCGATGCCGGCATTGCGCAGGCGCTGTGCCTTGGTCGGGTTGTTGCTGAGCAGCGCCACGCGCGAAATGCCAAGGCCGTGCAGCATGGCCACCGCACTGCCGTAGCGGCGCTCGTCGGCGCCGAAGCCGAGCTGCGCATCGGCGTCGATGGTGTCCAGGCCGTCGTGCTGGTAGCCGTAGGCACGCATCTTGGCTGCGATGCCGGTGCCACGGCCTTCCTGGTCCAGGTACAGCAACACGCCGCCGCCCAGCTCCTTCAGCTTGCGCAGGCCGCGCCGCAGCTGGTCACCACAGTCGCACTTGAGCGAACCGAACAGGTCGCCGGTCAGGCATGAGGAGTGCACGCGCACCGGCACCACCGCCGACAGGTCCGGTTCGCCGACGATGATCGCGACCTGGTCGCGCTGGGCCACGCCGCCGCGGAACACCGCGAAGGTGGTCATGCCGACGTCGCGCAGCGGCACCGGCGAACGCGCCACCAGTTCGTAGTCGTGGGCCGCATGTGCTGCGCCTTCGGCCAGGTCGCACAGGGCCACCTCGGCGGCACCCTCGAAGGTGCGGTCATCAACGTCCAGGCGTACCGCCACCATCGCCGGCAGCAACAGGCCCAGGCGGGCCAGCTCCACCGCGCCGGCATCGAAGGCATCGCCCGCCGTCCAGCCGTCGGGCATCGGGCCCGGCTCGCGCAGGTAGCCCAGCGAGGGGAGGGCATCGAAGGCAACGCCGGCCAGCGGCAGGCGTGCGCCTTGCGGGGCCTCCACGCCGAGCACGCGGGCGCGGGTGGCGGTCAGGAACAGGTAATGCCGCTCGCGGGCGGCATTGGCGAAGGCAGCGAAGCTGCTGGCCGTGGCGCTGTCCAGCGCGATCACCGCCAGGCGCTGGCCGTGGCCATCGTGGAGCAGCACCGGGCGACCGGCGCGCAGTTCGGCCACCGCGCGCTCACAGCGGATCGCGGCCGGATCGCCGAACAGGGAAGAAGCAGCAGGCATGGCAGGACCGGGGGAGGCGGACATCGCAGTCTCTATGGGGGCGACGGCGTCGTATTCAACGTGGTGCGGCCAGTGGTCGCAGGCGGCCGTCAGTGGGGGTGTTCCTCAGTTGCGTACGGGTCTTCCTCGCCGCTGCCCGGCGGCCGCAACGTATAGCGCTTGTAGGTCCACTGGTACTGCGCCGGGTCGCGGCGGGCGATGCGCTCGATGCCGGCGTTGAGCGCGGTGGCGGCCACCTGCGGGTCCGGGTCGGCCACGGCCGGGTCGGTCGGTTCGATGTGCAGGGCGAATTGCATGTCCGGCCCGATGCGCTCGCACCAGCCGTACAGCACGGTGGCGCCGGTGCGCTCGGCCAGCCGGTTGACCAGGGTCATGGTCAGCGCCTGCACGCCGAAGAACGGCACGAACACGCCGTCGCCGGCCTTGGGCTGCTGGTCGGGCAGGATGCCGGTGGCACCGCCGTCCTTGAGCACCTTGAACAGCTGGCGCACGGCCGGACCCTCGGCGCGCACCTGCTGCACGTTCTGGCCGCCGCGCACCAGCTGCAGGAAGGCATCGCTGGCCTCGTCCTCCGGCGGCTTGTAGACGATGGCGATCTGCCCGCGCGAGGCCAGCCACTGGTTCAGCAGCTCCCAGTTGCCGAAGTGCGGCGCGGCCACGATCACGCCCTTGCCGCTGGCCAGGGCTGCGTCGTACAGGGCCTCGCCGCGGCGCTGCTTCAGATGCAGGCGCAGGTTGTCGGCCGGCCTCTGGCTCCACAGCCGCAGGGTCTCGATGGCCTGCAGCGCGGTGGAGCGCAGCAGATCGCGGTGCAGGCGGTCCCGCGCGGCACTGTCCAGGTCGGGGTAGGCCAGTTCGAGGTTGCGCCGGGTGACACGGCTCTCACGGGCATTGAGACGGATCCAGGCCCACGCCAGGGTGCGCGCGAACGCCCGCAGCAGCGGCCAGGGCAGGCGGGCGAACAGGGTGGTGGCGCGGTGGACCAGCCGGGCTTTGCGTTGCGGATTCATTGGCGCCAGTTTAGCCAAGGGCGCTGCTATCGTGGCCGGCCCTGTTCATTGGAAGCCCAGATGCTCGTCCTGATCCAGCGTGTCAGCCAGGCTGCTGTCCATGTAGATGATGAAACCGTGGGCCAGATCGGACCAGGCCTGCTGGCGCTGGTGGGCATGGAGCCGGGCGATACCGAGGCCCAGCTGCGACGGATGGCCGAGCGCCTGCTGGGCTACCGGGTGTTCGCCGACGAGGCCGGGAAAATGAACCGGTCGCTGCGTGACACCGGCGGCGGCCTGTTGCTGGTCAGCCAGTTCACCCTGGCCGCTGGCACCCGTTCGGGCATGCGGCCGAGCTTCACCAGCGCCGCAGCGCCGGAGGAGGCTGAACGCGGGTTCAATCAATTTGTCGAGATCTGCCGTGAAAATCACGCGCCAGGGGTGGAAACAGGCCGGTTTGGTGCCCATATGGTCGTCAGCCTGGTCAATGACGGTCCTGTGACCTTCCTTCTCCGGCCCTGAGCCTGCGGGACCACCGCCCGGCAGGCGGGGCCCCGGGCTGGTATAATGCTACGTTCCCTATTTCCTACCCAGCCGGTGGCGCGAGCACTACATGGCCAACGAACGTCCTGCCCAATCCGAAATCAAGCAACTGATCAGCAAGGGCCTGGAACAGGGCTACCTGACCTACGCCGAAGTCAATGACCATCTGCCGGACGACATGGTCGACCCGGAACAGATCGAAGACATCATCGGCATGATCAACGGCATGGGCATCGATGTCCATGAAGTTGCGCCGGATGTGGAAACCCTGCTTCTCAACGACGGCAACACCGGCAACCGCGAAGTCGATGACACCGCGGCCGAAGAAGCTGCCGCCGCGCTGAGCGCGCTCGACACCGAAGGTGGCCGTACCACCGACCCGGTGCGCATGTACATGCGCGAAATGGGCACCGTCGAGCTGCTGACCCGCGAAGGCGAAATCGCCATCGCCAAGCGCATCGAGGAAGGCCTCTCCCAGGTCCAGGCCGCGCTCGGCCAGTTCCCGGTGTCGGTCGAGTCGCTGCTGAACGACTACGAAGCCCACAAGGAAGGCAAGAAGCGCCTGGCCGAAGTGATCGTCGGGTTCAATGATCTGGTCGACGAAGAGCCGGCGCCGCCGGCGGTCGCTGCCGATGACAGCAGCGATGCCGACGCCGAAGGCGACGAGGACGAGGACGATGATGTCGAGGGTGGCGAGGAAGAAGCCGCACCGACCGGTCCGGACCCGGAGGAAGTCGCCGCGCGCATGCAGGCGCTGAGCGATGCCTTCAATGCGTTCAAGAAGGCCGCGACCAAGGGCGACAAGAAGAACCTGCCGCGCCTGCGCGAAGAGATGTCGGCGGTGTTCGTCACCCTGAAGCTGCCGCTGCCGCTGACCGACGTGCTGACCAAGCAGCTGCGCGACACCATGGCCGACATCAAGTCGCATGAGCGCCGTGTGCTGAACCTGGCCACCGTCACCGCGCGCATGCCGCGCAAGGACTTCATCCGTTCCTGGGAAGGCAACCAGACCAACCTGGAATGGGTGGAAGACGCACTGAAGCGCAAGCAGAAGTGGTCGTCGGCCCTGCGCGAAGTGAAGGACCAGATCATTGCCGAACAGCAGGCGACGATCGACATCGAGAAGCTGACCCAGCTGGACCTGGAAGAGCTGAAGGAAATCAGCCGTGCCATGGCCTACGGTGAAGCCAAGGCGCGCAAGGCCAAGAAGGAAATGGTCGAGGCCAACCTGCGCCTGGTGATCTCGATTGCCAAGAAGTACACCAACCGCGGCCTGCAGTTCCTGGACCTGATCCAGGAAGGCAACATCGGCCTGATGAAGGCGGTGGACAAGTTCGAATACCGCCGCGGCTACAAGTTCTCGACCTACGCCACCTGGTGGATCCGCCAGGCGATCACCCGCTCGATCGCCGACCAGGCGCGCACCATCCGTATCCCGGTGCACATGATCGAGACGATCAACAAGTTGAACCGCATTTCCCGCCAGATGCTCCAGCAGTACGGCCGCGAGGCCACGCCGGAGGAGCTGGCCAAGGAAATGGACATGCCGGAAGACAAGATCCGCAAGGTGATGAAGATCGCCAAGGAGCCGATCTCGATGGAAACCCCGATCGGTGACGACGAGGATTCCCATCTGGGCGACTTCATCGAGGACACCAACGTGGAGTCCCCGATCGAGAACACCACCAACATCAACTTGTCTGAAACCGTGCGCGACGTGCTGGCCGGCCTCACCCCGAGGGAAGCCAAGGTGCTGCGCATGCGCTTCGGCATCGACATGAACACCGACCACACGCTGGAAGAGGTCGGCAAGCAGTTCGACGTGACCCGCGAGCGCATCCGCCAGATCGAAGCGAAGGCCCTGCGCAAGCTGCGTCACCCGAGCCGCTCGGAGCAGCTGCGCAGCTTCCTGGATATCGATTGATATCCGGCGATGGCTGATGTGTTGAGAGAAACCCCGCTTCGGCGGGGTTTTTCTTTGCCACCACATCCCTGTAACGCTCCGCCAGTGCTCGGCAGGGCCATATAATTACGTAACAAATAATGTAACAAAGATCCGCATCGAAGCTGGCGCTTCGTGGATATGTCCATTATTTTCAGGCTCATAGATGCAAGATCGTGCTTGCAGTCCCGTTTTTTTGATGCTAATTACGTAACAAGTTTCGTATTACGTAATGCACATGCCACGCGCTCAACGCCCACAGGTATTGGATCTGATCGCTCAGCTGGCCCCCGGCCAGCCGCTACCAGCCGCGGCGCTGGCCGAGCGTCTGGGGGTGGACCGGATGGCGCTCAGTCGGCTGGTGGCCGCCAGTGGCCCGCAGGTGGTGCGCATGGGCAGAACGCGGGCAACCGCCTATGCGCTGCGGCGGCCCACCCGGGCAGGCAGCGAATGGCCGCTGTACCGGCTGCGCGAAGATGCGACGCTGGAGGAGCTGGGGCGGGTAATTGCGCTGGTAGGAGGCGGCTTCCATGTCGACGCCGGGCCTGACTGCCCGAACCTGCGACGCGCGCCCGAAGGTGACGTTGCTGCCTTCTTTCCTGACTTACCGTGGTACCTGGATGACCTGCGACCGCAGGGATTTCTTGGTCGCAGCTTCGCCCATGGCCGTGGGCAGGCGCTCGGCCTGCCGAAGGACCTCAAGGGCTGGCAACCGGACGATGTGTTGATGGCCCTGGTAACCGCTGGCGGGACTGAAGCGGGCGATCTGCTGCTCGGTATCGCTGCTGTGGAGGCGGCGATGGAGACGTTGCAGGCGCCGATCGATCGGGTTGCGGCCGACGATCGTCTTGCACAGTATCGCGAGCGTGCGCGTGCTGCGCTGGACGGAGAGGATGTGGGCTCCTCGCCGGGTGGCGAGCAACCCAAGTTCACCGCCACCGTGGAGGTCCACGGCAGGCGCCGCTCGGTGCTGGTCAAGTTCGCGCAGCCCGATGAAGGCGCCGCCGCCCAGCGCTGGAGCGATCTGCTGGTCTGCGAACATCTGGCGCTTGAGGCCCTGCGCCAGTCCGGACAAGCCGCGGCGTCCAGTGAACTGCTGCAGTCGCCCACGCACACCTTCCTGGAAATCGAGCGCTTCGACCGCACGCCCGATCTGCTGGGGCGGCGAGGCCTGGTCTCGCTGCTGTCGCTATCGTCCGCGTTCACCGGCGAGGTCACCCCAGCGTGGCCGGTTGCAGGCGCCGAACTGCGTGATCAAGGCTGGCTGACGGCCGACACCGTGCAGGCGATGGGCCGACGCCACGCGTTCGGGCGGCTGATCGGCAACAGCGACATGCACCACGGCAACATCGCCTTCCACTTCGTTGATCGCGGCCCGCTGCCGTTGGCGCCGGTCTACGACATGCTGCCGATGTCGCTGGCGCCGTCAAAGCTGGGCGTGTTGCGCGCGGACGAGCCGCTGTCGCCGGTCGCACCGCTGGGCAGTGGTGATCTGCAGCATCTGCGCTGGGCGGCACCGGTGGCTGAAGCATTCTGGCAGTGCGTGGCTGTTGACGGGCGGATCCAGTCGCCAGCAATGCGGTCATTGGCGGGGGCGAACGCCGAGCGGGTGCGGGAGATGGGCGCGCGGTTTGGGTGAGCCAGCTGTTGCGCAAGCCTGGGCGCGCGGCGTTGCGCAGCGATGGCTGAGGGTTTTCCAGTGTGTCTTGGCGCCGGCGGTTAGCCGGTTGAGCGCAGGCTCCACTACACTGTGGCGCTGCGCCGGGCCTATAGCTCAACGGTTAGAGCAGGGGACTCATAATCCCTTGGTTCCAGGTTCGAATCCTGGTGGGCCCACCACATTGACGTCCAGCGAAGTCCAGAGACGACGCCCCGATGGCGTCTGGCTGGTGCGTCAGGGGCGCCAAGGGCAGCACCTTGCGGCGATGCCCTTTCATTGTGGTGCCCTCAGGATCGTGGCAGATTCTCGATAGGACCAACGCGACCGGGCGGCGGCGGCTGACAGTTGCCGAAGCACCCGCCACCACCGGGGAACCAGCCGCCGATCCCGCCACCACCGCCAGTGCTGCCACCACCACCACCGCCAGACGGGGGCGTCGAGGCGAAGCTGTCCTCGGTGCCGCCTGACTCTTCTGCCGACTTCCCGCACGGCTTGCTGACGGTGATCATGCTTGAGCCGGTCATCATCATGATTTTTGTTTTGTACATGACGTTGCCGACGAAGGACGTGTTGCGCCATGCATCCGCACCGAACGTCCTTTCAGCGGTCTCATCCAGCTTCTTCAGGAATGCCCGGTTGGGCGCATCTGCGGATGAGGCACCGGCTTGCTTGGCCGCCGCGATATCCTTCAGGTCGACCGATATCGAGAACGGGAGCATTGGAAGAACGGTGCAGGCCAGAGCAACACCGGTAACGGTGAAAGCAGCGGTGGCCAGGACGAATTTACTTGCAGGTTTCATTGCCATCCTTGCGAGTTGTCAACGGGGAACGGGCGGTAATCGGGAACGAACGGGACGCCGGTTCGTTCCTGGTAGAGCTGGTTGAATGTGGCATTCAGCCGAAGCGCTTCGGCCTCCCCCTGCATCCGCTCTTCGATAGTGAGCGGTGCAGAGAACATGATTTCCCTGCCAAGCGCGGCGGAAGGGTCTGCGCGCATCTCCAGGACGCGCGAAACCGCGTATGCGTTGATGTTTCCCGCTCGACCGGTGGATGCGAAATGAGTCGCAAGCAGTTGCAGTGCAAAGTAGTTGCCGTCCACTGCGGACGACATCATCCGGTCCAAGGCGGTTCGATCGGGCAGCTTTCGCGAGTCCAGCATGGTGCGCGCAAGCTTGTCGCCGCCGTGGGCGGCTTGTTCCAGCAACGCATCGGGCGCGCTGGAATAGGAAGCCCACTGCGCGGTATTCGGATAGCCGTGTTCATCCAGCCAGCGTTGCTCCTCGCGGCTACGCCCATCAAATGGATCATCGTCCTTGGGTTCCATTCCATCGCGATTCTGCGGAACACCAGGAAACAGCATGCTCGTGCTGTTGGCAGGCCGTAACGCGGGTGACGCAGCCGAGGGTGTCGGCGCAGAAGGATCCTTGCGCTGCCCGCCCGCCTGTTCAACATTCGGTGCCGTTTGCGAGGACTGTGGCGTGGGGCGAAGGAGGAGAAGGGCCGCCACCGCTCCCGTGGCGAGTACGGCAACGACGAGTGCTGCAGCGAATTTCTGCGATGAACTTCTGTATTCCATGAGGGTGGTGCAGTTTCCTTGCGACTAACACTGGGTCGGGTAGGCGACGCAACAACGTTGGAGCTGCTCGCGCAACTGAAACGGAGTGCATGCAAGTCCCCAGAGATGGACTCGATCGTCTTGTGCACATCTGCATCGCCCGCAGAGAACGGAAAAGTGGTGCAGCCTCCCCCGGTCCGCCTTGGTTCGTATTCAGTCCTTGTTTACGTTCTGGTCCGTCACGCGCTTCGGACCCGGTGCCGGGCGAGCCGTTGCACATCACCGACGACTGGTCACGACCAGAGCTCCGGGAACCGCCACAGGCCTATTGGAGCGAGTGCCGCGCCTTTGTTGCGGCGCAGGGAATCCGCTTGCCGCTCTCTCCGGGCTGAGGCCTGCGCAGCCGGCGAAGGTGCAGCAGTGTCGATCACCGCACTCTGTGCCGAATGACACATGCCCCGCCATTTCTGCTGGCGGGAAGATGGCGGCATCCCGAAGTGGAGTGATCTGATGCCTGGTACGCTCAGTCGTCGCGCCTTCCTGGCCAACGCTGCTGCCGTTCCGGCGGCCACGCTCGTGCCCACCGGCGTTGCTGCGGTGGCGCAGCCAACCGTCACCACCGGGAGCCTGATCGACGCGGAACGCGGCGTGATCCGCTCGGCCATGGACGGCAGCGGCATCGGTGCCGCTGCCGTCTGCCTGGTCGAAGGCGGGCAGGTGCGCTGGGCTGAAGGCTTCGGTCACGTATCAGGCCAGGGCAGCGCGGCCGTAGACGCCAGCACGATGTTCAGCATCCAGTCCACCTCGAAGAATTTCGCTGCGGTGGCGGTGCTGTTGGCCGTGCAGGACGGCATCCTTGATCTGGACGTGCCCATTACCCGCTATCTGCCGTCGTTCACGGTGCGCAGCCGCTTCGAGCATGCTCCACAGGAGCGCATCAGCCTGCGCCTGCTGCTTGCCAATCGCGCGGGATTCACGCACGAGGCGCCACTGGGCAACAACTACGAACCGGCGTCGCCGGGCTTTGATGCGCACGTCCGCAGCATCTCGCAGACATGGCTGCGCTTTCCAGTGGGTACGCGCTATCGCTACTCCAACCTGGGCTTCGACCTTGCCGGTCATGTCATTGAGCAGGTTGCGGGCATCAGCTATCCGGCCTGGCTGCAGCGCCGGATCTTCGAGCCGCTGGGAATGCACGACAGTACGGCCGATGCCTCGATCTACCTGGCAAGCAAGGGGCGGGCACTGGGAACCCAGGAAGGCCATGCGCAGGTACCGCCGGTGACGCCGCTGGTGGTGTCGGGAGGCGTCTGGACCAGTGCCGCCGACATGGCGAAGTATCTTGGCTTCCTGCTCGATGGCGGTCGATCCGGTGCGCAGCAACTGCTCGAGCCTCACCTTTGGGACGAGATGCATGGTTTCGGCCTGGGCGGTGACTACGGGCTCGGTGTCATGCGCAGCGAACGCCTCTACGGCAGTACATCGGTGAGGCTGCTGCACCACCGCGGCGGGGGCTTCGGGTTCGGGTGCGTGTTCACCTACTGCAGGCAGGCAAACGCTGGATTTGCCGCGATGTTCAATCGCGCGACGTCTGCGGGGTACGGCATTGGCGAGCGTCTGCTCGATCAGCTGTTGTCGGCGCGTTTCGGGCCTCGTCAGCCGCGTGTGCCCCTGTCTTCCCTGGCGCCGATCAGGTTGATCCAGGACCAGGTGCAGCGGATGGCGGGAAGCTGGATCGGGCGCAGCGGCAAGGCGAAGATCGTGGTTGCCGGAAGCGATGAACTGCAACTGCATCGTGGGGCGCAAGCTGTGGGCGGCCGTTTTGCGGCCATCGACGGCGACCAACTGTTCACCGTGGACACCGATGGAGAAGTTGCGACGTACCGCTACCATGCGGCGACGGACATGCTGCCGGCGCACCTGGAATGCAGCAACGGCGAGGACGGCCTGGACCAGAACGATCCCATCGATGGGCCCACGGGGCCGCAGGCGCCCCATTGGCAACCCTGGCTGGGGCGCTATCGCATCGACCAGTGGGGAAAACCGTCGATGTCCGTTGTGCTGGAGCAGCGACAGGGCTGGCTGTACATCGATGGCATCCGCCTGGTCACCGAAGTGGAGCCAGGCTTGTTGTTCACCAGCGATGGCGAAGCGGTGGATTTCCGCAGCTCCCAGCCGACATGGCGAAACCTGCGTCTGCAGCGCGTCCCGCCCGTGGGCCAGGGGTGATGGCGGCATGCAGCCTGCTTATCCGCGCCGCCCACGCCCATCAATGCTGTAGCGCCCGGCTCCGGTGCAGGCCAGCAGCAGGAAGCCACCGGCCAGGCCCAGGTTCTTCAGGAACATGATCTGCTGGGTCTGATCGGCGAAGTTGTGGTGGAAGATGAAAGCGGTGACCAGGCTGAAACCTGCCAGTACGACCGCCACCAGCCGGGTCTGGAAGCCGAGCAGGATGCACAGGCCGCTGCCGATTTCGAAAGCGATGGTCGGCCAGAGCAGGATGCCGGGAACTCCCATTGCCTCCATGTAGCCCTGGGTACCACTGAGATCACCGAGCTTGCCCAGCCCGGAGACCAGGAACAGGGCCATCAGCAGGATGCGTGCGAGCAGGTAGGCGAGCGAATGCGATGAAGTGCTCACGTCGAGGTCCTCGGAGATGGCCGACGCAGGCGATCGGAGCCCACCGGCGGTGAAGCCCGTGTCTACGCGCCGGGCAGGGCGCCTTGACAGCTGCCGCGCTGCAGTAGACCTTTCCCGCATGACGATCGATATTGAATCGCTCAGCCTTCGCGAGCTGGGTGCCCTGGTGGTTGCCGCTGAACGGCGGAAACAGCTGATTTCCAGCCGCCGTCCGGCCAGTGCGGTGCGCCGGATGCTGAAGGCCGCCGCCGCCGAAGCCGGATACACCCTCGAAGAACTCTTTGGCGGCCAAGCCTCGGAAACACCTGCGCCCGCCCGCAAACCCGCCCGCCGTAAATCCGGCAAAGTCGCGCCCAAGTATCGCGACCCGGAATACAAGCGCCTGACCTGGACCGGTCGCGGGCGCATGCCGCGCTGGTTGGCGTCCAAGGTGTCGATGGGCCACAAGGTCACCGATTTCCTGATTCCTGGCTTGGCCAGGCCGACCGCTGGCAAGACCAGCACCATCGGCAAGCGGACCGTCATCAAGAAGGGATGAGGCTGCAGCACTGCTACCCTGCCTAGGTCTTTCAACCAAGGAGCACGGGATGGCACACGAGAGTGGCATGATGATCACGCCGAAAGTCCTGCACGCCGCGGCAGGCGCGGCCGTGCTGGTCAGCCTGCTGGCCTGGGCGGTGGAATGGAGCGGGATGGCCTATGTCTGCCCGTACTGCCGCGTGCAGCGCACGGTCATCGGCGTGCTCGGCCTGCTCACGCTGTTCGCGCGCCCGGGGAGCCTCATCGTGCCCTGGTTGTCGTACACAGCCGGTGGCTTCGCGTTCGTGGTCGCAGCGATGCAGCACTTCAACGGCTGGAAGCGCATTTCCGCCGGTGATTTCAGTTTCAACGCGCAGTGGTACATCGATCCGTGGCTGCTGTCCGGCTGCGCGATGCTGATCCTGGTGGCGCAGCTGATGCTGGTGCAGGCCGCCTGCCGGCGCAGCTTGCGCTGAGTATTTCCACGCATGGCGCGGAACTACCCGTTCTGGAATACCGCCAGCTGCGCAGCAAACGCGCGCTGATAGGCGGGACGCTGCGTTGCCCGTGCCACATAGGCCACCAGCAGCGGATACTCGTCAAGCAGCCCGCTGCTCTTCAGACGCAGCAGCACCGAAACCATCATCAGGTCGCCCACGCTGAAATCGCCGTCCAGCCACGGCGCGTTGGCCAGCCATGTTGACAGTTGCGCCAATCGCGCCCGAACCCGCTCATCCAGCATCGGCAGCCGCTGTGCGTACCACGGCTGCTCGCGCTCCAGCACCCAGGCCATGGAGCGCTCGACAATCGGCGGCTCTACCGTGTTCAGTGCGGCAAACAGCCACATGACCGCGCGCATGCGGGCATCCGGATCAACCGGGAGCAGGCCGGAATGTTGTTCGGCCAGGTGCAGGACGATCGCGCCGGATTCAAACAGGACCTGGTGGCCCTCCTGCCAGGTGGGAATCTGCCCGAACGGATTGCGTGCCAGGTGCGCGGGCTGCTTCAGCTCGGCAAAGCTGAGCAGCTGCACGTCATAGGGCACGTCCAGCTCTTCCAGCGCCCAGCGAACGCGCATGTCACGGGCCAGGCCCTGGCCGCGGTCGGGAGAGGTGGCGAAGGCGGTGAGGATGGCGGTCATGGCAGCAGTCCGCGTGGTGAGGGAAGGGCTTTGATGATCCGACGAGCGGGCGTCCCGGAAATCGAAATCGATGGCGGCGCCCTGCACGTCACCTGCACGCGTCCTGCACGCACGTACCGCCGCCGATCCATCAGTCTGCCGGGGTCATCCGCAGAGACAGGTAGCAGGCATGAATACCCCCGGAAAACCGAAGCCCAGTTGGCGCCAGAGAAACGTACTGATGGGAGCGCTCGCCGCGGTCGTGGTGATCGTGCTGATCATCCTGTTCGTTCCCTGGTGAGGCTGGCCAGCACCGCTCGATGTGAGCCACGCGCCACTGTGGCGTGAAGCAGTCAGTGCGGGTTGGGTGAAGTGATGTGCATATCAATCGCTGCTCACCCGCGAACCACACGAGCATGTCCACAGTGGATCCGCAGGCAGCGCAGTCGAGGCTGCTTTTCTCCCCCTGAAACGAAGATACAGGAGCAAGGCCATGAGCACCCAGTCCACCATCGAACACCGCCTCAACGACCTGATCGAGATCGCCCGCGACGGCAAGTCGTTCTACGAAGAGGCCGCAACCAAGGTGAAGGATGCCGAGCTGTCGGCCTTGTTCACCCGTATCGCCGGCGTCAAGGGCCGCATCGTCGCGGCGCTGAGCGGTTCGGTGGCTGCCAGCGGCGGCAAGCCGGCCGAGCATGGCACCGTGGTGGGTTCGATGCAGCAGTTCTACGGCAAGGTCCGCGCCGCGTTCGGAGATACCAACTATGGCTACGTGGCCGAGCTGGAAGAGTCCGAGGATCGCCTGCTGGGCGCGTTCAAGGATGTGCTGAAGGACAATGAACTGCCGCCGGCGGTGCGCCAGGAAGTCACTAAGTTGTTGCCCGAAGTGCAGGAGTGCCACAACGTGATGCGCGCGCGCAAGCATGCGATGAAGGCGGCCTGACGATCAGCGGCGGCCCACTCCCCAGGGTCGCCGCGGCCGGGGCGGCACCGCTGCCCCGGCCACCCTGAACCGGTCGCTGCTACACTTGCACCGGTTCCGCACCGCCAACGATCAACACCATGAGCAACGGGAACGGTCCGCAGACAGTTCGCTGAGCCGCAACAACGATGCAGACGTTGTTGCGGTGATCATCCCTGCGATGCACGCGAAGTGGATGGATCGCCGCCGGATCACTCCGGGCGGAGACTCCCCATGTTCAATCGAAAGGCCCCGCGTTGGGCCCACCCGTTGCCGTCGGCCATTGTGCTGATGGCGCCGTTCGACCTCCTGGCCTCGCTGGCCATGGACATCTATCTTCCTGTGGTGCCGGTGATGCCGCAGGCACTGCAGACATCCCCGACGCTGGTGCAGCTCACGTTGAGCAGTTACCTGCTGGCGCTCGGGCTGGGCCAGTTGCTGTTTGGCCCATTGTCCGACCGCATCGGGCGACGCCCGGTCCTGTTGCTGGGGGCGTTGCTGTTCGCGCTTTCGTCGTTTGCGCTGGCCTTGTCCGGCAGCGGCGCCGCTTTTCTGGCCTGGCGAACCGTACAGGCGGTGGGAGCGTCGGCGGCATTGGTGGCGACCTTCGCCACGGTCCGTGACGTCTATGCCGATACACCCGAAGGCGCCTCGCTGTATGGGTTGTTCGCTTCGATGCTGGCCTTCGTGCCGGCGCTGGGGCCTGTTCTGGGCGCACTGCTGGCTGGTGCCGTCGGCTGGCGCGCGATCTTCGTTCTGCTCGGCGTACTGGGCATGATCGCCGGCCTGCGCGCGGTGCGGCATTGGCACGAAACCCGCCCGCAGTGCCATGACGGGGCGCGACCGGCGGCACGACGCATCCTCGGCAGCGGCGCGTTCTGGGTCTACACGTTGGGCTTCAGCGCGGGCATGGGCACATTCTTCGTGTTCTTCTCAGTCGCGCCCCGGTTGCTGGTCGGGCGCATGCAGTACTCGCCGCTGTCGTTCAGCCTGGCCTTCGCGACGGTGGCACTGGTGATGATCGTCACGGCGCGGATGGCGAACGCGTGCATTGGGCGCTGGAACGTGCGCGGTACCTTCCTGCGCGGCCTGTGGGTGATGGTGGCCGGGGCGCTGCTGATGGCGTCGGCCGCCGCGTGGCGTCCCTCGTTGATCGGCGTGGTGCTGCCCATGTGGGGCATCGCGGTGGGGCTGGTGATGGTGGTTTCAGTGGCTGCCAACGGTGCGCTGCGTGATTTCGCCGATGCGTCGGGTGCGGCGGTGGCCCTGTACTACGCAGTGCAGAGCCTTATCGTGGCAGGCATCGGCACGCTGGTGATCCTTGTGCTACCCGGCGATACCGTGTGGCCGCTGGTGGCCTATGGGTTGCTGCTGCCACTTGCCAGTCTGGCAGGTGCCGCCGCCCTGCGCCGTCGCGCATAGCGCTGGGGGTGAGCAAAAAAGGGGCGGCCGCAAGGCCGCCCCAACCCGTCAAGAGAACACGTGTTTAGAAGCGGATGGACCAGCGAGCACTGGCCCCATGGTCGCGGCTTTCACTGCCGAACTGGCCGCTGTAGCCCAGCTCCAGCTGCTGCCGCGGCGTCAGCCACGCCGACAGGCCCAGCTCGGCCACGACAGCGTTCTCGGCAATCGGTGCGCCTTCGACTGCAAAGGGCGTGCTGCTGTTGGCAAAGGCCAGGTTGGCCACCTGGCTGCGGTCTCCGAAGGCGCGGCGATAGCCCAGACCACCGCGCAGATGCAGCCAGCTGTCCTGCTGGAATGATGCCTTCAGGCCCTTGTCGAAGCGCAGCCCTGCGGTAGCGGTGGTGGTGCCGGTGTCGTCCACCTTGCCGTGCAGCGCCGCCGCGCCACCGCGCTCGTTGATCTGCTTGAGGTCCACTTCCACGCGAGCCACCTGCAGGTAGGGCTCCAACCCGCCTTCCGCGTTGCCGAAGCGATAGCCCGCTTCGATGAACGCTTGGCGCGCATGCGCGTTGTAGCGCGCGCTCAGGCTGTCACTGAAGCCGGCGAAGCCGACATCGCGCGTGCTCTTCACCTTGTGCTTGCTCCATGCCACGCCACCGCGCAGGCCGAAGCCGCCCCAGGCGTGGCTGGCATAGGCGCCGACGTGCGTGTTGTCGATCTTCGACTTGGCACGGCGCTCCAGCTGCTTCACGTCGGTGCGGCCGGTACCGGCCAGCACGCCGACCTGCCAGCCACCGAACTCGCGGTCGATGCCCACCAGCAGGCCATTGCTGTTGGCATCGGTGCGCGCGGTGTTGCTGTTGCCATCCAGCCTGCTGTTGCCGCCCAGTGCCTGCACCCAGGCACCGGTGGCGTCACCCGTATCGGATCCCGGTGCGGTTGCGCCGGCACGGCGTGACAACGCAGCGTCACGGACATGACGGCTGCCTTCCACCAGCGCCAGCGAGGTGGCTGCGTGCAGCTCGCCGCTGAGGCCATCGAGTACGGCACCGACCTGCTGCGGGAACAGCTGTGTCAGCGGCTTGGGCAGGCCCTGGTTGATCGCCAGGCCATCGGCCGCCGCCGCAACCGCATGCTGGTTGGGCGTAGTGGCCGCACTGGCCAGCGATGCACCACGGGCCACGTCGATGCGTGCTCCGTTGGCACCGTACGCCAGGCTGAACTGCAGGAACGGCGAGAACGCGCTGAAGTCGGTCTTCGCGAACTGCCCGTTGAGACCGCCGTCGGCGCGGATGAAATTGAACTGCTCGCCGAGGTAATAGGTGCCCGGCTCCGGCAGCGCGAGCAGGGTACCGCCCAGGGTGGCGGTGCCGGTCACGTGCAACTGGTCACTGCGCCCGCCTGGAGCAAGTTCGGCGGCATAGACGCCGGTTGCGCCCTGCACGTAGTTACCGTTGATGGTCAGCGTGCCGATTGAATTGCCGGGCGCGATGATGCCGTCGACTTGGGTGGTGCCGAGCGTACCGACACCCTTCAGCAGGCCGTTGGCACCGACCGTGGTGGTGCCGCCGGTCTGCGTGCCGTTGAAGGACACCACGCCGCCGTTGACGCTCAGGTTGCTGTCCTTCAGCACGGCGCTGGCGCTGACCGTACTCACGCCACCGGTAGTGGTCAGTGCGGTGGAGAACAGGCTGCCGTTGAGCAGGAACTGGCCGCCCTGCACTTCGACCGCCGCGGTAAGCGCGTTGGCGCCGTTCAGTTCCAGCGTACCGTCCTGCAGTACCGCGCCGTTGAAGCTGTTGTCACCGCTCAGGCGCAACCAGCCGATGCCGGACTTGGTCAGCTTGCCGGGGCCGCCGATGTCATTGGTCCAGTCATCCCAGGCATCGCCTTCCCACACCTTCAGGCCACCGGCCTTCTGGTTCATCACCACGTTGGTGTCCACGCGCAGCGAGCCGTAGCCTTCGATGGCCTTGCGCAGGTCCATCAGTCCCCAGCCGTAGATCTCGTCGATGCCGGGTGCGCCAAGATCACGCGCGGTGGTCAGCAGCACGTCGCGGACCTGCGCGCTGTCCAGATAGGGGAAGCGTTCGAACAACAGGCCCAGCGCACCGGTTACGTGCGGTGCAGCCATCGACGTGCCGCTGAGCAGCCCGTAGCTGTAGGTTGGCACGCGCTGGGTGACGTCGAGCGACAGGTTGCCGTTGGCATCAACGCCCAACGACGCCGCAACGGCGGAGTCATCGCCGTAGACCGTGGAGTTGATGTTGGAACCCGGGGCCGCCAGGCACCAGTTGGCGCTGAGCCCGCACTTGTTGGAGGTCAGGCTGAGGGTGAAATCCTGTCCAACGTTGACGACGCTGAGCCAGTATTTTTCGATGTCGGCGAAGGCACGCGGCAGGGTGGCGTACATGCCGGCGATGGGGCTGGCCGATACAGGAGCCGCAGCACCGCGCGCCGGCGAATTGCCTGCCGCCCAGACCTGGATCATTCCCCTGGCGCGTGATCCGTCTGCATAAGTGGCAAGGTAGTCGCGATAATCGGGATCGTTGTAGATCCGGTCCATCAGCACCGCATCGGGTTCCTTGCTCAGGCCCCAGCTGTGGTTGACCGCGCGCACGCCCTGGGCATTCATCTGCGCATACATGTCGACCACGGCGGACGAATCCGGCCCGACGCTGCCCAGCGAGACTACCGAATACCCGGTCGCCGTACGCTGCCATTCGCTGGCGCTGTTGAAGAACAGGCGGGCCACACTGAGATCGGCGCCGAAGGCCACGCCATGCATGCCGTTGCCATCACGGTTGGCAGCGATGGTGCCGGCAACATGGGTGCCGTGCACTTCGTAGCCGATACCGGGCTGTACATAGGGCCCCGCCAGGATCAGATCGCGGATGTTCTGCGGGACGTTTGCGTTGAACCCGACGTAGCTGACCTGCACGTCGTCGCCGTCACTTGAGAAGCAGGCGCCGGGGCCAGTGAGCTGTGCAGTGTTGGTGCAGCGCGTGCCATCGGCGAGCACGTCGGCGATGTGGATGCTGCGATGGTTCTTGCCAGCGAATTCCGGATGGTCCAGGCCGGTGCCACTGTCGAACACGCCAAGGCGGATGCCGGTGCCCGTCAGGCCACGCGCATAGGCGTCGTCGGCGTGGGTCGCCGCCAGGCCCCAGTCGGCGTTGAATTCCTCCGTGCGCCAACTGGCCGGATCACCTGCGTTACCGAGGAGCGACGTGCTGCTGGCTGCTGCCGTGGGTGTTGCGGCCGCTGCGTTGGCGCCGGTCGACGCGCTCGCCATCGACGTGGGCTGCGCCCATGCCGCCTGCAGTTGGCGCTGCTGCTGCCAAGCGTCGAGTGACTCGCTGGCCATGGCGGGAAGCGCTGCAGCCAGCAACAGCGAACTGGCGACGGCCAACGCCAGGCGGCTGTGCAGCGGGAAGCGGGAGTGGGACGAACAGCCGTGCTGCGGGTGATTCATCGGACAACATTCCTTGGTTGACGGACAACAACGCCGTTAACCCCGCAGCGCGCCAATCACCCCCAGTAGTGTGAAGGAATTTTTATGAACGCGTTAAGGTTGCGTGACGCCGGTGTTCACGTTGCCTCGCGGCTCCCCCGCTACCGTGAGCCGGCCTGGGCTCACCAGGCTTATCAGGGAGTGATGGTGATGCGTACTGTCAGGAAAGTGATCGTGGCGCCGCTGTTCGCGCTGGCGTGTACCGGTTCGGTGGCGGTGGCGGGCCCTGTCGAGCCTTGCGACGCGCCCTGCTGGCGGGCCTACCAGATGTGCCTGGCCAGTGGGGCCGACGCTGGGGAATGCCAGCAGGCGTACAACACCTGCGTGGTCGATCTGTGCATGGGCGTGTGAGTCGCGCCGATTGAGCCGTGTGGGAGCCCCGTCACTGACGGGGCTCTTCTGTTTCCGTGGAAGGTCGGGCAGTCTGGATGGGCCCTGTCCAACGGAAGCATGCCATGGCCGTCAAACGCGTCGTCGCCAACATCGCCACGGCTGAGCCGGAACGGGCCGCTGCCTTCTATGGCGAGCTGCTTGGCATGCCCGTGGTGATGGACCATGGCTGGATCGTCACCCATGGCGGGCAGGGCAGTGCGCTGGCGCAGGTCAGCTTTGCCAGTGAAGGCGGTTCCGGCACTGCGGTGCCGGACCTGTCGATCGAGGTGGACGACCTGCAGCAGGTGCTGGAGCGCATGCGTAAGGCCGGCATCGCGCTGGAGTATGGGCCGGTCGATGAACCCTGGGGCGTGCGCCGCTTCTTTGTCCGCGATCCATTCGGGCGGCTGTTGAACATCCTCGTGCACACCTGAGCAGGACGGTTCCAACGCCGCCTGCTACCACGTGACAGGCCGACCCTGCGTGGCAATCGACATCACAGGGGCTGGCAGGACACGCGCGTGCGCTCATCGCGCAACCGGGCGCAATGCACGCCGCGCCGCGGATGCTTACGTGGTACCGCAGTGGCACGGCCGTCGGCGTCGGCTGGGCGATGGCATCGGCCGGTACCCTGGCCCAGCTTGTGGCTGCAGGATGGCACCGCCGACGGGAAACGGCCTGGCCGCGTGATGATCACTTCTGCTGGCGGTGCGGAGCCTCTCCACCATGCTCGATCTGCTGCTGCTGCTGCTGCTGCTGCTGCTGTTGCTGCTGGCGCGCGTTGGCGTGGCGCGCGTGCCCACCCTCGCGCCCGATCGCGGCCATGTGCTGCCGATCACGGCTGATCGCCTCGCCGCCCTTGCGGCCTGCCGCACGTGCCTCATCGCGGCTGAACTCATGCGCATTGCCGGAGGCATGCGCCGCACGTCCGCCTTTGGCAGCGATCGCGCGCTGCTTGGCCTGGTCCATCGAGGCGAAGCCCCGGTTGGAGCGGTGATTCTGCTCAGTCATGGGAAGTATCCTTCTGCATGGGCGGCGCCGTGGTCGGCGACAGCGCCAATGCTTGGCCAGTGCGTGCTAAGCCGAGGTCGCCATCCCCGCCGTGGTCTTCACCCGGCATGCGCACGTGGTTGATGAGTCCGCCATTCAGGCGGATGCCAGGACCACCACCACCGGCGAACACGCGGGGTGTCGCCGACGCACTGCATCAGCGCAGGCGGGCGTCGCGCAGGCGTTGCGCGAACGGTCGTTGCTCCAGCACCTTCAATGCCTCACGCAGCACCTGTTCCAACGACTGTCCAAGATCGGCGTCGAGACTGCGGGCCGCTAGCGCCGTAGCCTGCCACTGCGCCTGCAGCGCCGGCAATGCCTGCAGGGCGTGCGGGCTCAACTGCAGGATGCGTTCGCGGCTGTCCTCGCCCACCGCAGCGTGCAGCCAGCCGTCGCGCACCATCGCTGAAACCGTCTGGCTGAGCGCGGAGTGGCTGAGCCCGCAGGCCAGTGCCAGATCCTTGATGCGGCAGGGGCCCTGCACCATCAGCGTGCGCAGCACCGGGGTGTAGCGCGGCCGGTAGTCCAGTTGCAGGTCCCGGTAGGCCTGCTCGACCGCCGGGTCGAGCTGGTCGAGCAGGGCACGCAGCAGCGTTCCCAGAGTTGCACGTTGGAGATCCATGATGACAATGATATATAAGCACTTATATATCATCAAGGCGACGGAGGCGATCATGACGGTTTCGTGGATGCTTGGCGCGTTGCTGGCGGCCGCCTGCCCGGCGCAGGACGCCGTGCTGCAGGCAGCGGCCACGGCGATAGAGGCGCAGTACCTGGATGCGGCCGAAGGCGCACGCATTGCCGAAGCCGTGCGCGGCTGGTCCACCCAGCAGCGCTATGTGGACAGCTGCTCGGATCCGAAGGCTTTCAGCGCACGCCTGAACCAGGACCTGGACACGTTCGATGGCCACTTCCATGTAGAGCGCGTGGACGCAACGGCCGGCCAGGACGACTGGCTGATGGCATGGCGCGCGGATGCGCGCAGCAATGGCGCTGGCGTGCGCGAGGTACGGGTGCTGGAGGGCAACATCGGTTACCTGCGGCTGAGTACATTCTATCCGCTGGATCTGGCCCGGCGGAAACTCGCCGCCGCCCTCGAGCTGCTGGCCGACACCGATGGCCTGGTGCTGGATCTGCGCCAGAACGGCGGCGGGGATGACGGCAGTGCCGACCTGCTGGTGCGCACGCTGTTGGACGCGAAGATCGACGCGGTGCAGCAGTTGGACCAGCGCGGGCGGCGCACGCTGGTACCACTGCCGCCGGCAAGCCTGCCCACTTACCTGAAGCCGCTGGTCGTGCTGATCGATCGCCGCACCGCGTCGGCTGCCGAGTTCGTCGCCTACTCGCTGCAGGCGCTGGGCCGTGCACGCATTGTCGGC
The DNA here is from genome assembly GCF_059367845.1 of Stenotrophomonas sp. YJH_SMC_20. Classification (NCBI taxonomy): domain Bacteria; kingdom Pseudomonadati; phylum Pseudomonadota; class Gammaproteobacteria; order Lysobacterales; family Lysobacteraceae; genus Stenotrophomonas; species Stenotrophomonas sp. YJH_SMC_20. The sequence continues at coordinate 198,053 of NZ_JCAFRG010000006.1, read as the reverse complement.
ACGCGCAGCGGCGGCGCTGCACACATGGTCGATGATCCTGTGCTGCTGCCGGATGGCTATCAGATCAGCATTCCCGATCGGCAACCGATCAATCTACATACCGGAACCAACTGGGAACGCACCGGTGTCACGCCCGACGCGGCAGGCGGTGACGATCCGCTGTTCGTCGCGCGGCAGCTGCTGGCCCGATCGGCCTCGCGGGAATGAACGCACAATTGCAATTGCGCCCTATCGCAGACGACATGCAGCGTGCCTAGAATCGAAGCATCCCGGTAGTTCCCGGGCGCTTCGAGTGAATGGACTCAATGAAGATTCTGCTGACCGGCAGTTCCGGGCGGATCGGGCGCGCGATCTTCGGCGCATTGGCGGCCTCCCACGAAGTGGTGGGGCTGGATCGCAGCCCATTCGCCACCACCCGCATCATTGCCGATGTCACCGATCACCAGGCTGTCGCACGGGCGGTGCAGGGCGTTGACGCCGTGATCCATACCGCCGCCCTGCACGCACCCCATGTCGGCCTGGTGCCGGACGGGGTGTTCCACCAGATCAACGTGGAGGCGACCGCGCACCTGCTGCAGGCCGCACGCGAAGCCGGGGCGCGGCGATTCGTGCTGACCAGTACAACCGCGCTGTACGGCCACGCCGTGGTCGCCGGTGGCTGCCGTTGGATCGATGAAGACACCGAGCCGTTGCCGCGCACGATCTACCACCGCACCAAGCTGCAGGCCGAAGCACTGGCCGAAGCCGCTGCGGCGCCGGCCTTCAGCGTGCGCGTGCTGCGCATGGCCCGCTGCTTCCCCGAGCCGCCCGAACGCATGGCGATGTTCCGCCTGCACCGCGGTATCGACGCACGTGATGTAGCCAGCGCGCATGCTGCACTGCTGCTGGACGAAGGCGCCGCTTTCGCGCGTTACATCGCGTGCGCTCCGACGCCGTTCCGGCGTGAGGATTGCCTGGAGCTGGCCACCCACCCGCGCAGCGTGCTGGCACGCCGCGCGCCACAGCTGCTGGCCGAGTTCGAACGACGGGGCTGGCCGCTGCCGTTGAGCATCGATCGCGTCTACGACAGTGCCCGCCTGCGCAGCGTGCTGGGCTGGCAGCCGCGCTTCGGCCCGGACGACGTGCTGCAGCAGTACGCCGCCGGCAGCATCGAGGTGCTGCCAAGGGCGGAGTGGATCAAGGATCGGGTCGCCGAATGAGATGGTCGCAGGGGGCGGGCACCGAGCCCACCCTGAGCAGGTTCAGGAATGTGTAGGCCGCTGGCCTCAATCTCGATGGCGGCCGGCCGCTAAACCCGGTGTGCCTCGTGCACCGGGCGCGGCCCGGCGGCCGGTGGCCTGCGCGACGGATCGCGCGCCTGCGCGGTGTCCTCGTGACGCCGGTCGTCCTGAATTGCCTTGCGGACCCTCCCATGCCTTCTTCCCGCTCCGCCACTGCCCAACGCCCGGGCAGCATCGCCCACAAGCTGATGCTGGGCACCGCTGTGATCGCGCTGCTGTGCTTCGGCCTGACCGCGTTCCTGATCTACCGGCAGGCCAGCGCCAGTCTGATCAGCGCCTCGCGCCAGACCATGACCAGCGAGGCCAACGCCGAGGCGCGCCAGGTGGCGGCTGACCTGGGCACCGCCTTTGCCAGCAACGATGCCATGGTTGAAAGCGTGCTGGCCCAGCGTGCCCGTGGCGACGTGCCCGACCGCGCCAGCCTAGCGGCGGTGCTCGGCGAACAGCTGCGTGCTCATCCGCAATGGCTCGGCAAGAGCACCATGTGGGAGGCCGATGCCTTCGACGGCAAGGATGCGGAGTTCGTCAATACCGAAGCACACGATGCCACCGGCCGTTACATGAGCTACTGGGCCTGGCAGGACGGCAAGCCGCAGCAGTCGGTGATGACCGATTACACCGAGACCGCCAGCGGATCGGGCGACTGGTACATGGGGCCCAGCCGTGACAAGCTGCCCAAGGTCAGCGAACCCTACGCCTATGACATCGCCGGCCAGAAGGTGCTCATGAGCACCCTGAGCACGCCGATCATCGAGAACGGCAGATTCCTGGGCGTGTTCACCGTGGACTTCTCGCTGGCGGCGTTGCAGAAGCACCTGGCCACGCTGAAGCCGATGGGGGCCGGTCGTGTCGAACTGCTGTCGCCGAAGGGTGTGGTGCTGGCCTCGGCCAATGCCGCCGAGATCGGCAAGCCGCGCAGCGACGCGCAGACCCGCAGCATGCTGGCCGACATTGCCGCCGACCGTCCGTTCGAGGCCTTCACTCCGGATGCGGCCGGCAATGTGCGGGTGTATGTACCGCTGCGGGTCGGCGATGCGCCGCAGCGTTTTGCCCTGGGCGTGGTGATGCCGCACGCGGTGATCGTGGCTGAGGCACGCCAGCTGCTGTGGCTGACCCTGCTGGTCGGCGTGATCGCCGCGCTGAGCCTCAGCGCCGGTGTCCATGTACTGCTGCGCCGCCTGGCGATCCGTCCGTTGGCCGAAGCGGTGCGCGTGGCCGGTGATGTCGCCGCCGGCAAGCTGGACAGCACGCTGCCGGCGCGCAGCAACGACGAAGTGGGGCGCCTGCTGGACGCGATGCAGGGCATGCGTGGGCAGTTGCAGTCAGTGATGGCTGCGCAGGCCGAAATGGCGCGCCGCCACGATGCCGGGGAACTCAGCTACCGCATGGATGCTGCGGCGTTCCCGGGCGAGTACGGCCGCATGGTGGCCGACAGCAACCAGCTGGTGGCCTCCAGCAATGCGGTCACCCAGCGCCTGGTCGAGGTGATGCAGCGCTACGCAGTGGGCGACCTCAGCGTGGACATGGAAGCGCTGCCGGGCGAGAAGGCGGCATTCACCGCCGCGATGGCAACCACCAAGGGCAACCTGGCTGCGATCAACGAGCAGATCCAGCAGCTGGCCGCCGCCGCCGCTGCCGGTGATTTCGCCGTGCGCGGTGATGCGCTGCGCTTCGAGCATGATTTCCGCCGCATGGTGGAGACCTTGAACACAATGATGCAGGTCAGCGACCACAACCTGGCTGCACTGTCTACGCTGCTGCGCGCGATCGCCGCCGGCGACCTCACTGCGCGCATGCAGGGTGAGTTCCACGGGGTGTTCGCGGTGATGCGCGACGATGCCAACAGCACCGTGCAGCAGCTGACTCAGATCGTCGGACAGATCCAGCAGTCGGCGGCCAGCATCCGCCTGGCCGCTGGCGAGATCGCGGCCGGCAACAGCGACCTGTCGCGCCGCACCGAACAGCAGGCCGCCAATCTGGAAGAAACCGCCGCGTCGATGGAGGAACTGACCTCCACCGTGCGCCAGAATGCCGACCACGCGCTGCAGGCCAACATGCTGGCCGGTTCCGCAGCGGGCGTGGCCAGCGAAGGGGGCGAGGTGGTCAGCCAGGTGGTGCAGACGATGCAGCAGATCGAAGCCTCGTCGCAGCGCATCGCCGAGATCATCTCGGTGATCGATGGCATTGCGTTCCAGACCAACATCCTGGCATTGAACGCGGCGGTGGAAGCCGCGCGCGCCGGCGAGCAGGGCCGTGGCTTCGCCGTGGTCGCCAGCGAAGTCCGTGCGCTGGCGCAGCGCTCAGCGGGTGCCGCCAAGGAGATCAAGGAGCTGATCGACGCTTCGGTGGCACAGGTCGGAGCCGGTGCGCAGCTGGTCCACGGTGCCGGACGCACCATGCAGGACATCGTCGGTCAGGTCGGCCGCGTGAATGAGATCATGGCCGAGATCTCGGCCGCCTCGCGCGAACAGTCGGCCGGCATCGAGCAGGTCAACCAGACCGTGGTGCAGATGGACGAAACCACCCAGCAGAATGCTGCACTGGTGGAGGAAGCCAGTGCAGCAGCCCGCTCGATGGAGGAGCAGGCCGAGCAGCTGGCGGTGGCGGTGTCGCGCTTCCGCCTGCAGGCCGGGCCGATGGCCACGGCACGCCGCGCGGCCTGAGCCAGAAAACGAAGACGCCCGGCGGGGGCCGGGCGTCGCTTGCATCCTTGCCGCGCATCCCTGCGCAGGTCTGATGGCTCAGAACATGCCTTCAAACGGGTTCCAGCTGGTGCGCCCTTCCACCTTCTCCAGGTAGTAGCTGTAGTTGGTGCTGGAGGCGACCAGCAGGTTCATGGCGATGAACAGCATGCGCCCGACAACGTCGGGAAGGAACATGGTGATGATGGCCAGTACGATGTTGATGCCGATCACCACCAGTGCCTTGCGCCACATGCCAAGGATCAGCAGGTAGATGGCGCCGAAGAACAGCGCGAAGAAGTTCAGGTTGATCTTCAGGCGGTCACCAAAGGACAGCGCCTTCCAGGCCTGCTTGAAGCCGGGGTTCTTGGGGGCGCCGTGCTGGCGGAAGAAGTTGAAGCGGAACTGCCACTTCGGGCTGAACTGGGACAGGTCAGTGGTATTCATTGGGGAAACATCCCTGTGAGAAAACGTTTTCATGATAGGACAAGTCCTATTCAGGATCCAAGCGCTGCCGTCAAAAATGTGACGCCTGCCTTGTTCCGACGGCTGCGGCCCGGCGCCGCACCGTCACCCGCCCGCCTTGTTTTTAGGTTAGGGTGCGCAGTTCCGCTGCCGCCGCGGTTGACCCCGGCGGCGGCGGGATGTCCATGGAGGTTGCATGACCACAGCTGCTACACCGGAAAACGCACCGGGGCCGGTGCTCCTGCCGACACCTGAAGTGGTGCAGGCACAACAACTGCTCGCGCGCCAGCAACTGGCGGTGGCGATGGACCGTGCGCGCACGGCCGCCACGCGGGACGCGGCGCCGGCCGCGCTGGAAAGCGAGTAATCCGCCACCGTTGATCGCGCTGGCATCACGCCAGCGCGATCACGGCGCGCGCGGGGGACGGGAACGGGACAGGGGCATGATGGCTTCCATCGGAGGAGGGTGACCCGATGGAGGCAGCAGGCGCACGCAGGCAGCGGGCAGCTCCCTTCCATGGGTCGTACGGCGCCGGGGCTGGAACCGGCGCAGCTGGGTGGGTTTTGACCGTGCGGACGACGGCAACCTGCCTGGTTCATGAAATGATAACCGTTCGCATTTGTTACGATCCAGCACAGGAGGCGACGAGGTGACATCCGATACCTGGCTGCCAGACTCGCCTGCTGTTTGCTGAATGGGGATAAATCCCGGCGTAGGCCTTCGCACCCGGCTTACATCCGGCGCCCTAGACTGGGCCGCATTTTCGATTCCGCCCTGTTGGAGATCGTGTGGGTTCCGGTAGTGACAGACAGCGACTGCGCGGCGTGAGGCCGACGCAGCCAGGACAAGTGCGGGCGCCGGGAAAGCGCGCCGGGAACCTTGGTGCATGCAGCCCGGCCGGGATGGCCGGCCGTGCCGACCGCGCGGAGTAGGCGGCAATGGGGGTGCAGACCATCCATGCGGAAGCGGATACGCCCCGGCTTGATGCCGGCTGGGCGCTGCTGCCGGTGGAATCGCCGTTGCAGATGCCCGAGCAGACCCTGCGCGAGGGCCATCTGAAGGTTCGACGCCACCGCACCTCGCCGCGGCTGATCGGCCTGCGCCGGTTCTACATCTTCGGCGGCACGCTGGCGATGACCGCCATCGCTACCCGGATGATGTGGCGGGTGCTGTCGGCCAACGGCATCAGTGTGCTTGAAGCCTGCCTGCTGGTGCTGTTCGTCGGCCTGTTCGCCTGGATTGCGCTGTCGTTCGCCAGTGCCGTGGCCGGCTTCCTGACGGCGGTGTTCGACCGGGGTTACCGGCTGGGCATCGATCCGGACAAGCCGCTGCCTACGGTACACAGCCGCACCGCGCTGCTGATGCCAACCTACAACGAAGACCCGCGCCGCCTGCTGGCGGGCCTGCAGGCGATCTACGAGTCGGTGGCGGCCACCGGCCAGCTCGACCGCTTCGACTTCTTCGTGCTCAGCGACACCCGCCGCGAGGACATCGCCGGTGCCGAGGAACAGGTGTTTGCCGAACTGCGCGAGCGTGTACCTGATGGCCGGGTGCGGCTGTTCTACCGCCGCCGTGGCGACAACAGCGGGCGCAAGGCCGGCAACATCGCCGACTGGGTGCGCCGCTTCGGCGGCGCCTACCCGCAGATGCTGATCCTGGACGCCGACAGCCTGATGACCGGCGACAGCATCGTGCGCCTGGTGGCCGGCATGGAACACAACGCCGACGTCGGCCTGATCCAGACCCTGCCGTCGGTGATCGGTGGCCGTACCCTGTTCGCGCGCATGCAGCAGTTCGGTGGCCGCGTGTACGGGCCGGTGATTGCGCGTGGCGTGGCCTGGTGGCATGGCGCCGAGAGCAACTATTGGGGCCACAATGCCATCATCCGCACCCGCGCCTTCGCAGACCACGCCGGCCTGCCAGCGCTACCAGGACGCAAGCCGTTCGGCGGCCATGTGCTCAGCCATGACTTCGTCGAAGCGGCGCTGATGAGGCGTGGTGGCTGGGCCGCGCACATGGTGCCCTACCTGGGTGGCAGCTACGAGGAAGGCCCTCCGACACTGACTGACCTGCTGGTGCGCGACCGCCGCTGGTGCCAGGGCAACCTGCAACACGGCAAGGTGGTCGGCAGCCGTGGCCTGCACTGGATCAGCCGCACGCACATGCTGATCGGCATCGGCCATTACTTCACCGCGCCGATGTGGGCGATGCTGATGCTGATCGGCATCGCCATTCCATTGTTCCAGGAAGGCATTGATTTCAACGCCCTGCTGCACCTGTCGCCCAGCGTTTACTGGCGCGCACAGGACGAAGAACAGGTGGTTCGCCTGTTCGCTGCCACCATGGCCGTGCTGCTGCTGCCCAAGGTGCTGGGGTACCTGGCAATGCTTCTGGAGCCGGTCGACCGTCGTGGCTGTGGTGGCGCGATCCGCGCGTTCGTTTCGATGCTGGTGGAAACCGTACTGGCCGCGCTGATGGCGCCGGTGGTGATGTACGTGCAGTCGCGCGGCGTCGCCGAAGTGCTGTCCGGGCGCGATTCCGGCTGGGACGCGCAGCAGCGTGACGACGGTGGTATCTCGTGGCTGGCGCTGATCCGCGGCTATGGCGGCCTCGGCGTATTCGGTGCCTTCATGGGCGTGCTGGCCTGGGCCGTATCGCCGTCGCTGGCCGCGTGGATGGCGCCGGTGGTGATCGGCATGGTGCTGGCGGTCCCGGTGGTGGCGCTGACGTCATCGCGCGGGCCGGGTACCTTCCTGCATCGGCTTGGCCTGCTCGATATCCCCGAAGAGAACATCCCGCCGCCGGTGCTGGTACGCGCTGCACAGCTGCGCCGGGAAGCGGCCGAACAACCGCCGCTGTACTGATCGCCCTGCGGCAGCGGCATAATGCGGCTCGAACTTGAAGGAGCCACATCATGCTGCAAACGGTGGAACAGGAAACCGGCGCCTCGCCGCAGTGGTCGGTGATCTGGCTGCACGGCCTTGGCGCCGACGGTCACGACTTCGCGCCGATCGTGCCGGAGCTGGTGCGTCCGCACTGGCCAGCGCTGCGCTTCGTGTTCCCGCATGCGCCGGTGCGGCCGATCACGATCAACAACGGCGTGCCGATGCGCGGCTGGTACGACATCGTCGGCATGGATTTCCGCTCGCGCGCCGACATGGCCGGCGTGCAGGACTCGGTACTGCAGCTGGATGCGCTGATCGCGCGTGAGATCGAGCGCGGCATCGCTCCGGAGAAGATCTTCCTGGCCGGTTTCTCGCAGGGTGGCGCGATCATCCTGACCGCCGCACTGTCACGCACGGCGCCACTGGCCGGCCTGATTGCACTGTCCACCTACCTGCCCGAGGCCGAGAGCGCCAAGCGCGCTGACGGTGCGGTGCAGGTGCCGGTGTTCATGGCCCATGGCAGCAGCGACCCGGTGATTCCGCAGGCGGTGGCCGTACACAGCGCGCAGGCCCTGCAGGCGATGGGCCTGGAGGTGGAGTGGCACAGCTATCCGATGGCCCACCAGGTCTGCGCCGAAGAAATCCAGGCGCTGGGTGACTGGTTGCAGGAACGCCTGGGCGCCGCCTGAGCCATGTCACCGGCCAGCGCCCCGCCGTGGATGCCGGAACTGTGCCGCCTGCCGCGGCTGGCGGCGATGCTCGGCCTGGCCGAGCTGGTGGTGGTGGTACTGGCGCTGGCGCCCGACGGTAGCCGTCACTGGACCTTCGGCGAATTGCTGTCGGCCAGCGGCTTCGCGTTGTGGCTTGCGCTGGCGGTGACCGCCAGCCTGTGCCTGCTGCGGCAGGCGCTGTCGAGGCTGCCGCAGGTGCTGGGGGCTGTGGCGGCCATCGCACTGGCGACACTGATCGCGGTGATCTGCGCCGGCATCGTGCATGCGCTGTACGCGGTGCTGGGCGACAACTTCGCCCGCGGCATCAGCTTCTGGCGCTTCACGCTGGGCAGCGCGGCCACCACCGCGCTGATCACCGCGCTGGCCCTGCGCTATTTCTACGTGAGTGACCGCTGGGCCGCGCAGGTGCAGGCCAACGCACGCGCACAGGCCGATGCGCTGCAGGCGCGGATCCGCCCCCATTTCCTGTTCAACAGCATGAACCTGATCGCCAGCCTGCTGCATCGCGATCCGGCGGTGGCCGAGCGTGCGGTGCTGGACCTGTCCGATCTGTTCCGTGCGGCGCTGGGGGCGGGCGAGGGCGATTCCACCCTGCGTGACGAATGCGAGCTGGCCGAGCGCTACCTGTCGATTGAATCACTGCGCCTGGGCGAGCGTCTGCAGGTGCGCTGGCAGCGCGATGAGCCGCTGCCCTGGAATCTTCCCCTGCCTCGCCTGGTACTGCAGCCGCTGGTGGAGAACGCCGTGCTGCATGGCATCTCGCGGCTGCCCGAGGGCGGCACCATCGAGCTGCAGCTGGTGCGCGAGGGCAACGAGCTGCAGATCCGCGTGCGCAACCCGGCGCCCGACCCGCAGGCGCCCGGACTGGCCCTGGCGCGCGGTGCCGGCCATGCCCAGCACAGCATCGGCCATCGGCTGGCCTGGCGTTTCGGCAGCGCCGCGCGGATGACGGCTGGCTGGAGCGAGGGCTACTATGCCTGCCAGGTGACAGTGCCGATCCAGTGAGGGAGCGATCGTGAGGGTAGTCATCGCCGATGACGAACCGCTGGCGCGCGAGCGCCTGCGCAGCCTGTTGTCCGCGCAGGACGGCGTGGTCGTGGTGGCCGAGGCCGGTAACGGCGAGCAGGCCCTGCACGCGTGCGCGGAGCTGCAGCCGGACCTGGTCCTGCTGGATATCGCCATGCCCGGGCTGGATGGCCTGGAAGCGGCCCGTCATCTGGCCAGCTTCGAACCCCGGCCGGCGGTGGTGTTCTGCACCGCCTACGATGCGCATGCGCTGTCGGCGTTCGAGGCTGCGGCGATCGACTATCTGATGAAACCAGTGCGCGCCGAACGCCTGGCGGCGGCGATTGCACGCGCACGCACGTTCCTGGCCGGCCGTGATGGCCAGCCGCAGGACCATCGTGGGCAACAGGCACGGAGCATGCTGTGCGCACGCCTGCGCGGCAGCCTGCGGCTGATCCCGCTGGACGACATCCACTACCTGCAGGCCGAAGAGAAGTACGTGGTGGTGCACCACGCACGTGGAGAAGACTTGATCGAAGAGTCACTGAAGTCGCTGGAAGAGGAGTTCGCCAGCCGCTTCATCCGCATCCATCGCAACTGCCTGGTGGCACGCCATGAGCTGGTGGAGCTGCGTCGTGGCACGGGCGGCCAGGTGCAGGCGATGCTGCGCCATGGCAAGCAACCGCTGGAAGTCAGCCGCCGCTGCGTGGCGACGCTGAAGCAGGAACTGCGGCATCTGTGAGTGGTCCGCGCGGCCTGCGGCCGCGACTGCTGTGAAATCAACAGCAACAGCAACAGCGGGTCATGGCTCGTTGTTTCTACGTGCTGGGTTGGGCCGGGGTGGGGCGGCGGGACACGCTGCAAGTACATCCATGTAAGCTCGATGGCGCCTTGCTCGTGTGCGCTGTCCTGCGCACACGGCAAGACCGGGGTTGGGCGTCCTGCCCAACCCGCCCGAGGCATGCCTCGCGCCCATGGCGCCAACGGTCCCGCGACCCCACCCCGCCCGGCCAAGCGCGGCTGTTGCTTTCGCGACCCCTCCGCCAGCCACGAGGGGCTCCGCCGTTGGCCGTATCCGCGCCGGAGGCGCGATAATGACCGGATGGAAACCGTCCGCATCGCCACCCGCAAGAGCCCGCTCGCCCTCTGGCAGAGCGAACACGTCGCTGACCGCCTGCGCCAGGCCCATCCCGGCCTGCATGTGGAACTGGTGCCGATGAGCACCCGCGGTGACGAGGTGCTCGACCGCTCGCTGGCCGCGATCGGTGGCAAGGGCCTGTTCCTGAAGGAACTGGAGCTGGCCATGCTGCGCGGTGAGGCCGACTGCGCCGTGCATTCTTTGAAGGACGTGCCGATGGAACTGGACGAGCCGTTCGCGCTGCCGGCAATCCTGCCCCGACACGATCCGGCCGATGGCTTCGTCTCCAACCTGTACGCCTCGCTGGACGCGCTGCCGATCGGCGCGCGGGTCGGTACCTCGTCGCTGCGCCGCCAGGCCCAGCTGCGCGCGCTGCGCCCGGACCTGGAGCTGCTCGACCTGCGCGGCAACGTCAACACCCGCCTGGCCAAGCTCGACAACGGCGGCTACGACGCCATCGTGCTGGCCGTGGCCGGCCTGGAGCGCCTGGGCCTGGGTGAGCGCATCGTCGCGCGCCTGCAACCGCCGCAGTGGTTGCCGGCCCCGGCGCAGGGCGCGGTGGCGGTGGAGTGCGATGGCGGCAATGCGCACCTGAGGGCGCTGTTCGGCCAGCTTGATGACGCGGCTACCCGTGCCTGCGTGGAAGCCGAGCGGGCAATGAACCGTGCGCTGCATGGCAGCTGCCATGTGCCGGTGGCGGCCATCGCGCAGTGGCAGGGCGACGACCTGCACCTGCAGGGGCTGGTTGGCAGCGCCAGCGATGGCCGTGCTGTGCGTGCCGAGGCGGTGGGCCCGGCCAATGCCCCGGAAGCGCTGGGCCAGCGCGTGGCGAACATGCTGCTGGACGATGGCGCCGGCGAACTGCTGAACGCCTGAGCCCCGATGTCTGTAGAGCCGAGCCATGCTCGGCTGCTCTTCGCCGGGAAAATCCCGGGCTTCGCGCTCAAGTCGAGCATGGCTCGACTCTACAAAAACGAAACGGGCGCCCTCGGCGCCCGTTCTGCTTATTTGAACTTGTAGACCACGTTCATCGTGGTCAGCGTATCGGTCTTGCGCTTGTCGACAGCGACGTCGCTGTTGTAACGCGCCTGCCAACCGGCCTTCAGCGCCAGGTGCTCGTTCATGCTCACCGAGACACCGAAGTCGTTCTGGCCGAAGGTGTTGTACGAACCGGACTCGACCAGCAGCGTGTTCACCAGATCGGTGTTGTCGGTCAGCGAGTACTTCATGTCGAACAGGCCACGGCCGATCATGCCGGTGCGGGTGCGGTCGTCCTCGGTGCTGTGGGTGCGGCGCACACCGGGACCGATCTGCGCGTCGAACGAGAAGCGCTCGGTGTTCCACAGGCGGGTGCCGTAACCCAGGCCGAACGAGCTCTGGCGGTCGTAGGTGGCGAAGTCATCGCGCTCGGTACGCACCGTGGCGGTCAGCTGGCGGTGCTCGCCCAGCTGCAGCGCGCTGCCGGCACTGCCGGTGTAGCGATTGGCCGTGGTGTTGTTGCGGCGGGTGGTGGTGCCGTCATCGCGGGTCTCGGTCACCTTGGAGCTGGAGCGCAGGCCGGCCAGGTCCATGCTGTGAACCCAGTCGCCGTCGGTGTAGCGAAGGCGCAGGCGGCCGTTGAAGCTCTCGGTGCTGCTGTTGCCGCGTGCCGAAGCGAAGCCGAGCTCGCCGCCACTGCCGCTCCACGGCGAGGACATCGCCGCCAGTTCGGAGGCATCCTGTGCGTACGCGAGCGGCGCGCACAGCAGCAGGGGGATCAGCAGGGACACGCGCAGGAACATCGGGACTACTCCGAAGCGGTTGACAGCCGGTGATGATACTGGAAGCGTGATGGCGGTCCGAATCGATCCAAACGCCCGCTTCAGCAGACGTTGCCGCGACCGCCCATTCAGGGCAGATCGACGCGCAACGCCGGGTCGTTGAAGCGCGAATAGCGCAGCCGCAGCTGGAAACTGCGGCCATTGCTGCTGCCGCTGCGCACGATCTGGCGTGGCAGGCCCTGGGCATCCACCCAGTACTCCAGGCGTTCGCCGGGCTGGTTGCCGCGCAGCCGGTAGTGACGGGTCTCGACCCCGTCCAGCGCCTGGCTGCCGAGATCTTCGGCCTTCAGGTCGGCGGGCAGGGCGCCGGCCGGCAGCGGGTTGCGCCACTGCTCGAGCAGGCCGGGCGGGGCCGGCACCTGGCGGATCGCACCGTCGGCCTGCAGGAACAGGGTGTCGCCGATGATGGTCTGCGGCCCGGCCGGGGTCTCCACCCGGAAACGGTCGGGTGCAACGAAGTCCATGGCGCTGCGTACCCGCTGCGGCGCGCCCAGCACTTCCAGTTCGGCGTGGAAGCTGCGCAGGGCGGCGAAACGCTGGCTGGCGCCCAGCACCGCCTGTGCCGGATCGGCGGCGGGTACCGGGGTCTCGGTGCCCGCCGGCGCCGGCGCGCGATCGCAGGCGGCCAGCAGCAGGCAGGCCAGCAGGGACAGGGCAGGCAACCGGCGCATCGGGCATTCCATGGGGTGGGGGCGACCACGATAGCCCAAACGTCCCACACAAGACCCGCGACTCGGACATAATCGGGGGTATGGACCGATACGAACGCATCACCGCCCTGCATCGTCTGCTCAAGTCCGCGCGCTATCCGGTGACGGTGGCGACCCTGCAGGACAAGCTCGGTTGTTCCCGTGCCACCGTCTACCGCGACCTGGCCTTCCTGCGCGATGCGCTGATGGCACCGATCGAGGGCGACGGCGAGGCAGGCTTCCGTTACCAGGCCGACGAGAGCGACCGCTTCGAACTGCCTGGCCTATGGCTCAGCTCGGAGGAGCTGCATGCCCTGCTGGCTTCGCAACACCTGCTGGCGCGCACCGGCGGTGGCGTGCTGTCTTCGGTGCTGGCGCCGCTGCAGCAGCGCATCGAGAGCCTGCTGGCGGCCCAGGCGGGCGTGTCCAGCTGGCCGGTGGACCGCGTGCGGGTGATTCCGCACCGTGGCCGCAAGTTTGACGAAGGCAGCTTCCGCAGCGTCGCATCGGCCGTGCTGGAGCGCCGCCAGCTGGCGTTCGAGTACCGTGCCCGTTCCACCGACGAGCCGACCAAGCGTACCGTCTCGCCGCAGCGCCTGACCCATTATCGCGACAACTGGTACCTGGATGCCTGGGACCATGACCGCGAGGCGCTGCGCAGTTTCGCCGTGGACCGCATCCACAAGGCACGGGTGATCGACAGCACCGCCCGCGATGTCGCCGACAGCGAGCTGGACGAGCAGCTCGGCGCCAGCTATGGCATTTTTTCTGGTGCGCCGAAGGGCTGGGCGACCATCCTGTTCAGCGCCAAGGCCGCGCGCTGGGTGGCCGACGAGCACTGGCATTCCAAGCAGCAGGGCCGCTTCCTGGCCGATGGCCGCTACGAACTGAAGGTGCCGTACAGTGTCTCGCGCGAGCTGCTGATGGACGTGCTGCACTATGGTTCGGATGCCGAGATCATCGAGCCGGTGATGCTGCGCGAGCAGGCCAAGGCGCTGCTCGAGCTGGCCCTGAGCAACTACGAAAAATCCTGACACTCCCCCCGAGAACCCTTCCGCCCATGAAGAAGACCCTGTTGCTGCCCCTGCTCGCCGCTGCGCTGGCCCTGACCGCCTGCGGCACGTCCGGCGAGCCCTCGCAGAAGCTGGTGGTGGCCGCCACGGCCGTGCCGCATGCCGAGATCCTTGAAGTGGTCAAGCCGATCCTCAAGCAGGAAGGCGTGGACCTGGACGTGCGCGTGTTCAACGACTACGTGCAGCCCAACGACCAGCTGGTGCAGAAGCAGGTGGACGCCAACTACTTCCAGACCGAGCCGTACCTGGATGCCTACAACCGCGATCGCAAGACCGATCTGGTGAAGGTGATCGGCGTGCACATCGAGCCGTTCGGTGCCTATTCGCGCAAGGTCAAGTCGCTGGCCGAGCTGCGCGACGGTGCCGACGTGGTGATCCCGAACGACCCGAGCAACAACAGCCGCGCGCTGATCCTGCTGCACAAGGCCGGCGTGATCGAGCTGAAGGATCCGGCCAACGCGCTGTCGACCCTGCGTGACATCACCGCCAACCCGAAGAACCTGAAGTTCCGCGAACTCGACTCGGCGATGCTGCCGCGCGTGCTGGGCCAGGTGGACCTGGCACTGATCAACACCAACTACGCGCTGGATGCCGGCCTCAACCCGACCAAGGACGCTCTGGCGATCGAGAGCAAGGATTCGCCTTACGTGAACTTCCTGGTCGCGCGCCCGGACAACAAGGACGACGCCCGTGTGCAGAAACTGGCCAAGGCCCTGACCAGTCCGCAGGTGAAGGCCTTCATCGAGACCAAGTACAAGGGCGCGGTGCTGCCGGCGTTCTGATTGCGGCTGATCTGTTGATTTGAACGGTGGGTGTCGACCTTCGTCGACACTGCCTTCCCTGTAGAGCCGAGCCCACGCTCGGCTCTGCTGTTTCCGGCATTTCACCGGCGGCGGCCGAGCATGGCTCGGCTCTACCGTGTCACTCCACGTGTGCCGCAGCAGGGCAGGGCATTGCAGTTTCAATCGACGTGGAAGGCGAGGGTGGCGGCCACCGCCTGCTGCCATCCCGCATACAGCTTCTCGCGCCGGGACACCTCCATCTGTGGCTCGAAGCGCCGGTCCAGGCCCCATTGCGCGGTGATCTGTTCGCGGCTGGACCAGAACCCGACGGCCAGGCCGGCCAGATAGGCCGCACCGAGCGCGGTGGTTTCGGTCAACCGCGGCCGCAGCAGCGGCACACCGAGGATGTCTGCCTGGAAGCTGGCCAGGAAGTCGTTGCCGATCGCACCGCCATCGGCGCGCAGTTCGGTCAGCGCGATACCGGCATCGGACTGCATTGCATCGAGCACGTCGCGGGTCTGGTAGGCCATCGCTTCCAGCGCGGCGCGCACGAAATGCGCCTTGCGGGTACCGCGGGTCAGGCCGAACATCGCGCCGCGCACATCGCTGCGCCAATAGGGCGCGCCGAGGCCGACAAACGCCGGCACCAGGTAGGCGCCGCCACTGTCGGGTACCTGTGCGGCCAGCGCCTGGCTGTCGCTGGCGCGTTCGATCATGCGCAGTCCGTCGCGCAGCCACTGCACCACCGAGCCGGCGATGAAGATCGACCCCTCCAGCGCATACTCCACGCGCCCGTCCAGGCCCCAGGCAATGGTGGTCAGCAGGCCGTTGCGCGACCGCACCGCCTGCGCGCCGGTGTGCATCAGCATGAAGCAGCCGGTGCCATAGGTGTTCTTGACCATGCCCGGCTGGAAGCAGGCCTGGCCGAACAGCGCCGCCTGCTGGTCACCGACGATGCCGGCGATCGGGATCGGGTGGTCGAAGAAGAACTGCGGCCGGGTGTGTGCGTACACCGCACTGGAGTCGCGCACCTGCGGCAGCATCGCGCGCGGGATGTCCAGCAGCGCCAGCAGGTCTTCATCCCAGTCCAGCGTGTGGATGTTGAACAGCAGGGTGCGCGCGGCATTGCTGTAATCGGTCACGTGCGCCTGGCCACCGCTGAGGTTCCACACCAGCCAGCTGTCGATGGTGCCGAACAGGAGCTCGCCACGCTCGGCGCGCTGCTGCGCACCTTCCACGTGGTCGAGGATCCAGCGCACCTTGGTCGCGGAGAAATAGGCGTCGATCAGCAGGCCGGTCCGCTCGCGGACCAGCGCTTCATGCCCGTCGGACTTCAGCCGCTCGCAGATGGCGTGGCTCTGCCGCGATTGCCAGACGATCGCGTTATGGATGGGCTGGCCGCTGGCGCGGTCCCAGACCACGGTGGTTTCGCGCTGGTTGGTGATGCCCAGCGCAGCGATATGGCGCGGATCGATCTGTTCGCGGCTGAGCAGTTCGGTCAGCGTGGCGTAGACGCTGGTAAGGATCTCGCGCGGGTCATGCTCGACCCAGCCGGGCTGGGGGAAGATCTGTGCGAATTCGCGCTGTGCACTGCCGACGATGTCGCCGGCACGGTCGAACAGGATCGCGCGCGAACTGGTGGTGCCCTGGTCGATGGCCAGCACGTAGCGGGGCGTCATGCAGCGTCTCCGGTAGAGCGGTCGGGGTAAGGTACCTCAGCTTCCTGCAGAGCCGGGCCATGCTCGGCTGCGTTGTGCGGATGCAACCGAGCATGGCCCGGCTCTACACGCTGGCTTGCTCCATCCACGCCTGCAGCCGTGCCACCTGCGCCGCGTCCAGCCGCAACCCCAGCTTGCTCCGCCGCCACAGCACGTCCTCGGCATTCGAGGCCCATTCGCGCTCACGCAGGAAAGCGACTTCCCGCGCGTGCAGGCCGCCGCCAAAGTCTTCGCCAAGATCGTTCACACCCTGCAGGCCATGCAGCAGCTCCGCGCTGCGGCTGCCGTAGGCGTCGGCCCAGCGGCGTGCGATTTCCTCGGGCAACCACGGTGCCAGCAACTGCAGGCGCGAGCACGCCTGCGTGGCGTCGCCCCAGTCGCTGCCAGGCAGCGGGTCTCCGCCTGCCGTCCACGCCGGGCCCATCTGCGGCAGCGCCGGCCGCAGCAGCTCCAGCGCTTCCTCGGCCAGCACCCGGTAGGTGGTGAGCTTGCCTCCCAGCACGTGCAGCGCCGGTGCCGGGTGGGACTGCAACTGCAGGCGGTAATCACGGCTGAGTCGTGCCGCACGCGGATCGGGATCGGCCAGCAACGGGCGTACGCCAGCGAACCGCCAGGCCACCTCCTCCGCTGCGATGGGATCACGCAGGTAGCGATTGGCCGCATCACACAGGTACGTCACCTCCGCAGGGAGCACGCTGCAGCGCGCCGGGTCACCGCGATAGTCGGTGTCGGTGGTGCCGACCAGCAGGTGGTCGTGGGCGAAGGGCAGAAGGAACACCACGCGCCCATCGGGCTGCTGCAGCAGGCAGGCGCTGTCGCTGGGCCAGGGGCGGCGCAGCACGATGTGGCTGCCCTGCACCAGGCGCAGCGCGGGGCCATCGCCGCGCCCCTGCATCTGTTCCAGCAGGCCGCCGGCCCACGGACCAGCCGCATTGGCAACGGCGCGCGCAGTCACCGGGTGCGGCTGGCCATCGGCGGATTCCAGAACGGCCTGCCATCGGCCGTGAACGGGGCGCAGGTCGATGCAGCGGCTGCGGACCCGCACCTGTGCGCCGCGCTGCGCGGCATCCAGGGCGTTGAGCAGCACCAGCCGCGCGTCATCGACCTGCGCATCGGCGTAGCTGAAGCCGATGCGCAGCGAGGGGGAGAGCCAGCGACCCAGCGGATCGCGTTGCAGGTCCAGTGCGTGCGATGCGGGAAACGCAGGGCTGCGCCGGCCCAGATGGTCGTACAGCCACAGTCCCGCGCGCAGCATCCAGCGCGGGCGCAGGTGCGGTTCCCAGGGCAGGACGAAACGCAGAGGATGGACCAGGTGAGGGGCTTGCCGGCGTACCGTCTCACGCTCACCCAGCGCTTTGCGCACCAGGCCGAATTCGCCCTGTTCGAGGTAGCGAAGGCCGCCGTGGACCAGCTTGCTGCTGGCACTGGAGGTATGCGCGGCCAGGTCATGCTGTTCGCACAGCAGGACGCGCAGTCCGCGTCCGCTGGCATCACGGGCGATGCCGGCCCCGTTGATGCCGCCACCGATCACCAGCAGGTCGACTTCCTCCATCGCGCCTTCGCACCCTGTTTGTCTAGAGCCGAGCCGCGCCACCATTGACCGTGGGCGCCATTGAACGTAACGCATCGCAATGCGCGCGGAGCCCGCCGCTCGACTCGGGATAGGGGCTTGGCTCGACTCTACATAAAAGGCAGTCGAGCATGGGTTCGACTCTACAGAACGCCGGTGACGGAAACGACGACGGGCCCCGAAGGGCCCGTCGCGTTACATCAGTGAAGCAGGTGCAGCCTGGATCAGAAGCGGGCGCCGATGCCGAAGCCGACGGTCCACGGATCCATCTTGGCTTCGCCGATCTTTTCGCCGCCAACCTTCACGTCCGGGCGGGCGCGCATGTAGCGGGCGTCGGCACGGGCGAACCAGGTGGAGTTGATGTTCATGTCCATGCCGACGGTACCGATCACGCCCTTGGCATCCTTGAAGCGGATGTCGGTGTCAGCGCCGTTGCCCAGCTTCTCGTTGCTGAAGCTCGACTGGTAGTAGCCCACGCCCACGAACGGGCGGAACACGTTGTCAGCCTGGCCGAAGTGGTACTGGCCGCTCAGCGCGACCGGCTGCTGCTCGACCGAGCCCAGGCGGGCGTTGTTCGGGCCCTTGAACTTGTTTTCGAACTTGTCGGCAGCGCCCCACAGTTCAACGGCCCAGTTATCGTTGATGTAGTAGCTGAAGCTGACGGTCGGCGCCGGGCCGCCATCGGTCTTCTTCACGCCGGTGATCGGGTCGTTCTTCGGTTCCAGCAGCGAGATGCCGCCAACCACGGCAAAATGCTTGCCCGAGGCAGTGTCGGTGCTGCTGCTGTCCTGGGCGAAAGCGGCCGGTGCAAAGGCGGCGGAGGTCAGCAGGGCGAGACTCAGGATACGGATGGAGCGCATGGGGGTATCTCCTAATGTTTCTTGTTTTGGGCCCCCGGTTGCGGGGCGAGCACACCGTAGTCGCACCAACATGAATCGAATCCGACGCACGTTAAAAAATAGTTTTCCTTGTTCAGCGACGGGTGCGGAATGCCTGCATTCATGGGGTTTTCGGCCCTCGCTGACATTCATGCAGTTGGAGAAGATGTGAGCGAAGCAACGTTGTGCATTGGCCTGCAAGCGCAGGTGAACGTGCAGTGCCGCGTGCTGCTGCTGGGCTCGATGCCAGGCGTGGCGTCGCTGCAGGAGCAGCGCTACTACGCGCATCCGCGCAACCGTTTCTGGCCGTTGATGGCCGATATCTGTGGCTTCAGTGCGGATCTGCCCTATGCAGCGCGGCTGCAGGCGTTGAACGCCGCAGGCATCGGCCTGTGGGATGTGATCGGCCGCTGTGAGCGCCGGGGCAGTCTGGATGCGGACATCGTGCGTGGCACGGAAGTGCCCAATGCACTGCCGGAACTGATCGCCGCGTTGCCCGAGCTGAAGCTGGTCGGCTGCAATGGCGCCGCGTCAGCGCAGGCATTCCAGCGTTGGGTGCTGCCACGGTTGGAGGCTCCGCCGAAACGGGTGGTACTGCCGTCGACCAGCCCGGCCAATGCGGCCTGGTCGCTGCCGCGCCTGCGCCAGGCCTGGCAGCCGGTGGCAGACGCACTGGCGACATGAAGCGGACATCGTAGGGACAATACGCTACCGACTGGTGGCAGGCGCAACCCATGGGCAACAGCGTGTCCCGGCTGCGTGCGTACTGAAAACACCTGTAACGGTTGGCGCTGGACCCCGCTGGCCGCACAATAGACGTTTCCCTACACCAGATTGCCGGAGTTATCCCCATGGCCGAAATCAAGGAAGCACTTGTCCCCGATATCGGTGACTACAGCGATATCCCGGTAATCGAGGTGCTTGTCGCCGTCGGCGACACGGTCAAGAAGGACCAGGGGCTGGTGACGCTGGAAAGCGACAAGGCGACCATGGAAGTGCCGTCCTCGGTGGCTGGCGTGGTCAAGGAGCTGAAGGTCAAGGTGGGCGACAGCCTGTCCGAAGGCAAGGTCGTGGCCCTGATCGAAGTGGCTGAAGGCGAAGCGGAAGCCGCCAAGCCGGCGGCTGCCGCGCCGGCGCCGGCCAAGGCCGCTGCCCCGGCTGCCGCTACCCAGAGCGCGCCGGCCCCGGCCGCAGCTGCCCCGGCTGCCAGCGGTGGTGCCGTTGAAGCGCTGGTGCCGGACATCGGCGACTACGCCGGCATTCCGGTCATCGAAGTCCTGGTCGCCGTTGGCGACACGGTCAAGAAGGACCAGGGCCTGGTCACGCTGGAAAGCGACAAGGCCACCATGGAAGTGCCGTCCTCGGTGGCCGGTGTGGTCAAGGAGATCAAGGTCAAGGTCGGCGACAACCTGTCGCAGGGCGATGTGGTTGCGATCATCGAGGCCGAGGGCGCTGCCGCGCCGGCACCGACCAAGGCCGCCGCTGCCGCCGCGCCTGCAGCCGCTGAGACAGCCACCAAGGTCGAGCCGGTCGCCGTGCCGGCGCAGCCGGACAAGCTGGCGGCCCGCGAGATCGCCTCGGCCGGTACCCCGTCCAGCCCGCCGGTGCAGTTCAACGCTGATGGCGTGCTGCCGGCCAAGGTGCCGTATGCCACCCCGGCGGTGCGTGTGTTCGCCCGCGAACTGGGCGTGGACCTGCTGCAGATCAACGGCACCGAGAAGGGCGGCCGCATCACCAAGGCTGACGTGCAGAAGTTCGTCAAGGCCGCGCTCAGCGGTGGCGTGCCGGCTGCCGGCGGTGCTGCCGTCGCTGCCGGTGGTGGCCTGAACCTGCTGCCCTGGCCGAAGGTCGACTTCAGCAAGTTCGGCGAGACCGAAGTCCAGCCGCTGTCGCGCATCAAGAAGATCTCCGGCGCGAACCTGGCCCGCAACTGGGCGATGATCCCGCACGTCACCCAGTTCGACCAGGCCGACATCACCGACCTGGAAGCGCTGCGCGTGGCGCTGAACAAGGAGAACGAGAAGGCCGGCATCAAGCTGACCATGCTTGCTTTCCTGATCAAGGCCAGCGCCGCGGCGCTGAAGAAGTTCCCGGAATTCAACGCCTCGCTCGATGCCAGCGGCGAAAACCTGACCCTGAAGAAGTACTTCCACATCGGCTTCGCCGCCGACACGCCGAACGGCCTGGTCGTGCCGGTGATCCGCGACGTGGACAAGAAGGGCGTGGTGCAGATCGCGCAGGAAACCGGCGAACTGGCCAAGAAGGCGCGCGACGGCAAGCTCGGCCCGGCCGACATGAGCGGCGGCTGCTTCTCGATCAGCTCGCTGGGCGGCATCGGTGGCACCGCGTTCACCCCGATCGTCAATGCACCGGAAGTGGCCATCCTCGGTGTCTCCAAGTCGTCCATCCAGCCGGTCTGGAACGGCAAGGAATTCGCACCGAAGCTGATGCTGCCGCTGTCGCTGAGCTACGACCACCGCGTCATCGACGGCGCCCTGGCCGCACGCTTCACCACGTACCTGTCCCAGGTACTGGCCGACATGCGCCGCGTGCTGCTGTAAAGCACCGCTTCGCCCCCACCGTGCGGCCGCAGCCCCTGGCGCGGCCGCGTGAACAGATGCAGTGACAGCCCACCGGCCATGCCGGTCGGGCACGAGGAAAACCCACCATGGCCACGATTGAAGTCAAGGTTCCCGACATCGGCGATTACAGCGATGTGCCGGTGATCGAAGTGTTGGTCGCCGTCGGCGACACGGTGAAGAAGGATCAGGGTCTGGTGACCCTGGAATCGGACAAGGCCACCCTGGAAGTGCCGTCCTCGGCTGCCGGCGTGGTCAAGGAAATCAAGGTCAAGCTGGGCGACACCCTGTCCGAAGGCGCCGTGGTCGTGGTGCTGGACGCTGAAGGCGCCGCCGAAGCCCCGGCCAAGGCCGCTGCGCCGACTCCGGCTGCGGCCGCTCCGGCCAGCAAGCCGCCGGTGACCCCATCGCACCGCGCCCCGGCTGAACCGGCTGCGCCGAAGCCGGCGCTGTCCAGCGGCAAGCCGGCCGACATCGAATGCGAAATGGTCGTGCTGGGCTCCGGCCCGGGCGGCTACACCGCCGCCTTCCGCGCCGCCGACGTCGGCCTGGATACGGTGCTGGTCGAGCGCTACGCCAGCCTCGGCGGCGTCTGCCTCAACGTCGGTTGCATTCCGTCCAAGGCGCTGCTGCACGCCGCTGCGGTAATCGACGAAGTGGCCCATGCCGGTGATTTCGGCGTCGAGTTCGGCAAGCCGACCATCACCCTGGACAAGCTGCGCCAGTACAAGGAAAAGGTCGTCAACCAGCTGACCAAGGGCCTGGCCGGCATGGCCAAGCAGCGCAAGGTCCGCAACGTGCAGGGCGTCGGCAGGTTCATCTCGGCCAACGAGATGGAGATCACCGCCGCTGACGGCAGCACCCAGCTGCTGCGCTTCCAGAAGTGCATCATCGCTGCCGGTTCGCAGGCGGTGAAGCTGCCGAACTTCCCGTGGGACGACGCGCGCGTGATGGACTCCACCGATGCGCTGGAGCTGGCCGAAGTGCCGGGCTCGCTGCTGGTCGTCGGCGGCGGCATCATCGGCCTGGAAATGGCCACCGTGTACAGCGCGCTGGGCAGCAAGGTCACTGTGGTCGAGTTCATGGACCAGCTGATGCCGGGCGCCGACAAGGACCTGGTCAAGCCGCTGGCCGATCGCCTGAAGAAGCAGGGCATCGAAGTCCACCTGAAGACCAAGGCCTCGGGCGTCACCGCCGATGCCAAGGGCATCACCGTGACCTTTGAAGCTGCCGAGGAAGGCCAGGCGCCTGCGCTGGCGCAGGGCACCTTCGACCGCGTGCTGGTGGCCGTCGGGCGTTCGCCGAACGGCAAGAAGATCGATGCCGAGAAGGCCGGCGTGCAGGTCACCGAGCGTGGCTTCATCCCGGTGGATCGCCAGATGCGCACCAACGTGCCGCACATCTTTGCCATCGGCGACATCGTCGGCAACCCGATGCTGGCCCACAAGGCCACGCACGAAGGCAAGCTGGCCGCCGAAGTGGCTGCCGGCCACAAGAAGGAGTGGGTGGCCCGTGTGATTCCGTCGGTGGCCTACACCAACCCGGAAATCGCCTGGGTCGGCGTGACCGAGACCGAAGCCAAGGCCAAGGGCCTGAAGGTCGGCGTGGCCAAGTTCCCGTGGGCCGCCAGTGGCCGTGCGATCGGCATCGGCCGCACCGAGGGCTTCACCAAGCTGATCTTCGACGAAGAGACCCACCGCATCATCGGTGGTGCGATCGTCGGCGTGCACGCCGGTGACCTGCTGGCCGAGATCGGCCTGGCGATCGAGATGGGTGCGGAAGCCGAAGACATCGGCCACACCATCCACGCCCACCCGACGCTGAGCGAGTCGGTGGCGATGGCGTCGGAAATCTATGACGGCACGATCACTGATCTGTACATGCCGAAGAAGAAGTAAGGCGCCCGCGCCGTTCCAAATGAAAAGCCCCGGCGTTTGCCGGGGTTTTTTGTTGAGCCTCGATCACTCTCATTGCGAGCGTTCGGGCCGCCGCGCGGGTGGCAGGCATTTGGGCAAATGTCCCCGTCACTCGCCTGCGGCGGTCGCCTCCTCCTTTACTTTGTCCAAACGCCTGCCACCCGCACAGCGGCTCGGCTTGCGGATAGTCGAGAGCCGGTGCTCTGGCCGCCGGGATGCCTGACACGCGGAGGGAGCGGGGGCTGTGTGCGAAGTAAAGGAGGAGGTGACGGCCTCAGGCCGGCACCGGGGGACATTCGCACGCGGCCCCCGCTCCCTCCAGTGCTCGACCCAGCTGCTCTTGCTGCTGCACGCAGGGAAAAACAGCACAAAAGAGCGCGGCCCCGATGTTCCGGAGGCCGCGCCAGGAGAGAGAGTGCCGTGGAAGGGGCGGGTGTCAGAACACGAAGCTGATACCGGCCACCGGGCCCTTGAATTCCTGCTTCAGGCCGATGGTGCCATCGCTGCCCTTCTTGTCCGCATCAAGCTTGAACCAGTCGTAGCCGGCGAACACGCCGAAGTTCCTGGTGAAGCGGTAGTCGACGATGGCGTTGGCGCGGCTCAGGTCGCCCTTGTAGTCATCGAAGCTGCCCCAGCGCGTGTTGAGGTACTGGCCCTGCAGGGTGATCATCCACTTCTCGGACGGGGTGAAGCTCAAGCGTGCACCGACCACCGGCGCCACGCCGTCGGTTTTCTCGTTGAGGAACTGGCCTTCATAGACAGTGCCCAGATCGGCGTAGGCCTTGGTGCTGACCTTGGCGTACTCGGCACCCAGCTGCAGGCCGAGGTCGAAGGTGTCGGTGTCCACCACCGAGTAGTCATAGACCAGGCTGGCCACCTGGTACTTCAGTTCGCCCTTGACGAAGCTGCCGGACGGCACGCTGACGTCACCGAAGGAGATGTCCTGGCCGAGGGTCTCGCGGCGGTCCTTGTCGTACTTGAAGTAGTTGAACAGCAGGCGCTGGCGGTTGCTGATGCGGAACATGCCGTCAATGCGCGGCTCCCACTCCTTGCCACCCAGCTTGAAGTCCTCGGAGAAACCGATGTCCTGGCCGGCCACGTTGGTGTTGCCGCGGAGGGTGTTGTCCGAGTCGATGTTCATCGCACCCAGGCGCAGGGCAAAACGGTCGTCGCCTTCGGCGGCGTGGGCGGCATTGGCGAACGAGGCGCCGGCAGCGAGCAGGGAGAGGGCGAGCAGGGTGGGTACGGGGCGCATCGAAGAGTCCTTGCAGTGGTTCATCAGAATGAAGACCACTGTGCGGGACAGGCCCGTCCACCATCCGTGAACGTATGGTCCACGGCGTGTGCACCGTTCAGCGCTGTCACGACGATGCAAAAAGATGGCCCCGGAGACGGGCTTCGGGGCCATCGTGGGACCTGCGGGGTGGAGCCGACGAGGATGCTGCAGGCAGGTCGAGTAATCGGACCGCCGCATCCGGTGAAAGTTCCGTCGACTGCGACCAAAGTTCAATACTGCGGTGCAACATCGTGCGGACGTCATTGTCCCCCCGGTGGTACGCAAAAATGTAACCGTTACCGCAACTTGCGCCTTCCCGGGATGAACAGGCAGCGGTTGTCTCGCAAATTGTCCCATTGCTATAATTTGGCGGCTCGATGAGGCCCCCCCTGCTGTAGCCGCCTCAACCCTCCACATGCAACCACGCGGGACGTCCTGTGCTGAACTCCGTTGACGCGGGTCGGCGACTGATGCTGCGCGCCGCGGTCTACCCGCTGGCCGCGGTCGCTGTCCTGGCCCTGGCCTTCCTGCTGGTGGGTCCGAAATATGCCCTCGGCGCGCTGGCGTCTGGTGTGGCCATTTCGGCCGGTGGCTGGGTTGCAGCACGGATGGCGCTGGGCGGAGGTGCGGTGGCCGCAGGATCGGCGATGGCTCGCCTGATCATTGCGATCGTGGCCAAGTGGGTCGTGGTTTTCGGCGTCCTGCTGGTGGGGTTCCTGGTCTTCAAGCTGCCTGCGTTGGCGCTGTTGGCCGGTATCGCCGTCGGCTTGATGTTCCAGGTCCTGGCCATGGCCAGGCGTTGACAGAATTCAATTAACTGAAGGTTCCGGACACATGGCGGGCGAGGCTCTAACCCCTACCAGCTACATCCAGCATCACCTGCACAACCTGACCGCGCCGGTCGGCAAGGGTGAGGGTATGTTCTGGCATATCCACGTCGATACCTTCCTCACCGCCGTCCTGATGGGCCTGGTGATCGTGGTCGCGTTCTGGCTGGGGACCCGCAAGGCCACCGCCGGCGTGCCGGGCAAGTGGCAGGCCTTCGTCGAGATCTGCCTGGAGTTCGTCGACCGCCAGGCCAAGGACACCTACCACGGCAAGAGCAAGCTGGTCACGCCGATCGCCATCACGATCTTCTTCTGGATTCTGCTGATGAATCTGCTGAAGATGATCCCGGCCGATTTCATCGCCAAGCCGCTGGAATGGGCGGGCGTGCACTACTGGAAGCCGGTCCCGACCGCTGACGTCAACGCCACCCTGGGCATGGCCATCAGCGTGTTCTTCCTGATGCTGTTCTTCGCGCTCAAGTCCAAGGGCCTGGGCGGCTTCATCAAGGAATTCCTGACGGCGCCGTTCGGCAAGTGGATGATGCCGTTCAACCTGATCCTCAACATCGTCGAGTGGCTGAGCAAGCCGATCTCGCTGGCGATGCGACTGTTCGGCAACATGTTCGGCGGCGAAATCGTGTTCCTGCTGATCTGGGTGCTGGGTGGTGCCGGTTTCTTCGGTGCCATTGCCGGTGGTGTGTTCGGCCTCGGCTGGATGCTGTTCCACCTGCTGGTGATCCCGCTGCAGGCCTTCATCTTCATGATGCTGTCGATCGTGTACCTGAGCCTGTCGGAAGACGCTCACTGAGTTTCAAGCTTCAACGCGTTTCAACCTTCATCCGTTTCATCACCCTTAGCAACTTAAGTTCCTGGAGATAACCATGTACTTCGCCGTCCTGACCAACTTCGCGCAGATTCAGAGCTCCACCGCCCTTGCCGTCGGCATCATGATCGGCCTGGCCGCGCTGGGCGCCGGTCTGGGTCTGGCCATCATGGCTGGTAAGTTCCTGGAGTCGGCCGCCCGCCAGCCGGAACTGATCCCGGTCCTGCAGGTCCGCATGTTCATCACCGCCGGCCTGATCGACGCCGCGTTCATCATCTCGGTCGCCGTTGGCCTGCTGCTGGCCTTCGCCAACCCGCTGTCGGCTGCCTTCGCTGGCGCCGTCACCAAGGCTCTGGCCGGCTGATACAGCGGTTTGAGACGACCGGGTGCTGATGCACCCGGTTTCGGATGAAGGCCGGATGTGCCGCTACGGCGGCGCGTCCACCCCGAAACCAGCGATCGAGCTAACCATGAATATCAATTTCACCCTTCTTGCGCAGGCGCTGGCCTTCGCTGGTCTGATCTGGATCATCGCGACCAAGATCTGGCCGCCGCTGATGAACGCGATCGAGGAGCGCCAGCAGAAGATTGCTGAGGGCCTCGCTGCTGCCGACCGCAGCCAGAAAGATCTGGCCCAGGCGCAGGAGAAGGTCAACGAAGCGCTGAAGGAAGCCCGCACCAAGGCCAACGAGATCATCGATCAGGCCCACGCGCGTGCCAACCAGATCGTTGATGCTGCCCGTAACGAAGCGATCACCGAAGCCACCCGTCAGAAGGAACTGGCCCAGGCTGAAATCGACGCCGCCGCCAACCGTGCCCGTGAAGATCTGCGCAAGCAGGTGTCCGCGCTGGCCGTGACCGGTGCCGAAAAGCTGCTCAAGCGCGAAATCGACGCCAACGCCCACAAGGCGCTGCTCGACGAGCTGGCCTCGGAGATCTAAGGATGAGCCAGGCCCTCACGCTTGCCCGCCCGTACGCCCGCGCCGCGTTCGCGACCGCGCGCGACGAAGGCGCGTTCGCGCCGTGGTCGGACGCCCTGGCGTTCTCCGCCCACGTCGCCGCCGACCCGCGCGTGGCGGCCCTGCTCGCCAACCCGGAGCTGGGTCGTGACGACGCCGTCGCCCTGCTGGCGCCGGTGTCGCACGGCGAGACCTACTCGCGCTTCCTGGCCGTCCTGGCCGAGTCGCACCGTCTGCCGCTGCTGCCGGAAATCGCCGGCATGTTCGACGCCCTGCGCGCCGAAGCCGAGCACGTGGTCAAGGCCACCGTCACCTCGGCCGCCGAACTGTCGGCCGCTGAGCTGGATGCGATCAAGGTCGCGCTGCGCAAGCGCTTCAACCGCGAGGTCGACGTGACCACCGCGGTCGATGCCTCGCTGATCGGCGGCGCCGTGATCGACGCCGGCGACGTGGTCATCGATGGTTCGCTGAAGGGCAAGCTGGCCCGTCTGCAGACCGCGCTCGCTAACTGAATTCATTTAACGTCCGGCCCCGCTGCCGGCACTAGGACTTGACGATGGCAACCACGCTCAACCCCTCCGAAATCAGCGAACTGATCAAGAACCGCATCGAGAAGGTCAAGCTGGCCGCGGAATCGCGCAACGAAGGCACCGTGACCAGCGTGTCCGACGGCATCGTGCGCATCTTCGGTCTGGCCGACGTGATGCAGGGCGAAATGATCGAACTGCCGAACAACACCTTCGCACTGGCCCTGAACCTGGAGCGCGACTCGGTCGGCGCCGTGGTCCTGGGTGACTACGAGCACCTGCGCGAAGGCGACGTCGCCAAGACCACCGGTCGCATCCTGGAAGTGCCGGTCGGTCCGGAACTGCTGGGCCGCGTCGTGAACGCGCTGGGCGAGCCGATCGACGGCAAGGGCCCGCTGGGCACCGACCTGACCGCTCCGGTGGAGCGCGTTGCTCCGGGCGTGATCTGGCGCAAGTCGGTCGACCAGCCGGTGCAGACCGGTTACAAGTCGGTCGACTCGATGATCCCGATCGGCCGTGGCCAGCGCGAGCTGATCATCGGTGACCGCCAGACCGGCAAGACCGCCATGGCGATCGATGCGGTGATCAACCAGAAGGGCACCGGCATCAAGTGCGTGTACGTTGCGATCGGCCAGAAGGCGTCGACCATCGCCAACATCGTGCGCAAGCTGGAAGAGAACGGCGCGCTGGCCCACACCATCGTGGTGGCCGCGACCGCTTCCGAATCGGCTGCCATGCAGTACATCAGCGCCTACTCGGGCTGCACCATGGGTGAGTACTTCATGGACCGCGGTGAAGACGCGCTGATCGTGTACGACGATCTGTCCAAGCAGGCCGTCGCCTACCGCCAGATCTCGCTGCTGCTGAAGCGTCCGCCGGGCCGTGAAGCCTACCCGGGTGACGTGTTCTACCTGCACTCCCGTCTGCTCGAGCGCGCTGCCCGCGTGTCCGAGGAGTACGTCGAGAAGTTCACCGAAGGCAAGGTCACCGGCAAGACCGGTTCGCTGACCGCGCTGCCGATCATCGAAACCCAGGCCGGCGACGTGTCCGCGTTCGTTCCGACCAACGTGATCTCGATCACCGACGGCCAGATCTTCCTGGAAACCGACCTGTTCAACGCCGGCATCCGCCCGGCCGTGAACGCCGGTATCTCGGTGTCGCGCGTCGGTGGCTCGGCCCAGACCAAGATCATCAAGAAGCTGTCGGGCGGTATCCGTATCTCGCTGGCCCAGTACCGTGAGCTGGCTGCCTTCGCGCAGTTCGCCTCGGACCTGGACGAAGCGACCCGCAAGCAGCTGGAGCGTGGCCAGCGCGTCACCGAGCTGATGAAGCAGAAGCAGTACGCGCCGATGTCGATTGCCAACCAGGCGCTGTCGATCTACGCCGTCAACGAGGGTTACCTGGACGACGTGCCGGTCAACAAGCTGCTGGCGTTCGAAGAAGGCCTGCACGCCCACTTCGCCAACACCCAGGGCGAGCTGATCAGCAAGGTCAACGCCACCGGCGGTTGGGACAACGACATCGAAGGTGCCTTCAAGAAGGGCATCGCCGAGTTCAAGACCACCGGCAGCTGGTAATCGCGGTCCTGTAGAGCGGAGCCTCCGGCTCCGCTGGACCAGATGACAAACGGTTGAACAACGCGGGGCATCAGCCCCGCGCCACGGGAAACAAGAGATGGCAAGCGGACGCGAAATCAAAACCAAGATCAAGAGCGTGCAGAACACCCGCAAGGTGACGCGCGCCCTGGAAATGGTCTCGGCCTCCAAGATCCGCAAGGCGCAGGATCGGATGAAGACCTCGCGTCCGTACGCGCAGGCGATGAAGCAGGTGATCGGTCATCTGGCCCAGGCCAGCACCGACTACCAGCATCCGTTCCTGGTCGAGCGCGAGCAGGTCAAGCGGGTCGGTTTCATCGTGATCTCCTCCGATCGCGGCCTGGCCGGCGGCCTGAACAACAACCTGTTCCGCAAGATGCTGGGCGAAGCCAAGGCATGGCAGGACAAGGGTGCCGAAGTGGACCTGGTGACCATCGGCCAGAAGGCTTCGACCTTCTTCCGCCGCGTGAAGGTCAACATGGTCGGCAGCGTGACCCACATCGGCGACGTGCCGAAGCTGGAATCGCTGATCGGTGTGATCAAGGTCATGCTCGACGCCTTCACCGAAGGCAAGATCGACCGCGTGTACCTGGTGTACAACCGCTTCGTGAACACCATGGTGCAGAAGGCCAGCTTCGATCAGCTGCTGCCGCTGCCGCCGGCTGAGAAGCAGGTCGCTCACCACGACTGGGATTACCTGTACGAACCCGATGCCGCGACCGTGCTGGAGCACGTGATGACGCGTTACATCGAGTCGCTGGTGTACCAGGCACTGCTGGAAAACGTCGCCTCCGAGCATGCCGCACGCATGGTTGCGATGAAGGCGGCGAGCGACAACGCCAACAAGCTGATCGGCACCCTGCAGCTCGTCTACAACAAGGCGCGCCAGGCAGCGATCACCCAGGAAATCTCCGAAATCGTCGGCGGCGCGGCAGCAGTCTGACCGCGTTCGTTCAAAGCACACATTAGAGGATGCAGCAATGAGTCAGGGCAAGATCGTTCAGATCATCGGCGCGGTCGTCGACGTCGAATTCCCGCGTGAATCGGTGCCGAAGGTGTACGACGCACTGAAGGTGGAAAACACCGAGATCACCCTCGAAGTCCAGCAGCAGCTGGGTGACGGCGTGGTGCGTACCATCGCCCTCGGTTCCACCGACGGCCTGAAGCGCAACCTGGTTGCCGTCAACACCGGCCGTGGCATCTCGGTGCCGGTCGGTGCCGGCACCCTGGGCCGCATCATGGACGTGCTGGGCCGTCCGATCGACGAAGCCGGCCCGGTCGCTGCCAGCGACAACTGGGAAATCCACCGCGCTGCGCCGTCGTATGAAGACCAGTCCCCGGCCACCGAGCTGCTGGAAACCGGCATCAAGGTCATCGACCTGATGTGCCCGTTCGCCAAGGGCGGCAAGGTCGGCCTGTTCGGCGGCGCCGGCGTCGGCAAGACCGTCAACATGATGGAGCTGATCAACAACATCGCCAAGGCGCACAGCGGCCTGTCCGTGTTCGCCGGCGTGGGTGAGCGTACCCGTGAGGGCAACGACTTCTACCACGAAATGAAGGACTCCAACGTCCTGGACAAGGTGGCGATGGTGTACGGCCAGATGAACGAGCCGCCGGGCAACCGCCTGCGCGTCGCGCTGACCGGCCTGACCATGGCCGAGTACTTCCGCGACGAGAAGGACGAAAACGGCAAGGGCAAGGACGTCCTGCTGTTCGTCGACAACATCTACCGCTACACCCTGGCCGGTACCGAAGTGTCGGCACTGCTGGGCCGTATGCCGTCCGCGGTGGGTTACCAGCCGACCCTGGCCGAGGAAATGGGCGTCCTGCAGGAGCGCATCACCTCGACCAAGAACGGCTCGATCACCTCGATCCAGGCCGTCTACGTTCCCGCGGACGACCTGACCGACCCGTCGCCGGCGACCACCTTCGCCCACCTGGACTCGACCGTCACCCTGTCGCGTTCGATCGCCTCGCTGGGTATCTACCCGGCCGTCGATCCGCTGGACTCCACCAGCCGCCAGATGGATCCGCTGGTCATCGGCCACGAGCACTACGACACCGCCCAGCGCGTCCAGCAGACCCTGCAGAAGTACAAGGAACTGAAGGACATCATCGCGATCCTGGGCATGGACGAACTGTCCGAAGAGGACAAGCAGGCCGTGTCGCGCGCCCGTAAGATCGAGCGCTTCTTCAGCCAGCCGTTCCACGTGGCCGAAGTGTTCACCGGTTCGCCGGGCAAGTACGTGCCGCTGAAGGACACCATCCGTGGCTTCAAGGCCATCGTCGATGGCGAGTACGACCACCTGCCGGAGCAGGCGTTCTACATGGTCGGCGGCATCGAAGAAGCGGTCGAGAAGGCCAAGAAGATGGCCGAGAAGGCCTGATCCGGGACGGGCGGGAGCTATCCTGCCCGACCTGACGCCGGCGCCGGGCAACCGCCCGCGCCGGTGGACCCCCACGGTGGCATTGCGCCGCCGCGAACAGCGAAGAGATTTGCATGAGCACGATCCGTTGCGACATCGTCAGCGCCGAGCAGGAAATCTTCCGTGGCGAAGCGACCCTGGTCGTGGCCACCGGTGAGCTGGGCGAACTGGGCATCGCGCCCAAGCACGCGCCGCTGATCACCCGCCTGAAGCCGGGCAAGGTGGTGGTGACCACGCCGAATGGCGAGCAGCTGGATTTCGCCATCTCCGGCGGTATCCTGGAAGTGCAGCCGCAGGTGGTGACCGTGCTGGCCGACACCGCGATCCGCGCGCAGGACATCGACGAAGCCTCGGTCCGCAAGGCCAAGGAAGAAGCCGAACGCATCCTGGCCAACCGCGGCGAAGCGATGGAAGTGGCCGAAGCCCAGCAGAAGCTGGCCGAGGCCGTCGTCCAGCTGCAGGCACTGGAACGCCTGCGCAAGAATCTCAAGCACTGAGGTTCGCGCTGCACCCACGAGAACGCCGGCCCTGTGCCGGCGTTCTTGTTTGTGCTGGCGGGGCAGCGCCGACTGGGTAGAGTCGACTGTTAGTCGACTACCGCGCGCAGCGCGGGATTTCGCGGCCTGATGGAAGAGCAGTCGACTGACAGTCGACTCTACCGATGCCGATGCGGATGCCGATCCCGATCCCGATCCCGATCCGGCATCCCGGATCCCGCCCCGTCTCAGCGATACACCACGTAGCGCATCAACAGGAACGACACGCAGGCCAGCCCGCCTTCCACCAGCGGCTTGGCCAGCCACGTGTACTGCAGGCCCAACGCCTGGTCGACCAGGCTGACCAGCAGCGTGCTCGCTGCCGTCAGCAGCAGCCACAGCCCGAAGAAGCGTGCGAATCGCTTCCATCCCAGCTTGCGGGCACCGGCCTCGGCAAAGGTGTAGCGGCCGTTGAGCCAGAAGCCCAGCAGCATGCCGGCCAAGCGGCCGGTGATATTGGCCGGCGCGACCGGCATGCCCAGCGCGCTGGCGGCCACGAACACCAGCCAATCGACCAGCAGCTGCACGAGCCCGATGACGAGATAGGTGCTTCCCTGGCGGACGAGGCCCATCAGCGTGGTGAAGGAGGCGGGATGCCCATGTTAACGGCCCACGCTCTAGAATCATCTGCAACGAACCACGGACCGCCGTTTCCATGACCCAACCCCTGCACGTCATCATCCTCGCCGCTGGCGCGGGCAAGCGCATGAAGTCGGTGCTGCCGAAAGTGCTGCAGCCGATCGCCGGCCAGCCGATGCTGGCGCATGTGATCGATGTGGCCCGCGAGTTGCAGCCTACGGCGATCCACGTGGTCCATGGCCATGGTGGCGAGGCGGTGCGGCAGTATTTCGCCGACCAGCCCGACCTGCAGTGGGCCGAACAGGCGCAGCAGCTCGGCACCGGCCACGCCGTGGCGCAGGCGATGCCGCAGGTGCCCGATGCGGCGCAGGTGCTGGTGCTGTACGGCGATGTGCCGCTGATCCGTGCGCAGACCCTGCGCCACCTGCTGTCGGAGCCGGGGCGCCTGGCGGTGCTGGTGGCCGAGCTCGATGACCCGACCGGTTACGGCCGCGTGCTGCGCGATGCGGAGGGCAAGGTCGGCTCCATCGTCGAGCAGAAGGACGCCACTGACGACCAGCTGCGCGTGCGCACGATCAATACCGGCATCATCGCCGCCGAGTCGACCGCGCTGCGCCGCTGGCTGTCGCAGCTGTCCAACAGCAACGCCCAGGGCGAGTATTACCTCACTGACGTGTTCGCGTTCGCCGCGAACGAGTACACCCCGGCCGAGATGGCGCTGGTCGCCGATGCGCAGGAGGCCGAGGGGGCAAATGATCCCTGGCAGCTGTCGCAGCTGGAGCGCGCCTGGCAGCGCCGTGCGGTGCGTGCACTGTGCGCACAGGGCGCGCGCGTGCGCGACCCGGCACGCCTGGATATCCGTGGCACCGTCACCGTGGGCAGCGATGTGCTGATCGATGTCGACGTTGTCCTTGAAGGCAACATCGTGCTCGGTGACGGCGTCACCGTAGGCCCGTTCAACAGGCTGAAGGACGTCAACCTGGGGCCAGGCACCGAAGTGCGTGCGCACTGTGATCTGGACGGCGTGGTCACCGAAGGCGCTGCGCAGATTGGCCCGTTCGCACGGCTGCGCCCGGGCACCGTGCTGGCCGATGGCGTGCACGTCGGCAACTTCGTCGAGACCAAGAAGGTCACCCTCGGTGTGGGCAGCAAGGCCAACCACCTCACCTATCTGGGCGACGCGGTGATCGGCAGCAGGGTGAACATCGGTGCCGGCACCATCACCTGCAACTACGATGGCGTGAACAAGTCGACCACCACCATCGGCGACAACGCCTTCATCGGCTCCAACAGCTCGCTGGTGGCACCGATCACCATCGGCGAGGGCGCGACCATCGCTGCCGGGTCGGTCATCATCCGCACCGCGCCGGACGGCAAGCTGACGCTGGCACGTGCACGACAGGAAACCATCGATGGCTGGAAGCGCCCGGTCAAGAAGTCCTGAGCCACGAGTTCCGCGCACCGATGAGCTGGGTGTGCTGCCGGCGATCGAACAACGTGCCGGCGAACTGCTGAGGGGTCACGAGGCCTATCCGGTGTTTGCCAGCCACGGCCTGGACCTGCCGACGCTGCAGGAAGGCCTTGAGCGTGGGCAGCTGTGGGTGGTGGATGGCGCCGCCGGCGGTGTTGCCGGCTACCTGCTGGCCGGCGACCTGGCAGGCGAGTTCCATGTCCTGCAGATGGATGTGGATCCAGCGCACGCGCGTCGTGGCCATGGCCGTGCATTGCTGCGGCATGCCTTGGCGCAGGCCAGGGCCACCGGCTTTGCTGCAGCGGTGCTGACCACCTTGAGCGATGTGCCGTGGAATGCAGCCTTCTACGCCAGCGAAGGGTTCGAGGTAGTGCCCGAGGCGCAGTGGAGCGAGGGCCTGCGCGCGGTGATGGCCGAAGAGGCCGCGCTGGGATTTCCAATGCATCTGCGGGTGGCGATGCGGCAGGTCTGGTAGGTGCCGACCCTGGTCGGCACATCCACGCATGGCGTGGCTCTACTGGCAGACCGAGCCAAGTCGGCAACTCACCCCACCGGCAGCAGGATCGACACGCACAACCCGCCATCGCCACGATTCTGCAGTGACACACGCCCGCCGTGCGCCTCCACGATCTCGCGGGTCAACGCCAGCCCCAGCCCGGTGCCGTTGCGCTTGGTGGAATAGAACGGCATCAGCGCGTTCTGCAGCACCTGCTCGTTCATGCCCTTGCCACGGTCCAGCACATCCAGGCGCAGCCATTGCGGCAACCGCGTCAGCTGCACCTGCACGTCATCATTGGGCGGATCGGCTTCGGCGCCGGCCTCATGCGCGTTCTTCAACAGGTTCAACAACGCCTGCCCGAACTGCGCGATGTCGATGCGGCTGCTCAGTTCCTCGTCCGGCTCGCGCTCCATGGTGAACGGAATCTGCTGGCGCAGGCTGGACAGGAAGGGGGCCCAGTGCACGGTCTGCAACTGCGGCTGCGGCAGCTTGGCAAAACGCGCATAGCCGCGAATGAAACCTTCCAGATGGCGCGCCCGGTCTTCGATGGTGGTGAAGATCTCCGGCAGCCGATCGAAGCGCTCGCGCTGCACCAGCACGCCGCCGGAGTGTGCCAGCGAAGCGATCGGTGCCAGCGAGTTGTTCAGCTCATGGCTGATCACCCGGATCACCTTCTTCCACGTCTGCACTTCCTGGCGGCGCAGCTCGGCGGTGAGCAGGCGTACCAGCAACAGGTCGTGCGGACGGCCATTGAGGTGGAAAGAACGACGTGAGAGGTGATAGACCTGTTCGTCATCCTCGTCGCTGTCTTCGCCTTCCGCATGCACCGCGAACAGGCTGTCGCCGCCACGGGCGATGGCATCGCGCAGTTCCACCGGCACCTGTTCCAGCACGTCCTCCAGGCGCTGTCCTTCCAGCTTCCAGCCGCCATGCAGCAACTTGCGCGCGGCCAGGTTGGAGAACACCACGCGGGCGATGCCATCGCCGCCGGAGGCGATCAGCAGCATCGCCACCGGCGTGTTCTGCACCATTGTGTCCAGCAGCAGCTCGCGTTGCACCAGGCCCTGCCGCTGTGCACGCAGTACATCACCCAGTTCGCGGTGTGCCTGCACCAGGTCGCCGAGCTCGTCATTGCCGGGCCAGTGCACGCCGAAGTTGTATTCGCCGTCGCGATAGCTGCTGGTGGTGCCCGCCAGGGCCCGCATCAGTGACCGCACGGGGGCGGTGGCACGGCGCAGCGTCCACCACATCAGCGACAGCAGGATCAGTGCCGACACGGTGGTCACAACCCAGCCGTGGTCCATCCAGTACGCCAGCAGCCACGGCAACGCGGCGGCCAGCGCCAGCACCGGCAGCAGGCGCAGGAACAGACGGAAGGTGAACGAACGCCGCTTCATTCGCGTGGGATGCCGTGCCGGTCCATGCGCCGGTACAGCGCTTGGCGGCTCAGGCCGAGTTCGGCGGCGGCCTGGGCGATGATGCCGTGGTTGCGCGCCAGCACATCCTCGATGCGCGCACGGTCAGGATCATTGCCGGCACTGGGCGCCGGTCGCGAAGCAGGTGCGGCACGCGGCAGGTTCAGGTCGGCCACTTCGATGCGGTTGCCGGTCGCCAGCAGCTCGGCGCGCTGGATCACGTTGCGCAGTTCGCGCACGTTGCCGGGCCAGGGATGCCGTTGCAGGGCCGCGGTGGCGGCGCTGGACAGCGGCTTGCCGGCGGTCAGGAAGCGCTCGGCCAGCGGCACGATGTCGCCCGGGCGTTCGGCCAATGGTGGCAGTACCAGTTCCACCGTATTGAGGCGGTAGTACAGGTCTTCGCGGAAGGTGCCGTCGCGGATCATCGCCGGCAGGTCGGCATTGGTCGCACTGACCACGCGGACTTTGACCTGGCGCTCGCGATTGGAGCCAAGACGCTCGAAGCGGCCGGTTTCCAGCACACGCAGCAGCTTCATCTGCCCGCCCAGCGACAGGTTGCCGATCTCATCCAGGAACAGGGTGCCACCATCGGCGGCCTCGAACTTGCCTTCGCGTGCCTTGTTGGCGCCGGTGTACGCACCGGCCTCGGCACCGAACAGTTCGGCTTCGATCAGTTCCGACGGCAATGCGCCGCAGTTGACCGTGATGAACGGGCCCTTGGCCACCAGCGAGTTGGCCTGGATGATCTGCGCGATCTTCTCCTTGCCAGCACCGTTGGGACCGGTGATCAGCACCGGCAGTTCGGAGCGCGCGACCTGGCAGGCGAGCGCGATGACGCGCTCGCTGGCCGGATCTGCAAAGACCGCGCCACAGAGCTTGTACTTCTCTTCCAGCGCGTTGCGCTGCCGCAGCTCACGCGCGCGCCGCCGGTCCAGCTCGCGGCGTGCCTCGGACAGCTCGAGCAGGTTGTTGACCGTGGTCAGCAGCTTGCGGTCGTCCCAGGGCTTGGCCAGGTAGTCGGCGGCACCGGCCTTGACCAGGTCCACCGCGCTGCTCAGGTGGGTCCAGGCGGTGAGCAGGATCACCGGCAGGTCCGGGTGGCGCGCGCGGATCTGTGCGAACAGCGCTTCGCCCTCCTCGCCGGAGGTGGTGTCCTCGCTGAAATTCATGTCCTGGATCACCAGATCAACCGGCTGCGACTCGAGCAGGGCCAGCCCTTCGGCCGGGCTCTGCGCCTGCAGGGTGTCGATGTCATGCAGGGAGAACAGCACGTCCAGCGCGGTGCCCACGCTGGCGTTGTCGTCGATGATCAGGATCGAAGGCATCAAGCAGTTCTGCAGAAAGGGATGGGCGGCGCCGATGGAGCCGTGTTCGTATCCATACGCCGGGAGAGCCCGGCGCCACCCATCAAGCATAGCCAAAGCCGCGGCGACGAGGGCGGGCTGGTTTCAGCGCCGCGCTGGTGGCGGCGGTGGCGGCGGTGGCGGAGCGACCAGCGCCAGCCGCCACGAGGTGGCGTCCACCGGGACGGTGAGCTCGCGTTTGTCGCGGCGCAGCAACAGGTACGCAGTCGGGGCACTGGAATGCCGCAGCGCATCGGCAAGATGCTTGATGCGCCGCACAGCCGTATCGTCCAGGCGCAGGATGCGGTCGCCGCTGCGCACGCCGAAGCGGGCTTCCGGACGCGCGGCGTCCACCCGTACCTGGCCCTCGGTCGAGCGCAGCGCCAGGCGGGCATCATCCTGGCGCCATTCCAGCGTCTGCGAGCTGCCACCGCCGGCCAGCGCCGGCAGTGGCAGCATTGCCATCAACAGCATCCGGCAGGCACGCATCTCACGCGCCCCGCGTGGCAACTGCGGGCGGGACCGCTGCCGCGCGCCGGGCCGGCCCGAACACCGCGACCTGGCCCAGCACCCACAGCAGCAGCGCGCCCAGCGGCAGGTAGTACAGGGGCATGCGTGGCAGCTCGTACAGGTTCATCAGTGCCAGATTGATCGCGTAGGCCGCCAGCATGCCCAGCACGATGCCCAGCGAGGCCAGCAGGAAGTTCTCGGTCTGGAAGTAGCGCAGGATCTGCCCGCGGGTGGCACCGAGTGCGCGGCGAATGCCGATCTGCTTGCTGCGCTGCTGCACCCAGAAGCTGGCCAGGCCGATGATGCCCAGTGCGGTGACCACCAGCAGCGAGACGCTGACGGTGATCAGCAGGCCAACCATCGCGCGGTCGTTCTTGAAGAAGTCCTTGCGCTGGTCTTCATAGGTCAGCTTGTCGCGCATCAGCCGGTTGGGGTCGTTGCGCTCCAGTACAGCAGCCCCCGCATCAAGCACCTCCTGGCGGCGTTCCGGCGAAGTGCGCAGCACATAGGTGCCACCCTCGTCGAAGGTGCGCCGCATGGGCAGCAGCATGGAGTTCGTCCAGTTGTCATTCCAGCCATTGGGCGTGCTGAGCGTGTCGACGATGCCGACCACGTGCAGCGGCTGCTTGCCCATGTAGTAGGTCTTGCCCAGCGCGCTGCCGTTGGGTTCCATCTTGGCGGCGGTGGCCTGGGTGAGGATGACCGGGATGGCGTTTTCCTTGGCGCCCCCCTTGCTGGCGTCTTCGAAGTTCTGGTACTCGCCGGGCAGGAAATCGCGGCCGGCGATCAGGTTGATGCCCATCGTCGCCAGCCCGTTCTCGGACAGGGTGTACATCGAAGCGTTGGTGGTCGGCCGTTCCTGGTCGATCTCCCGCGAGATGCTGCTGCTGGACGAGCCGTTGCGGAAAGGCACCTGGTTGATGATGGTGACGTTGCTGACGCCGGGAAGCGCACGCAATGACGCCAGGTCCTCACGGGTGCGGGCCATGGCATCGGTCTGCTTGCCGATGCCGCTGACGCGGAGCATCACCAGTTCGTTCTCGGCGATGCCGCTGGGCATGCTGATCTTCTCCACGCGCTGGCTGACCAGGAACAGCGCGTTGCAGACGATGGCGCAGGTCAGTGCGACTTCCAGCACGATCAGGGCAGCGGCAGTCTTGTGCCGGCGCAGCGTGCTGAGGATGGGGCGGATGTCCATGGGAGTCCTCGTTCGATTGCTTACTGCGACTTGAGCTGGATGGCCGGAGTGACCTGCATGGCGCGCCAGGCAGGCAGGAAACCGGCGGCAAGGCTGGCGAACAGGGTCAGGCCCAGCGCGAGCAGCAGCATGTTGCCGTCCAAGTGGGCCAGCTTTGCGTACTCCACCGGTTGCTGGCGCACCGCGAACAGGCCGAGCAGGGCCAGGCCAATGCCCAGCACGCCCCCGACCACGCCGACCGCGCCGGCTTCCACCAGGCACTGCAGGAAGATCTGGCCACGGCTGGCACCGAGTGCGCGGCGCACGCCGATCTCTCCACTGCGGCGCAGGAACTTGGCCAGCAGCAGGCCCACCGTGTTGACCAGGCAGACACCCAGGAAACCCAGTGCCAGCCACAGCTGCAGGCGCACGTCGCTGGGCACCGCGCCGTTGAAGTCCAGCCATTCCATCACGGTGCGCAGGCGCACGTTCGGCGGGTGCTTGAAGCGGCCGGCCTGGCGCTGCTGGCTCGAATAGTTCTCCAGGTAGCGGCGGTAGTCGGCGGCCTTGGCCGGGTCCATCTCCACCCAGTACTGCAGCCACGCGCAGGGTGCGTTGAGCGAGTAGCTGTTGCCATCGGGATTCTCGCCGAAGCAGTTCATGTTGCCGTTGCTGCCCAGCTTCAGGTCGAACGAGGTGGAGATCGGCAGCAGCAGGTCTTCGTTCTTGCCGTAGCTGCCGGTGGTCAGGTCGTAGAAGTGCGGCTCCGGGCTCCATTCCTTCATCACGCCGACGATGCGGTAACTCTGGCCTTCCATGCGCAGGTCGCGGCCCACGCTGTTGGCGCCCTGGTACAGCTTGTCGTTGAGCGCCTTGGAGATGACCACCACGCGTGCGCGGCCTTCATCGTCCTCGCGCGTCCAGGGGCGGCCGTACTGCATCGGCACCTCGAACATCGGGAAGAAATCGGCCGAGGTCCAGCGGGTGTCGATGCTGAAGGGCTTGAGGGTGCTGTTGTCCGGTTCGATGGTGCCGCCGCCGCCGCTCATCAGCGCCTGGCGCTCGCCCTTGGCCTCGCGCAGCAGCGCTTCACCGTCGAAGCGGGTCAGCTGGGTTTCCGGTTCCTCCCCGGCGACATAGGCGCCGGTCGCGGCATCGAGCTGCACGTAGAACAGCCGGTCGCTCTTGCCGGGAATCGGGTCACCGGACAGCACATGGAACACGGTCAGGGTGGTCATCGAGGCACCGATGCCGAGGGCGATGGCCACCACCATCAGCGCGGTCAGGACCTTGTTGCGGCGGAAGCTGCGCACCGCCAGTCGGGCGTAGTAGGCGAACATGGCCGGCCCCTCACTCGTTGACGGCGACGATGTGGCGCGGGGGGGGGGCCAGCACCGGTTCGCGCACCAGGTCGGTGACCTGGCCATCGACGATGTGCACGTTGCGCTGCGCACGCGCGGCCAGTTCCGGATCATGGGTGACCATCACGATGGTGGTGCCGGCGGCATTGATCTCCTCCAGCAGTTCCATCACGCCGCGCGCCATCTGCGTATCCAGGTTGCCGGTCGGTTCGTCGGCCAGCAGCAGGCGAGGGCTGCCGGCCAGGGCGCGTGCGATGGCCGCGCGCTGCTGCTGGCCGCCGGACAGCTCATTCGGGTAGTGCTTCATGCGCGAACCCAGGCCGACCTGGGTCAGCGCCTTCTCGATGCGCTCGCGGCGCTCGTTGGCGCTCATCTTCCGATAGCGCAACGGTACGTCGACGTTGTCGAACAGATTCAGATCGGGAATCAGGTTGAAGCCCTGGAAGATGAAGCCGATCTTCTGGTTGCGCAGGCGGCTGCGTGCGTCGTCGCCCAGCGTGCTCACATCCTGCCCGTCCAGCAGGTAGGTACCACTGGTGAAGGTTTCCAGCAGGCCGGCGATGTTGAGGAAGGTGGTCTTGCCGGAGCCTGACGGGCCGGTGACCGCGACGAACTCACCTTCCTTGACCTGCAGTTCCAGTGAGCGCAGTGCGTGGGTTTCCACCTGTTCGGTGCGGAAGACCTTGGCGACCGAACGCATTTCGAGCATGTACATGGGGTGTCCTCTCTCCAGGATTCAGGGTTCAGGTATCAGTTGACGGAGACGCGTTCGGCGTCCTTGAACAGGTCGCTGCCGGAGACCACGATGCGGTCGCCTGGCTGCACACCGGACTTGATTTCCACTTCGCCCAGGCTGCTGACGCCCAGTTCGACCGGACGGCGCACGGCGGTGCGGCCATCCATCACGTAGGCCACGCCGTTGCCCTGTTCGACGAACGGACCGCGCTCGACCTTCAGCACGTTCTTGCGGGTATCGAGCAGCACGCGCACCGACATCCGCTGGCTCTGGCGCAGGCCTTCCGGCTGCGCGCTGGCGAAGCGCACGCGGGCATTGACCTCGCCATTGACCACTTCCGGCGACACCGCGCTGATCTCACCCGGGAACGGCTGGCCATTGCCGCCGGTCAGCTGGGCCGGCATGCCGATCGCCAGGTCGCGGGCGAAGCTTTCCGGCACCTTGATCTCGACCTCGAACTTGGACAGGTCGACTACGCCCAGCACCGGCGCGTTGGCGGCCAGGTTGGTGGACTGCACGGCCTGCACCTGGCCAACCTGGCCATCGAAGGGCGCGCGCAGCGTCAGCGCATCGACCTGGCGCTGCACTTCGGCCACCACTGCTTTCTGGCGGTCGGCCAGCAGGCGCTTGTTGCGGGCATCCAGGTCGGCGCCCTGGCTCTGCAGGCGCGCATCGGTGGTGGCGTTGGCCAGGGCGATGTCGGCTTTCTTCAGCGAATCCTTGGCCTTGGCCAGGTCGATCTGCGGTACCGCGCCGCCGTCGTAGCCGCGCTGGTAGCGCTGCAGGTCACGGTCGGCGGCCTGACGCTCGATGGTGGCCTGGTCGGTTTCCTTGCGGGACTTGGCGCGGGCCAGGGTCGCGTCCAGCGCGGCGCGGCTGGCCTCGGCTTCCAGCCCGGCCAGCGTTGCCTGTTCCTGGGCCAGCTTGCTGCGCAGTTCCGGGCTGTCGATGATCGCCAGCTCCTGGCCCTTCTTGACCACGTCACCGGCGACCACCTTCAGGTCCACGGTACCGGCCGAGATGGCATACAGGATCGGGCTGTTGGCGGCGATCACGCGGCCGTCGGCGGCGATGTCGCGCACCAGGTCGCCGCGCTTCACTTCGGCGATGCGCACGCGGCTGCTGTCGAAGGAGCGGCTGGCATTGGACCAGGCATGTACCGCCCAGCCGATGCCGGCCAGCAGCGCGATGGCACCCAGCGCCGGCCAGCGATAGCGGTGCCAGGCCACGCGGGAGGTGCCGGCCGGGGCGGTGGAAACGATCTGGTCCTGTGCGGAGGTGTCGCGGATCATCGGATGCGTGCCTGACGGTGGTAACCAGTACCAAGCAGGTTGCGTGCCAACCTTATTTCCTTTTGGTTCAACAGGTTGGATGAGGAGGCGAAGTGTCCGGGTGTCCGCGGACACCTTTCCGGACACTTTCATTAAGCGGACAGGAGGGCGACGCCGGACGCGCGGGCTAGAATGCGCCGATCGTCTTCAAGGAAACGCGTGACATGTGTGGAATCGTGGGTGCGATCGCTGATCGCGACGTGGTGCCGGTACTGATCGAGGGGCTGAAGCGTCTTGAATACCGTGGTTACGATTCCTCGGGTATTGCGGTAGTCGACCAGGGTGAGCGCCGCGATGTACGCCGCGTGCGTCGTACCGGTCGTGTGTCGGAAATGGCCACCGCGGCCGAGGCAGAGGGCTTCAATGCGGTGCTGGGCATCGGCCACACCCGCTGGGCCACCCACGGTGGTGTCACCGAGGCCAACGCGCATCCGCATATCAGCCATGGCGTGGCGCTGGTGCACAACGGCATCATCGAGAACCATGAGGAGCAGCGCGAGAAGCTGCGTGCGCTGGGCTACACCTTCGAGTCGCAGACCGATACCGAAGTCATCGCCCACCTCATCCACCATCACCTGAAGGACGGCGATGACCTGCTGGTGGCGCTGCAGCACACGGTGAAAGAGCTGACCGGTGCCTATGCGCTGGCCGTGGTCAGCCGCGCCGAGCCGGAGCGCTTCGTCTGCGCGCGCATGGGCTGCCCGCTGCTGATCGGCCTGGGCGAGGGCGAGAATTTCGTCGCCTCCGACGTCTCGGCGGTGATCTCGGCCACCCGCAAGGTGATCTTCCTGGAAGAGGGCGACACCGCCGAGATCCGTCGCGATGGCGTGCGCATCTTCGACGAGCATGACCAGCCGGTCGAGCGCGACGTGCATCTGTCCGATGTGTCGCTGGCCTCGCTGGAGCTGGGTCCGTACCGCCACTTCATGCAGAAGGAAATCCACGAACAGCCGCGTGCGCTGGGCGACACCATCGAAGCGGCGATCGACGCCGGTGGCTTCCCGGCCGAGCTGTTCGGCAAGAACGCCGAGGCGGTGCTGTCGGGCATCGAAGGCGTGCAGATCATCGCCTGCGGCACCAGCTACTACGCAGGCCTGACCGCGCGCTACTGGATCGAGGCCATCGCCGGCCTGCCGTGCAGCGTGGAGATTGCCAGCGAGTACCGCTACCGCGCCGCTTATGCGAACCCGAAGCATCTGGTCGTGACCATTTCCCAGTCCGGCGAAACGCTGGATACGATGGAGGCACTGAAGTACGCCAAGGCGCTTGGCCACAAGCACACGCTGTCGATCTGCAACGTGCCGGAAAGCGCGATTCCGCGCGCCAGCGAGCTGGTCTGCTACACCCGTGCCGGCGCCGAGATCGGCGTGGCTTCGACCAAGGCCTTTACCACCCAGCTGGCCGCGCTGTTCCAGTTGACCGTGGTGCTGGGCAAGCTGCATGGCCGCATCGACGCGGCGCAGGAAGCGGATTACCTGGAGCAGCTGCGCTTCCTGCCGGGCAGCGTGCAGCACGCGCTGAACCTGGAACCGCAGATCGCGGCGTGGGCCGAACGCTTTGCGCGCAAGTCCAATGCGCTGTTCCTGGGCCGTGGCCTGCATTACCCGATCGCGCTGGAGGGCGCGCTCAAGCTCAAGGAGATTTCCTACATCCACGCCGAGGCCTACCCGGCAGGTGAGCTGAAGCATGGTCCGCTGGCGCTGGTGGACGAGGATATGCCGGTGGTGGTGATCGCCCCCAACGACAGCCTGCTGGAAAAGGTGAAGTCGAACATGCAGGAAGTGCGCGCGCGTGGCGGCGAGCTGTTCGTGTTCGCCGACCAGGACAGCAACTTCAACGCGTCCGAAGGCGTGCACGTGATTCGCACCCCGCGCCACGCCGGCGTGCTCAGCCCGATCGTGCACACCATCCCGGTGCAGCTGCTGGCCTACCACACTGCGCTGGCACGCGGCACCGACGTGGACAAGCCGCGCAACCTGGCCAAGAGCGTGACGGTGGAGTAATACCCATCGCTCCGGTTGGATGCTGCAAGCGAAGGGGCCCCGCGTGGGCCCTTTCGTTTGGCCGGACA
Organism: Stenotrophomonas sp. YJH_SMC_20; assembly: GCF_059367845.1. NCBI lineage: Bacteria > Pseudomonadati > Pseudomonadota > Gammaproteobacteria > Lysobacterales > Lysobacteraceae > Stenotrophomonas > Stenotrophomonas sp. YJH_SMC_20. The sequence goes on along the minus strand of NZ_JCAFRG010000006.1, from coordinate 153,380 downwards.
GTGCGAAGTGGGATTGCCGCCGGGTGTTCTGTCCGCTGTCGGCAGCGGGCAATCAATCTTTAATGCGCAACTGCGCTTGTATTCAGCGGCGGTTTCAGCCGCGGTGCCATTCTCTGGATCGTCAGCTGGTTCCCATGACGAACTGTCCTATCGATGCCGGTAGTGACCGATGGTCGCAGTCGTAGAATCGATTTGACCGAGGTCCGGGTTGAGCGGTTGAACCCCCACCTCGTTCGCGTTGCAGCACGTCGTCTGCCGATGCCTCCCATGCGGCAGACGGGTGCGCCAGACGTGCGCTGAAAGGTCTGTTCCCGGGGAGGGGGCGTATCGGAAGAGCACACTTTTTTGACTTCAGTGACCTGCACCAGGAAACAAGAATGAACGTCCGCGAACTCCTGCAATCCAAGAAAGAAGCTGTCATCACCATCGATGCCGAAGACACCATCGGTGCCGCCGCCCACAAGATGAGCGCGAACAGGATCGCTGCGCTGGTGGTGATGAAGGACGATGCCCCGGTCGGCATCATCTCCGAGAAGGACATCGTGCGCACCCTGGCCGATGATGGCCCGCAGGCCGGCCGCCGGGTGATTTCCAGCCTGCCGTCCACGGGCCTGGAGGGCATTGCGCCGGACGCCACGCTGAAGCAGGCCATGTCGCTGATGACATACTCGCGTCGCCGTCACCTGATGGTGACCGACGGCAACCAGCTGGTCGGCATCCTCAGCCTGGGCGATATCGTGAAGAACCTGCTGGGCGAGCTGGAACTGGAAAAGGCCGTGCTGCAGGACATCTACATGGCCGCCCACTGAGGGCTGCAGCGCTGGAAACAGAGAAGCCGGGCATTGCCCGGCTTCTTCGTTCACGGCGTCGGTGAAGTCAGAACGTCACCTTCACCGAGTCGGCACTGTAGTTCGCCGGGCCGTGGTAGACCACTTCGATGTTGTTGCCATCGGGGTCGAGCACGAAGGCGCCGTAGTAGCCCGGGTGGTAGGGGCGCTCGCCCGGTGCGCCGTTGTCTGTGCCACCGGCGGCGATGGCAGCGGTGTGGAAGGCATCGACCGTGGCGCTGTCGCGGGCCTGGAAGGCGAGATGATGGCGGCCGGTCAGCTGGCCGGCGGCGGCACGGCTGCTGGCGCTGGAAATGAACAGCTCGTCGGCCCAGAAGAAGTCCGGCCCTTCGCCGCCGAGTGGGATGCCGATCGTATCGAACACTGCCTGGTAGAAGCGGCGGCTGGCGGCCAGGTCGCGCACCACCAGCTGGATGTGGTCGATCAGGCGGCCACGGTGCAGTTCCATCGTTTCCATACGAACCTCTTCAAAAAGGGGACGGAGTCGGTAGCGCCGGGCCGTGCCCGGCGAGCGCGCAGCGCGGCCTGCTCAAGGCCGCCGGGCATGGCCCGGCGCTACCGGAATTGTGCCCCTTTCCGGGTCAGACGTTGGCGATGATCTCGACCCAGTAGCCGTCCGGGTCCTTGATGAAGGCCAGGTTCTTCATGCGGCCGTCGGTCAGCCGCTTCTGGAAGGTTACCCCGAGGTCCTCGAAGCGCTGGCAGGCCGCCTCGATGTCCGGCACCGACACGCAGATGTGGCCGAAGCCGCGCGGGTCGCTGTTGCCGTCGTGGTAGACCGCGCCGTCCTGGGTTTCGGTGCCGTGGTTGTGGGTCAGTTCCAGCACGCCCGGCAGGCCGGCCATCCACAGGCGGCGCTGGCTGTCGTCTTCCGGTACCACCACGCCGGCCGGGAGGTAGGCCAGGAAGTACAGGCTGAACTGGGCCTCGGGGAAGTCGCGCTTGTCGATCAGCTGGTAGCCGAGCACGCGGGTGTAGAAGTCCAGCGAGGCGGTGATGTCCTTCACCCGCAGCATGGTGTGGTTGAACACGAAGCCGGTGGTTTCGGCCGGGGCCTGGGCGGCGACGCCGGGGACATCGCGCAGGGCGGGAATGGTCATGGGGGGAGGTCCTTCAGACAGGGCCGTTGCCGGCCGGATGGGGGCATTCTACCGGCCAGCACCTGACGGTACCGCGACGTACAATGGCCGGATCGCACCGTTCCGTCCTGACAACGATTGCCCGCCATGTCGCAGCGTGAATGGGTGGCCGCCGCCATCCGCAAGATTGAAGCCGATTTCAACCGCTCCGCCGATACCCACCTGATCCCGCTGGCGCTGCCCGGGTTCGAGGGCATCGATGTGTACCTGAAGGATGAGTCGAGCCATCCCACCGGCAGCCTCAAGCACCGGCTGGCGCGCTCGCTGTTCCTGTATGCGCTGGCCAATGGCTGGCTGCGCGAAGGGCGACCGGTGATCGAAGCGTCCAGCGGCTCGACGGCGGTGTCCGAAGCCTATTTCGCGCGCCTGCTCGGCCTGCCGTTCATTGCGGTGATCCCGGCCACCACCTCGCCTGAAAAGATCGCCGCGATCGAGTTCCAAGGCGGCCGCTGCCACCTGGTCGAACGCGCCTGCGACCTCAACTGTGATTCGGAAAAGCTGGCCCGTGAAACCGGTGGCCACTTCATGGACCAGTTCACCTACGCTGAGCGCGCGACCGACTGGCGTGCCAACAACAACATCGCCGAGTCCATCTTCAAGCAGATGGCCGAAGAGCCCAGCCCGGTTCCGGAATGGATCGTGTGCAGCCCCGGCACCGGCGGCACCGCCGCCACCCTGGGCCGCTATGTCAGCTACCGCCGCCACGACACCCGCATCCTGTGTGCGGACCCGGAAGTGTCGGTGTTCTTCGACGGCTACCGGGCCGCCGTGGCCGGTGAACAGGACTGGCGCGACCTGACCTGCAGTGGTGGTTCGCGCGTGGAAGGCATCGGCCGGCCACGGGTGGAGCCGAGCTTCATCCCGACCAGCGTCGATGCGATGGTCAAGGTACCCGACGCGCTGAGCCTGGCTGCGATGCGCCATGTCAGCCGCCAGCTCGGCCGACGCGTCGGTGGCTCCACCGGCACCAACTTCATCGGCGTGCTGCAGGCGGCGCAGTGGATGCGCGAGGCGGGCCACCAGGGCAGCATCGTCAGCATCCTGTGCGACAGCGGCGAGCGCTATGCGCAGAGCTACTACGATCCGGCGTGGTACGCGCGCCAGGGCATTGATGTCGACGGCGCCGACGCACAGCTGGCCGCTGCGGTGGCCGGGCAGGGACTGCCCGAATTGCCGTGGTGCAGCCTGGAAGCGTTGTAGGACGGCCGACGTTGTCGCCGGGCCATGTCGGCATCCGCGACGGTGTCTCAGTAACCCGCTGCGGTGAAGGCGTCGAGTACCGCGTCGCGCAGTGCATCGGGCAAGGCCTCGATGTCCATCGCGCGGTCATCCAGGTGCAGGGTGGGATCCAGGATGCTGGCGCGGCCCTGGGCCAATGCCTGCAACCACAGCAGCACGCAGATCACGAACTCGCGCTCATGGCCCAGCTGCAGCTGGCTGGCGCCGCGCTCGACCACTTCGAACGGGTACCACTCCTGGCTTTCATTGAACGTGCCGCCCTGCTGCAGCACCGCCTGCAACTGCTGCAGGTGGCGCGGGGCGTCGTCGCCGGCATCGCACAGCGCGGCGATCCAGGCCAGTTCGGCCGCGCTGGCAGACAGTGCCAGCGACCGCGCCGGTGAGGCGGATGCAACTGCAGCCAGACCTTCCATGTGGGGCCTCGTTCGGTACGTGCCGCTGCGGACTCCCCCGCATCCAGAGCTTCGGGGGGCGCGCGTAAGGCCGATGTGAATGCCGTGCCCCCTTGTCAGCCGCGCCCGGCAGCGCCATATCTGGAGGGCTGCCCGGGTGCCGGGCCCGTATCCTGGAGATCTGCCGTGACCGTTGCCAACCCCCTGCTCGATTTTTCCGGCCTGCCGCGCTTCGAGGCGATCCGCCCCGAGCACGTCGCGCCGGCGCTGGATGTGCTGCTGGCCGAGGCCGAAGCCGCCGTCAGCGCGGCCGAGCAGGTGCAGCCGGTGCGTTGGGAGACCTTCGTCACCCCGTTGGACGACGCGACCGAGCGACTGTGGCGCGCCTGGGGCCTGGTCGGCCACCTGCAGGGCGTGGTCAACACCCCGGAACTGCGCGAGGCCTACAACAGCAACCTGCCGCGGGTGACCCGCTTCGCCAGTGCGCTGGGGCAGAACCTGGCGCTGTATCGGCAGTACCAGGCGCTGGCCGCCAGCCCGGAGGCGGCGCATTTCGATGAAGCCCAGCGCAAGGTGCTGGACAACACCCTGCGCGACTTCCGCCTGGGCGGCGCCGAGCTGGCGCCCGAGGCCCAGCAGCGTTTTGCTGCGATCAAGGAAGAACTGTCGGCGCTGTCGGCGAAGTTCTCGCAGAACGTGCTCGACGCTACCGATGCCTGGTCGCTGATCATCGAAGACGAAGCGCGGCTGAAGGGCCTGCCGGAAGACGTGAAGGCCACCGCGCATGCCGCAGCACGAAAGGACGGCAAGGCCGGCTGGAAACTGACCCTGCAGATGCCGTGCTACCTGCCAGTGCAGACCTGGGGCGAGGACCGCGACCTGCGCGAGATCCTGTACCGCGCCAGCGCCCAGCGTGCGTCCGAATTCGGCGATGACGCACTGGACAACAGCGGCAACATCGACCGCATCCTGGCCCTGCGCGCCGAACTGGCTGCGTTGCTCGGCTTCGATTCGTACGGCCATTACTCGGTGGCGACCAAGATGGCGCAGGACCCGGCCGAAGTGCTCGGTTTCCTGCGTGACCTGGCCTCGCGCGCCAAACCGTTCGCGGCCAAGGACCGTGCCGAGCTGGAGCAGTTCGCGCGCGAGCAACTGGGTATCGAGCAGCTGCAGGCCTGGGACCTGGCGTTCGCCGCCGATCGCCTGAAGCAGGCGCGTTACAGCTATTCCGAGCAGGAGGTGAAGCAGTATTTCACCGAGCCGAAGGTACTGGGCGGCCTGTTCTCGGTGATCGAGCAGCTGTACGGCCTGCGCGTGCAGGAGGACAGCGCGCCGGTCTGGCACGAAGACGTGCGCTTCTTCCGCCTGGTCGATGCGCAGGGTGCGCTGGTCGGCCAGTTCTACCTGGACCTGTACGCACGCGAGGGCAAGCGCGGCGGGGCGTGGATGGATGATTGCCGCAACCGTCGCGTGCGCGCCGACCGCAGCGTGCAGACGCCGCTGGTCTACCTGGTGTGCAACTTCGGCCGGGGTGCCAACGGCAAGCCGGCCACCTTCAGCCACAACGAAGTGACCACGCTGTTCCATGAGATGGGCCACGGACTGCACCAGCTGCTGACCCGCATCGGCGAACTGGGCGTGGCCGGCATCAACGGCGTGGAATGGGATGCGGTTGAGCTGCCCAGCCAGTTCATGGAGAACTTCTGCTGGGAATGGGACCACCTGCAGGCGATGACCGCGCACGTGGACAGTGGCGAGCCGCTGCCGCGCACGCTGTACGAGCGCATGCTGGCCGCGCGCAACTTCCACAGCGGCATGGCCACCGTCCGCCAGCTGGAGTTCGGCCTGTTCGACATGCTGCTGCACAGCCAGTTCGAGCCAGCGCAGGACAGCGTGCTGGCGCTGCTCGACCGCGTGCGCGCGGAAGTGGCGGTGAACCACCCGCCGGCCTGGAACCGCTTCCCGCACCAGTTCAGCCACATCTTTGCGGGCGGTTACGCCGCGGGCTACTACAGCTACAAGTGGGCCGAGGTGCTCAGCGCCGACGCCTATGCCGCGTTCGAGGAAGCGCCACAGGCGCTGGCGGAAACCGGTGCACGCTTCCGTGATGAGATCCTGTCGCGCGGTGGCAGCCGCCCGGCGGCGGAGAACTTCAGGGCTTTCCGCGGCCGTGCACCGCAGATCGACGCGCTGCTGCGTCACTCGGGCATGGCGTAAGGCGTCGGGTAGGTGCCAACCTTGGTTGGCACTTCACCGCCCTCCACGCATGGCGTGGATCTACCGGAACGCCCGCCAACGGCCGGCGCTACCGGTGGTGGGTCATTCGGCGTAGATCATCTTCCGGGTCATGCCGCCGTCGACGATGAAATCCTGGCCGGTGCTGAAGCCGGACAGCGACGACAGCAGGTATACCGCGAGCGCGCCGATGTCCTCTGGGTGGCCGACGCGGCCGACCGGATGCTGTGCGTGGTCGATGGCCGAGTACTCCGGCTCGTGTCGCCGTGAGGGTGCCTGCCACTCGCAGGTGCCGATCCAGCCCGGGCTGATGCTGTTCACCCGCACCGCCGGGCCGGCGCTGATCGCCAGCGCATGGGTGAAGGCCACCAGGCCACCCTTGGCCGCCGCATAGGCCTCGCTGTGCGCTTCGGATTGCCAGGCGCGGGTCGAGGCGATGTTGATGATGGCGCCGGCGGCGCTGGTTGTCAGCGCCGGCAACGCGTGCTTGCTGCACAGGAAAGCGCCGTGCAGCGACGACAGGCGGCGCTGCCATTCATCCCAGTCCATGTCCTGCAGCCGCGAGCCGTGCGCATCGGCGATGCCCGCGTTGTTGACCAGCCCGTCGATGCGACCAAAACGCTGCAGGGCCGTGGCAATGAAGTCGCGCACACTGGCTTCGTCGGTAATGTCCAGGTGCTGGAATGCGGCGTCCTCACCGCGTTGCCACTCGCGCAGGCAGGCCTGGCCGGCTTCCACGTCCAGGTCGCCGATCAACACGCGGCCACCTGCACCGAGCACGCACTGGGCGATGCCACGGCCGATGCCGTTGGCGCCGCCGGTGACCAGCACCACCTTGCCCGACAGCGGCGCGGCCGGCCAAGCGGCAATCGGCGGCACCGTGCTCACGACAGGTCTTCGCCACGCAGGCGGCGATGCCAGCCGTCCACGCCGATACGGTCCAAGGTCTGGATGTTGCGCTCGACGATCACGTCCGGATCAGGGAACGCGTCCACCGCGCGCGCCACGCTGTCTTCGCGCAGCAGGTGCAGGGTGGGGAAGGGCGCACGGTTGGTATAGTTGCTGGCATCGCCCGGCGCCACGCCTTCGAACTGGTAGTCCGGATGGAAGCTGGCCACCTGCAGGATGCCCTGCAGGTCCAGCGCCTCGATCGCCGCATCGGCGTTGTCGAGGAAGTCGTTGTAGTCGAGGAAATCGGTCAGCACCTGCGGATGCACGATCAGCGTGGTATCGATCTGCTCGGCCGGCGTATCGCGCAGCAGGACCAGTTCCTCGGCCAGCTGCTCAACCAGGGCTTCCGTCGTGGTCGCATCGCTGAGCACGATGCGGACCTGGTCCTTCACATACACCGCCTTGGCGAACGGGCACAGGTTCAGGCCGATGACGATGCGTTCCAGCCACAGGCGGGTGGCGGCGATCGGGTCCTCGGTGGGCAGTTGGGCGTCGGTCATGGCGGGCACGTCGGCTGGCGGGGCGGACATTGTAGGCGCGTCGCTTGCAACGCGCCGTCGTACCGCAGGTGCCGGCGCCGGGCCATGCCCGGCGGCCAGATCAATCGCGGAAATTGTTGAACTGCAGCGGCAGCTCGAACTTGCCGGCCTTGAGCACGGCGATGGCGTCCTGCAGGTCATCGCGCTTCTTGCCCTGCACGCGCAGCTTGTCGCCATTGATCTGGCTTTCAACCTTCAGCTTGGCCTCCTTCAGCGCAGCGGCGATCTTCTTGGCGACCTTCTGCTCGATGCCCTGCTTGACGGTGATTTTCTGCCGGGCCTGGGCCAGGTTGGTCTCGATGTCGCCGAATTCGAGGCTGAGCACATCGATGCCGCGCGCGGCCAGGCGTGCACGCAGGATGTCGTTCATCTGCTTGAGCTGGAACTCGGTCGGCGCGAACTGGTTGATCACATCGCCATCGCGCTCGAACTTGGCATCCACGCCCTTGAAATCGAAGCGGGTGGCCAGTTCGCGGTTGGCCTGGTCGATGGCGTTGGTCAGTTCGTGGGTGTCGACTTCGGACACGACGTCGAAGGAAGGCATGGCGATGCTCCGCAGGATTCAGTGGCAGCCATTCTATCGCGAGGGCCCTATGCCCGCCCTTTGTAGCGCCGAGCCCACGTTCGGCTGCTTTGTGAAGAGCAGCCGAGCGTGGGCTCGGCTCTACAGAAAGCGACGACCGGGCGATAATGGGCCATGAACGTGCAACGCTCCCCTTCGCGCGCAGTGGCCTGGATGGTCGCTGCGGTCGCCTGCTTCTCGCTGATGGACGCCGGCATGAAGCAGCTGTCGGCCAGCTACCCCACCCTGGAAGTGACCTTCCTGCGCGGCGCGGCCTCGTTGCCGTTCGTGCTGGTCTGGGTGCTGGCCAGCGCCGGGCCGCGTTCACTGGTGCCGCGCCGCTGGGGGCTGCACCTGCTGCGTGGTGCGCTGGGCATGGCGATGATCGGCTGCTTCGTGTTCGCCCTGCGCGACCTGCCGCTGTCCACTGCCTACACCATCTATTTCGTCGCCCCGCTGCTGATCGCTGCGCTGTCGGTGCCGCTGCTGGGCGAACGGGTCGGGCCGCGGCGCTGGGTAGCCATCGGCATCGGCCTGGTCGGCGTGCTGGTCGTGCTGCGGCCGGGCGTGGACGGCTTCATTTCGGTGCCTGGGCTGATGGTGCTGGCCGCGGCCACCGCCTATGCCGTAGCCGCGATCACGGTCAGCCTGCTGACCCGCACCGATACCTCGCAGTCGATGGTGGTCTGGTTCCTGGTGATCATGGCCATCGGTGCCGGCCTGCTGGCCCTACCCGGCTGGGTGCCACTGCAACTGGCACATGCGCCGCTGATCGGCGGCATGGGCCTGGCCGGAGCGCTGGGCCAGATCGCCCTGACCAGGGCCTTCCAGCTGGGCGAGGCCTCGATGATCGCGCCGCTGGAGTACAGCGGGCTGGTCTGGGTGATCGGCTGGGACCTGGCGTTCTGGGGCCAGCTGCCCGATGGCTATACCTGGGTGGGGGCGGCGATCATCGTTGCGTCCGGCCTGTACCTGCTGCATCGCGAGCGGGTGAACCGGCAGGAGCCGCCGAAGCCGTTGGACCACCCCTGAGCCGGGGTAGGGCCGGCCGGCGGCCGGCAACCCCTCGCGCCGGAGGGACCGCTGCAGGTGCCGGCCAGCGGCCGGCGCTACCGTGGGCAGCGGCTTAGAACCAAAAGGAATAACATTCTGGCCCATGGCGCGGGCGCGCGACCGCCTGCGCTGGTAGGCTGCACGCCCCCTTCCGTCACCCAGCCGGTGAGCCACGCCCGTGATCGAGTTCCAGCGCCTGCACAAATCCTATGCCGTTGCCGGCCGCGCAGTGAGCGCGCTGCAGCCGCTGGACCTGACCATCGAGGCCGGTGAGGTATTCGGCATCATCGGCCATTCCGGCGCCGGCAAGTCGACGCTGATCCGCATGATCAACCGCCTGGAAGAACCCAGTGGTGGGCGTCTGCTGATCGGTGGCGAGGATGTCACCGCACTGGACGCGGACGGCCTGCGCGCGCTGCGCCGGCGCATCGGCATGATCTTCCAGCACTTCAACCTGCTGTCTTCGCGCACGGTGGCCGGCAACGTCGCCTTCCCGCTGGAGCTGGCCGGCACGCCGAAGGCGGAGATCGACGCACGCGTGGTCGAGCTGCTGCAGACCGTTGGCCTGGAAGCGCATGCGCAGAAGTATCCGGCGCAGCTGTCCGGTGGCCAGAAGCAGCGCGTCGGCATTGCCCGCGCACTTGCAACGCGTCCGCAGATCCTGTTGTGCGACGAGGCCACCAGTGCGCTCGATCCGCAGACCACGGCATCGGTGCTGTCGCTGCTGTCGAAGATCAATCGCGAGCTGGGCCTGACCATCGTGCTGATCACCCACGAGATGGACGTGATCCGCCGCGTCTGCGACCGCGTCGCCGTGCTCGACGCCGGCCAGATGGTCGAGACCGGGCCGGTCACCCGGGTGTTCCTGCATCCACAGCATCCGACCACGCGCCGTTTCGTCAGCGAATCGGAGCACATGGACGAAGGTGCGCTGCATCGCGATTTCGATGCCGTCGGTGGCCGCATCGTGCGGCTGACGTTCCTCGGTGGCGACACCTATGAACCCCTGCTCGGCAGCGTGGCGCGGCAGACCGGGGTCGACTACAACATCCTGTCCGGCCGTATCGACCGGATCAAGGACACCCCGTATGGCCAGCTGGTCGTCGCCCTGGTGGGCGGTGACCAGTCCGCCGCGCAGGCCGCATTCGTGGCCGCCGGCGTGCACGTTGAGGAACTGCGTCGATGATCATCGCTACTGCCGGCGGCTTCTTCCGCCACTTGGATGCGGACAAGTGGGTGGATATCGGCAAGGCCACCCTCGAGACGCTGCTGATGATGGCCGGCTCGCTGCCGCTTACCCTGGCCATCGGCCTGCCGATGGGCGTGCTGCTGTACGTGTTCGGCGCGCCGCAGATGAAACGCCGGCCACTGGTCTATGGCGCGCTGGCGATCGTGGTGAACCTGCTGCGTTCGGTACCCTTCATCATCCTGATGGTGGTGTTGATCCCGGTATCGCTGTGGTTGATGGGCCAGTCGATCGGCGTGCTCGGCACGTTGCCGGCGCTGGTCATCGGTGCGGCGCCGTTCTACGCGCGCCTGGTGGAAACCGCGCTGCGCGAAGTGGACCGCGGCGTGGTCGAGGCCGCGCAGTCGATGGGTGCCACCACTTGGCAACTGGTCACCCGGGTGCTGCTTCCCGAGGCGCGGCCGGGCCTGATTGCCGCCGCCACGGTCACTACCGTTGCTCTGGTTGGCTTCACTGCCATGGGCGGCGCGATCGGTTCCGGCGGCCTGGGCGACCTGGCGCTGCGCGAAGGCTACCAGCGCAACCGCACCGACGTGGCCCTGGTTACCGTGGTGGTGCTGCTGATCCTGGTGCAGCTGCTGCAGATGCTCGGCGACCGCCTGGTCGCGCACTACACCCGCAAGTAGCCCGCCTCAGATAGTGCCGGCCGCTGGCCGGCAACGATGCGCTGCTCCAGGTGTGCCGGAGCTGCCGGCCAGCGGCCGGCACTACATCTGCGCCCGGCGCTCTCTCAACGCACGTTGGGTACTTCGTAACCCAGCTTGCCGACCTGCTCCGGGCGCTGTGGCACACGCTTGAGCTTGTCGGTGTTCACCCCGTATTCGTCACGCAGGCGCTCGGCCAGTTCCTTGTAGAGGCCCTTGTCCATGTCCGGTGTGCGCGAGAAGATCCAGGCCATCTCGCGGCCCGGGTAGCCGATCAGTGCCCAGGAATAATCCGGTGCTACTTCCAGCACCCGTGAATGGGTGGGCACCACGCGATAGAACCAGGTGCGCCAGCCGTGATTGCCGCTGTCCGGGTCGACACTGGCGCGTGCGCGGATCTCCTGCAGGGGTTCGCCGAAGCCATCACGATAGCGGTAGGTGATGCCGACCTTGTGCGCGTCGCGCAGTTCGTACTCGTTGACGCTGGCCACATGGCCGCGCTCGACGAAGTTCGGCACGCGGCCAATCACGTACCAGGTACCCATGAAGCGCTTCAGGTCGATCGGCGCATCCGGGTCGGCGACGCGTGGGGCGCTGGCACGGGGCGATGGCGGCTCGCTGGCGGCCACGGCGGGGCCCGCCAGGGACAGGGCCAAGAGCATGGCGCAGAGCGGGCGGATCGAAGTCATGCGGGAGCGGGCTCAGGAGGGCTTTGCGTGAGCATGGTCGACTGAGCGTGCGCGATCCGTCAATGGTGTCGCAGCCTTTGAGAAGGGCATTGACCAAGCTGTGTTGCACTGTCTACCGGAGAAGCCCCATGAACGCACGTTCCGTCCGTCGCCCTGCAGCTGAACGCGTCAGCCTTGAACGTGCCGACCCGCGCCTGCTGCGCAGCGTGCGGCAGTTGGCCCTGGCCGGTGTGGCACTGGTCCTGGTCTGGCCGGCCGCGCGTGGTAGCAGCGCGTGGCTGGGCTGGTTGCCGATGTGGCTGGTGGGCATGCCGCTGGTGGCCTGGTGGGCGCTGCTGCGCTTCCCGTTGCCTCGCCTGTCGTGGCTGCGGCGGGCGCGTCACACCGGTGGACAGGCGGACCGACGCGGTGGCGGTGCGGCCCGCCGCCGTCGCGGCGCCACCGCCGCGGCCTGACCTTCGACACGGGGGCGACAGCGGTGATCCATGCTAGCGTTCCAAGGCTTATGACTGCCTGGAGCTGCAATGTCACGATTCGCTTCCGCCTGCCTGTTGGCTGGCATGATGACCGCTGCCTCGGTGGGGACCGCCGTGGCCGCTGAAGACACCGACCGTTACGCCTGGCTCGAAGACGTAACCGGCGACAAGCCGCTGGCCTGGGTCAAGGAACAGAACGCCAAGTCCGAGGCGCGCCTTGCGCAGACCCCGGCATTCAAGCAGATGGAAGCCAGCATCCGCGAGGTGCTCGACTCCGATGCCAAGATTCCCGCCGTGCAGAAGATCGGCGACTACTACTACAACTTCTGGAAGGACCAGCAGCACGAGCGTGGCCTGTGGCGACGCACCACCCTGGCCGAATACCGCAAGGCCTCGCCGCAGTGGGAAACCGTGCTCGACCTGGATGCACTGAACAAGGCCGAGGGTGAGAACTGGGTCTGGCACGGCGCCGATTGCCTGCGCCCGGACTACAGCCGTTGCCTGATCGCGTTGTCGCGCGGCGGCGCCGATGCCGACGTCACCCGCGAATTCGACCTGGCCAACAAGACCTGGATCAAGGATGGCTTCTTCCGTCCGGAGTCGAAGGGCGGCCTCAACTGGATCGACCGCGATACCGTGTTCGTCTACACCGACTTCGGTGCCGGCTCGATGACCACCTCCGGCTACCCGCGCGTGGCCAAGCTGTGGAAGCGTGGCACTCCGATGGCCTCGGCCACGACGGTGTACGAAGGCAAGCCGGAAGACATGTACATCGCGGCGACGCACGATGACACTCCGGGCTTCGAACGCAACCTGGTCAGCCGCACGCTCGCCTTCTACAACAACGAGATCTACCTGCGCGGTGACGATGGCACGCTGACCAAGATCGACGCGCCGAATTCGGCCGAGAAGGGCCTGCACAAGCAATGGCTGACCCTGGAGCTGCGTGATCCGTGGACTGTCGGGGGCAAGACCTATGCGTCCGGTTCGTTGCTGGCCACCAAGCTGGATGACTTCCTGGCCGGCAAGCGCGAGTTCGACGTGCTGTTCACCCCGACCGCGACCACCTCGCTGGCCAGCGCCACCTGGACCAGGAACCATCTGGTGCTGAACGTGCTGGACGACGTCAAGAACCGCCTGTCGGTGCTGACGCCGGGCGCCAATGGCTGGCAGACCAGCCGCTTCGTTGGTGCACCGGCTTTCGGCACGCTGGGGGTGGCTGCGGTCGACAGCAATGACAGCGACGCGGTGTGGCTGACGGCCACCGACTATCTGACCCCGACCACGCTGGCGCTGGCCGAGATCGGCCAGGCCCCGGAAACGCTGAAGACCATGCCGGCCTTCTTCGATGCCAAGGGCAAGGTGATCGAGCAGCACTTCGCCACCAGCAAGGATGGCACCCGCGTGCCGTACTTCGTTGTGCACGATCGGGCGATGAAGCTGGACGGTTCCAATCCGACCCTGCTGTACGGCTACGGTGGCTTCGAGATCTCGCTGACCCCGAGCTATTCCGGTGGCATGGGCCGCGCCTGGCTGGAAAAGGGCGGCGTGTACGTGGTCGCCAACATCCGTGGCGGTGGCGAGTATGGGCCGCGCTGGCACCAGGCGGCACTGAAGCAGAACCGCCACAAGGCCTATGAAGACATGGCCGCGGTGGCGCGCGATCTGGTCAAGCGCAAGATCACCAGCGCCAGGCACCTGGGCGTGCAGGGCGGCAGCAATGGTGGCCTGCTGACCGGCAACATGCTGACCCAGTACCCGGAGCTGTTCGGTGCGGTGGTGGTGCAGGTGCCGCTGCTGGACATGAAGCGCTACAACCACCTGCTGGCAGGCGCATCGTGGATGGCCGAGTACGGCAACCCGGATACCAGCGACTGGGAGTTCATCAAGACCTTCTCGCCGTACCACCTGTTCGATGCGAAGAAGAAGTACCCGCCGGTGCTGTTCACCACGTCCACCCGCGATGACCGCGTGCATCCGGGCCATGCCCGCAAGATGGCGGCGAAGATGATCGACGCCGGCAAGGACGTGACCTACTACGAGAACATCGAAGGTGGCCACGGCGGCGCCGCCAACAACGCGCAGGCCGCACACATGTCGGCGCTGGCCTACAGCTTCCTGTGGGAGCGGTTGGGCGGCAAGTAAGCAGAACGGAAAACGCCGCCCCAGGGCGGCGTTTTCCGTTATCGGGTAGCGCCGGGCCATGCCCGGCGCGCGCGTAGCGCGGCAGGATGCCGCCGGGCATGGCCCGGCGCTACCGGAAATGCTTCAACCCACGCGCGATCCGCTCCACCGCCTCCTGCAATCGCGGCACTTCCTGGGTATAGGCCAGGCGCACGTGCTGGTTGGCACGATGGAAGCCGAAATCCAGCCCGGGCGTGAATGCCACATGCTCGGTTTCCAGGAAGTGGGCGCAGAACGCCTGCGCATCGTCGGTGAACGCGCTGACGTCTGCGTACAGGTAGAACGCGCCCTGCGGCTCGACCTCGATACGGAAGCCCAGCTCACGCAGTGCGGGCAGCAGGAAGTCGCGACGCTGGCGGAACGCGTCGCGGCGCTGTTCGAAGATCGCCATCGATTCCTCGCTGAAACAGGCGAGGGCGGCATGCTGGGCGATGCTCGAGGCGCTGATGTACAGGTTCTGCGCCAGCTTCTCCAGGTCCGGTACCGCGGCCGGCGGTGCCACCAGCCAGCCCAGCCGCCAGCCGGTCATGCCGAAATACTTGGAGAAGCTGTTCAGCACGAACGCGCTGTCATCCACCTGCAGCACGCTGGGCGCATCCAGGCCATAGGTGAGGCCGTGGTAGATCTCGTCCACCACCAGGTGGCCGCCCCGCGCGTGCAGGGCCTGCGACAGTGCGGCCAGATCGTCGGCGGAAAGCACGGTGCCGGTCGGGTTGGCCGGTGAGGCGACCAGCGCGCCGACGCTGTCGGCATCCCAGTGCTGTTCCACCAGTGACGGGGTCAGCTGGTAGGCGGTCTCCGGCCCGACCGGTACCAGTTGCGCACCGCCTTCCACCAGGCGCAGGAAGTGGCGGTTGCACGGATAGCCGGGGTCCGCCAGCAGCCAGTGGCGGCCGGGATCGACCAGCAGGCTGCTGGCCAGCAGCAGCGCACCGGACCCACCCGGTGTGACCAGGATGCGTTCAGGGCCGATATCCAGCCCGTAATGGCTGCGATAGAAGCCGCTGATGGCCTCACGCAGAGCCGGCAGGCCACGTGCGGCGGTGTAGCGGGTATGACCGGCGGCCAATGCGGCCTGGCCGGCGCGCACGACAGGTTCGGCGGTGGTGAAGTCCGGTTCGCCGATTTCCAGGTGGATCACATCGTGGCCGGCCTGCTCCAGCGCCTGTGCGCGGGCCAGCAGGGACATCACGTGGAATGGAGCGATTTCATGGCTGCGCCGGCTGTAGCCCGGCGTGTGGGGCAGGGTGCTCATGTGCCCATGGTACGCCGCGCGTCTGGGTCATGCGTTCTGGTAGTGCCGGCCGCCGGCCGGCATTCCGACCGTCTCCGGGTTCGTGAGGTTGCTGGCCAGCGGCCGGCACTCCCCATGACGATCCGCAGGGTTGCCCGCAGCCCTCCTGCAACCCAGACTCGGGCACAAGGACGCCATTGCATTGCAGTTCAAGGAACCCCACTACATGAAATCCACTCTCTGCCTGTTGCTCGCCAGCCTGATGACCACTACTGCCACCGCCGCCACTCCGCCTGTTCCGCCGGATGCCGCCAAGCATCCGCATGTGGTCAAGGCGCCGTTCGGCGCGACCCGCAACGATGACTATTACTGGCTGCGCGACGACAAGCGCGAGAACAAGGACATGCTGGCCTACCTGCAGGCCGAGAATGCCTACGCGGACCAGGTGCTGGCGCCGCTCAAGCCGCTCGAAGACACCCTGTACAAGGAGATCGTCGGCCGCATCAAGCAGGACGATTCCAGCGTGCCGGCGCGTGAGCGCGGCTATTGGTACTACAGCCGCTTCGAGACCGGCCAGGACTATCCGATCCACGCGCGCCGCAAGGGCAGCATGGAGGCCGCCGAGGAGATCCTGCTGGACGTCAACGCCATGGCCGCCGGCAAGGGCTATTTCAGCGTCGGCTCGATGGAAGTGAGCCAGGACAACCAGCTGCTGGCCTGGGCCGAGGATGATGTGGGCCGCCGCCAGTACACGATCCGCTTCAAGGATCTGGCCACCGGCAAGGTGCTGCCCGATGTGATCACCGGCAGCTCCGGCGACCTGGTCTGGGCCGACGACAACCGCACCGTGCTGTATGTCGAGAACGATCCGGAAACGCTGCTCACCGTGCGCGTGAAGAAGCACGTGCTGGGCACTCCAGCCAGCGCCGACACCGTCGTCTACGAAGAGAAGGACGACAGCTTCTACATGGGCATCGGCCGCACCCGCGATGATCGCTTCATCACCATCGGCGTGCACAGCACCGTGTCCTCGGAAGAGCGCTACGCACCGGCCGGCGACCCGACCACGTTCACCGTGCTGGCCCCTCGCCAGCGTGACGTCGAGTACGATGCCGACCACTACGACGGCCGCTGGGTGATCCGCACCAACGACGGCGTGAAGAACTTCAAGCTGGTCACTGCGCCGACCGATGCCACTTCGCGTGCGCAATGGAAGGACTGGATCGCGCACGACGATGCGGTGTTCATCGAAGGCTTCGAACTGTTCGATGGCTACACCGCCATCGCCGAACGCTCCGAGGGCCTGGAACGCATCCGCCTGCTGTTCAAGGATGGCCGCAGCGACTACGTGAAGGCTGATGAGCCAGCGTACTCGATGGGCCTGGGCGACAACACCGAGGCCGATACGCCCTGGCTGCGCTACGTCTACACCTCGATGACCACCCCCACCACCGTGTTCGAACTGAACACCGCCACCGGTGAGCGCCGCCAGCTGAAGGTGCAGCCGGTGATCGGCTATGACGCGTCGAAGTACGAAACCGACCGCGTCTGGATCACCGCACGTGATGGCGTGAAGGTGCCGGTGTCGCTGGTCTACCGCAAGGGCTACCAGAAGGACGGCAAGGGCGCGCTGTTCCAGTACGCCTATGGCAGCTATGGCATGTCGATGGATCCGTACTTCAACCAGACCGCGGTAAGCCTGCTTGATCGTGGCGTGGTGTATGCCATCGCCCACATCCGCGGCGGCCAGGAAATGGGCCGCGACTGGTACGAGAACGGCAAGCTGCTGCACAAGCAGAACACCTTCAACGACTTCATCGACGTCACCCGCGGCCTGGTCGCACAGGGCTGGGCGGCGAAGGATCGCGTCGCTGCGTCCGGTGGCAGCGCCGGTGGCCTGCTGATGGGCGCGGTGGCCAACCAGGCCCCGCAGGATTACCGGGTGATGGTGGCGCAGGTCCCGTTCGTCGACGTGGTCACCACCATGCTCGACCCGACCATTCCGCTGACCACCAATGAGTACGACGAGTGGGGCAACCCGGAACAGAAGCAGTATTACGACTACATGCTGTCCTACTCGCCCTACGACAACGTGAAGCGGCAGGCGTACCCGGCGCTGTTCGTGGGTACCGGCCTGTGGGATTCGCAGGTGCAGTACTGGGAGCCGGCCAAGTGGGTGGCCAAGCTGCGTGACGACAACACCGGCCACTACCCGATCCTGTTCCGCACCAACATGGAAGCCGGCCACGGCGGCAAGTCGGGGCGCTTCCAGCGCTACCGCGAGCTGTCCGAGTCGTACGCGTTCGTGCTGCAGCAGCTGGGCATCGCCCAGCCGTGATCGCGACAGGGTGCCGGGCGCTGCCTGCACCCTGAACCGGTATCCTTGCGGCCATGAGCGCGCCAGATCCTTCCGCCCCTCGCGATGCCGCCACGCCTCCGCGCGTAGTGCGTTTCCGCTGGGCGTGGTGGCTGCTGGCGTATGTCAGCCTCGGCACCGGCATCGTCGGCATCTTCGTGCCGGGCCTGCCGACCACCGTATTCATCCTGATTTCGGCCTGGGCCGCCTCGCGTGGCTCCGAGCGCCTGCACAACTGGCTGCTGCAGCATCCACGCTTCGGCCCGGCCATCGCCAACTGGCAGGCACACGGGGCGGTCAGCCGCTACGGCAAGTGGATGGCCACGATCACCATGGCGGTATGCGCCGCCATCATGCTGTGGTGCGTACCGATTGCCTGGGTGAAGTGGTTCTCGATCGGCAGCATGACCGTGGTGGCGATCTGGCTGTGGACGCGGCCGCTTCCGCCTCCCGAGGATTGAGCGCCTGCGGTAGTGCCGGCCGCTGGCCGGCAACCCGATTCCCTGCACCAACCGCTCAGCCGCCAATGGCTATACTCGGGCCATGAAGATCCCCCATCGAAACGCCATCCTGATTCCGCTGGCAGCGGCCTCGCTGCTGCTCCTCGCCGCCTGCGGCAACAAGGGCCCGCTGGTACTGCCGCAGAAGCCGGTGCCGGTGGAAGAAACCGTCGAACCCGCTGCCGAGCCCGCCACCGAGGCGACCCCGGCGGAGGCCCAGGGCGCCGTTGCCCCCGCCACGACCGTCGACCCGGCTGCAACGACCACTCAGCCGGCACCCGCGCCAGCGAAGAAGGCGGGCAGCGGGGATGAGTAAGGCCAGTTCCACGGCGCTGCGCTTCAGCAAGATGCACGGCGCGGGCAATGATTTTGTAGTGATCGACCTGCGTGACGGCACCGCGCCGCCTACGCCCGAACTGGCCGCGCGCCTTGCCGACCGCCACACCGGCGTCGGCTGCGACCAGATCCTGACCATCGAAGCGCCGCGTGCGGAAGGCTCGGTGGCCTCGTACCGCATCTGGAATGCCGACGGTTCCAATTCCGAGCAGTGCGGCAATGGCGCGCGCTGCATCGCGGCCTGGCTGGTGCGCCAAGGGAGTGCGCAGGGCGATGCGTTCGTCATCGACAGCCCGCTGGCCAGCCATGAAGTGAAGGTGCTGGGCGAAGGGCAGTTTGCGGTGACGATGGGCGTGCCTGCCTTCGAGCCGGCCAACGTGCCGCTGATGGGCTTCGCCCACCCGCGCGAGGAATACCTGCTGCCGCTGCAGGGCGAGAGCGTCCGCTTTGCTGCGGTGTCGATGGGCAACCCGCATGCGGTGATCGAAGTCGGCCTGATCGATGCTGCGCCGGTCGAGCGCGTCGGTGCGCTGCTGCAGCAGCATGCCTCGTTCCCGCGCTCGGTGAACGTGGGCTTCGCCCAGGTGATGGGCCCGGCGCACGCCCGCCTGCGCGTGTTCGAGCGCGGCGTCGGCGAAACCCTGGCCTGTGGCAGTGGCGCCTGCGCCGCTGCGGTGACCCTGATGCAGCGCGGCCGCCTGCAGCGCGATGCCCGCATCAGCCTGCCCGGTGGTGACCTGCGCATCCAGTGGCCGGGGGATGGCCAGCCTGTGGTGATGGCCGGCCCGACCGCATTCGTCTTCGAAGGGGAGTGGATGGCATGAGCGAAACCGTCGACAAGCTCGGGACCCACGAAGTCGCTGCCTGGTTGCGGCGTCATCCCGGCTTCCTCAAGCAGTTCCCGGACCTGGCCCTGACCCTGGTGGTGCCGCGCGATGACGGCCCGACCGCATCGCTGGCCAGCTACCAGCTGGAAGTGCTGCGCGAGAAGAACCGCGAGCTGGCGCGACGGTTGGCCGACCTGGGCGCGACCGCCCAGGTCAACGAGCGGCTGGCGGTGCGCACGCATCAGCTGACCCTGGCACTGATGAAGCAGGACAATGCGGCCGACACTCTGCGTGCGATGGCCGCTTCGTTGCAGGAAGACTTCGCCGGCGACCTGGTGCGGCTGGTGGTGCATGCGCCGGTGGCCGGGCTGGAACAGGCCGACTGGCTGCAGGTGATCGCCGCCGATGATCCGCAACTGGGCCCGTTCCGCGACTGCCTGAAGGACGGCGAGCCGATCTGCGGCCGCCTGCAGCCGGAGAAGAACGCCGTGCTGTACGGCGCGCGCAGCGAGGAGGTGCAGACCACCGCGCTGCTGCCGCTGCCGGGGGTTGGCCTGATCGCGGTCGGCAGCCATGATCCGAACCGTTTCTACCCGGGCATGGGCACGTTGTTCCTGCGCATGATGGGCGACGCCCTGGCCACTGGCCTGAAGCGCTTCCCGAGCTGAGCAGGGCACGACGGCGATGAGCGCGGTACAGGCGTTCCTGCAGCATCTGCAGGTGGAGCGGCGGATGTCGGCGCACACACTCGACGCCTACCGCCGCGACCTGGACGCGCTGTCGGCCTGGGCCGAGCCGCGTGGCGTAGCCGTGGAGGCACTCGATGCCGATGCGTTGCGCCAGTTCGTGGCCGACGAGCATCGCCGCGGCCTGTCGGCCAAGAGCCTGCAGCGCCGCCTGTCGGCCTGCCGCAGCTTCTATGCCTGGCTGCTCAAGCACGGCCGCATCGAGGTCAGCCCTGCAGCGACGCTGAAGGCACCGCGCGCACCGCGCCGGTTGCCGCAGGTGCTCGATGCCGACGAAGCCGTACAGCTGGTCGAGCTTGAACCGGAAGGTGAACTCGGCCGACGTGATCGCGCGCTGCTGGAGCTGTTCTATTCCTCGGGCCTGCGCCTGAGCGAAGTCTGCGCGCTGACCTGGCGCGATCTGGATTTCGACAGCGGCCTGGTCAACGTGCTGGGCAAGGGCAACCGCCAGCGCAGGGTGCCGTTCGGCCGGCCGGCGCGCGAAGCGCTGCAGGCGTGGCGCGCGGAAAGTGGTGGCGGCCCGGCCTCGCCGGTGTTTCCTGGCCGCAACGGGCCGATCAGCCAGCGCGCGGTGCAGATCCGCATCCGCCAGCTGGCGCAGCGCCAGGGCCTGTTCAAGCAGGTGCACCCGCACATGCTGCGGCACAGTTTTGCCAGCCACATCCTGGAGTCGTCCGGCGACCTGCGCGGTGTGCAGGAGCTGCTGGGCCATGCCGACATCGCCACCACGCAGATCTATACCCACCTCGATTTCCAGCACCTGGCCAAGGTCTACGACGCCGCGCACCCGCGCGCGAAGCGCCGACGCAGCAGCGAGGGCAGCGGAGAAAGCTGAACGATGCCCCTGCGGTGGCCGGTCGCGGGTGGCTTGAAGGGCGCAGCGCAGTCCCCACCTCTGGTTCTGTCACCCCGGAGGCATCATGGACCCCAGTCAGAACCCCAACGTTTTCCACGCCACCACCATCGTCTGCGTCCGTCGCGGCGAGCACGTGGCCATTGCCGGCGACGGCCAGGTCACGCTGGGCCACACCGTGATGAAGGGCAATGCACGCAAGGTGCGCCGCCTTGGCCGCGACGGCCAGGTGCTGGCCGGTTTCGCCGGTGCCGCCGCCGATGCCTTCACCCTGTTCGAGCTGTTCGAGGCCAAGCTGGAAAAGCACGGCCAGCTGCAGCGCGCTGCGGTCGAGCTGGCCAAGGATTGGCGCACCGAGCGCCGCCTCGGAAAGCTTGAAGCCCTGTTGGCTGTGGCTGACAAGGAAACCTCGCTGATCATCAGCGGCACCGGCGATGTGATCGAACCCGAGGACGGCATCATCGCCATCGGCTCCGGTGGCTCGTATGCACTGTCGGCCGCGCGCGCGTTGATGGCACATACCGAAATGGATGCGCGCACGATTGCCAGTGAAGCGATCGGCATCGCCGGCGACATCTGCATCTACACCAACCGCAACGTGGTGGTCGAGGAGCTGTGACGGGGAACCCGTCACAGACATTCCAGATTCGCCGGGCATGGCCCGGCGCTACCGTCCGGGGCCGTTCGGTTCCGGCATCGTAGACAACGAATTCGTGAGCACATCCATGTCGAAGATCGAAGTATCCTCCGCCACCATGACCCCGCGCGAGATCGTGCAGGAACTGGATCGGCATATCGTGGGCCAGCACGACGCCAAGCGTGCCGTGGCCATCGCCCTGCGCAACCGCTGGCGCCGCATGCAGCTGGCGCCGGAGCTTCGCAATGAAGTGATGCCCAAGAACATCCTGATGATCGGCCCGACCGGCGTCGGCAAGACCGAGATCGCGCGCCGCCTGGCTACGTTGGCCAACGCGCCGTTCGTGAAGGTCGAAGCCACGCGCTTCACCGAAGTGGGCTACGTCGGCAAGGACGTCGAGCAGATCATCCGCGACCTGGCCGACACCGCGGTCAAGCTCTATCGCGAACAGGCCAAGGTGCGCGTGCGTACCCAGGCCGAAGAACGCGCCGAAGACCGCATCCTCGATGCGCTGCTGCCGCGTCGTAGCGGCGGCATCGGTTTCGATCCTGAAGTCGCCCGCAACGAACCGTCGGCGCAGGACAACGAGACCCGCATCAAGTTCCGCAAGATGCTGCGCAACGGTGAGCTGGACGAGCGTGAGATCGAGCTCGACCTGGCGGCCAATGTCAGCATGGACATCATGACCCCGCCGGGCATGGAGGAAATGGGCCAGCAGCTGAAGTCGATGTTCGCCAACCTGGGTGGCGGCGCGAAGGCGCACAAGCGCACGCTGACCATCAAGGCCGCGCGTCCGCTGCTGATCGAGGAAGAGGCCGGCAAGCTGGTCAACGAGGACGATATCCGCACTGCGGCAATCGAGGCCTGCGAGCAGCACGGCATCGTCTTCATCGACGAGATCGACAAGGTTGCCAAGCGCGGCGACAACGTGGGCGGTGGCGATGTCTCCCGCGAAGGCGTGCAGCGCGACCTGCTGCCGCTGGTGGAAGGCTCCAACGTGTCCACCAAGTACGGCACGATCAAGACCGACCACATCCTGTTCATCGCGTCGGGCGCGTTCCACCTGGCCAAGCCCAGCGACCTGATTCCGGAGCTGCAGGGCCGTTTCCCGATCCGCGTTGAGCTGGGCGCGTTGAGCAAGGGCGACTTCGTGCGCATCCTGACCGAACCGAAGGCGGCGCTGACCAAGCAGTACGAAGCACTGCTGGCCACCGAAGGCGTCAAGGTCAGTTTCACTGCCGATGCCATCGAGCGCCTGGCCGAGATCGCGTTCCAGGTGAACGAGCGCCAGGAAAACATCGGCGCGCGCCGCCTGCATACGGTGCTGGAGCGCCTGCTGGATTCGCTCAGCTACGAGGCACCGGACCGCGATGGCGAAACCCTGGCCATCGACAGCGCCTACGTCGATGCACACCTGGGTGAGCTGGTGCAGGACCCGGACCTGAGCCGCTACATCCTGTAGTGCGCATCGCGGTCGGATCCTTCGCCGTGGCGAGGGCCCTGACTCCATCCGCTGCAACAGAAAAGGCCGCCGCAGGGCGGCCTCTTGCGTTGGCGCTCAGCGCGATTGCCGGGCGAGGTAGGCCTGCAGTACCTGGTCGATCACTGCACTGGTGCGGGCGGCGCTGATGCCGTTCGAGGGCGAGTGCCCGTGGCCGCGCAGTTCGTCCACGACGGAGGCGATCAACGGCTGCTGGACCGATGGCGGGTTCGGGATATCGAATGCCTGCACGCCCGCTTCGGTCTCCAGCACCACCGGAACGTCCTCGAAGGTGGCAAAGCGCAGCTGCCCCAGGTCGCCGGTGATCTCGACCTCGTCCTGTCGGCGGAACGCGCAGAAGGTCCATTGCGCGATGCCGTGCGCCCCCACCCCGGTGCGGAAGCACATCGAGACGCTGTCTTCGGCGGCGTAGGCGCCGGTCAACGAACTGGCCAGGCCGCGCACGTCGCTCAGGGGCCCCAGCAGATGGTCGAGCAGGTCCAGCGTGTGCGAGCCCAGGTCGACGAACAGCCCGCCGCCGGCGATGGCGGGGTTGGTTCGCCAGAAGTCCGGCGATGCGGCAGCCGCCGAATGTGGCCGATGCAGGGTGGCGCGCACGCTGCGCGGCGTACCGATCGCGCCGCTGTCCAGCAGCTGCTTCACCTGTGCGAAGCGGGGCAGGGCACGGCGGTAGTAGGCCACGAACACGGGCACGCCGCTGCGGGCGCTGGCCGCGATGATGCGCTGGCACTCGTCGTGGTTCATGGCCATCGGCTTTTCGATGTAGACCGGCTTGCCTGCAGCAATCGCCTGCAATGCGTAGTGCATGTGCGTGGAGGGCGGTGTTGCAACGTAGACCGCGTTCACCTCCGGATCGGCGATGAGTGCATCGGCGTCCGCGTACCAGCGCGGAATCGCGTGGCGGCGTGCATAGTCTTCGGCCAATGCGGCATTGCGGCGCATGACCGCCACTACCCGTGAGCCTGGCGTGTTGGCCAGGGCCGGCCCGCTCTTCTTCTCGGTGACGCTGCCACACCCGATGAAGCCCCACACCACGTTGTCCAGGATCATCGATCTGCCCTTGCAGGGGGTGCCGCATCGATGGGAGCAGCCTCGGGCAGCGGCTCGGGGACGGTGCCGGGAACGAACACACCATCCTTCACGTAGGCGGCCAGGGTCATGTCCAGCGCGAGCATGCCATCGCGCTTGAGGTCCATCAGTTCCGGTTCGACCATCGCGCCGTGCAGCACGCCCAGCACGGTGGCGTGCAGCATGCGTGCGGCGATCTTCGGGTCGGCGCCCTCGCGCAGCTGGCCCAGGTCCTTGGCGCGGCGCAGGGCGCGCTCCATCCGGTCCAGCGCATCGCGGAAGCCGGCCTGCTGCATTTCGGTCAGGACCCTGGTGTCGGCCGACGCATCGCTGCGCAGCATGATCTCCATGGTCTTGCGCAGGCGTTCGTCCTCGGACAGCTCGATGAACGAGTGGATCATCACCGCGCGCAGGTCGTGCACCGGGGTGTCGCGCTGGTCGGTGGAGGTGCGCTCCAGTTCCTGCATGAAGGGCAGGTGCACCCGCTCGACGATCGCGGCCAGCACCTCGCTCTTGTTCTTGAAGTGCCAGTACACCGCGCCACGGGTATAGCCGGCGCGGGCGCCGATCATCTCCAGCGTGGTACGGGCCACGCCGTGTTCATGGAAGCAGGCTTCGGCGGCGTCAAGGATGCCTTCCCGGGTTGCCTGGGTGTCCTCTTTGGTCTTGCGGGCCATGGGTAGGTACGAGTGCGGGTGAAACGTGGCTGAATTGTACCGGTTTACAAACAAACAAGCGTGTATGTATATTTCGCTCCCATCATTCCCGTCGTGTGCGTGGCAGGCCGGTCCGGCTCCCACTCCCCGCTGGTGCGCGTTGCCTGCTGGCGCTTTCGGCCTGTATCAGCGCGATTTGAGATTCCTTCCCCTAAGAGCCTTTCCGTCATGTTGCTGAGCCGAATCCGACCCTTTGCACTGTCGCTGGCCATCGCCGCAGCCGTGGCTGCCTGCGGCGGCCAGCCCCAGGCCCCCGAGCAGGGCCCGGGTGACGTCACCGTGGTCACGCTGAAGTCCGAAACCGTGGGTCTGACCCGCGAACTGCCGGGCCGTACCAACGCCTTCCTGGTCGCCGAAGTGCGCCCGCAGGTCAACGGCATCGTTGCCAAGCGCCTGTTCACCGAAGGCGGCATGGTCAAGGCCGGCGAGCCGCTGTACCAGATCGAGGACGCCAGCTACCGCGCCCAGGCCAACAGCGCCCGCGCCCAGCTGGCCCGCGCCGAAGCCACGGCCAACGCCGCGCGCCTGAGCGCCAAGCGCATCACCGAGCTGGCCAAGGTCGACGCGGTCAGCCAGCAGGACCTGGAAAACGCCGTCGCCGCGCAGAAGCAGGCCGAGGCCGATGTCGGTGCCGCCAGGGCCTCGCTGGACGCGGCCAACGTCACCCTCGGCTATGCCCGCATCACCGCGCCGATCAGCGGCCGCATCGGCAAGTCCAGCGTCACCCAGGGTGCGCTGGTCAGCGCCG
The DNA here is from genome assembly GCF_059367845.1 of Stenotrophomonas sp. YJH_SMC_20. NCBI lineage: Bacteria > Pseudomonadati > Pseudomonadota > Gammaproteobacteria > Lysobacterales > Lysobacteraceae > Stenotrophomonas > Stenotrophomonas sp. YJH_SMC_20. The sequence goes on along the minus strand of NZ_JCAFRG010000006.1, from coordinate 127,661 downwards.
GCCAGGCCAATGCACTGGCGACCGTGCAGCAGCTGGACCCGATCTATGTCGACCTGACCCAGTCCTCCGCCGAGCTGCTGCAGCTGCGCCGCGAACTGGCCGCCGGCCGCCTGCAGGACAACCAGACCCTGCCGGTCAGCATCCTGATGGAAGACGGCAGCACCTTCGAGCACAAGGGTACGCTGGAGTTCTCCGAAGTCAGCGTCGATCCGACCACCGGCAGCTTCGGCCTGCGCGTGAAGGTGGACAACCCGGACGGCCTGCTGATGCCGGGCATGTACGTGCGTGCGGTGATCGGCGGCGGCGTGCGCAGCGATGCGGTGCTGGTGCCGATGCAGGGCATCGCCCGCGATCCGAAGGGCGACACCACGGCGATGGTGGTCGGCAAGGACAACAAGGTCGAAGTGCGCCCGGTCAAGGTCAGCCGCACGGTCGGCGACAAGTGGCTGGTCGAGGACGGCCTGAAGGCCGGTGACAAGGTCATCGTCGAAGGCCTGCAGAAGATCGGCCCCGGCATGCCGGTCAAGGCCACCGAGAAGGGCGCTGCTCCGGCCAAGCCGGCGGCAGCCGCCCAGCCTGCCGCCCCGGCCGGCGACGCGAAGTAAGCGGAGAACTCCATGGCACGCTTTTTCATCGATCGACCCATCTTTGCGTGGGTGATCGCCATCATCATCATGCTCGCCGGCGGCCTGGCCCTGTTCAAGCTGCCGGTCTCGATGTACCCCAACGTCGCACCGCCGGCGGTGGAAATCAGCGCCACCTACCCGGGGGCATCGGCCAAGGTGGTCGAGGACTCGGTGACGCAGATCATCGAGCAGAACATGAAGGGCCTCGATGGCCTGATCTACTTCTCCTCCAACAGCTCGTCCAACGGCCAGGCCACCATCACCCTGACCTTCGAGAGCGGCACCAACCCGGATATCGCCCAGGTGCAGGTGCAGAACAAGCTGCAGCTGGCCATGCCGCTGCTGCCGCAGGAAGTGCAGCGGCAGGGCATCAACGTGGCCAAGTCCAGCTCGGGCTTCCTGAACGTCATCGCGTTCGTGTCCGAGAACGGCAGCATGGACGCCAACGACATCGCCGACTACGTCGGTTCCAATGTCGTCGATCGCCTGAGCCGCGTGCCGGGCGTGGGCAACATCCAGGTGTTCGGTGGCAAGTACGCCATGCGCATCTGGCTGGACCCGAACAAGCTGCATACCTATGGCCTGTCCGTCGCGGAAGTGACTGCGGCGATCAAGGCACAGAATGCCCAGGTGGCGATCGGCCAGCTCGGCGGTGCGCCGTCGGTGAAGGGCCAGCAGCTCAACGCCACCATCAACGCGCAGTCGCGCCTGCAGACCCCGGAACAGTTCCGCAACATCATCGTGCGCGGCGCGCAGGACGGTGCCGAGCTGCGCCTGGGTGATGTCGCCCGCGTCGAACTGGGGGCCGAGTCCTACGACTTCGTCACCCGCTACAACGGCCAGCCGGCCAGCGGCCTGGCGGTCACCCTGGCCACCGGCGCCAACGCGCTGGATACTGCGGCCGGCGTGGACGCTGCGCTGGAAGACATGAAGAGCTTCTTCCCGGCCGGGCTGAAGGCCGAGATCCCGTACGACACCACCCCGTTCGTGCGCGTGTCGATCAAGGGCGTGGTGCAGACCCTGCTCGAAGCGATCGTGCTGGTGTTCGTGGTGATGTACCTGTTCCTGCAGAACTTCCGCGCCACCCTGATCCCGACCATCGCCGTGCCGGTGGTGCTGCTGGGTACCTTCGGCGTGCTGGCGATGCTGGGCTTCTCGGTGAACATGCTGACCATGTTCGCGATGGTGCTGGCGATCGGTCTGCTGGTGGACGATGCCATCGTGGTGGTGGAGAACGTCGAGCGCATCATGTCCGAGGAAGGACTGTCGCCGCTTGAAGCGACCCGCAAGTCGATGGGCCAGATCACCGGTGCGCTGGTGGGTATCGGCCTGGTGCTGTCGGCGGTGTTCGTGCCGATGGCCTTCATGAGCGGATCCACCGGTGTGATCTACCGGCAGTTCTCGGCCACGATTGTCTCTGCAATGGCGTTGTCGGTGCTGGTGGCGATCGTGCTGACGCCGGCACTGTGCGCGACCATGCTCAAGCCGCTGAAGAAGGGTGAGCATCATGTTGCCCACCGCGGCCTGGTCGGTCGCTTCTTCAACGGTTTCAACCGTGGCTTCGACCGCACCAGCGAAAGTTACCAGCGTGGTGTGCGCGGCATCATCCATCGTCCGTGGCGCTTCATGGGCATCGTGGCGGCACTGTTCGTGCTGATGGGCGTGCTGTTCGTGCGCCTGCCCAGCTCGTTCCTGCCCAACGAAGACCAGGGCGTGCTGATGGCGCTGGTGCAGGCCCCGGTCGGCGCCACCCAGGAGCGCACGCTGGAATCGATCGCGGCATTGGAGAACCACTTCCTGCAGAACGAGAAGGATGCGGTGGATTCGGTGTTCTCCGTGCAGGGCTTCAGCTTCGCCGGCATGGGCCAGAACGCCGGCATGGCGTTCGTCAAGCTGAAGGACTGGAGCGAGCGTGACGCCGACAATGGCGTGATGCCGATCACCGGTCGTGCGATGGCGGCCCTGGGCCAGATCAAGGATGCCTTCATCTTTGCCTTCCCGCCGCCGGCCATTCCGGAACTGGGTACTGCCTCGGGCTATACCTTCTTCCTGAAGGACAACAGCGGCCAGGGCCACGAGGCACTGGTCGCCGCACGCAACCAGCTGCTCGGCCTGGCCGCCGGCAGCAAGAAGCTGGCCAACGTGCGCCCGAACGGCCAGGAGGACACGCCGCAGTTCCGCATCGACATCGACGCGGCCAAGGCGACCTCGCTGGGGCTGTCGATCGACCAGATCAACGGCACGCTGGCCGCTGCGTGGGGCAGCTCGTACATCGATGACTTCGTCGATCGTGGCCGCGTCAAGCGCGTGTTCGTGCAGGCCGACCAGCCGTTCCGCATGGTCCCGGAGGACTTCGACCTCTGGTCCGTGAAGAACGACAAGGGCGAGATGGTGCCGTTCAGTGCATTCGCCACCAAGCACTGGGATTACGGTTCGCCGCGCCTGGAGCGCTACAACGGTGTGTCGGCGATGGAGATCCAGGGCGAACCGGCCCCGGGTGTCGCCTCCGGCGATGCCATGGCCGAGATCGAGCAGCTGGCCAAGCAGCTTCCGGCGGGCTTCGGCATCGAGTGGACGGCGATGTCCTACCAGGAACGCCAGGCCGGCTCGCAGACGCCACTGCTGTACACGCTGTCGCTGATGATCGTGTTCCTGTGCCTGGCCGCGATGTATGAAAGCTGGAGCGTACCGACCGCGGTGCTGCTGGCGGCCCCGCTGGGTATCCTCGGCGCGGTGCTGGCCAACACCTTCAAGGGCCTGGAGCGCGACATCTATTTCCAGGTGGCGATGCTGACCACGGTGGGCCTGACCAGCAAGAACGCGATCCTGATCGTCGAGTTCGCCAAGGAAAACCTGGAAAAGGGCGCCAGCCTGATCGAGTCGATCATGCACGCCGTGCGCGACCGCCTGCGCCCGATCGTGATGACCTCGCTCGCCTTCGGCATGGGCGTGGTACCGCTGGCGATCTCCACCGGCGCCGGTTCCGGCGCCAAGCAGGCGATCGGCACCGGCGTGCTCGGCGGCATGATCGTCGGCACCGTGCTCGGCGTGTTCTTCGTGCCGCTGTTCTTCGTGGTGGTGCAGCGCGTGTTCAAGCGCAAGACCGCCGAGTGATGAAATCCGGTAGCGCCGGGCCATGCCCGGCGGATGCCTCACCGCGTAGCCGCCGGGCATGGCCCGGCGCTACCACCGTGACCCCCAAGGTGTCGCCATGAAATTCTCTTCTCTTGCTGTATCCCTGGCCGGCGTGCTCGCGCTGGCCGGCTGCTCCACCCTGGTGCCTAAGAACACCGCTGTCGCCCCGGCGATCCCGGCGCAGTGGCCGGCCGAGGCCGCGCAGGGCGAGGTGGCCGATGTCGCCGCCGTCGGCTGGCGCGACTTCTTCACCGATGCGCGCCTGCAGCAGGTGATCGAGCAGTCGCTGCAGAACAATCGCGACCTGCGCGTGGCCGTGCTCAACGTTGAACGCGCGCGCGGCCAGTACCGCGTGCAGCGCGCTGATCGCGTGCCTGGCGTGGCCGTCACCGGCCAGATGGACCGTCGCGGTACTGATGCCGGTGTCAGCGAGCAGTTCACCGCCGGCGTTGGCGTGGCCGAGTTCGAGCTGGACCTGTTCGGCCGCGTGCGCAATCTCAGTGAAGCGGCGCTGCAGCAGTACTTCGCCGTGGCCGCCAACCGCCGCAACGCGCAACTGAGCCTGGTGGCCGAGACCGCCACCGCGTGGCTCACCTACGGGGCCGACGCGCAGCAGCTGAAGATCGCCGAGGCCACCCTGAAGACCTACGAGGACTCGCTGCGCCTGGCCGAAGCCCGCCACGAACGTGGTGGTAGTTCAGCGTTGGAGCTGACCCAGACCCGCACGCTGGTGGAAACCGCGCGCACCGATGCCGCACGCCTGCGCGGCCAGCTGGCCCAGGACCGCAACGCGCTGGCGCTGCTGGCCGGCGGCCAGCTCGATCCGGCATTGCTGCCAGACAGCATCGAGCCGCAACTGCTGGCATTGGCACCGCCGCCGGCCGGCCTGCCCAGCGATGTGCTGCTGCAGCGCCCGGACATCATGGCCGCCGAACACCAGCTGCTGGCGGCCAACGCCAATATCGGTGCGGCACGCGCGGCGTTCTTCCCGAGCATCTCGCTGACCGGCAGCATCGGCAGTGGTTCGAGCGAACTGTCCAACCTGTTCGACAGCGGTACGCGCGTGTGGAGCTTCCTGCCGAAGATCACGCTGCCGATCTTCCAGGGCGGCAAGCTGCGCGCCAACCTGGCCATCGCCAACGCCGATCGTGATATCGCTCTGGCGCAGTACGAGAAGTCGATCCAGGTGGGCTTCCGCGAAACCGCCGATGCGCTGGCGTTGAATGTCAGCCTGGACGAGCAGGTGAGTTCACAGCAGCGCCTGGTGGAAGCGGCCGAACAGGCCAACCGCCTGTCGCAGGCGCGCTACGACGCGGGCCTGGACAGCTTCGTGACCCTGCTGGATGCGCGACGTACCGCCTACAACGCACAACAGACCCAGCTGCAGGCGCAGCTGGCGCAGCAGGCCAACCGCATCACGCTGTACAAGGTGCTGGGCGGTGGCTGGCACGAGCGCAGCTGAGCAGCAATTCGATACCGGTAGCGCCGGGCCACGCCCGGCGGCTTTTCGTTCCTGCATGCCTGACGTCTGGGCGGACCGCACTTCGTGCTCGCCGGGCATGGCCAGGCGCTACCGCATGGGCCAACGGCACCATGCAAACGGATATTCATCGAGATGCAGGGTCAACCCTGCTCGGATGGGGTTGCCCAGGATGTACAACGCATGGCGCCTCAAGGCTTCCTCGCTGCGTACCGCGTGATCGAAACAGCTCGGCTGCCACAAAGGCGTCTGTATGCCGAACTGCTGCCCCAGCAACCGGCTGCTGCGGGATTTCACCGTTCCCATCATGCGCGCCAGTGATCCGTCGCGCAGCTGCATCAGCCAGTGCAGATGGTCAGGCATGACGACCCAAGCAAAGGACCGACCGAGGCCCAGCGTTCAACATACCTCAATGCATCCACAAGACACGTTGCACAACGTGGATCTTCAAAGACCGGACGCCGGTGGCGTACGACCGTGGTGAGGACGTAGTAGCCCCGGATACGGGAGTGGCGGCCGCGTTCCAGGTGACGGCTGGACATGGCGCCAGTCTGCACTGATGGGATGTCCGCCGTTATCAGCCGAGGGCGACCGTCAGATCGCTTCATCGTCGCGCCGCGCTGCATGGCAGGCGCGCACCCGCGCGAGCGCATCGCCGGCTTCTCGCGCCATCTGCTCGTACTCGGCGCGGATCTCTTCCAGGCGTGCCTCGTCCAGTTCTTCCAGATCGAGCAGCTCGTTGTTGGCCTCGGCGGTTGCCCGGATCAGCTCGTCCAGCTTGATCTGCATCGCGGCGGTGTCCGCGTTCTGCGTGTGCTGGATCAGGAACACCATCAGGAAGGTGATGATGGTGGTGCCGGTGTTGATCACCAGCTGCCAGGTGTCGTTGAAGCCGAACACCGGGCCACTGATGCCCCAGATCACCACGATCGCCACTGCAGCCAGGAAGGTCCACGGCGAGCCCGTGGCGGCCGCGGCCTTCTTGGCGATCGTATTGAACAGGTTTCGTGCTTTCATCGTCGTCGTCCCACTCAGGTGACGAGGATGATCGGCAGTGGCGCGTGGAGGCGCCGTGCAGCGGCCGTCAGGCGCGCATGCGTTGCAGTCGTGGCGCCTGCAGGCTGCGCACCGGGCTGCTCTGATAGACGTGCTGCCAGCAGAGGTCGACGAACTCGCGGGCCTGTGCTTCGCTCAGCCGCGGCATGATCTGCAGGGCGTACTGGGTCTGGAACATTTCGTCACGTTCGGCCTCGCTGGCGCGCGGCTGGGTGATCAGCGAATCACAGGCGAACTTGATCCACGGCACGTAGGAGCCGAACGAGTTGTGCGGCAGTGCGCCCTCGGCATGCTGGCGGCGCCAGTGGTCAAGCTCGGCGTCTACGTTGATGACCGGAGGAATGGTGGGGACTTCAGCGTGCATGACAATCCAGTTCGGTTGAGTGGAAAGGGAGTGGGGGTTCATCGGAGTGTGGCGTATCTGCCGGTGCATGCCGCGTCAGCGGGATGTGGAGCCGGTGTGGCGATTGCTGATCAGTTGCGCGTGCTCGACCGCCCCCATCTGCTCGGCCATGGTGGCCATCGCGTTGCACAGTCGCTCGTGATCGCGTGGCTGGCCGCGCACCAGTTCCAGCTGCAGGCCCTGGTAGGCACTCCAGAACGACGCACTGCGCCGGTGCAGCGCGAAGTGCTGCTGCAGGCGTTCGCGGATGGATTCGAGGATCGGGTCGGGCGTAGGTCGTACGGCGTGCGCGCACATGGCTGGCTCCGCCGGGGAAACGAGCCCCGGTAACCCCACCCTAGGCGTGTCAGCCGGGCGGGGTGTTACCGCAGTGTGTGCACGCAGTCCAGCTGACTGTGCGCGCGGTCACGGCAATGGCCGCAAACGCTGTCCGCACTAAGAGGTGGCGGCACTGAAGCGTTCATTAAACGGGTTCAACGGATGACGGTGTGTGGCTCATTCACCGATGTCTTCGTTCCAGATGTCCGGATGGCGGCTGATGAAATCGCCGAGCAGGTCGACGCATTCCTGGTTGTCGAGGTCGATCACGTTGACGCCGTTTTCCCGCAACCAGTCGATGCCGCCCTGGAAGGTGCGCGATTCGCCCACCACCACGGTGCCGATGTTGAACTGGCGCACCAGGCCAGAGCAGTACCAGCACGGTGCCAGGGTGGTGACCATGATCGTGTCCTGGTAACGGCGCTGGCGGCCGGCCTTGCGGAACGCATCGGTCTCGCCGTGCACCGACGGGTCGCCTTCCTGCACGCGGCGGTTGTGGCCGCAGCCAAGCAGGCGGCCGTCGTTGTGGTACAGGGCCGCGCCGATCGGCACGCCGCCCTCGGCCAGGCCCTGGCGGGCTTCGGCGATGGCGGTCTGCAGCAGGGCCTGGTAGTCGGGCGTGGTGATCATGCGGGGCTCCGGTAAGTCGTGGCCCGCCATGATACGGGCAGGGGGTGCCGCTGGCCCCGGGCGGTGCGATAATCGGGGCCATGAGCGAATCCCCCTACAAAGCCGGTACCACCCATTTCGGGTTCCGCGACGTCGCCGCCAAGGACAAGCAGAAGCTGGTCGGCCAGGTGTTCACCTCGGTCGCGCGCAACTACGACCTGATGAACGACCTGATGAGCCTGGGCGTGCACCGGGCGTGGAAGCGCTACTACGTGGCCACCGCGCAGGTGAAGCCGGGCGACCGCGTGCTCGATCTGGCGGGCGGCACCGGCGACATCGCCGCCCTGCTGAAGGAGCGCGTCGGCGCCGAGGGCTCGGTGGTGCTGGGCGACATCAACGCCGGCATGCTGTCGGTCGGCCGTGACCGCCTGACCAACCGCGGCCTGGTGCTGGGCCTGGACTACGTGCAGTGCAACGCCGAGGCCCTGCCGTTCCCGGACAACAGCTTCGACCTGGTCACCATCGCCTTCGGCCTGCGCAACGTGACCGACAAGGACGCTGGCCTGCGCGAGATGTACCGCGTGCTGAAGGTGGGCGGCCAGGCCCGCGTGCTGGAGTTCTCCGAAGTCACCGCGGACTGGTTCAAGCCGATCTACGACTTCCACTCGTTCAAGATCCTGCCGAAGCTGGGCAAGCTGTTCGCCAATGACTCGGACAGCTACCAGTACCTGGCCGAGAGCATCCGCAAGCACCCGCCGCAGGACGAACTGAAGGCGATGATGGCGCAGGCCGGCTTCGAGCGCTGCCACTACAAGAACCTGACCGGCGGCATCGTCTCGATCCACTCCGGCTACAAGCTGTAAGCCCGGTGTCCGGGTAGTGCCGGCCGCTGGCCGGCATCCCCGTGCCCGGTCGTCGTCCGTGCGGATGCCGGCCAGCGGCCGGCACTACCGGTGCTGTGGGCCGCCATTACCCCGCACCGCGCAACGCCTGCGCGGCCGGAGGGAGTTACCATTGGGGTTTGATCCCCGTAACGGTCCCGATTCATGCGTAATCCGCTGATGCTCCTTCCGCTGGCCGTGGCCCTGGCCGCCGGCTGCTCCCAGGAGGCGGCCGCGCCCGCCGCCGCCCCGACTGCCGCAAAGGCCCCTGCCGCCCCCGTGAACGCCGAGAACCGCAGCCACGACGAAAGCTCGTACGCCGAGCCGGACAAGGTCGTCATCAAGGACATCGCGCTGGATCTGAAGCTGGACTTCGACCAGAAGCAGATCGGCGGTACCGCCACCTACACCCTGGAATGGAAACAGAAGGACGCCAGGCAGCTGGTGCTCGACACCCGCGAGCTGACCGTGTCCAAGGTCGAGGCCGTTGCCGCCGACGGCGCGCGCAGCCCGCTGAAGTTCGAACTGGCCCCGGCCGACAAGGTGTTCGGCAGCAAGCTGACCATCGAGGCTGCGGAGCAGCCGGCCAAGGTGGAAGTGACCTACCACACCGCACCGACCGCCTCGGGCCTGCAGTGGCTGGCGCCGTCGATGACCGAGGGCAAGAAGCTGCCCTTCATGTTCAGCCAGTCGCAGGCCATCCACGCCCGTTCGTGGGTGCCGCTGCAGGACACCCCGAGCGTGCGTTTCACCTACAGCGCGCACGTGGTCTCGCGCCCGGACGTGATGGTGCTGATGAGCGCCGACAACGATCCGAAGGCCGCGCGTGATGGTGACTACACCTTCAAGATGCCGCAGCCGATTCCGTCCTACCTGCTGGCCATCGCGGCCGGCGACCTGGTGTTCGAGCCGATCTCCGGCCGCTCCGGCGTCTGGGCCGAGCCGACCATGGTGAACAAGGCAGCCAAGGAGTTCGAGGACACCGAGAAGATGATCGGTGCCGCCGAGAAGCTGTACGGCGAATACCGCTGGGGCCGCTACGACATGCTGGTGCTGCCGCCGTCGTTCCCGTTCGGCGGCATGGAGAACCCGCGCCTGACCTTCGCCACCCCGACCGTGATCGTCGGCGACAAGTCGCTGGTCTCGCTGGTCGCCCATGAACTGGCGCACAGCTGGTCGGGCAACCTGGTGACCAACGCCAGCTGGAAGGACATCTGGCTCAATGAAGGCTTCACTACCTACGTCCAGGGCCGCATCACCGAAGCCCTGTACGGCAAGGAGATGGCCGAGATGGAGAAGCAGATCGACCAGACCGACCTGCTGGCCGAAGTGAAGGACATGAGCCCGGCCGACCAGGCGCTGGCGCTGCCGCCGCTGAACGAGCGCGACCCCGACGAAGCGCTCAGCCAGGTCGCCTACGTCAAGGGTGCATGGTTCCTGGAGTTCCTGGAGCAGCGCTTCGGCCGCGAGACCTTCGATCCGTTCCTGCGCGGCTGGTTCGATGACCATGCTTTCCAGAGCGCGAACACCGACCAGTTCGTCGACTACATGAAGAAGAACCTGCTGCCGAAGAATCCGTCGGCAGTGACCGAGGCCGAACTGAAGGCATGGCTGGACGAGCCGGGTATCCCGGCGTTCGCGGCCAAGGCGCAGTCGCGCAACTTCAGCAGCGTCGATACCGCACGCATCGCCTTTGCCAGCGCCGGCACCGTGCCCAGCAGCCAGGTCATCGCCGACTGGAGCACCCAGGAATGGGTGCGCTTCATCGACGGCCTGGGCGCGACCCAGCCGCTGGACAAGCTGGCCACGCTGGACAAGGCCTTCCACTTCACCGGCACCCCGAATGGCGAAATCGCCATGCGCTGGTACCCGCTGGCGATCCGCAGCGGCTACGAGCAGGCCAATGAAGGCGCCGCGGCATTCATCGAGCGCGTCGGCCGTCGCAAGCTGATCCTGCCGATCTACGCCGAACTGGTGAAGACCCCGAAGGGGCTGGAGCTGGCCAAGCAGGCCTTCGAAAAGGCCAAGCCGGGCTACCACCCGATCACCACCGCCTCGGTCCAGGACATGCTGGCCAAGGCTGAAGCCAAGTAAGCGGTAGTGCCGGCCGCTGGCCGGCAACCGGTCACTGCTTCACCACCAACGGCGGGGAAACCCGCCGTTGGTGTATCCGCTTTTCGCTGCCGATAGAATCGGGATGCACTCGCAAAGGACCTCCGCCATGAAACGACTGATCCTGCTCACCGCCTGCACGCTGGCGCTGGCCGCCTGCAGCAACCCCGAGGAAGAACGCAGGGCGCAGGAAGCCGCCGCAGCCGCCGTGCAGGCGCAGAAGGAGGCCAAGGCCGAAGACGTGGCCAAGCAGTACGACATGGCCGTGGCCGCGGAGGACTGGGAACGCGCACGCCTGCATGGTGCCTCGCTGCTGGACCAGTACAAGGACACCGCTGCCGCCGACCGCATCGCCGCAGGCTTCGACGAGGTCAAGGCCAAGGGCGATGCCGCGCGCGACCTGCGCCGCATGCAGGCGCTATGGCAGTACAACCAGATTCCGGTGGGCAACAAGGGCAACCAGGTTTCGGCGCAGATCTACAGCAAGGAACGGGTGGACGTGGATGGCAGCGGCGCCAAGCCGGTGCAGCTGGTGTTCCGCGATCATCCGGAGTGGAAGCGGCATGCCTACCTGGTGCTGCAGGCCGGCGATTTCCGTTGCCCGCAGTGCACGGTGAAAGTGACCGTGGACGACGGCAAGCCGATTTCCATGGCAGCGTGGCGGCCGAAGACCGATGAAGCGATTGCCCTGTTCATCACCGACCAGAAGGCGCTGTGGAAGCTGGCGCGCAAGGGCAAATCGATCAGCATCGAGTTCCCGGTCAAGGCCGGTGGCACCCGCACCGCTGTGTTCGAAACCGGTGGCGTCGACGCCAGCCGCATGCCGCAGTGGTGGCAGTGATCGTTGCGGCGGGCAGCGCCGTGCACGCGTTGTCCGCGATCCGGCACTGGGTGTTCGACATGGATGGCACGCTGACCGTGGCCGTGCATGATTTCGCCGCGATCCGCCGCGCGCTGGAGATCGCGGCCGAGGAAGACATCCTTGACCATATTGCGGCCTTGCCGGACGCACCGGCGCAGGCCAAGCGCGCGTGGCTGCTGGATCATGAGCGCGCGCTGGCCGAGGACGCACTGCCGGCACCGGGTGCGCTGAAGCTGCTGCGCGCGTTGTCGGCGGCAGGCTGCCGGCTCGGCATCCTGACCCGCAATGATCATGCGCTGGCGAAGCTGACCTTGGACGCGATCGGGGTCGGGGCGTTGTTCGACGATGCCGACATCATCGGCCGCGATGAAGCGGTGCCCAAACCCTCACCGGATGGCCTGCAGCAGCATCTGCGGCGTTGGGGGATCGGGGCTGCGGAGGCAGTGATGGTCGGTGACCACGCCTACGACCTGGAGTGCGGCCGTGCCGCAGGCACGCACACCGTGCTGGTCAATCTGCCGGAAAATCCGTGGCCGGGCCGTGCCGACTGGCATTTCGCCGATTGCCGCGCCTTGTTGGCTGCCTGGCAGGGCGCCTGATGATGTAGAGCCGAGCCCACGCTCGGCTGCTCTCCGGTCAGATCGCGCTGGCGCGCGCAAGCCGAGCATGGCTCGGCTCTACAGGAATCAAACAGTGTGTCGACCAAGGTCGACACCTACCAACAGCATTCCCAGCAGCGCATCGGGTGGAAAGCCCCCTTGTTGTTCAAGGGGGCGCGCCGAAGGCGCGGGGATAAGGTGGAATGCGCGAGCAATTTGGTTACGCGCTAAGCGCGTAGCCAAATTGCTGCTTGAACTGCTCGTTGAACTCATCGAAGGTGAAGCGCTGGTTCTGCGTGCCCGGGTGTTCGACCTTCAGCGCGCCCATCAGGTTGCCCATGCGGCCGATGGTCAGCCAGTCGTAGCCCTTCTGGATGCCGTAGATCAGGCCGGCGCGGAAGGCGTCGCCACAGCCGGTCGGGTCGACCACGCGGCGCTCGTGCGCCGGCGGGATGTCGTAGCTCTTTTCCGGGGTGTGGATGACCGCACCCTTCGGGCCACGGGTGGTGATGTAGGCCTTGACTCGGCTGACGATCTCCTTTTCGTCCCAGCCGGTGCGCTCCTGCAGCAGGTTCGACTCGTAGTCGTTGACCACCACGTAGTCGGCCTGATCGATGAACGCGCGCAGCTCCGGGCCGTTGAACAGCGGCATGGCCTGGCCCGGGTCGAAGATGAACGGGATGCCGTCCTCGTGGAATTCCTGCGCGTTCTGGATCATGCCTTCGCGGCCGTCCGGGCCGACCAGGCCCAGGGTCACGCCCGGCACGCCACGCACGTGGTTCTCGTAGGAACGCATCATCGCGCCCGGGTGGAAGGCGGTGATCTGGTTGTTGTCGTGATCGGTGGTGATGAATGCCTGCGGGGTGAACAGCTCATCGATCACGCGCACGCGCGACAGGTCGATGCCCAGGCCTTCGAAGTACTCGCGGTACGGGCCGAAGTCCGATCCCACCGTGCCCATCGGGATCGGCTGGCCACCCAGCAGGTGCAGGTTGTAGGCGATGTTGCCGGCGCAGCCGCCGAACTCGCGGCGCATGCGTGGGACCAGGAACGACACGTTCAGGATGTGCACCTTGTCCGGCAGGATGTGATTCTTGAACTGGTCCGGGAACACCATGATGGTGTCGAAGGCAAGAGAACCACAGATCAGAGCGGACATCGATGTAAGCCTATGCGGTGAATTTTGGGGTGGGCCGGCCCGGTTCAGCGGGCAAGCAAACGGCGCCCTTGGGCGCCCGACGGCGCAAAGGTTACCCGCTGGTGCCGCTCAGGGCCAGAACCGGGTGAGACCTGATCAGGCCGAAAGCCTGTGAAGACGCGGGTTCAGCTAGTTTTTTCCTTGCTCGGCGGCAGGCGGGTTGCTAGGCTTGTCGGCCTCGATTTCTGCCCATTTTTTCGCCATCCCGCGGCGGGCACGACACCCCTCAGGACTCCTTCCTCAGATGTTCAAGAAACTCCGTGGCATGTTCTCCAACGACCTGTCCATCGACCTGGGCACGGCCAACACCCTCATCTACGTGCGCGGGCAGGGGATCGTACTGAACGAGCCATCGGTCGTGGCCGTGCGCCAGGACCGTGCCATCGGTGGCACCCGCTCGGTGGCAGCCGTAGGCGCCGAAGCCAAGCAGATGCTGGGCCGTACCCCGGGCCACATCACCACCATCCGCCCGATGAAGGACGGCGTCATCGCCGACTTCACCTACACCGAGGCGATGCTCAAGCACTTCATCAAGAAGGTGCACAAGTCGCGCGTGCTGCGCCCGAGCCCGCGCGTGCTGGTCTGCGTGCCGGCCGGTTCGACCCAGGTCGAGCGCCGCGCGATCAAGGAATCGGCCGAGGAAGCCGGTGCCCGTGACGTGTTCCTGATCGAAGAGCCGATGGCCGCCGCGATCGGCGCCGGCATGCCGGTCACCGAAGCCCGTGGCTCGATGGTCATCGACATCGGCGGCGGCACCACCGAAGTGGCGGTGATCTCGCTCAACGGCATCGTCTATTCGGCCTCGGTCCGCATCGGCGGCGACCGCTTCGACGAGTCCATCACCAACTACGTGCGCCGCAACCACGGCATGCTGATCGGTGAAGCCACCGCCGAGCGCATCAAGGTCGAGCTGGGCTGCGCCTACCCGCAGGCGGAAGTGATCGAGATGGAAATCTCCGGCCGCAACCTCGCCGAGGGCGTGCCGAAGATGATCAAGATCAGCTCCAACGAGGTGCTCGAGGCCCTGCACGAACCGCTGTCGGGCATCGTCAGCGCGGTGAAGCTGGCGCTGGAGCAGACCCCGCCGGAACTGTGCGCCGACGTCGCCGAGCGCGGCATCGTGCTGACCGGTGGCGGCGCCCTGCTGCGCGACCTGGACCGCCTGATCTCCGAGGAAACCGGCCTGCACGTGCAGGTGGCCGACGATCCGCTGACCTGCGTGGCCCGCGGCGGCGGTCGTGCGCTGGAGCTGGTGGACATGCACGGCAACGAGTTCTTTGCGCCGGAATAAGCCGTCCCGGCCGTTCCTGCCCGCCGCGCCCTTCCGGGGTGCGGCCCGCCGTGATGGCGGGCCGGCACCGGCGGGGCGCCCGCGTGTTTCCCTTCCGCCTTCTGCCAGTTGAATCGTTGCCGTGCCGCCCTACGCCGGTCCTCCCGTCGCCTCCCGATCCGGTGATGCCGCCAGCCCCCTGCGGTTGCTGGCCTATCTCGCGTTGGCCATCACGCTGATCGTGCTCGATGACCAGGCCGGCTGGCTGGCGCGCCTGCGCGAGCAGGCCAACAGCCTGGTGCAGCCGGTCTGGGCACTGGCCGGCCTGCCCGGCAAGCTCGGCAACCAGGTCAAGGATTCTGCCGCCAGCCACAGCCAGCTGGTCGCCGAGAACCGCGAACTGCGCAACCAGCTGCTGCTGGCCAACGCGCGCCTGACCCGCCTGCAGACCGCCGCACTGGACAATGCCCAGCTGCGCGAACTGCTGAACGTGGCCGAGCGCAGTGGCCTGGACGTGCAGCTGGCGCCGATCCTGGACATCGACCTGGACCCGGTCAAACAGCGCTTGGTACTCGATGCCGGCAGCCGCGAGGGCGTGCATGTCGGCCAGGCGGTGATCGACGCCGGCGGCCTGATGGGCCAGGTGATCAGCGTCACCGGCGGCACCTCTACCGTGCTGCTGCTGACCGACCCTGACCATGCCGTGCCGGTCACCGTGGCCCGCAACGGCGTTCGCCTGATCGTCTATGGCCGCGGCGACACGCTGGAACTGCGCGATATCCCGCTCAGCGCCGGGGTGGAAGTGGGCGATGAGATTGTCACCTCCGGTCTTGGCGGTCGTTTCCCGGCCGGCTTCCCGGTCGGCACCATCACCGGCCTGCGACCGGACGACACCCATGCGTTCCTGGTCGGCGAACTGAAGCCGGCGGCGCAGCTCGACCGCGGCCGCGACGTGCTGCTGCTGCGCCCGGGCGCGGCGATCCGCATTCCGCCGGAGCTGCGCCTGCAGCTGGAAGAAACCGCCCCGGGTGGCCCGGCCACCGGCGCCACCGTGCCCGTGGGAACCGCGCCAGCGGCAACGACGCCAGCTCCGGTCAGCGCCCCGGTAGTGCCGGCCGCTGGCCGGCAACCGACCACGCCGGAGGCGCAGCGATGAGCCGCCTGCGCGACAAGCCATGGGTGCTGCCGGCCAGCCTGGTGGTGGCGCTGCTGCTGGGCCTGCTGCCGCTGCCGGCGCTGCTGCAGCCGCTGCGCCCGTACTGGCTGGCGCTGGTGCTGGCGTACTGGGTGATCGAAGCTCCTGAGCGCGTCGGCCTGGGCATCGCCTTTGCCAGCGGCGTCATCGCCGACCTGCTGTACGGCGGTGTCCTCGGCGAGCAGGCACTGCGGCTGGTGATGCTGGCTTTCATCCTGCAGCGCTTCCGCGCGCGCATCCGCTTCTTCCCGATGTCGCAGCAGATGCTGGCCATCGGCGGCCTGCTGTTCAACGACCGCATCGTCAGCGCACTGGTGCACATCCTGGTGGGCGAACCGACCCTGCCCTGGTCGTACTGGTGGGCGCCTCTGCTGGGCATGGGCCTGTGGCCGCTGGTGTTCGTGCTGCTGGACGCGGTGCGCTTCGGCAAGCGCGGGCGCTGAGCCATGATTCCGCGCCGCCAGGTCAAGAACCCGCACGCCGAAGCCGAACAGTTCCGCCGCCGTGCGGCGCTGGGTTTCCTGGGCGTGCTGGTCTGCCTGCTGGGCCTGGGCGGCTGGTACTTCAAGCTGCAGGTGCTGGACCACGACGTGTACGCCACGCGCTCGGAAGCCAACCGCATCAAGCCGCGGCCGGTGGTGCCAGGGCGCGGCATGATCTACGACCGCAACGGTCGCCTGCTGGCCGAAAACGTGCCGGCGTTCCGCCTGGACGTGACCCCGGACAAGGTCAAGGACATGGACGCCACCCTGGAAGGGCTGGCGAAGATCATCAACATCAGCCCGGAAGAGCTGGAAGCGTTCAACAAGTCGCGCAAGGCGCGCCGCAAGTTCCTGCCGGTCACGCTGAAGCTGCGCATGAGCGACGAGGAGATGGCGCGCTTTGCCGTCGACCGCTGGCGTTTCCCGGGGGTCGAGCTGGAACCCTACCTGACCCGGCGCTACCCGTATGGCGATCTGTTCGCGCACATCATCGGCTACGTCGGTCGCGTCGATGACAAGGATCTGGAAATCCTCGGCGAAGGTAATGCCGCGCTGACCCACATCGGCAAATCCGGCCTGGAGCGCTATTACGAGCAGCAGCTGCGTGGCCGGGTCGGCTATGAACAGGTCGAGACCAACGTGCAGGGCCGCGCGATCCGCACCATCGGCCGGGTGGCCGCGCAGTCCGGTGCGGACCTGCGGCTGTCGATCGACGCCGACCTGCAGCGCGCGATGGTGGCTGCCTTCGGCGACCAGGAAGGCTCGGCGGTGGCGATGGACCCGCGTACCGGCGAAGTGCTGGCGATGGTCAGCCTGCCGTCCTACGACCCCAACCTGTTCGTCAACGGCATTTCCCATGCCGACTTCAAGGCATTGAACGAAAACCCGTCGCGGCCGCAGTTCAACCGCCTGGTGCTCGGTGGCGTCGCCCCCGGTTCCACGCTGAAACCCCTGATCGGCCTGGCCGGCCTGGATTCGGGCGTGCGCCGCCCGGAAGACAAGGTGCTGTCCACCGGCATGTTCTACCTGCCCGGCACTTCACGTGGCTGGGGTGATGCGCATCGCGGCGGCCACGGCTGGACCGACCTGCGCAAGTCGATCGCCGAATCGGTCAATACCTATTACTACAAGCTGGCGCTGGACCTGGGCATCGAGCGCTTCGACCATTACATGGAGTACTACGGCTTCGGCCAGCCGACCGGCATCGACCTCACCGGCGAAATCGGCGGCATCCTGCCGTCGCCGGCCTACAAGCGGAAGACCCGCAAGGAAGCCTGGTTCCCGGGCGACACGGTCAACATCAGCATCGGCCAGGGCGACTGGAAGGTCACCCCGCTGCAGCTGGCGCGCGGCGTCAGCGCGCTGGCCGACGGCCAGCTGCGCACCCCGCACCTGGTGATCCAGCAGCGCGAAGGATTCGACAGCGACTGGACGGCAATGCCGGCCGGCGAAAGCAAGCCGATCAGCCCCAACCCCAACAACGTGCAGGCCGTGCGCGAGGGCATGATGGCGACCATGCGGCCCGGCGGCAGCGGCTGGCGCGTGGCGGTGGGTGCGCCGTACGTGATGGCCGGCAAGACCGGTACCGCACAGGTCATCAGCCGCAAGGGCACTGCTGCAGTGAACCCGAAGAGCCTGCCGATGCACCTGCGCCACCGCGCGCTGTTCGTTGGCTTCGCGCCGGTCGAAAACCCGGTGATCGCGATTGCGGTGGCGGTGGAAGGCGGTGGCTACGGTGGTTCAGCCGCGGCGCCGATCGCCCGCAAGGTGTTCGATGCCTACCTGCTGGGCAAGATGCCCGAAGGCATGCAGCCGCTGGACAGCGAGCGCGGCACCACTGCCATCGGCGCCACCGCGTTCGACAACGAAGACGCGAGCGCGCGCCAGGCCGGCGACCTTGCCGCTGCACAGGTGGGAGAACATCCGGTGCTGATCGGCGTGCCTGCACCGGCGCCTGCACCCGCGCCGCAGCCGGATGCGCAGGCCGCCGCGTTGCCGGCCACGCCACGGCCGACCCCTGCGGAGCCCGCACGATGAGAGTGTTCCTGCGTTGGGCCGGCGACATGCTGCGCCGCTTCTTCAGTACGCTGGACTGGGTGCTGTGCCTGGCCCTCGGCGCGCTGATGGTGATCGGCCTGGCGACCCTGAAGAGTGCCGGAGGCGACAGCCTGGTGATGGCCCAGGGCGCGCGCTTCGCGGTGGGCATGGCGGCGCTGTGGGGCATCTCGCGCGTGCCTATCCTGCGCATCCGCTCGGCCACGCCGATGATCTATGCAATCTCGATGATTCCGTTGCTGGCGGTGTTCGTGCTCGGCACCGGCAAGTATGGCCGGCAGTGGCTGGACCTGAAGTTCTTCTACCTGCAGCCGGCCGAGCTGCTGAAGGTGAGCCTGCCGATGATGGTGGCCTGGTACCTGCACAGGATGCCGCTGCCACCGCGCTTCAATACCGTGCTCGTGGCCTTGGTCATCATCGGCGTACCGACCGGCCTGGTGATGCTGCAGCCGGACTTCGGCACCGGTGTGCTGATCGCCGCCAGTGGCGTGTTCGTGCTGCTGCTGGCAGGCCTGCCGTGGTGGTGGGTCGGGCTGGGCGTAGGCGGCGTGGCCGCGGTCGCGCCGGTGGCCTGGTTCTGGCTGCTGCGGCCGTACCAGAAGGACCGCATCATGATGTTCCTGGACCCGGAAATGGACGCGCTTGGCGCCGGCTGGAACATCATCCAGTCGAAGATCGCGATCGGTTCCGGGGGCTTCGATGGCAAGGGCTGGGGCGAGGGCTCGCAGTCGCACCTGAACTTCATTCCCGAGCAGACCACCGACTTCGCGTTCTCGGTGCTGAGCGAGGAATTCGGCTGGATCGGCGTGGCCACCGTGCTGGCGCTGTACCTGCTGGTGATCGGGCGTTGCCTGTGGATTGCCAGCCAATCGCGCGATTCCTATTCGCGCCTGCTTGCCGGGGCCACCGGACTGGCGTTCTTCGTCTACGTACTGGTCAACGGCGGGATGATTTCCGGCCTGCTGCCGGTGGTGGGCGTGCCGATGCCGCTGATCAGTTACGGCGGTACCTCGGCGGTGTCACTGCTGGCCGGCTTCGGCCTGGTGATGGCGGTGCGCAGCCACAACCCGGTGCACGGCGGCTACGGCTAGCCGCCGCGCTTCCTGCTCCTGATTCTTGTAGAGCCGAGCCATGCTCGGCTGCTTCTGCTGTATGAAAGGCAGTCGGGCATGGCTCGACTCTACAAATGCGGCACCGCGCTGACAGCTTCACGCAAGCACGCATTGCTACCGTGGCCGTGTGGAATGGAAACGACTGCTTGGCGGCTGCCGTGAGGCGGTGCGCACGATCGATCTGCCGTTGCTGGTTGCGTTGTTGATCCTGATGGGCGTCGGCCTGGCGGTGCTGCACAGCGTGTCCGGCCCCGTGGCCGGGCAGGCGGCGCGCTTTGCCGGTGGCCTGGTGGCGATGTGGCTGCTGTCGCGTGTTTCGCTGCTGCGCCTGCGGGCGTGGACACCAGCGTTGTATGCGTTGTCGATGCTGCCGCTGATGGCGGTCTACGTGGTCGGCACCGGCAAATACGGGCAGCGCTGGCTCAACCTCGGCGTGTTCTACCTGCAACCGTCCGAACTGCTCAAGCTCAGCCTGCCGCTGATGATGGCCTGGTACCTGCATCGCCAACCGCTGCCGCCGTCGCCACGCACGGTACTGACGGCTGCGGTGCTGATCGGCATGCCTGCAGTACTGATCCTGATGCAGCCCAACCTCGGTACCGCAACGCTGGTCACCGCCAGCGGCGTGTTCGCCTTGTTGCTGGCGGGCCTGCACTGGGGATGGGTGGCGACCGGGGCAACAGGGCTTGCGGTGGCCGCACCCCTGGCATGGTTCGGTCTGTTGCGTCAGTACCAGAAGGATCGCGTGCTGACCTTCCTCGATCCGGCGGCAGACCCGCTCGGCACCGGCTGGAACATCCTGCAGTCACGCATCGCGATCGGTTCCGGTGGCTGGCAGGGTCGTGGCTGGGGGCAGGGCACCCAGGCCACGCTGGACTTCCTGCCTGAGTACACCACGGACTTCGCGTTCTCGGTGCTGGCCGAAGAGTTCGGCTGGATCGGCGTGGCCACCGTGTTTGCGCTGTACCTGTTCGTGGTCGGCCGCTGCCTGTGGATCGCGGTGCACGCCCGCGACACGCACGCAAGGTTGCTGGCCGGCAGCCTGGGCTTGGCGTTCTTCGTGTACGTACTGGTGAACGGCGGGATGATTTCCGGCCTGCTGCCGGTGGTGGGCATTCCGATGCCGTTGATCAGTTATGGCGGTACCTCGGCGGTGTCGCTGCTGGCGGGTATCGGGCTGGTGATGGCGGTGCGCGGGCACCGACCCGTGCACGGGGGATAGGGTTTCCAGCCAACGGCGCAGCCCCTCGTGGATGACCGCGCAAAGCAGTTCATGGGTGGGGCCGGGTAGATGGGCCGCGCAGGGGACGCTGCAAGTACATCCATGTAAGCTCGGTCGCCGCATCCATGCGGCTCACGCCCCTGCGCAGCCCATCTACCCGGCCACGGACAGGTTCCGTGCGCGTCTCCCCCGGAGAAGAAAAAGAAGATCAAAAGCAAAGGCGGCCTGGCGGGTCGCTTCATTGCCTTGTGTAGAGCCGATCCATGCTCGGGTCACGAGCAAGCGCAGCGTCGCGATCTTTTGATCTTCTTTTTCTTCTCCGTGGGTGGCAGACCTCCGAAATCTGTCAGAGGCCGGTCGGGTTGGGTACGCGGGGGTGTCAGCCGCATGGATGCGGCTGCCAAGCCTCCAGGGACGGATTCACGGCGTCCCCCGCGCACCCAACCCGACCGGCCCACCCGCGGCTTCTCCTTTCCGCGACCACCCAGACACCACCCACGAGGGGCAGCGCCGTTGGCTGGAAACTTCCTGACTCTGCGCAACGCCGGTTATGGAAGCGTTCTCACAACGATGCACGGCAGCACACCCGCTGACCAAAGTCCGCAAAAAACGTTAGCTGGTTCACACTTTTACGCCGCGTTGATCTTGATCAATGGACTTGTCGTAATCGGCCTGCACAATGGCGGCCCGTTCGGCACGGCGCGCCGTCAATCGATGCAGCGCGAGGGGGCGTCGGGCGGGAGCAGTACTGATCCAACGGATACAGGGAGCGCGGGGCACTGCCACTGGGGAGCGGCAGCCGCGCAGGTATCGACCGGATCCGGTCGCCGGTTGCGTCTGCGGGGATGGGGACGCAACCGGCCACCTCTATCTGAATGGGGAAGCCCGATCACGACGTCTTCACTTTTCCCGCTGAACGGGGCAAATCGTTGTGATTCATGGTGTTAGGGGTTTTAATTCATCCATGACCTGCTAACCTGCGACGATGATTCGACGCACTCTGGCCTGCATGCTCACCCTCGGCCTGGTCGCCTGCGCGACCCAGCCGAAGTCCCCACCGTCTTCGCCGCAGGCCAGCAGCACGCCGCGCCAGCCGTCCGCCAAGGCCCATGGTCCGGCCGAGGCCGCGCCTGAAGCCACTGCCGCCACCGCACCGCCGGTCGATCTCACCCCGGTGCCGTTCGAGGTTGCACGGGCCCGCTTCATTGCCGATACCGCCAAGCGCTATGGCTTGAAGCCGGAGCAGATCAGCAGCGTGCTCGACCAGGCGCAGGTGCGCCAGCCGATCATCGCCGCCATGTCGCGTCCGGCCGAACGGGTCAAACCGTGGAACGAATACCGGCCGATGTTCATCAGCAAGGCACGCATCGATGGCGGCCGCGCGTTCCTGGCCCAGCATCGTGCCGAACTGGATCGCGTGCAGCAGCGCACCGGCGTGCCGGCCGAGGTGATCGTGGCGATCATCGGCGTGGAGACCAGTTACGGGAAAAATGCCGGCAACCACCGCGTGCTCGATGCGCTGTACACGCTGGCGTTCTACTACCCGCGCAGTGGCGACCCGGCCAAGCTGGAACGCGAAGTGCGCCGCGAGCTGTTCTTCCGCGATGAGCTGGCCAAGCTGTTCGAGCTGGGCCGTGAGGAAAAGCTGGACATCACCACGCTCAAGGGCAGCTATGCCGGTGCGATGGGCATGGGCCAGTTCATGCCGTCCAGCTATCTCGATTACGCCGTGGACGGTAATGGCGATGGCCGTCGCGACCTGTTCACCAGCTACGACGATGTGTTCTCGTCCATCGCCAATTACTTCGTGAAGAAGGGCGGCTGGGTCCGTGGTGGCCAGGTGGCCGTACCGGCCACGCTGGCGCCGGGTCGCGAGGAGTTCAACCCGACCGAATGGATGCCGACCTGGTCGCTGGCCGACCTGGCCCAGCGCGGCTACCAGCCCAGCGCTGCGGTGCAGCCGGGCGCCACCGCAACGCCGATCACGCTTGAGGGCAGCACCGGCAAGCAGTACTGGCTGGGCTTCCAGAACTACTACGCGATCACCCGCTACAACCTCTCGAAGATGTACGCGATGGCCGTATTCCAGTTGTCGCAGGCCATCGCCGGACAGGAGCTGCCCCCGGCATGAACATCAGATGGCTGGTCCCGAGCTTGATCGTCCTCGCGCTGGCTGCCTGCAGCAGTGCGCCGAAGAAGCCGGCCATGGCCGGCCACGGTGGCAAGCCCAGCGGCACGGTGGTGCAGGGTCGGGGCTCGCGCCCGGCGCATTGCCCGGAAGGCTCGCCCTATGCCGCGGCCAAGGAAGACCCGAACACGCGCGGCAACTACACCGCCGGGGGGCTGTACAAGCCCGGCGTGCGCGACAGCACCCCGGACTACATTCCCAACGTCGCCTGCATTCCCGAGCCGGAAGTGACCGCCGAAGAGCGTTCGGCCATCGGCAACAAGTCGCCGTACGTGGTGCTGGGCAAGTCGTACAAGGTGCTCGACGACACCCGCAACTATGTCGAGCGCGGTACCGCGTCGTACTACGGCGCCAAGTTCCACGGCCGCCTGACCTCCAACCGCGAGGTCTACGACATGTACCAGTTCACCGCCGCGCACAAGACGCTGCCGCTGCCCAGCTTCGCCCGTGTGACCAACCTGGACAACGGCGAGTCGGTGATCGTGCGCGTCAACGACCGTGGCCCGTTCCATGATGGCCGTGTGGTCGACCTTAGTTATGCCGCCGCAGTGCGGCTGGGCATCACCCAGCGCGGTACCGGCAATGTGGAGGTGCGCGCGTTGCAGCCGGGCGAGGGCAACCTGCTGGCGCAGAAGCCGTCGCGCCGCGAGCGCCGTGCCGCCGAAACGGCTGTCGCGGCGGCCAGTACGCGCCCGGTAACGGCTGCGCGTGCCACCGCCGACAGCGACATCGATCGCCTGGTCAAGCGCCTTCCGGCCGACGCCACGCCTGCGCGTGGCCAGCCGGCCACCACACAGGGCGTGGCCAGCGCGGTGCCGGACGTGGCGGTCAGCAGCCTGCCGCCGAGCGCACCGCCGGTGCGCAGCCCCACAATGGCGCCGGTTGCAGTCGCCAGCGCCGCGCCGCGCACGGTCGCGCCGTCCGCAGTGCGTACGGTGCCCGCCACCGCAGCAGCCCCCAGCCTGTCGCAGCAGGTGGTCGGCGCGGTGATGGTGCAGGTCGCCAGCTTCTCCAGCCGCGACAATGCCAACCGCGCGATGGGCCAGCTCAACGCGGCCGGCATTGTCGGCGCGACCATCAGCGACATCGCCGCCGGTGGCCGCACCCTGTTCCGGCTGCGCGTTCCCGCCAGCGACCATGCCAGTGCCGCGGAACTTGCCGGCCGCATCGCCGGTCTGGGCCTGGGTTCGCCGCAGATCGTCAAGGATTGATCCACTCGGGCCGGTGCTGCCGGCCCGTGCTCGCCCGGCCTTACAATGGCCGCTACGTTCCACCCTCCATTCCCGGCCGTCCCCTGGAGCCTGCTGTCCAATGAATTTCCGTTCCGCCGCCATCGCCCTGGCCGCCACCCTGGTGGTGGGCCTGGCTTCCGCCCAGACGCCGCTGCCGACCCCGGCCACGCCTGCGCCTGCCGCCGCCGCTGCCGCCCCGGCCACCGTTGCCACCCCCCCGGCGCCGGTGCCGAGCGTATCCAAGGCCTGGGTGCTGATGGACTACGCCACCGGCCAGGTGCTGGCTGGCGAAAACATCCACGAGCAGCTGGCCCCGGCCAGCATCACCAAGGTGATGACGTCCTACGTGGTTGCCGCCGAGGTCAAGAACGGCAAGGTCCGTGCGGATGACCAGGTGATGATGAGCGAGCGCGCATGGCGCGAAGGCGGCGCCGGCACCGATGGCAGCTACAGCGGCTTCCCGGTCAACCAGACCGCACGCCTGGAAGACATGGAAAAGGGCATGGCGATCCAGTCCGGCAATGACGCCGCGATCGCCCTGGCCGAGCATGTGGCCGGCAGCGAAGAAGCCTTCGCGTCGCTGATGAACAGCTACGCCGCCAAGATCGGCATGAAGAACTCGCACTTCGTCAACGCCCACGGCCTGACCGCCGAAGGCCACCACAGCACCGCCTATGACCTGGCACTGCTGGGCCGCGCGATGGTGCGTGATTACCCGGAAACCTACGCGTACAACAAGATCAAGGAATTCCAGGTCGGCAACATCAAGCAGCCGAACCGCAACCTGCTGCTGTGGCGAGATGGCAGCGTCGACGGCATCAAGACCGGCCACACCTCCGAAGCCGGTTACTGCCTGATGAGTTCGGCGCAGCGCGGCGACCAGCGCCTGATCGCCGTGGTATTGGGTGGTGCGTCGGAAAAGCAGCGCGCTGATGACAGCCTGGCCCTGCTGAACTGGGGTTTCCGCTTCTTCGAGACCCACCGCCTGTACGAGCCGGGCAAGCCCGTGGCCGAGCACAAGGTCTGGAAGGGCACCGCCGACAAGGTGCAGCTGGGCGTGGCGCAGCCGATGCTGGTCAGCGTGCCGCGCGGCCGCTACAACGACCTGAAGCCGAGCATCGACGTGCCCAAGACCCTGGAGGCACCGTTCACTGCCGGCCAGCAGATCGGCACCGTGAAGGTCACGCTGGACGGCAAGGTCGTCGCCGAAGCGCCGCTGGTCGCCGTGGCTGCCGTCGAACAGGCCGGCTTCTTCAAGCGCCTGTGGGACAGCTTCTGGATGTGGTGGGAATCGGAATGATCCACGCCCCGGCGTGGTGAATGAAAAGGCCGGCGTATGCCGGCCTTTTCGTTCCGGGATGTCGGATGCGGATGGGGGGAGTGCCGGCCGCTGGCCGGCTCCCCATGAATCCATCCGGAAATGCGAGAGCCGGCCAGCGGCCGGCACTACCGGCAGCGCCTCACTTGCAGCGAGCGATGCAGTAACCGGTGTGCCGACCAACGGTCGGCACCTACCCGCTTCACCCTCAGCCCCTCGCCTACAGCGAGCGGCTGATGGTGAAGCTGCCGAACACCGGCGATTGGCGCTGGCCGTTGAATTCGCGCGTGCTGTGGTAGCGCGCGGCAGCGAACTTCCAGCGGCCGTACATCACCGCCACGCCGTACCCGCCGTAGGCCACCACATGGCGCTTGTCCACGCTGTGGCTGTTGCGGAAGGTGTTGCCATCCAGCGTGATGTCGCGGATCACCCAGGCAGCGTCGGAGGTCGCGAACAGGTGCCAGGACCACCCGCTTGGGCGGCCGCCGCGGGTCGGCGCCGTGTTCTCACCTGCCGGGCGCAACGGCGTGCTGCCGAAGTCATCCGGCAGCTTCCAGCCGAAGCGCACTTCACCGCCCAAATTGGCCTTGGTTTCCAGGTTGCCGATCGACCCGCCGTAGTGGCTGATCGCGTCCCAACCCCAACCGTCGGCATTGACGCTGGCATCGCCCGGCCAGCGGCGCATGCGCTCATGGGTCAGCATGAACAGTGGTTCGTTGTGCAGCTGGTTGTCCCAACCCTTGAATTTCTCGTCGCCCAACACTTCATGCACGGCATTCTGCACCTGCTTGCCCTGCGCCCACGGGCCGACCACGCCCAGTGTCAGCTGGGTGGTCTGCAGGCGGTCGCCGCTGCGCGCATTGAAACCGAAGTTTGCGATCAGCACGCCGGCGTAAGGGCGGTCGTCCTCGATCAGGTCCCTGCGGCTGAAATCGGTTGGGGTGAAAATCCCCTGGCCGATGCTGAAGATCATGTTCTGCTGTTCGAACCTGCCCGGATGCAGCCCTTCCAGGTACCGGTTCACCCAGCGCGCCATGCGCGGCAGGCAGGGGTCGTCGGTGTAATCGACCAGATTGGGGGAGACCAGGGTCAACAGCGCACCGTTGGTATAGCCCTGATCCTGGTGGCGGCCGCCGAACAGGTCGTTGTCGACGCGGAAATTGACCTGCGGCGGATGGTCGCGCATCGCGTCCGGGCCACATTGTTCGGCCGCCTGGGCGGCAAGCGGGAGGGCAGCAGCCAGCAGGCCGTACAGGCCGAGGGCCGCAAGGCGGCGGTGGGAGGGGGGACTCATTGGGAGGGCTTTGTTCTGTCTGTCGTTATATGCCGCGACACGGTACTCTCGGGGACGTGACGGAACGAGCGCGTTCGAATCACTTGTCTGTTCCGAAAACGACATTGTCTCGTGAGGACAATCCTGAACCCTCCTGTAGCGGGCTTCGGGGCAATGACCAATGCTGAACGTCTGTTCAGCTGCAACGCAGCGACTCACCAGTGCGCCGTTTGACGTTGATGAATACTCTTGGGTTTGTTGCCCTGCGGCCCGATAATGGCTCCATGGAAATCAAGTCCGACAACCCCGACCACGGCTTCCAGTTCCCCGGCCAGTTCGAGCTCAGCGCCATGGGCCCGGCCAACCGCGGCCTGGAACATGAGCTCCCCCGCCTGCTGCTGGCTGCCGGCATCGATGTGGTCAACGAACGCATCAGCTGGAAGCACTCCTCCAACGGCAAGTACGTGTCCGTCCGCATCGTGTTCAAGGCCGAAAGCCGCGAGCAGTACGACCTGGCGCACCAGGCGCTGCGCGACCACCCGGAAGTGAAGTGGACGCTGTAGCCGACAGCTGCCCGGCCGAAGCCGCCCCGGAACACCGCGCGCCGCGTCCGGCGGTGGTCCGTGACCTCGGCCGCCAGGCCTACGAGCCGGTATGGCGCGCCATGCAGCGCTTCACCGACCAGCGCAGCGACAACGATGCCGACGAGCTGTGGGTGGTCGAGCACGACCCGGTGTTCACCCTGGGCCAGGCCGGCAAGGACGAGCACGTGCTGGCACCGGGTGAGATCCCGGTGCTGCACGTGGACCGAGGTGGCCAGGTGACCTACCACGGTCCCGGCCAGATCGTGGTCTATCCGCTGCTGCGCCTGCCGCGGCTGGGGATCGGGGTCCGCGACTACGTGTGCCGCATCGAGCAGGCCCTCATCGATACGCTGGCCGAGTGGAACATCGGTGCCGAACGCCGCGAGGGCGCCCCGGGCGTCTACGTCGGTGGTGCCAAGATCGCTGCGCTCGGCATCCGTGTGCGGCGCGGCTGCACCTTCCATGGGCTGGCCTTCAACGTGGCCATGGACCTGGAACCCTTCCACCGCATCAATCCCTGTGGCTATCAGGGGTTGCAGGTGACCTCGGTAGTAGACTTGGGCGGGCCCTCCGGCATGGAGGCCGTCAAGCCGGTACTGCTGGAGCACCTGGCCCGCCAGTTCGGCCTGCTGCTCCAGCCCACGCACGAACTGCCCGATCTTTCTGCGGCCGCCTGACCGCTCCCGGAACTGCCATGACTGAAACCACCGCCCGTTCCATTCCCCTGCAGATCGTGCAGGGCGACTCCCCATCCGCCGCGCCGTTGCAGGCCGGGGTCAAGCAGCTGGGCGGTGACAAGATCAACCGCTCGCCGGTGCAGTTCGCCGACGCGCCGGTGCTGCGCAAGCCGTCATGGATCCGCGTGCGCATTCCCTCGGGAAATGCCGTGCAGAACCTGAAGGCCAAGCTGCGCGAAAACCGCCTGGTGACCGTATGCGAGGAAGCCAGCTGCCCGAACATCCACGAATGCTTCGGCCATGGCACCGCCACCTTCATGATCCTCGGCGAGGTCTGCACCCGCCGCTGCTCGTTCTGCGACGTGGCCCATGGCCGCCCGAAGCCGCCGGATGCCAACGAACCGGCCAGCCTCGGCCAGACCGTGGCCGACATGGGCCTGAAGTACGTGGTGGTGACCAGCGTCGACCGCGATGACCTGCGTGACGGCGGTGCCCAGCACTTCGTCGACTGCATCACCGCCATCCGCGAAAAGTCGCCGGGTACCCGCATCGAAGTGCTGACGCCGGACTTCCGTGGCAAGGGCCGCATGGAGCGCGCGCTGGAGATCCTGGCGCAGAACCCGCCGGATGTGTTCAACCACAACATCGAAACCGTACCGGACCTGTACCGCAATGTGCGCCCGGGTGCGGACTACCAGTGGTCGCTGAACCTGCTGAAGAACTTCAAGGCGCAGCACCCGGGCGTGCCGACCAAGAGCGGCATCATGCTGGGTCTGGGCGAAGACTTCGAACAGATCAAGGCCACCATGCGCGACCTGCGCGCGCACGATGTGGACATGATCACCATCGGCCAGTACCTGCAGCCGACCGCGCATCACCACCCGGTACTGAAGTACTGGACTCCCGAGGACTACAAGGCGCTGGAGGACTACGGCTACGAGCTGGGATTCAGCCACGTGGCCTCCGGCCCGATGGTGCGCTCGTCGTACCACGCCGACGTCCAGGCCAAGGGCGCCGGCATTTCCTGACACCCTGCCGGTGGGTGGGAGCTACTTCTCCTGTGGGTGCGGACCCTTGGTCCGCACACCTCTGCCTGCCGTAGAGCCGAGCCCATGCTCGGCTGCTTGCTGCCGGCCAGCCGAGCATGGGCTCGGCTCTACATGCATTCACAATTTGCTACACCGGCCCGGCTAGGCTGGTTTTCCACCGAGCGCGGCCGGGTGACAAACCCGGCAACTTTCGGCACTGTCGTGGTGTCTTAACACCCCGCAGTCTCCCCCTTGGCAAGGCGCCTTCGAGCACGTCAATGAAATTCAAAGCCCCCGCATTCCTGATGGCCCTGGCGCTGGTGGCGCCGCTGGCGCTGGCGGCCAAGGCCGACTCGCCGGCATTGCCCGCTGCGGTAACCGCCGATCAGGTGACCACCTCCAAGCTGGTGTACGGCCTGCTGTCCGACAGCCGTTATGCCTACCGCCCGCGCGCGCTGGACGAGGCCACGTCCAAGGACGTGTTCAAGCGCTACCTGGAGACGCTTGACGGCGGCAAGCAGTACTTCACGCAGGCCGACGTGGCGCGCTTTGCGCCGTTCGAAGCCAACATTTCCTCCGCCATTCGCGGCGGCGAGCTGGAGCCGGCATTCCAGGTCTTTGCGGTCTACAAGCAGCGCGTCGGCGAGCGCGTGGCCTACGCGCGCAAGCTGCTCAAGCAGGAACCGGACTTCACCACCGACGAGCGCTTCGAGTACGACCGCAAGAAGGTGCCGTGGGCCGCCAGCAGCGCCGAGCTGGATGAGCTGTGGCGCAAGTCGGTGAAGAATGACTGGCTGCGTCTTAAGCTGGCCGGCAAGAAGCCCGATGACATCCGCAAGACGCTGGACAAGCGCTATGCCACGCTTGAAAAGTCGGTCAACGAGCTGAAGGGCGAGGATGTCTTCCAGTTCTTCATGAACGCCTACACCAGCGCTGTCGATCCGCACACCGACTACTTCACCCCGCGCACCGCCGAGAACTTCAACCAGGCGATGTCGCTTTCGCTGGAAGGCATCGGTGCGCAGCTGCAGCGGCAGGACGACATGGTGGTGATCCGCGAGATCATCGCCGGTGGCCCGGCTGCAGTGGATGGCACGCTGAAGCCGGGTGACCGCATCGTCGGCGTCGGCCAGGGCAAGTCCGGCCTGGTCGAGGACGTGATCGGCTGGCGCATCGACGACGTCGTGGCCAAGATCCGCGGTGCCAAGGATACCCAGGTGAAGCTGGAATTCATTCCGGCCGCCGAGGGTGCCGACGGCAAGCACCACACCCTGGTGCTGACCCGCCAGAAGGTGCGCCTGGCCGAACAGGCCGCGAAGGGAGAGACCATGACCATCCCGGCCGCCAATGGCGAGCCGGCACGCAGGATCGGCGTGATCAAGCTGCCGACCTTCTACCAGGACTTCGAAGGCCGTCGCCGCAATGCGGCCGACTACGCCTCGGCCACCCGCGACGTGGCCAAGCTGCTGGCCGGCTTCAAGAACGACAAGCTGGACGGCGTGGTGCTGGACCTGCGCAACAACGGCGGCGGTTCGCTGGATGAAGCCATCGAACTGACCGGCCTGTTCATCGAGCAGGGCCCGGTGGTGCAGGTCCGCGAGTCTGGTGGCCGCGTCACCGTCAACAGCGACCGCAACCAGGGCGTGGCGTGGGATGGCCCGCTGGCGGTGCTGATCAACCGCGGTTCGGCCTCGGCCTCGGAAATTTTTGCTGGTGCCATCCAGGACTACGGTCGTGGCCTGGTGATCGGTGAAACCAGCTTCGGCAAGGGCACCGTTCAGAACATCGTCGACCTCGACCGTTGGCCGAGCGGCGAGACCCAGCGCTTTGGCCAGGTCAAGCTGACCATCGCCCAGTTCTTCCGCATCAGCGGCAGCAGCACCCAGCACAAGGGCGTGGTGCCCGACCTGGCCTTCCCGGCCAGTGTCGACGCCACCGAGTTCGGCGAGAGCACCTACGACAACGCCCTGCCGTGGACCCGCATCGCCGCCGTGCCGCACACCCAGTACGGCAACTTCGCGCCGCTGCTGCCGAAGCTGGAAACCCGCCACGACGCACGCATCGCCACCGACAAGGAGTTCCAGTGGTGGAACGAGGACGTGGAACAGTTCCGCACCGAGGCGGCCAAGAAGTACATCTCGCTCAACGAGGCCACGCGCCGCGCCGAGCGTGAGCGCCAGGATGCCCAGCGCAAGGAACGCCAGCTGCAGCGCAAGGAGCTGGGCCTGGCCCTGGACCCGCTGGCCGATGACAGCAGCGATGACGGCCTGACGGGCAACGAGCGCGACATCGTCAAGGACGCCGCGCGCGAGAAGGCGGCCGAGAAGCGCCCGGACCCGCTGCTGCGCGAGTCGGCGTCCATCCTGGCCGATGCGGTGAACCTGCTGGCCAACGACCGCCCGCTGTCGGCACAGGTGCTGCCGCAGTCGACCGGCGCCGGTCGCTGGGCGGACTGAGCCGGACACGGTATGTGATACCCGAGGGCCGGCATTGCCGGCCTTCTGCTTTTTTCGTGCATGAACCGGCTGCAAACGGGGCCGCCTGACGCGGGTGCTTTCGACCTGCCGCACACAGCAACGGGGCTACCCTTGCCGGTACCGTCCTCGCAGGAGCACCCATGCGGTCCTCCCTCGTTTCCAGTGCTGTTGTGGCGCTTGGCAGCGCCCTGATCCTGTCGGCCTGTGGTGGCCGTGCCGCCGACAGCACGCTGCTGCGCGAATCCTTCGATTCCGGCGACACGTTCTCGCGTACCGTCGATGGTCGCCCCGGCGATGCCTGTGAAGCGGCGCGGCGCACCCTGCTCAGCCAGGGGTACGCCATCGCCCGTGCCGATGACGCACAGGTGGAAGGCAACAAGAACTTCCAGCCGCGCGAAGACGACCATGAGCAGCTGGTGCTGCGCATCTCCTGTGCGCCCCGGGGCGATCAGGCGTTGGTGTTCGTAAGCGCCGTGCAGGACCGTTATGCGTTGAAGAAGAGCCCGACGTCCGCCAGTGTCGGCGTCGGT
The DNA here is from genome assembly GCF_059367845.1 of Stenotrophomonas sp. YJH_SMC_20. Lineage (NCBI taxonomy): Bacteria > Pseudomonadati > Pseudomonadota > Gammaproteobacteria > Lysobacterales > Lysobacteraceae > Stenotrophomonas > Stenotrophomonas sp. YJH_SMC_20. The sequence continues at coordinate 95,739 of NZ_JCAFRG010000006.1, read as the reverse complement.
GCACTGGGCTCGGTATCACTGCCGTTCGGCAGCAATGACGATTCGCTGGTGAAAGTGGCGAGCAGCACGGTTACCGACGCCGATTTCTATCGCCGTTTCTTCCAGCGCCTGCAGCAGTACCTGCCACAGGCTGCGGGCACGCCACCGCCGCCACCACCCGCAGCAGTTCCTGAGCCCGCGCCGGTCCGCACGGACCAAGGGTGAACGTGCACGGCTGGCTGATGGGCGCGGCCCTGTTGCTCGCGCCTGTGATGGGCGTGGCGGCCACAGCCGGCGACTGCGCCCAGGGGCTGCTGCTGCGGCTGGGCTGGCGCTTCGACGAGGCCGCGCTGAAGGAGCCGCAGGTGCATGGTGGCGCGGTGTGCACCCGTGCGTCGCTGGCCGAGGCGCAGGCAGCAGGCGATCTGCACGTGCGCTGGCCGGCGCACATGTCCGCTGCTGCACGCCAGGCGCTGCTGCAGCAGTTGCTGGACGATCCGGCCACGATCTGCGCCTATGCGTTCCAGCTGGGGGCGGCCACGCAACGCGCCGCCTCGGCCTTGCAGGCCAACACCCGCTTCCGCTTCTCCGGCCTGCAGATGGGCTGGATCGGTTTCGGCCTGCAGGGCCCGCGCGCTCAAGGCTGGCAGCGTACGCACAGTCTTGGCCGCGGTTTCGTTCCCAGCGCGGGCAACAGCAAGGCGCTGCAGGCGTTCTACAACGGTGCCGTGCGTGCCGAATGCGGTGTCGGCCGCCAGGTCGCGCAGCTGGCCACCCAGCGCGAGCTGTATGGCGATGCTGCCTTCGATACCGAGTTCTCTGCGGATGAGCTGTCGATCGGCACCTTTCTCGCCCTGCATGGGACCGACAGCATCCTGCTTGGCGCGCATGCCGGCGATTTCTTCGCCGATGGCAAGGCAGTGCGTACCTCGGCGATGGGGCGCCAGGCGTTCGTCGGTGTGCCTGGTTTCATCGAGCATGCATACGACAAGGGCACGCTGGATGACCTGAGCAACCAGGCCGAGAACTTCGTGGTGGTCGAGGTGGGCGAGGACGCTGCGCGGGCGCTGGCCACGCATGGCGGCCTGGCCTGGTACGACCAGCGCAACGTCGAACTATGGAAACTCGCGCAGGACATCCCGCGCACCGGCCAGCGCTACTTCGAACGCCTGCTGTTCGAGCGCGACCCTGAGGTGCGCGCGGCGCTTGCGCCGCGCTACCACGCCACGCTGGCACGCATGGACCGCCTGCTGGACGATCCGTTCTACCAGCAGTTCGTGATCTATGTGCATCCGCGCGGTATACGTCCCATCGGCTACCACATCGCCCGCCTGCTTGACCGCAACCCGCGAACCCCCTTTTCGATCGACCTGGCGGTGCACAATCTGCATACCACGCTCTACCGGCGTTGGCGCGAGGCGCAGCTGCGCCACTGCGCGGCTACCGGCAGGCCAGGCAGCCTGACCCTAGACCCCAACTGAAGGTGAAACAATGGATATTGCAATGATCGGCCTCGGCCGCATGGGCGCCAACATGGCCCAGCGCCTGCATCGCGGCGGCCACCGCGTGGTCGGCTACGACCCGGGCGAAGGCGCCCGCCAGCGCGCCGCCGAGGCCGGCCTGGAGGTGGTTGATTCGCTGGCCGCCGCGGTGGCCGCGCTGCCGGTGCCGCGCGTGGTGTGGCTGATGGTACCGGCCGGCGAAACCGTCGACCAGACGCTGGGCCAGCTGATCCCGCACCTGGCCGAGGGTGACATCGTCATCGACGGCGGCAACTCCAACTACCAGGACTCGATCCGCCGCGCCAAGGCGCTGGCCGAGGACGGCCTGGGCTACGTCGACTGCGGCACCAGCGGAGGCGTGTGGGGCCTGCAGGAAGGCTACAGCCTGATGGTCGGTGGCGAAGCGCCGGTGGTGGAGCAGATCGCGCCGCTGCTGCGTACGCTGGCACCGGCTGAAGATCGCGGCTGGGCACGTGTCGGTCCATCCGGCGCTGGCCACTTCACCAAAATGGTGCACAACGGTATCGAGTACGGAATGATGCAGGCTTACGCCGAAGGCTTCGCGCTGATGGAGCGCAAGCAGGAGATGGAGCTGGACCTTGCCCAGGTGGCCGAAGTCTGGCGGCACGGCAGCGTGGTGCGTTCGTGGCTGCTGGACCTGAGTACCGAAGCACTCAAGCGCAATCCGTCGCTGGATGGCATCGCGCCGTATGTGGAGGATTCCGGTGAAGGCCGCTGGACCGTCGCCGAAGCCATCGCGCTGGACGTGCCGGCCCCGGTGATCACCTTGTCGCTGCTGGAACGCCTGCGTTCGCGCGAATCCAACTCGTTCACCGACCGCCTGCTGTCGGCGATGCGCAACGAGTTCGGTGGGCACGCCATCAAGAAGTCGTAAGCAATCGGGGTCGGACCCCTTTCCGCAGGAAAGGGCGCTGACCCCCATGGCGCCAAGGGCAGTCGAGCATGGCTCGACTCTGCAAAAGCATTTTCCGATTGTTTGCACGTCATCCACGCATGGCGTGGATCTACTGGCAGATCGCGGGAAAGTGCCGAAGGCCAGGTGGGGGCGGTTGCGGGGGTGTCTGCGGCATGGATGGCGCGGCCAAGCCTCCAGGGACGGATTTACGGCGTCTCCCGCAACCCGACCCACCCCGCCATCCCACGGATAGCCGGCTTTTGCTGTTGAGGTTGCCGGCCAGCGGCCGGCACTACCGCTTCTGCGGGTGCAGGGCGCAGCCCTGCCGATCACCCCAACGCGATTCGCCGCCCTTCGCGCGCACTGTCCATGCCGGCCTGCAGCAACCGCATCAACTGCAGTGCCTGCACCGGGCTGACCGTAGCTTCGCCGTCGCCGTGCATCGCCGCGGCGAACTGCGCATACAGCCGCCGGTAGTCGCCAGGCAGGTTGTCCACCGTCGTGCGCTGCACGTTGTCTTCGGCATCGCAGCGTACCAGCTCACCATGCCGCGGATCGATACCCCAGCCTGGCGCACCGGGTGCCACACCGCGGCGCAGCTGCGCCTCCTGCACGTCCAGGCCGTGCTTGATCCAGCTTGCCTTGCTGCCATGCACGCTGAAGTGCGGGGTCTGTGCCGCGACCAATGAACCGGAATGGAGGATCGCGCGATGCCGCGGGTAGTGCAGCACGGCGTGGAAGTAATCGATGCCGCTGCCGCCTTGGCGCAGCACGGCAAGATCCGCATCGATCGCCTCGGGCCAGCCGAACAGCACCAGCATCTGGTCCAGCAGATGCGGACCCAGGTCGTACCACAGGCCACTACCGGGCCCGTCCTGCTCGCGCCAGCGATCGCGCACCTGCGGCCGGTAACGGTCGAAATGCGCATGGCACTCGGCCACGTCGCCCAGTGCGCCTTCGGCCAGCAGCGCCTGCAGGGTGAGGAAATCCGCATCGAAGCGCCGGTTCTGGAACACGGTGGCGATGCGGCCGGCGCTGCGTGCCGCAGCCAGTACCGCTTCGGCTTCAGCGACATCCAGCGCAAACGGCTTGTCGACCAGCACGTGCTTGCCCGCGGCCAGCGCCGCGATTGCAAGCGGCGCGTGCTGCGCGTTCGGTGTGGCAATCACCACCGCGTCCACGGCCGGATCGTCGAACACGTCCTGCGGCATCGCACGCACGTGCACGTCGCTGAACGCGCGCAGCAATGTGTCGCGCTGCGAACTGACGATGCTGTGCAGCGCCAGCCCGGGTGTGTGCTGGATCAGCGGCGCATGGAAGACGCGGCCGGCGAGGCCGTAGCCGATCAGGGCCAGTTGCAGGTCGGGGCGCATGGCAGAGCTCCGGCTGTGGGAAGGGCAGGGTATACGACGGGTGGTGGCAGGCCAAACTGAACCGTTGGCCCAGGAAACGGTCCGATTCACGGCGGCATGACCGCAGCGCCACGCCTGCTCTACGGCGGCTTGTCCAGACTGGCACCACATCCCGAAGGAGTACGACACGATGAGCAATACCTCCCGCACACTGATTGCTTCTGCCTTGACGCTGGGCCTGGCGCTGTCCTCCTCGGCTGCATTTGCCAAGGATCCCGCTGCCAAGAGCCCGCCGACCAGCAGCCATCCGGCCACGCATGCTGATCGCCATGACTCCAATGAGCCTGTGACCGATACCTGGATCACCACCAAGGTGAAGGCCGACCTGCTGGCCAGCAGCAACGTTCCGGGCACGGAGATCAAGGTGGAAACCGTGAACGGCGTTGTCAGCCTGAGCGGCGCGGTGGCCTCCCAGGCCGAGAAGGACAAGGCGGTTGCCACTGCCAAGGGCATCAAGGGCGTGACCCGCGTCGATGCCGCTGCACTGAAGGTCAGCACTGCTGCCAAGCGCTGACCTGGCGGAGTGGGCGCCCCGGTATGGGGCGCCCACTCCCGCGTGACGCCGAGCCGTGCTCGGCTGCCGTTGGGTTCCAGCCGACCGTGGGCTCGGCCGTACAGCGCCGAAGTACCAGCCGTTCAGCCAGCGGCGCTGGAAACTCCAGAGTTTTGACCCGCCTGCGCTATATTGCCGGTTCCGCCGCACTGGGGCCGGGTACGGCCCATGCTTTGCGGCCGTGTTGATGAGGAACTATGGCGCTGGTTTTCAGTGATGACATCTGGGACCGCTGGCGGATGCCCGCCCTGGCGCTGGCCGCCGCAGCGATCATCGTGGTGCCGTGGTTGACACTGCGCCACCTGCAGCAGGACAGCGAAGATGCGATGGCCTGGGTCAATCATACCCAGGCTGTCGGCGTGGCCTTGCAGCAGCTGCAGGCCGATGTACGCGATGTCGAATCGGCCGCGCTGACCCTGTCCAAGGGCGTGGACGCGCCTGGCCTGCGCGAGCGCATGGCCAAAGCCAATGAACTTCCCGGTCGCCTGGCTGAACTGGGCCGGATGACCCGCGACAATCCTGAGCAGCTGATCCGCATCGGCCGCATCGAGTCGATGCTGGAAGGGCGCATGGCGCTTGCCCGCGAACTGGCAAAGTCAGAGCCCAACAGTGACCAGCGCGAGCTGGTGCAGGACCTGAGCACGCGTTATCCGATCCGCGGGCTGGTGGAGGAACTGCAGGCCAGCGAGCAGAAGCTGCTGGCACAGCGCGCCGAGCAGGCCGCCCGCCAGCGCAAGCAGACCGAGTTGGTGTCGTGGAGTTCGCTGGTGGTCCAGCTGGCGTTGCTCGGCCTGGTGCTGTGGCTGCTGCAGCGGCAGATCGGCCGCCGCCTGCACGCCGAGCGGCAGTCATTGCGTTCGGCCGCGCGTGCAGCGTCGGTGCTGCAGACGGTGCGCGAGCCGATCGTGCTGCTCGACCGCGATCTGCGCGTGCAACTGCACAATCCTGCTTTCGCCGAGCTGTATGGTCTGCAGGATGAGCGCGCCGAGGGCCTGGTGCTGGATAACGTCGGCAACGGTGCGTGGCAAGACCCGGTGATGCGCCAGCGACTGTCCGATGTGCTGCTGCGCGGCCGGGAACTCTGGGACTTCGAGCATGAACAGCGCACCGCCGATGGCTTGGTGCGCTACATGCTGCTCAACGCGCGGCGCATGCCGCTGCCGGACACCGATGACGAAGTGGTGTTGCTCACGGTCAGCGACGTCACCGTGCAGCGTGCGGTGCAGCTGCGTGTGGAGGAACTGAACCGCCAGCTGGAAGGCAAGGTTGCACAGGTGTCCGAGGTCAACAGGGAACTGGAAGCCTTCAGTTACTCGGTCTCGCACGATCTGCGGGCGCCGCTGCGCCACGTGGCTGGATTCTCCGACAAGCTGTCGCGCCATCTCGGCGATGCGGCCGATGACAAGAGCCGCCATTACCTGGAAGTGATCTCCAGTTCGGCGCGGCGCATGGCCGCGCTGATCGACGACCTGCTGGTCTATTCGCGGCTGGGCCGTGCGGCAATGCGGCACCAGGCGGTGGACATGCAGTCGCTGGTGGCCGATACCCGCGCCATGCTCGATTCCAATCTGCAGGCCGAGGCTGAGGCCAGCGGCCACGTGCACCAGGTGGAGTGGAACATCGCGCCGCTGCCGATCGTGGTGGGTGACGAGAACATGATCCGCCAGGTCTGGCTGAACCTGCTTGGCAACGCGGTGAAGTACTCGGGCAACCGCGAACCGGCGAAGATCCGCGTGGATTACCAGCCCCAGCCCGACGGCGGCCATCAGTTCACGGTCAGCGACAATGGTGCAGGCTTTGACATGGCCTATGCCGGAAAGCTGTTCGGTGTGTTCCAGCGCCTGCACAAGGCCAGCGACTACCCCGGAACCGGTATCGGCCTGGCCAGCGTCCGTCGCGTGCTCACCCGCCATGGCGGCCGTATCTGGGCCGAGGCCGAACCGGACGTCGGCGCCACCTTCCACTTCTACCTGCCCCCCGCGACCGACGCGGACAAACAAGGTCCCTCTGCATGACGACTCTGCGCACCATTCTTCTCGCCGAAGACAGCCCGGCCGATGCCGAAATGGCGATCGACGCCCTGGAAGAGGCGCGTCTGGCCAATCCCATCGTGCACGTCGAGGATGGCGTGGAAGTGATGGACTACCTGCTGCGCCGCGGCGCCTTCGCCAACCGCGAGGAAGGCCTGCCGGCGGTGCTGCTGCTGGACATCAAGATGCCGCGCATGGACGGCCTGGAAGTGCTGCGGCAGATCCGCGAGCACGAAGAACTCAAGCGCCTGCCGGTGGTGATCCTGTCGTCCTCGCGCGAGGAAAGTGATTTGGCCCGCAGCTGGGACATGGGGGTCAATGCCTACGTGGTCAAGCCGGTGGACGTGGACCAGTTCTTCGGTGCGGTGCAGACCCTGGGCAAGTTCTGGGCGTTGATCAACCAGGCACCGGAACTCGAGTGAGCCCATGCCCCTGACCGGTCCTGCCCTGGGGGCGCTGCGCATCCTGCTGGTGGAGGACTCACCGGAAGATGCCGAGCTGATGTCCGAACAGATGCTCGATGCGGGCCTGGACGCTCGTTTCGAGCGCGTCGAGAGCGAGGCGGAGCTGCGCCAGGCACTGGCCGCGTTCCAGCCGGACATCGTGCTGTCCGACCTGAGCATGCCGGGGTTTTCCGGTGATGATGCGCTGCGCATCGTGCGCGAGACGGCGCCGGAAGTCCCTTTCATCTTCGTCTCCGGCACCATGGGTGAGGAGAACGCGGTGGCGGCGCTGCAGAAAGGCGCCAACGATTACATCATCAAGCACCAGCCGGCGCGCCTGCCGTCGGCGGTGGCGCGTGCGATCCGCGATGCCCGCAGCGCCGTAGAGCGCGCACGGGTGGAGACCGAACTGATGCGCGCGCAGCGCCTGGAAAGCCTGTCGCTGCTCGCCGCCGGCCTCAGCCATGACCTGCGCAACATCCTGCAGCCGCTGCTGATCATGCCGGACCTGTTGAAGGCGCGTACCGACGATCCGCAGTTGCACCACCTGGCCGACGTCATCGCCGAGTGTGGCCGCCGCGGCCACGAGATGGCCGAATCGATGCTGTCGTTCGTGCGCGGTTCGCGCAAGCCGAGCGAGCGTATCGAGATCAAGGGCCTGTTCGATGCGGTGGCCCTGCTGTTGCGCAGCAACGTGCCCGATGCCGTGCGCCTGGAACTGCAGGTGCAGGACGAAGGCCTGGTAGTGGATGCCAACTACACCGAACTGCAGCAGGTCATGCTGAACCTGGCACTCAATGCGATCCAGGCGATGCCCAACGGCGGCCGACTGAGCCTGACCGCCAGCCATGCCGGCCAGCGCGATGGCGTGGACTGGATGCGTATCTGCGTTGCCGATGAAGGCATTGGCATGGATGCGGACACGCTGTCGCACCTGTTCAATCCATTCTTCACCACCAAGGCAGATGGCACTGGCCTGGGCCTGATCTCCTGCAAGCGCATTGTTGAGGGCGCTGGTGGCAGCATCCATGTCAGCAGCCAGCCGGGACAGGGCACCTGCTTCGAACTGCGCCTGCCGATGCACGAGATCATCGACGGCAGCGAGCCGATCGAACAGCTGGTGGCCTTGGGCAGCGGCCAGTCGATCCTGGTGGTCGATGGGGAAGCCACGCGCCTGTCGCTGCTCGGCAACGCGCTGTCCAGCCAGGGCTACCAGCTGCAGTTGGCCTCCGATGGCCCGGCGGCGCTGCGCTGGATGCAGCAGGAGGCAATGCCAGCGCTGGTGATTGCCGATGCCGGCTCCAAGCTGCTGCCGGCCAGCCAGCTGCTGGGCGAGATGGCCGCGCTCGGTTACCGCGGCCCGGCGCTGGTGCTGGAAGACCCTGCGGTGCCGGTCTCGGCCGACGCCTTCCCGGCCGGAGTGGAGGTGCATGTACTGCACAAGCCGCTGCAGATGCAGCAGGTCTTCCGCGCCGTGGCAGAAGCGCTGGGCTGATGCCCCGGTAGCGCCGGGCGCTGGCCGGCATCCCTGTGTGCTGGTATCAACGCGGTCGCCGGCCAGCGGCCGGCACTACCGTTCGTCGGTTTCCCAGGGGAACCGCGGCAGGGCGTCCACCGCCTGTTCCAGGCGCCGTGACCAGTTCTGGTGGATATCGGCATACAGCGCTGAATCCGCGCCCAGCCGCAGTTGCCGACCGATACGCAGTTCACCGTCGCGCAGCAGCGCCAGGTCGATCGGCAGGCCCACCGACAGGTTGGACCGGATGGTGGAGTCCAGCGAGACGATGGCCGTGCGCGCGGCGTCCTCCAGCCGCGTGGTCGGGCTGAGGATGCGATCCAGGATCGGCTTGCCGTACTTGGATTCACCGATCTGCAGGTAGGGCGTCTCCGGCGAGGCGGCAATGGCGTTGCCGAGCGGGTAGATCATGTACAGCCCGGGCCGCTCGCCGGCGATCTGGCCGCCGAAGATCAGCGTGGCCTGGGTGTTGACCCCGTCATGGCCGTGTTCGCTGTGGCTGCTGTGCACCTGGCTGTCCACCAGCAGCTGACCCACATACGCGGCGGCTTCGAACAGGTGGGTCATGTCGCGCAGGTTGGGCACGCGCCGCTCTGCGGCGTCGCGGCCCAGGCGCGACACCAGCAGCTGGGTGGTGGCCAGGTTGCCAGCCGCCATCAGCACGTAGGCTGCCTGGCCGGGATATTCGAACACGTGCAGCTTGCGATGCACGCGCACATCGTCCAGCGAGGCATTGGTCCGGGTGTCGGCAGCGAAGACCAGGCCCTCGTCCACCTCGATTCCAACGCAATAGGTCATGTCGGTGCCCTATCATGTGCGTCCCGGATTGTAGGCAGGCCGCCGTGACGACGGCATGTCCACGCCCCCATCGCTGCCACCTGAACCGCATGACCACCGTGCTCCTGAGCCTGGGCAGCAACGTCCAGCCCCGCCGCTACCTCCACGCCGCGGTGACGGCCCTGCGCGAGCGCTTCGGCGCGCTGCAGGTCTCGCCGGCCTACCGTACTGCCGCGGTCGGCTTCGATGGCCCGGCCTTCCTCAACAATGCGGTGGCGATCGAGACCGATCTGCCGCTGCAGGAACTGGACGACTGGCTGCACGCGCTGGAAGACGCGCACGGCCGCGACCGCAGCGGGCCGCGCTTCTCCGACCGGACCCTGGACATCGACGTGGTGTTCTACGGCGACCTGGTGGTGGAAGGCCCCGGCCACCTGCGCATTCCGCGCCCGGAACTGAAGCATGCCTTCGTGCTGAAGCCGCTGGCGGACATCGCGCCGGGCTTCATCGACCCGGTCAGCGGGCAGGACCTGGCCACGCTGTGGCGGGCGCACGCGCAGTTTGGCGAGGCGTTCGAGGTGGTGGACCTGGAATGATGGGTTGTTGTTGCCGCTGCGCTCGCCGGGCATGGCCCGGCGCTACCGGTGGTGCCGGCCGCTGGCCGGCAACCTCTCAGCTGACGGTGCGCCCACCATCCACGCGCAGGGTGTGGCCGGTGACGAAGCTGGCTTCGGCCACCAGCCAGTAGACCGCTTCGGCGATCTCCTCGACCGTGCCGATCCGCGCCAGCGGCGTGCGCGCCAGCAGCGCCTCGCGGGCGAAATCGTCCTTGCCCTGTTCCGGCCAGAGGATCGCACCCGGCGCCACCGCGTTGACCCGCACCTTCGGCGCCAGCTCCAGTGCCAGAGCGCGGGTGGCCATCTCCAGCGCGGCCTTGGCCATGGTGTAGGCGATGTGGTCGCGCATCGGATCGGTGCCGTGCAGGTCGGTCAGGTTGACGATGCAGCCCTGCTGGCGGCGCAGGTAGGGCGCCGCCGCCTGTGACAGCAGCAGCGGCGCGCGTGCATTGACCGCATACAGCGCGTCCATCGCCTCGGCGGTGACCTGGCCGAGCGGGGTGGGGAAGAAGTTGGAGGCGTTGTTGACCAGCGCGTCCAGGCGGCCGAAGTGGGTAACGGCCTGTTCCACCAGTTCGGGCAGGGCGTCGGCGTCACGCAGGTCGGCCTGCAGGGCCAGCACGCTGCCCGGCCGCACATTGTCGAAATCGAACGCGGCCTGCTGCAGTTCGGCGCTGGAGGTGTTGGCATGTAGCACCACCGACCAGCCACAGGCGTGGAACTGGCGGGCGATGGCCGCGCCGATCCGGCGCGCGCTGCCGGTGATCAGGACCACGGGGTGGGTATCGCTCATCGAGGGTCCTCCAAGGCTCAGCTATCCTGTGCACATTGTCACCGCATTCGAAGACGCCATGCAGCCCACCTTCCCCCTGCCCGAAGCCGATGCCCTGGCCCACAGCGACCAGCTGGCGGCCGCCCTGCGTGCTGAAATCCTCGCGCAGGGCGGGGCCATGCCCTTCTCGCGCTTCATGGAGCTGTGCCTGTACACCCCGGGCTGGGGCTATTACAGCGCCGGCGCCAGCAAGTTCGGTGGCAGCGGTGACTTCACCACCGCGCCCGAGCTCGGCAGCCTGTTTGCCGGCAGCGTGGCCAATGCGCTTGCACCGGTGTTCGCCCAGCTCGGCGCGCAGGCGCGGATGCTGGAGCTGGGCGGCGGCACCGGCGCCTTCGCCGAGGCAGTGCTGCTGCGCCTGGCCGAGCTGGATGCGCTGCCGTCGCGCTACGCCATCCTCGAACCCAGTGCCGATCTGCGCGAGCGCCAGCAGCAGCGTCTGCAGCAGAACCTGCCGGCCGAGCTGGCCGCGCGCGTGGACTGGGTCGACCGCCCGTTCGACGAGGACTGGGAAGGCGTGGTGTTCGCCAATGAGGTGATCGACGCGCTGCCGACCCCGCGCTTCCTGATCCGCGATGGCGAGGTCTACGAGGAAACCGTCGAGCTGGACGCCGAAGGCAATTTCATCCGTGGTGCGCAGCCGGCCGACATCCTGCTCAACGGTGCGGTGCGCCATATCGAGCGCTACCTGGAAAAGCCTTTCGCCGAGGGCTACCGTTCCGAAGTGTTGCCGCAGCTGCCGTACTGGCTGCAGGCGGTGGCTGGTGGCATGCAGCGTGGTGCGATGCTGTTCGTCGACTACGGCTACAGTCGCAGCGAGTTCTACCAGCACGACCGCGATGAGGGCACCGTGCGCGCGTTCTACCGCCATCACGTGCACAACGACGTGCACCGCTGGCCGGGCCTGCAGGACATCACCGCGTCGGTGGATTTCACCGCGATGGCCGAGGCCGGCATGCACGGCGGTTTCGAGCTGGCCGGCTACTGCAGCCAGGCCAGCTTCCTGCTCGGTAATGGCCTGGACCAGGTGCTGCTGCTGGCCGAGGAACGCACCGACGAGGTCGGCCGCATCCAGCTGCGCGACCAGGTAAAGAAGCTGACCCTGCCGACCGAGATGGGCGAGCGCTTCCAGGCCATCGGCCTGCAGCGTGGCGTCGATTTCGAACCGGCCTTCGAACTGGGTGACCTGAGCTGGCGCCTGTGAGCGAGGTGTTGCCGGTGATCAAGCCGCTGCGGCGGCCGCGGTTGTGGGCCGTGCTGTGGGGTTTGGCCGTGCTGCTGGTGATTGTGGTCTGCCTGATCCCGCCACCGCCGATTCCGTTGCCGGAAAACAGCGACAAGGGCGAGCACTTCGTCGCCTACTTCATCCTGGCCGGCAGCGCCGTGCAGCTGTTCCGCCGCGGCAGGCCGCTGCTGTGGGTGGGCGTGGCCCTGGTGTTGATGGGCATCGGCATCGAGGTCGCCCAAGGCGCACTGACCAGCAACCGCATGGCCGACCCGATGGACGCCATCGCCAACACGGTGGGCGTGCTGGTCGGCATGGTCACGGCCCTGACCCCGCTGCGCGACCTGCTGCTGCGCTGGCGAGGGTGAGGTTCCTGTAGAGCCGAGCCCATGCTCGGCTGCCTTTCAACCGGAAAGCCGAGCATGGGCTCGGCTCTACAGTAGATCCACGCCATGCGTGGATCCGGCCACAAAGCGCCAACCAAGGTTGGCACCTACCTGAGCGTGACCTCATCCAGCACCCACATCGCCGGGCGCGTGTCGCCGGTGAAGTTGATGCACAGGTCACCGGTGCCCTGCGTCCCCTTCGGCAGCGCCGCACGCAGCGTCACGAAGCCATCGGCATCGGGCGTGGCCGGCAGCGGTACTTCGGCCAGCACCTTGCCGCTGCAATCTCCGCGACGCACCTGCATCTCGCCATGCGCGCGCCTTGCTTTTTCGAAGCGACGCTTCGGCTCGTCGTGGGCCAGCTGGAAGTAATAGGGGATGCGCCCGGCACGGACTTCCACGCTGCCGACGCCGTCCAGCTGCGCCTGCGGCCAGCGCCAGCAGGGCTGGAAGATATCCACGTTGAACACCGCGCGGTTTCCTTCGCGCGGGCCATCGTCCTCCAGGCGCAGCACCAGCCCCTTCTTGCCCACGCAGCTGAGCAGCTCATCGCTGCGGCGGCTGAGCAGCGATTGTGCGCTGAACGCCGCGATCGTCGGCTTCGCCGCCAGCGTCTGGCCCTGGTAGAACGCGGCGGCCTGCACGGTAGCCGGCAGCTGCGCGGTCAGCGGCTGCTGGTACAGCGGCGACTGCGCCGTCACCGGCTGGCCATCGGTGCTGTAGCGCACTTCATAGCCCAGCGGATTGGCCAGCGACACGGTCACCGTGTTGGCGGCGCGGTTGTTGGTGTAGTCCACGCCCACTTCGAACGGGGTCTGCGCGTAGGCCAGGCCCCAGGCGCGGTAGCGCTGCAGCTGCGCGGGCAGGCGCGCGAGGAAATCGCGGAAGTCGCGATGTTCCGGCGTGCTCCAGCCGGTCTCGGCCACTGCCGCCAGGCGCGGGAACAGGTTGTGCTGCAGGCGTGCGTAGGTGCGCGTGTGCTCGGTGAACATGTTGGCCTGCAGACCGAGAATGTGCTGGCGCTTGTCGGCCGCCAGCTCGGCCGGCACCGGCTCGTAGTTGTACAGCTTGCCGAGGTTGACCTGGGCCGGGCGGCCCGGCGGTTCGTTCGGCGAGGCCGTCTGCAGGTAATCCAGATAGAGGTAGCCCACCGGCGACATGACCACGTCATGGCCAGCACTGGCCGCGGCCAGGCCACCTTCGGTGCCCTGCCACGACATCACCGTGGCCTGCGGTGGCAGGCCGCCTTCGAGGATTTCGTCCCACCCGATCAGGCGCCGGTCGTGCTTCTCCAGGAAGGTCTCCAGGCGCTTGATGATGTGGCTCTGCATGGCCATTTCATCCTTGATGCCCAGTGCACGCATGCGCTGCTGCACCTGCTTCGAGGCTTCCCACTGGTCCTTGACTGCCTCGTCGCCGCCCACGTGCACGTACTTCGCAGGGAACAGTTCGATCACTTCTTCCAGCACGTTCTCGAGGAAGGTGACGGTGCTGTCTTCCACGTTGAACAGGTTCGGGAACACGCCCCATTCACTGATCGGCTTCAGCGGGGTGTCGATCGAACCCAGTTCCGGGTACGCGGCAATCGCGGCGGTGGCATGGCCGGGCACGTCGATTTCCGGAATCACCTGGATATGCAGCTTGGCGGCATAGGCGATCACTTCGCGGATCTGCTCCTGCGTGTAGAAGCCGCAGTACGGATGCTCCTGGCCATTGGCCGGATCGACGCCGCCATCACCCGCCGGCAGGCGGCAGCTTCCCACCTCGGTCAGCTTGGGGTACCGCTTGATCTCCATGCGCCAGCCCTGGTCATCGGTCAGGTGCCAGTGGAAGGTATTGAGCTTGTGCGCGGCCATCGCATCGAGCACGCGCTTGATCTCGTCCAGGCTCTGGAAATGCCGTGCCGAGTCGAGCATGAAACCGCGCCAGCTGAAGCGCGGCGCGTCCTGGATCTGCACCGCGGGAAGCACGCCGTTGCTTCCGCCCGTGGCCAGCTGGGCAAGCGTGGTCGCGCCGTAGAACAGGCCGGTTTCGTTGCCGGCCTGGATCACCACGCCCTGCGCGGTGCTTTCCAGCGTGTAGCTCTCGCCGCTGTCACGGAAGGTGGGCACGATCTGGAAGCGTATGCCGCCCGGGGCGGCTGCCGTCTTGCCCTTGGCCGGCGTAAGGCGCGGACCGCCACTGCGCGCCAGCAGGTCGGTGAACTGGGTGGCGACGCGCTGCGCGGCTTCGCCTTCGGCGTGCAGCGCGGTATCGGCGCGTACGGTGATGCCGCTGCCCTGGCCGCGCTGCACGGTGGCTGGCGCGGGAATCAGCATCAGGCTGCCGGTGCGTAGCTGCGGGCCGGGTGCTTCGGTGGCCGGCGTGGGATCGGCGGCCAGCGCCGGCAGTGCCGGCAGCAGGGCAATCAGGCTGCCCAGCAGCGCGCTGCGCATCCGGGCGCGGGAAGGCTTGACCATCGGAACGACTCCTTGGAACGGTGCGATGAACGCTATACATGAAAAACGCCGGGCCCGGAATGACCCAGGCCCGGCGTGCGTGCACGACTCGGCGATGATGCCGCCGCTGGATCAGTACTTGAAGCGGAAGTTGAGGTAGTACTGGCGACCGTTCTCATAGAACGCGCTCGGGATCGAGGCGCTCTGGTAGTACTTCAGCGTCGGGTTGTTGAGGTTCAGCGCATCGAAGCTCACGCTCATCCAGTCGGTAGCCTTGTAGCTGAGCGACAGCGACAGTGTGCCGAAATCATCCTGGTAGTACGGGCTCGCGCCCTTCAGACCGATCAGGAACGAGGACCGGTAGGTGTAGCTGACGCGCGCACCGAAGGTATCATTCTCGAAGTAGGCACCCACGTTGTAGGTGTTCTTCGAGGTACCCAGCAGGTTGTTGCTGCCGTCTTCCCAGGTGTGGGAGGTGCTGCCGTCGGCGTAGGTGTAGTTGGCGTTCAGGCCGAAGTTCTCACCCAGCGGCTGTTCGTAGGCGAACTCCATGCCGTAGACCTTGCCGTCGGCGTTGACCGGCACGGCGACCTGGTAGGCCTCCAGCTGGTTGCTCAGCTCGCTGTACAGCATCTGGGTCTGGGTGCCGAAGGCCACGTAGTCCTTCAGGTTCATCGAGTACGCGCCCAGCGACACCAGGCCGCGCGGCATGAAGTACCACTCCAGGTTGGCGTCGAAGTTGGTCGACAGCACCGGCTTCAGCTTCGGGTTGCCGCCACCGCCGACCTTGGTCAGGTCCGAACCCCAGGACGATGCGCCCAGTGCCGAGAAGTCCGGCAGGGTCTGGGTCTGCGACGCGGCGAAGCGGAACACCAGGTCATCGGCCAGATCGAACTTCAGGTTCGCGCTGGGCAGGATGCGGTCGTGCTTGTTTTCGAACGACAGCGCCTTCCATTTGCCGAACAGGCTGCTGACGTCGGCGTTGGCGATATCGCTGACCGCCTGGTAGGTGTCGATGTCCTGCTTGATGTTGACGTAGCGCAGGCCGACGTTGCCGCTCCAACGGTCGCCGCTGAAGTTGGCCTGGACATAGCCGGCGAAGTTCTTTTCGGCCACCTTCCACTCGGCGCCATAGTTGTGGCGACCGGTCGGGCCGTCATTGCCGGCCAGCCAGGTGGAGTTGTTGAGCACTGCGTCCTTCAGCGCACCGGGGGTGTAGTACCAGATGTTGCGCGGGAAATTGCCGCCGATGCCGCCGGCGAAGCCACCCGGGAAGCTGCCGGTGGGGGCGCCCTTCAGTGCGTCCCAGATCGCGCCCGGCGTTGCCCCTTCCGGCGACAGCGCCTCGCGCTTGTGGTCGGCATAGCGCACGCCGAAGTCGAGCGAGTTCAGCACGCCGCCATCGTTGAAGTACTGATTGAAGTCCGCCGTGAACCACTTTTCCTTGTCTTCGGCAGTGACTTCCTGGTTGCCCCAGGTGCCGAAGCTGGTCACGCCGTTCGGGCTGATGTCGCCGCCGACGTTCCAGTCCACCGGCGAACCGTTGCCGTGGGTGGTCCAATTGGCGCCGCCGCCGTCAGCCACGGTCACTTCCGCGATGAACTGGCGCGGCGTGGTGCCGGTGCCCTTGGTGCTGCCGGCCTGGAACTTGGCGTTGAGGCTGTCGTTGATCTGCCAGTCGGCATCGAGGGTGATGTAGTTGCTCTTGGCGGTGGCCTCGCGGTAGATCATGTCGTACACCGCGTACGGCGTACCGGCGACGCCTGCGAAGTTGGCGTTGGTCAGCACGCCATCCTTGACCACATAGCCTGGCAGCGGGGCCTGGCCCGGGCGAGTGATCACGCCGGCGTCGTCCTTGTCGTCGCCCATGATCTTGCTACCCCACAACATGAAGTTGCGGTTGTAGTTGTTGGCTTCCATCTTGGAACTGAAGCCTTCCAGGCCCAGCGTCAGATTGTCGGCCGGCTTGAACTGCAGTGAGATCAGGCCACCCTTGCGCTCGCGGGTCTGCTCGAACAGGGTCGAGCCGAGCAGGGCGGGCGCATAGACACCGGCCAGGTCCGGGTTGGACTTGGCTACGGTGCCGTTCGGGTCGATCTTGAAGAAGCCCGACGGGATTTCCTGCGCTTCACGACGCAGTTCACGCTTCTGGCTGAACCCCTGCACCATCACGCCGAAGGTGCCGTCGTCGTTTTTGTAGTTGAACAGGCCCGACAGCTGCGGGTCGGTCGACTTGGCCTGGTCCGAGCGCACCGCGCCGATCGAGGCTTCAGCGGTGATCTGCTTGGAAAATTCCAGCGGCTTGCGGGTGAGGATGTTGACGGTGCCGGTGGTGCCGCCGTCCTGCAGCTTGGCCTGCGAGGACTTGTTCACCTCCACCGAGCGCACCAGTTCCGACGGCAGCAGGGTGTAGCTGACGCTGCGGCCGACATTGCTACCTTGGCTGAGCACGAACCAGTCGGCCGAGCCGACGCTGTGGCCGTTGATCAGGGTCTGGGTCAGGCTCGGGCTGGTGCCGCGCAGGCTGACACGGTCGGCTTCATCGAAGCCACCTTCGTCGGCGCTGGACGAGCTGATGTTCACGCCCGGCAGGCGCTGCAGGGTATCGGCAACATTGTGCGCGGGCAGCTTGCCCACGTCTTCGGCAGTGACCACTTCCACGCGCGCATTGGCTTCGCGCTTGGTGTCCAGCGACTTTTCCATCGAGCCACGGATGCCGGTAACGGTCACGGTGTCCAGATCGGTGGCGGTCGGGGCCGCCTGCTGCGCGTGCGCACTGAAGGCGATGCAGCTGACGATGGCTGCCGAAAGCAGGGTCTTGCGGGTGTTCATGATGTCTCTCCTCATCACTCGATTGGGTGCCGGCGGCGGTGTTCGGTTACGGTTGCGATGACATGCGCGGGGCGGCGGCGAAGTCCCGTGCGTTGGCGTGCCACGTACTGCGTGCTGCGATTGCGTTGAAGCCTGTTGCGGTGTCAGGCGGCCGATTGCTGCAGGTACCAGCTGGCAGCGCCGACCACGCCCAGCTGGCCGTGTTCGACGACCTTCACCGGGATGCGTGCCAGCGCTTCGCCCATCGGCCCCTTCTGCAGGTAGCGTTCGACGAAGGTGCTGGCGTGCAGGTATTCGCGGATCTGCGGCAGGATGCCGCCGGCCAGGTAGACGCCACCGTGGGCGCCGTAGAACAGCGCCATGTCGCCGATGGTGCTGCCGAGCAGGCCACAGAACACGTCCAGCGCCTGGCGCGCATGCGCATCGGTATCGGCCATGGCGGCGGCGGTGACTGCGTCGGGGCTTGCCAGGGTCGGTGCCTGCCCCTGCAGTGCACACACCGCACGGTACAGGTTCATCAGGCCGGGGCCGGAGATCGCATGCTCGATCGACACGTGCGCGCGGTCGCGCTGCATGTGGCGGACGATGGCCATTTCCAGTTCGGTGCTGGCCGCCAGGGTCGGCTGGCCGGCCTCGGTGGGCAGAACCACCGGGCCGTGCGCGGTGGGGATCCACAGCGCGGCGCCCAGACCGGTACCGGGGCCGACCACCAGGGTCGGACCGCGTGCGGCGCTTTCCGGCCCGCACAGGTGCAGCACGCCACTGGCGTCCACCTGCGCGGCGGCGTAGGCCACTGCTTCGAAGTCGTTGACGATGTAGACCCGCTGCAGGCCGACGTCGGCTTCCACCTGGCGCGCCGACAGCGGCCACGGCAGGTTGGCGGTGATCACGGTGCCGTCCTCGCGGGCGTAGCCGGCGCTGGCGACCACGCAGTGCGTGGGCCGCGGGCCTTCGCCCAGGAAGTCGGACAGGATCGCGCTGAGACCGGCATGGTCGGCGTTGCGGTACTTGCGGTACTCCAGCACCTGCACCGGGTGGGCGGCATCGCCGCTGGCCTGGACCCGGGCCACGCGCACATGGGTGCCACCGACGTCGGCGGCCAGGAACGAGGGCGCAACGCGGGACAGGACATGGGCCGGGGCGGGGTGGCTGGCGGTCACGCGGGCTCCTGCTGTCAGGTGGGGCCGGCCCGGAACCGGGGCGGCGATTGTGGCGGAGTCTGTAACCGCGCTGACAACGATGTCAACGAGTTCGTGACACTTTCGTTGCTGCGTTGCAACGAACGCGGCGTGCAGTAAACGTTTACATGGTGTGAGTGTGGGTTTCACGTGGGAACCATTGCCGCACGTGGCTCTAGGACTGCCGCGCATTCAGCGGGGCGTACCGCGGCGGACTTGCGCAGTGCAGCACTAGGTTCACAGGGCTGCGCGTGGAAGTTGACAAACCGCGGCTGTCCATCGAAAGAATGTGACAACGTTGTTCCCAGCCACTCTCCGACGCCGCGTTCTGCGGCCGTCGCCGCAGGAGCCCTCCTGATGTCCGCCGTCCCCGCTGCAAGCGCGCGCCCGAACGTGGTCACCTCCATCGCCATCGTTGGCGTGTTGTTCTTCCTGATCGGCTTCTTCACCTGGCTCAACGGCCCGCTGATCACCTTTGTCAAGTTGGCCTTTGAACTCAGCGAGGTCGGCGCCTTCCTGGTGCTGATGGTGTTCTACCTGTCCTATTTCTTCCTGGCCCTGCCGGCGTCCTGGATCCTGCGCCGCACCGGCATGAAGAAGGGCCTGAGCCTGAGCCTGCTGGTGATGGCCGGTGGTGCCGCGCTTTTCGGTGAATTCGCCACCCAGCGCTGGTATCCGGGCGCGCTCGGCGGCCTGTTCGTGATCGGCAGCGGCCTGGCCCTGCTGCAGACGGCGATCAATCCCTACATCTCCATCCTCGGCCCGATCGAGACCGCAGCGCGTCGCATCGCGCTGATGGGCATCTGCAACAAGATCGCCGGCATGCTGGCGCCGGTGCTGATCGGCACCCTGGTACTGCATGGCATCGGTGACCTGGACAAGCAGGTACAGGCGGCCGACGCGGTCACCAAGGTCGCGCTGCTCAACGAATTCGCCGCCAAGATCCATGCGCCGTACCTTGCGATGGCCGCGCTGCTGGTGGTGCTGGCGGTGGCCGTGCTGTTCTCGCCTCTGCCGGAGATCAAGTCCTCCGAAGCCAATGCAACGCCGTCAGGGGCACCGGGAACGGCCGAGCGCCGCAGCATCTTCCAGTTCCCGCATCTGTGGCTGGGCGTGCTGTGCCTGTTCGTGTACGTAGGCGTGGAAGTCATGGCCGGTGATGCGATCGGCACCTACGGCCACGGTTTCGGCTTGCCGCTGGACCAGACCAAGATGTTCACCTCGCTGACGCTGGGTGCGATGTTGGCCGGCTACGTGGTCGGCCTGCTGGCGATCCCTGGCCTGGTCTCGCAGTCGCGCTACCTGACCATTTCGGCAGTGATGGGCGTGGTGTTCTGCCTGGGCGCCTGGGCTACGCACGGCTACGTCTCGGTGGCCTTCGTGGCGCTGCTGGGCTTTGCCAACGCCATGATGTGGCCGGCGATCTTCCCGCTGGCGATCCGCGGCCTGGGCCGCTTCACCGAGACCGGCTCGGCCCTGCTGGTGATGGGCATCGCCGGCGGTGCGATCATTCCGCAGCTGTTCGCCGTGCTCAAGCAGCACATCGACTTCCAGCTGGTGTTCGTGCTGCTGATGGTGCCGTGCTACCTGTACATCCTGTTCTACTCGGTGATCGGCCACCGCGCCGGCCTGCCGCAGGACAAGGTCTGATCGGCGATGATGGACGGCAGTCAACCCCAGGGAAAACCCATGCGCAGAGCGACCATCAAGGACGTTGCGGAGAAAGCCAAGGTCTCGCTGAAGACGGTCTCGCGCGTGATCAACAACGAGCCCTCGGTGATGCAGGCCACCCGCGCGCGGGTGCTGCGTGCCATTGCCGAGCTCGACTATGAACCCGATCCGTCCGCGCGCAACCTGCGCAGCGGCACTACCTTCGTAATCGGGCTGGTCTACGACAACCCGAACCCGTACCACATCATCGGCGTGCAGAATGGCGTGCTCGCCGCCTGCCGCGAGACCGGGTTCGGGCTGCAGATCCATCCCTGCGATTCCAGCTCGCCGCTGCTCGCCGATGAACTGGCCGACTGGGTGCAGCGTTCGCGCCTGGCCGGGCTGGTGCTGACCGCACCGATGTCCGAGCGCCGCGACCTGATCCAGGCGCTGACCGCGCGCGGCATCAAGCTGGTGCGCATCATCGCCGCCACCGAAGACCCGGCCGATGGCGCCTGTGTGTTCGTCGACGACCGCGAGGCCGCCTACGAGATCACCGAGCACCTGATCCAGCTGGGCCACCAGCGCATCGGCTTCCTCTGGGGCGGCAGCTCGCACCGGTCTTCGGGCGAGCGCTACGCCGGTTACGAAGCCGCGCTGAAGGACTACGGCATGACCGTGGACAAGCACCTGGTGGTGCAGGGCGACTACACCTTCGATGACGGTTTCCGCGGCGCGCGCCGCCTGCTGGCGCTGCGCGAGCCGCCCACCGCCATCTTCGGTTCCAACGACGAAATCGCTGCCGGCGTGCTGGCCGCCGCCAAGTCGGCCGGCATGAACGTGCCCTACGACCTGTCCATTGCCGGCTTCGAGGACAGCCCGTTCTCGCGCCAGTCTTGGCCGCCGCTGACCACCGCCAAGCAGGCCACCGAGGACATCGCCCGCCATGCCGCGCGCCTGCTGATCGCGCAGCTGCGCAGCGACGCCTACGACGATGCGCCGGCACCACTGCACAACCAGGGCTTCGTGCCGCAGCTGGTGGTGCGCGGTTCGACCGCGCCGATGCGCCCGGCCGGCGCACGCCCCCTTCCTTCCGATCCTGCCTGAGCCTGCCATGTCGCTGTCAGACCCCACGTCCACCCTGATGTTCGCCGAGGCCGCTGAAGCGGCCGACGTGGTCGCGCGCCAGTTCTCGCGCAACCACGCCACCATGGAAACCCTGGCCGCCAGCCTGCGTGCTGCACCGCCGCCGTTCGTGGTCACCTGTGCACGCGGCAGCTCCGACCACGCCGCCACCTATGGCAAGTATCTGCTGGAAACCCAGCTGGGCCTGGTGGTCGCGTCGGCCTCGCCATCGGTGGGGTCGGTCTACGCCGCACCATTGCAGCTGCGCGGCGCACTGTTCATCGTCATCTCGCAGTCGGGCAAGAGCCCGGACCTGCTGCGCAACGCCGAGGCCGCCAAGGCGGCCGGTGCGCGCGTGATCGCGCTGGTCAACGTCGAGGATTCACCTCTGGCGCAGCTGGCCGACACGGTCATTCCGCTGCACGCGGGTGCCGAAAAGAGCGTGGCGGCGACCAAGAGCTACCTGGCGTCGCTGGCCGCGCTGCTGCAGCTGGCCGCGTACTGGAAGCAGGACAGCAGCCTGCGTGCGGCGCTGGACCTGCTGCCCGACGCGCTGCGTGAGGCGTGGCAGTGCGACTGGAGCGCGGTGACCGAAGGCCTGGTCGAGGCCACCAACCTGTTCGTGCTCGGCCGTGGCCTGGGCCTGGGCGCGGCCCAGGAAGCGGCGCTGAAGTTCAAGGAAACCTGCAGCCTGCATGCCGAAGCCTACAGCTCGGCCGAGGTCAAGCACGGCCCGATGGCGCTGGTTGACCGTGGATTCCCCGTGCTGGCCTTCGCGCAGCCCGATGAAACCGGCGCCGGCACCCGCGCGGTGGTCGAGGAATTTTCTGCCCGGGGCGCGCAGGTGTGGCTGGCCGGGGCCGGCGGCAACCTGCCGGTGGCTGCAGCGCCGCATCCGTTGTGCGCACCGTTGTTGACCGTGCAGAGCTTCTACCGCGCAATCAATGCGCTGGCATTGCGTCGTGGCTTCAACCCGGACCTGCCGCCGCACCTGAACAAGGTGACGGAGACGGTGTGATGGCAACCGTGCTGCGCAATGCCCGCATCCTGGCGGGCGATGAGTTCCGCGACGATCTGGCAGTGGTGATCGAAGAGGGCCGCATCAGCGCGCTGCTGCCCGATGCCGCGCCGCAGCTCGGCCACGCTGCCGAGCAGGTGGACCTGGGCGGTGGCTGGCTGCTGCCCGGCTTCATCGACGTGCAGGTCAATGGCGGTGGCGGCGCGCTGTTCAACAACACGCCGGACGTGGCGGCGCTGCGCACCATTGCGCAGGCGCATCGTCGTTTCGGTACCACCGCGATGCTGCCGACGCTGATCAGCGATGACGTGGCGGTGATGCGCGAAGCCATCGGTGCGATGCGCGAAGCAATCGCTCAGGGCGTGCCGGGCGTGATCGGCATCCACCTGGAAGGCCCGTACATCGCGCCGGCGCGCAAGGGCACCCACGATGCCAGCAAGTTCCGCGTGCCGGACGAAGAAGAGATCGCGCTGGCCGCCTCGCTGGACAACGGCGTGACCCTGCTGACACTGGCGCCGGAACGAGTGCCGCTGGAGACGATCCGCGCGCTGGTCGAGCGTGGCGTGATCGTTGCCGCTGGCCACACTGCAGGCACCTACGAGGAGATCCGCGCCGGCCTGGATGCTGGGGTGCGTGGCTTCACCCACCTGTACAACGCGATGTCGCCGCTGCAGGGCCGCGAGCCTGGCGCGGTGGGCGCTGCGCTGGAAGACCGCGACAGCTGGATCGGCATCATCGTCGATGGCGTGCATGTGCATCCGGCCAGCCTGCGCGTGGCGCTGGCTGCCAAGCCGCGCGGTCGCCTGCTGCTGGTGACCGATGCGATGCCGCCGGTCGGTGCCGACGATCCCAGTTACGTGCTGTATGGCGAAACCATTACCGCCATTGATGGCGTGGTGCGCAATGCCGCCGGTTCGCTGGCGGGCTCGGCGCTGGATATGGCCACGGCGGTGCGCAACACCGTGCAGCTGCTTGGCCAGCCGCTGGCCGAAGCGGCACGCATGGCCTCGACCTACCCGGCGCAGTTCCTCAACGTCGATGATCGCCTGGGCCACATCGCCGAGGGCTACCAGGCCGACCTGGTGCTGCTGGATGACGCCCTGCAGGTACGTGGCACCTGGATTGCCGGACAGTACGAGGCCGCCTGATGAACAGTACGCCGCCACGCCGGCTGGGCTCGATCGATGCCCTGCGCGGCATCACCGTGGCGGCGATGCTGCTGGTCAACAATCCAGGCGACTGGAGTGCAGTGTTCGCGCCGCTGCGTCATTCGGAATGGCATGGCTGCACGCCCACCGATCTGGTGTTTCCGTTCTTCCTGTTCCTGGTGGGCGTGTCGATGGCCTTCAGCGTGGCACCGCGCGCGCTGGATGCCGCTGCGCGTCCTGCACTGGCGCGCGGTGTGCTGGAGCGCGCGCTGCGCATCCTGGTGGCCGGTGCGCTGCTGCATCTGCTGATCTGGTGGGCGCTGGATACACACCACTTCCGCATCTGGGGCGTGCTGCAACGCATCGCGGTGTGTGCGGCGTTGGTGGGCGTGCTGGCGGTCTACGCGCGGCCGCGCGTGCAGGTGGGCGCTCTGATCGCGCTGCTGGTGGGGTACACCGTGTTGCTGCTGGGCATCGGTGACCTGGCGCCATGGACCAACCCGGCCAGCCGCCTGGATACCGCGTTGTTCGCGCCGTGGATCTATCAATGGCACGCCGATGCCGGGCTGGGCCATGACCCGGAAGGATTGCTGAGCACGCTGGGCGCGCTGGCCAGTACCGTGCTCGGGCTGTTGGCCGGAGGCCTGCTGCGCAGCGGACGTGCCGCGGCGCTGGCCGGGCTGGGTGTGGCGACTGCGGTATTGGGCCTGCTGCTGGCGGTGGTGCTGCCGTTGAACAAACAGCTGTGGACGCCCAGCTACGTGCTGTGGACCGGTGGCCTGGCGGCGCTGGCGCTATGGCTGGGCCACCTGTTGATCGACCAGAAGGGCTGGCCGGCGCTGGGCCGGCGCTTCGGCGTCAATGCGATCACGGCGTATCTGGGCGCATCGGTGATGTCGGTGGTGCTGATGGCTACCGGAGTTTGGGGGTGGGTCTGGCAGCAGCTGGCCACCGCAATGCCGCAGGCGCTGGAGCTGGCGTCCATGCTGCAGGCGCTGGTGTTTGTCGCGCAGTGGTGGGGCGTGGCATGGTGGCTGGACCGGCGGAAGATCTATCTGAAGATCTGATGGCACCTCATCCACGCCATGCGTGGATGCTCTCCGCGCGGCCTGTGACCGCTGCAAAGATGAATCATTTCAGCCACGTGGAGGTTGGGTGATGGCCGATCAAGTTCGCAACTGAACTGTGATGGCCGCCACGCAAATTCACCTGTCGAAACCGTTCACCACACGGCAGACTGCCTGCGCAGTGCCGCATATCCGCAGTTCCTGATCCCTTTTCCAGGAGTGCTGTATGTCCCGTGCCGTTCCACACGCTTTTCGTCCGCGCCGCCTCACCGTTTCCGTGCTGCAGGCCCTGGCTGTCCCGTCCGTCATGCTGCTGAGTGCCAGCGTCGCCTGGGCCGGCTGTGACAGCGCTGCCCCCGTCGCCGGCCAGACGGTCACCTGCGACGCCAATGCGCCGAACCCGCAGACTGTTCCCATCACCGCCAATGGCGCGGCCGGCATCACCGTCACTGTCGCCAGCGGCGCACAGCTGCAACAGAGCGGCGGCGTAAGCGCAATCTCGCTGGTCGGCGCAGGCGGGCACCTGTTGTCCAACCTGGGCACGATCAGTTCGGTGGGCGGTGTGGCGGTCCAGCTCGGTGGCGGCAGCCGTGTCGAAAATGCGGGCAGCATCAGCACCGGCAACAACACCGCCCTGCAGTTCGTCGGTGCGGGCGACAGCGTGCTGGTCAACCGCGGAACGATCAGCGGCCGCACGGGTGTGCAGTTCGGTGCGGGCAACGACCGCCTGGAGATGCAGGCAGGCAGCATCGCCGGTGGCGTCCAGCAGGGCGATGGCAATGATGTGCTGCTGTTGAGCGATGGCACGATCGACAGCGTCGACCAGGGCAGTGGCGATGACCAGATGACCGTCACCGGCGGCACCGTCACCGGCCTGGTAGCGCAGGGCAGCGGCCGCGATGATTTCGTCATGAGTGGCGGCACGGTCGGCGCGCTGCAGCAGGGCGACAACATCGATACCTTCCGCATGAGCGGTGGCCGCATCATCGGCGCGTTCGAGGATGGCGACCAGGCCTGGATGACCGGTGGCCGCATCGGCCGCGTCAACATGAAGCTGGACAAGAACCTGTGGGACCAGTCCGGCGGCACCGTGGATGGCAATGTGGTGACCGGTTTCGACACCGATACCATCATCATCTCGGGTACCGCCTACATCGGCGGCAACATAAGCGTCAGCGGCGGCAACGACAGCGTGACCATTACCGACGGCACCGTGCGCGGGCAGGTACTGCTCAGTACCGGCGATGACACCTTCAACTGGAATGGCGGCGGCATCGTCTACGGCGCGATCGACATGGGCCCGGACAACGACGTGGCCAACCTCAGCAACCTCAACCAGGGCAACCTAGGTGCGGTGCCGCTGTTCGACGGCGGCAGTGGCATCGACCAGCTCAACCTCAGCAACGTCAAGACCACGGGCGTGGGCCGCTTCCAGAACTGGGAGACGATCAGCCTGACCAACAGCACCGAGCTGAGCTTCGATGGCGACCTGGTGCTGGGCGACAGCGCAACCGGCACCGGCACGCTCACCGTGGATGACACCAGTACCGTGTATGCGGGCAGTGGCGGCCATGCCATCCGTCCGTTCAACAGTGGCGCACTGGTGGAGATGGTCAATGCCGGGCGCATCGACCTGACCGGTACCGGCGCGGGCGACGTGTTCACCGTGCGTGGCAATTATCGAGGCGATGGCGGTGGCCTTTACCTGCGTACCGTGCTGGGCGCAGACAACTCCACCAGCGACCGTCTGGTGATCGACGGCGGTACTGCCACCGGGACCACCGGCATCGGCGTGCTCAATGCCGGCGGTAGCGGCGCCGCCACGCTGGCCGATGGCATCCTGGTGGTGCAGGCCTTGAATGGTGGCCGCACCGCGCCGGGCGCGTTCTCGCTGTTCGCACCGGTCGCCGCCGGTGCCTACGAGTACTTCCTGTTCAAGGGCGGTGTCAGCGCTGGCACCAGCGAGAACTGGTACCTGCGCTCCACGCTGGTCAGCGGGCCGACGCCGGCACCCAATGGCGGCGGTACTGCCGTACCACCACCATTGACGCCGCCGGTGGCACCACCGCCGCCGATCACCCCGGCACCGCCGCCGCCACCGGAAGGCGCCACCGATCCTGACCTGACCGCCGGCGAGACCGCGCCGCCACCGCCGCCACCGGAACCGGCGCCGGTGGCGCCGCCCAGCGACCCGGCCGTGCCGGACGTGCCGGTGGCCGGTGGTGCGCTGCCCGGTACCGGTGCGCCGCCGACGCCGGGCGCACGGCCCGCCGAGGGCGCAGTGGTACCGCTGTACCGCGTGGAGACTGCGACCTATGCCGTGGTGCCGCCGCTCCTGCGTGAGACTTCGCTGGCCAGCCTGGGTACCTTCCACGAGCGCCAGGGCGAGCAGCGCCTGCTGTACAACCAGGGCGCATTCCGTACCGCTTGGGGCCGGTTGGTGGGGCAGAGCAGCGAGATCCACTGGAAGGGGGATGCGCAGCCCGGCTTCGATGGCGATGTGATGGGCCTGCAGGCTGGTCTCGACGTGTGGGCCGCTGCCTCCGACAACCACCGCAACCAGATCGGCGTGTTCGTCGGCCGCACCCGCGCGCAGGGCAAGACCACCGGCCTGGCATTGGGCTGGGAGAACGTGCAGGTGGGCCAGAACCGCCTGGACGACAAGCACGTGGGCTTGTACTGGACCTTCACCGACAGCAGCGGTGGCTACATCGACGCCGTGGCGATGCAGAGCCGTTACGACGGCCGCGTGCGTTCCTCGCGCGGGCTCGGCTTCGGAATCAGCGGCGATGGCACCAGCGTGTCGGTGGAGGCCGGCAAACCGCTGCTGCACTTCGGTCAGTCCGCATGGTGGCTGGAACCGCAGCTACAGGTGATCTGGCAACGCACGTCGCTGGACGACCGCCGCGATGAGGTATCGAGCGTGCGCTTCGACAACGACAACGCCTGGACCGGCCGCATCGGCCTGCGTCTGGCCGGCGACTACCAGCTGGCCGACAACGGCTGGCAGCCGTATTTCAAGCTGAATTACTGGCATGGTCGTTCCGGCGAGGACCGCATCCGCTTCGACGACGACACGATCACCAATTCGCAGCGCTCACGCGCGCTCGAAGCCGGTGTCGGCGTGGTAGGGCGCTTCAACCGCACCATCAGCGCGTACGCGGTGGCCGACTACACGCGCGAGCTGGGCGGTGACCGCAATGAGAAGCGCCGCATCATCGAAGGCAACATCGGCCTGCGCGCGGACTGGTAGCGCCGGGCCATGCCCGGCGGCATGACCTGCTCTGGTGGGTGTCGACCTTGGTCGACACGAACCCTGCCGCCGTCATGACTTTGTAGAGCCGAGCCATGCTCGGCTGCTTCAGTCGCGATTTCCCCGAGCCGAGCATAGGCTCGGCTCCACAGAACACTAGCGCGGAGCCGAGCATAGGCTCGGCTCCACAGAACACTAGCGCGTGGCGAGATCGATCCCACCGCGGCTATCCTACGGCTTCGATACATGACAAGGAGTCGTCGATGCTGGACCTAAGGAATGTCCGTGCCGCCATGCTCACCACGCTGCTGCTTTCATCTTCGGCCGCAGTTGCAGAGGAGACAGTGGAGCTGCCGTCGCCGGAAGCGCGTGAGCAGATGCTGCAGTTGTTGGAAACCCAGTCCCTGTACCGTCGCCGCGTAGATTGGAACGACGTGCGCGCGCGCCTGAACGCGGCAGGGGATGACCGCGCGCAACAGCGCCGTGTTCTGGATGAAGCCGCCGCACGCAGCAGCGGAGGCCATGGCCGCTGGTTTTCACCAAGCGAGCAGCGTCAGCGCTCCGAACGTGCTCAGCGCTTGAATGCCAGTCAGGCGACCGACTTCGCTGCCTCCAGTCATGCCAATCCCCGCATCGGCGTGCTGCGGGTGAGCCCCTTCGTGGAAGACCTGCAACGCAACGAATCAGAACGTTATGAAGCACGCAAGGTCTACGCGCTGGCGTTGCAGGGGCGTATCGCTGGCCTGGATGACGGCACGCGGTGCGGCTGGGTAGTGGATGTAAGCAGCAATGGTGGTGGCAACATGTGGCCTATGTTGTTTGGTTTGTTGCCATTGCTGCATGGAACGCCGGATACGCAGGGGGCGTTGATCGGCGCCTTCCGTAGTGCCGATGGATTGCTGTGGTGGCGGCAGGCGGAAGGTGAAGTCGTGCAAGGCAATGCCTCGATGCTGCGTTCACGACAGGGCGCGTATCGGTTGCGTGCGGGCACGGCGCCGGTGGCGGTGGTGATGGGGGCAGGCACTGCAAGCTCCGGCGAAGCAGTGGCACTCGCGTTTCGAGGGCAACCGGGGAGTCGCAGTTTCGGTCAGCCCAGCGCAGGCTTTTCTACTGGCAATCGACCGACGACGCTGGTGGACGGTACCACCTTGTTGTTGACCCACAACGTGATGACCGATCGTAACGGGCAGGGCGACGGTGGCAGAATGCAGCCGGATCAGGCTACGGCCAGCGGGCCGGCCACCCTTGCCGCCGCCCAAGCCTGGCTGCTGGCCCAACCCGCCTGCCAGGGCCGCTGATCCATGATCCTGATCGGCCAGCAGGAGCGGGTGGTGGTGGTCGGCCCCACCGAGGCCCACCACTGCCTGCGCTGCCAGACGGAAACCGAGTTCGCGCCCCAGTTGCGCTACAAGATGGCGCGCATCGACCTGCTGTTCGGCCTCACCTACCATCGCCGTTATGAGCTGGCCTGCACCCGGTGCGGGCACGGCTGGGTGCTGGACACCGACACCATGGACCAGCAGCTGGGTGGGGTGCCGATCCCGTGGCGGCATCGCTTCGGCCTGCCGCTGATGCTGGTGGTGGTGGCCGGTCTGGCGGCGTTGGGCTGGCTGTGGCGGCATGGATTCCTCGGTTGAGGAGCGGGCCTGCTAAAGTCTGCCCTGCAATCACGTACCGGAACCGACCATGGACCACGACACCCCGTTCGAACCCCTCAACGACCTCGAGGTGCGCCTGTTGCAGGCACAGGACGGCACGCTGACCGCGTCGCAGTTCCTCGACGGCCTGCTGACCTCGACGGCGTTCGTGCTGCTGGACAAGGCCATCGGTGAAGATGGCGCCTGGGACGAGAGCATCTCGCCGCTGGTGCTGACCAGCGAGAGCGGCGAGCCGATGTTCGCGGTGTTCACCGCCCCCGAGCGCGCGGGCCTGTGGCACGAGCAGCTGCCGCAGTTTGCGCATGCCATGCCGATCGCGGTGCACGCGCTGCTGGCCGGTATCGGCGACGGCGTCGGCCTGGTGCTGAACCCGGGCCTGGACGTGGGCATGGAGATGATTCCCGATGCAGTGGCCCAGCTGAAGCAGCGTGCGGCGGCGATCACCCGTGGGATGGCGCACTGATCCAGGGAATTGGGGTTGCCGGCCAGCGGCCGGCACTACCAATAGCGGTGCACGCGGCTGTCGCGGATCAGCGGGCCGCCGCGAAGGCTTTTACCCGCGCCTTGGTGGGAGAGACAGTGTGTCTTCTCCTATTGACGGTCAGTCTTTTCTGACTCTCACACAGCTGACAAATGTGATAGCGTCGCTTCGGGCGGCGTAAGGATTGTGCAGTCGCCTTCGGGAAAAGGACGGTGCAAGGCCGGCCTTTGGGAAATGGAATCCAAATCTGAAGGAATGCCTAGTGATCGATGCATTGCGTCGTGTTGCGTTGCGTTCGACTGTGCTGCCAGTTTTCTTGATCGGTCTTATTATCTCGGGACCAGTCGCGGCTCAGTCGGTTGCGGACGGTATCCATCCCTATTTGGAATACCGGAAGCGAATCCAGAACGCTGAATCGCTGTCCACTTTGGATACGGGGCTGTTCGGCGAGGGCGTAAGTCTATACGACGGAAGCACGCAGTTCCGCGTGGTCGAAATCGACCTGCCAGGCAACAGTAATCTGCCCGTGCAGTTTGCACGCCGATTGAATATGCAGTTGCAGCCGCAAGGTAGCATCCGCGACCACGATGCTCGCCTGTTGGGCCTGGGAAATTGGGATGTTGAAGTGCCTCATGTGGCGGTAACCTACGCGAATTCCACCGGTCTTCCTGCAAGGGTATGCACTGTGGGGAGTGTGCCGGGCAGCGGCATCTTCAATGTCAGGGAGTTCTGGAGCGGGCTCAACGTACACCTGCCAGGTCGAGGCGACACTGCCATGCTTGGCATTATCGCAGGCACCCCCTTGCCTACTGCAGGAACGAGCACCCGACTT
Organism: Stenotrophomonas sp. YJH_SMC_20; assembly: GCF_059367845.1. Taxonomy (NCBI): domain Bacteria; kingdom Pseudomonadati; phylum Pseudomonadota; class Gammaproteobacteria; order Lysobacterales; family Lysobacteraceae; genus Stenotrophomonas; species Stenotrophomonas sp. YJH_SMC_20. The sequence goes on along the minus strand of NZ_JCAFRG010000006.1, from coordinate 64,871 downwards.
ACAACCAAAGAGCGCGATGCTATTGACTGCATCACTATGGACAATGGTAGTCGCGACGGGTTCCGGCTTACAACGACCTCGGGTGAGCGCTACTACTTCAATCAATTGACCACGCGCCGTGAGGCACCGTTGCAGAAGCTCGTACCCACTACGCGTGGCAACGATCCGGTGTCAGTCATCCTGGAGCGAACGCGCTATTACCTTTTGGCAACCAGGTTGGAGGATCGGTTCGGAAACTGGGTCCAGTTCTCATACAACGGCGAGGGCCTGCCCACGCGGATCTGGAGCAACGACGGGCGCGAAATCGGGTTTGTCTACAGTCAGGGACGAATGACCAGTGCCACTGCCAATGGGCGCTCCTGGGGCTTCCAGTACCAGACGACCCTGGCGGAAAACCTGTTGACAAAGGTCACTCGTCCAGACGTTAGCTCATGGCGCTATGCCTACTCAGGAACACTTCTGCCGTCGGCCCCGCTACCCATCGATACGCTGCCAGGCTTGCCGTGGTGTAGGGACTCCTCCCTTCCGCTGTCAGCTGACTATGTTGTGACTGCAACACATCCGGCGGGCGCTACGGGTACCTTTTCGTTCGTCAATCAACGGCATTGGCGACACGGCGTGCATCTCACCGAATGCATGCAGAAGGGCGATCCCCGTGAGGATCCAGAGTACGTAATGGGTGTTCCTCATTTCTTCGATGTACTCAGCATCGTCGGCAAGGCCATCACCGGTCCCGGCCTGTCGACCATGCAGTGGACCTATGACTATGGCAATTCTCCTTCTGACCTGTGGGGAAGCCAGAATGAGCCCGCCGTCTACCCTTGTGCGACGTGCATCCAGACGAAGGTCGTACAGGTTCGTCGCCCGGATGCTACTACTCAGAAGTTGACCTTTGGCAATCTCTACATGCTCAACGATGGGCGGGAACTGCGCGAGGAGGTTCTCGATGCCCAAGGGCGTGTGGTACAGACACGATCCAGTGACTACTTGGCCGATGCTTCGGCTGCCGGTCAACCCTTCATTGGGGAGTATGGTGCGATTCTCGGAAGCTTGAACGATCCAGCAACAGTTCGCGTGCGTCCTGTTACGCGGACACAGTTGCAACAGGACGATACTACCTACACTTGGCAAGCGGCAGCCTACGACCGCTTTGCACGCCCAGTGGAGCGAGTTCGCACTGGACCTAGCGGATCCGTTCGTGAGCGGCTCGATTATCACGACAATACAGTTCACTGGGTGTTGGGACAGCTGTCACGAGTGACCGATCTTGCCAGTGCAACCATAGTTGCCGAAGCGGCCTTCGATGCCAATGCCATGCCAGTCGAGACGTTCGCATTTGGAAAACGGACCCAGACAAGGACTTATCATGCAGACGGTACCGTCGCATCGGTCCGTGATGGAAACGGCAACACCACTAAACTCTCCGAGTGGAGGCGCGGGATTCCTGGGCTGGTGCAGTTTGCAGACGCGACGACGTCAAGAGTTGTGGTTGACGAGAATGGTTGGATAGCAAGCGCAACTGATGAAAGTGGATTTGCCACCAGCTACGGCTATGATGCAATGGGGCGAGTTGCCAGCGTCGTCTATCCCGCAGGGGATGCGGTGAACTGGACTCCGATGACCCGCGTCTTTCAACAGGTGGGTGCGGAGGAGTACGGCATTCCTGCGGGGCATTGGCGACAGGACATCGCAACTGGAAATGGGCGCTTGGAGACGATCTATGATGCCCTCTGGCGACCCGTTTTTACGCGCGAGTACGATGCTGCCAACATCGCGGAAACGCAGCGGTTGCAGCGCTTCAGCTATGACCATGAAGGTCGGCTGTTGTTTGCGTCTTACCCGGGCAGGGGAGCGAATCTGACCACGGGAAACTGGAGTGAGTACGACACGCTCGGTCGCAGGACTGCTGCTATCCAAGACAGTGAGCTGGGTACGCTGGTAACAGTGACCGAGTATCTGCCAGGCGCGCGAATCCGGGTGACCGACGCGCGCGGAAAGCAGACCCAGACCAGTTTCCAGGCTTTCGATAAGCCGGCCTACACGGCCCCGATCGCTATCGTGAAGCCTACAGGCGTCGTGCTGGATATACCGCGAAATGTATTCGGTAATCCGGTGAGCGTTACGCAGCGTAGCAGCGATGGATCGGTCTCGCTGACACGTCGATATGTCTACGACATGCATCAACGTCTTTGCAAGAGCATCGAGCCTGAGACTGGTGCCACTACGCTTGGCTACGACGCGTCCGACAACATCCTCTGGTCAGCCACGGGAATGAATCTTCCCGCAGTCGACTCCTGCGATGCATCCAGTGCCTATTCCTCTGGACGTCGCGTAGACCGTGGCTACGACGCCCGCAACCGGTTGAGGACCTTGACGTTCCCGGATGGCAACGGCGACCAGCAATGGGTCTACACCCCAGATGGGCTACCGCAGCAGGTTACGACGAGGAACGCCATCAATACCAGTCCGGTCGTCAACACATACGTGTACAACCGGCGGCGATTGCTGGTGGGCGAGAGTGCCACGATTGCCGGTGCGTTCAACTGGGCGCTTGGCTATGGCTATGATGCGCGCGGCGTGATGGCCAGCATCCAGTATCCCAGTGGCCTGTCGGTTGATCTGGCGCCCAACGGTCTGGGGCAGATCACGCGTGTTGGGGGATTTGCATTGGGTGTTTCCTATCATCCCAACGGGGGTATGCGCGCATTCACTTATGGAAATGGCATCGTCCATGGCATGACCCAGAACGCGCGCCAGTTGCCTGGGCGCGTAACAGATTCCGCAGGTGTGCTGGACGATGTCTACAGCTACGACGGCGGCGGAAACGTGACGAGGATCGAGGACGTTCTCGACGCGGGTCGCAATCGGACGATGCAGTATGACGATCTGGACAGGCTCACCCGGGCGAGCTCAGCAAGATTCGGTGGCGACGGAGTAATGACCTATAGCTACGACGCACTGGACAACCTGCGATCAGCTCGATTAGCCGGAGTGAAAGACCACATCTACTGGTATGACAGCAACAATCGTCTTACCAATGTGCAGTCTTCCGATGGTGCAACCACCATGGGGCTGGGATATGACGTGCAGGGCAATCTCGCCACGCGCAATGGACAGGCCTTCAGGTTCGATTTCGGAAATCGCCTGCGCGAGGTTGAAGGTGCCGAAAAGTATGCTTATGACGCACATGGGCGTCGCGTGCTGAGCCAGGCGCCAGGCGGGGATATCCTGTCGCTCTACGACAGCGCAGGCGTGCTGCGCAGACAAGAAAACCAGCGGACGGGTGAAGGCACGGAGTACATTCACTTGAATGGCAGTCTGCTTGCCAAGTCTGTGACCGCCATGGCGCCGGGGGTGCCGGTGATTACTGCGCCCTCATTCAGCAGTACTGGGAGTTTCACGGTTGGCTGGTCGAGCGTAGTGGGTGTATCGACTTATGAGCTGCAGCAGAGAACCGGACAGGGGGGCTGGCTCTCTGCCTATTCTGGATCGGCGCTGGCATGGTCGACCACTGGCAAGCCTGCCGGGAGTCATGGGCTCAGGATTCGCGCTTGCCGTGCCGTACTGTGCGGCGGTTGGAGCGCCGAAGTGACAGTGGTGGTTGAGTTGGCACCGACGGCTGCGCCCACGATCACGGCTCCAGCCAGCGCAACGGGCGGCAACTACATTGTGGGCTGGACAGCGGTTGCAGGCGCTACCTCATACAGGTTGGAAGAGCAGAAGGATGCCGGTGCGTGGGGGGAAGTGCAGAATTCTGCAGAGCGCAGCCGATCTTTCAGTGCGAAGCCAGGCGGAACTTACGGGTATCGTGCACGTGGCTGCAACACGAGTGGCTGTGGTGTCTATTCCCAAGCTGTGACAGTGAAGTCCGTTCATCTGCCGACTTCGGCCCCGGCATTGAACGCTCCAGCCAAAGTGCTGGGGTCTGCATATTCGATCAATTGGAACGCGGTGAGCAACGCCACTTCGTATCAACTGGATGAGCGCTTCAATGGTGGAGGCTGGGCTACCATTTCCAGTGCGGCGGCCGTCAGCTACGCCGCTTCCGGCCGCGCTCATGGGGTGTACGAATACCGCGTTCGAGGCTGTGCTTCGGTAGGGTGCGGACCATATTCGGGCGTATCCGCAGTCCAGGTGGTGATTGCTCCGGCAGCAGCGCCGTCGATCAGTTCGCCAGCGTCGAGCAACACGGGTAGCTACACCGTGAACTGGTCGTCTGTGGACCGCGCAACGAGCTATCTGCTGCAGGAGCAGATCAACGGCGGAGGCTTTGGCAACCTTCAAAACGACGGGTCGCAGCAGCGAGCTGTCAGTGGCAGGAGTAACGCTACTTATGGATATCGAGTTGCCGCATGTAACGAAGCGGGCTGCAGTGTCTTCTCGCCAGCTGCAGTCACGGCGGTGAACATTCCTCCACCAATTCCAGAAGCACCGGTCCTGTTTGAAGCCTGGTACTACTATTCCGAGGGACATACGACCTACCAAGGCGGGTGGACGGAAGTTGCGGGCGCCACGCGTTATGAATTCAGCGGAACGGCGGGTTGTGTGGCCACGCTTCCTTTCTGCTCAGTTGTTGTGCGTGGCATGCCCAAAATCACTGCCTTCCGGGTTGTAGCCTGTAATGCGAGCGGCTGTTCCCGGCCGTCCAACGAGTTGGTAGTGCAGGATGGCTTTGAGCGATGAATTGCCATGAAGGCCGTCTGGGAGGCGACAGTGATGCTATCGATCATTTTCAGAACGTTGCTGATCTTGACTCTGGTTGCGTGGGGCTCTGCTGCCAGGGCGCAGACGATCACCTATATCCACACCGATGCGCTTGGATCGGTGGTGGCCGAATCGGATGCCAATGGCGCAGTGACCAAGCGCCACATCTATGAACCCTACGGGACAGTAGTTGGTGGTCAGGTTGATGATGGTCCTGGATATACCGGGCATGTGAGCGATTCGGCCACTGGGCTGAGCTACATGCAGCAGCGGTATATGGATCCGCAGTTGGGTATATTCCTGTCGGTGGATCCGGTGACGGCACATCAACAGCCAGCTAGCCAATTCAATCGATACCGATATGCGGACGGAAATCCCTACAAGTTCACGGATCCTGATGGGAGGGCCGCGCTGCAACTGCTCGTTCCTTTCGTCTTCATTCCGATTGCTGGTGCGACCATCTACTACACAAGTACCACTCCTGAACAACGTGTGGAACTTGGCAATAGGCTGGAAGCGGGAATCAGGGAGCTGGTGCAGGAGTCAAAACCGGCACCACATGAGCCTGCATTGAAGAGTGATGGTTCGATAGTCTCGGATCGAGAGCCTGGAAGTGATGGAAAGCGTGGCTCAACTGGAGGGCCTGGTGCGGGGAAGCGGTTCCCGAAGGAGTCTCCCGAAGCTAAGGCGAGCAAGGAGGGTGTCCCATGCGTCTACTGCGGAGTTCCTACAACCAATACGCAAGGATTGCCAAATTCCCGAGAGAGGGACCACATTGATCCAAAGTCGAGAGGTGGAAATAATAGTCCTGAGAACGAGAGAGACGCCTGTAGGACGTGCAATCGAGACAAGGCGGCAAGGAACCCCGATGAGTGGAGTGGAAGATGAATGACAGCGCGACGAAGGTAAGATTTGCCTTGGATGACGGCGGGGTGGAGATTATGCATGTCCGACTTTTGCCGGATGGTTCGCTTGTGCTGGACAATATTCCATTTTATGCATACGGGGTTAGTTGTGGAGATACTATCGCGACGGAGCGTGACGAAGATGGCTTAATGTTCGTGGGAGTTCTCGCTCGGGGGGGGCATTCCACATATCGAGTCAGGTTGCCAGCATTCGCAGGAGATGAGCGCTTCCTGATGCGTTGGTCAGAACTGGAAGTTCTTGGCTGTACCTACGAAGGCTCTAACGTTGGTGAAAGACTACTCTATGCCGTGGATGTGCCGCCTCACGCTGCAGTGGCCGAAGTGTATAGGCTCTTGGAGCAAGGTGAGAGCGAGGGTGATTGGGAGTTTGAGGAGGGATTCTACTGTTCTCCTGATTTCATTTCTTCGGAACTTCACTAATCGTGGTCTTACCATGTTTTTCCTTTGCATTGGGGTTGCGGCGGCGAAAGTTCAGTGGGAAGGAAGTCGATGAGCGTAGTGTCATCAACTCGCAGAATTTCCTATTCGGATCCTTAAGCGCATCAAGGCTCTCATGTCTCCGGTGAAATGTTCTGTTCCGGTCCTCAGGCGCGGCGAAACGTCCCCATTGTTTAGCCCATTGACGGTAGCCCAAGGGCTCCCATCAGGCATTCGACTACTCTCAGGCATGGCCGCCCATTCACCGTGCGGTTTAAGGCGTACGCGGGGCTGGTATGCGTCACGATGCGAACGGGCAGAAGCAATCCTCCAAGAAGTCCATCGGCAAAGCGGGCGCTTCTCCGGCGCAGCGAGGCCTGCAACTCGTATTCGCCCAATCGAATTCTGTTCGGATTGCCACCTCCGATCGCGTTCGAAGGCGTGGATACGAATTAGATGGTTGTAGTCATGGATGGGGCAGGGAAGTGATTCCCGGCACTGTGACCCAATTGAAGCAACGGGCTGCGGCGATCAACCGTGGGAAGGCGCACTGATCGAGGAAGCTAAGGCGGCAGGCAAGTACGTACTGTTCAATGGAGAGGAGCATCGTGGGCAGGCGTTCTAACCGATCGCTGTGGGTCTATGAGATCGGCCTTGTTGCGGGTTTGGCACTGGCAGCTGCGTTCATCACCCGGTTCAATCCGGTGGAGACACTCCGGCTGGGTGGATGGCTGTTCCTCTTGATGCAACCCATCTTGTTGGGTGCTCATGCTGTCGACCACTTCTCGCGTAAGCGTCGTCGATAGACGGGCGATCGGTGCCGGCCAGCAGCCGGCATCACCAGGTGCTTCAGCGGGCGGCGGCGATGGCTTTCACCCGCGCCTTGGCCAGCGCTTCGCCGATGGCCGGGCCCTTCAGATGCGTGGTATCCAGATCCCGCGCCTGCACTGACAGCGCCGCCTGGTGCAGGCGCTTGAGTGTTTCGCCCTGCGGGTAGTCGGCGTCCTCGAAGCCGAGCCGGCCGCGCTTGTCGGCCTCGCAGCACAGTGCGATGCGGGCCACCCGTTCCGGCCGGCGCAGCGCATCACAGCGGCCCAGCAGTTCCAGCACAGTGGCATCGCGCAGTTCGTCGATGCGGTGCACGTTCAAGTGCTCGCGGCAGACTGCTTCGGCCAGCTGCTGGTGCTCGGCGGGAATCTTCAATCGTGCGCACAAGGCCTTCAACGGCTTGGTGCCGCGCTGCTCGTGCATGATGTGGCGCGGCCATTCCTCCGGCGGGGTCAGGCCCTTGCCGAGATCGTGGGTGAGGGCCGCGAAGCCGACCAGGTCATCACCGGGGGCGAGCTTCGCGGCCATGTCGCTGACCATTTCCTGGTGGATGCCGGTGTCGACTTCCGGGTGGAATTCGGCACGCTGCGGTACGCCGTACAGTGCTTCCAGTTCGGGCAGGATTGGGCCCAGTGCCTGCGCATCGTGCAGCGTGCGCAGGAAGGCGGAGGGCCGTTCACTGACCAGTGCCTTGCGCAGTTCCTGCCAGACGCGTTCCGGCACCAGCGCGTCCAGTTCACCGCTGGCGGCGACCTCGCGCATCAGTGCCATGGTCTCTTCGGCGACGCTGAAGCCCAGTGGTGCAAAACGGGCCATGAAGCGGGCCGCGCGCAGCACGCGCAGCGGATCCTCGACGAAGGCCGGCCCGACATGGCGCAGCACGCGCTGTTCCAGGTCACGCACACCGCCATAGGGATCCACCAGCGTGCCGGTATCTTCGTCACAGGCAATCGCGTTGATGGTGAAGTCGCGGCGCTGCAGGTCCTCTTCCAGCGTCACCGCCGGATCGGCATCGACCACGAAGCCGCGATAGCCACGGCCGGATTTGCGCTCGGTGCGCGCCAGCGCGTATTCCTCGCCGGTCTCCGGGTGCAGGAACACTGGGAAATCGCGGCCTACGGCGGTGTAGCCCTGCGCTTCCATCTGCGCGGGCGTGGCGCCGACCACCACCCAGTCGCGGTCGCCGGCAGGGCGCTGCAGCAGGCGGTCGCGCACGGCGCCGCCGACAAGATAGATCTTCATGGTCGGGATCATCGCATGCCCGACTTGTAGAGCCGAGCCCATGCTCGGCTGCTCAGGCGGTAGCGCTACCGGACAGAACAGCAGCCGAGCGTGGGCTCGGCTCTACAGAAGGCGGGTGATCAATCGCCGCCCTTCTCGGCGTCGGCCGCGCAGCTGAAGCGCTTGCGCTTGTCCACCAGGCGGCCCATCAGGCGGTCGCTCAGCGGCAGCGCATCACCATTGAGGCGCCAGTCGTAGATCACGCTGAAGGCCAGCACGCGGGCCACGTACTCGCGGGTTTCCTTGTAGCTGATGGTCTCGATCCACAGATCCGGATCGAAGCCCGGGCGTTGGCCCTGCCAGCGTGCTGTCGGCGTCGGCCCCGCGTTGTAGGCGGCGATGGTCACGTACGGCAGGCCATCGTACTTGTTCATCAGCTGGCGCAGATAGGCGGTGCCGATCGCGATGTTGGTGTCCGGGTCGTACAGGCTGTCGGCGCCGCCGTAGCCGGTCAGGCCGATGGACTTGGCCACGCTGGCACCGGTGGCCGGCAGCACCTGCATCAGGCCCATGGCATTCGCAGGCGAGCGCGCACGCGGGGTGAACGTGCTCTCAGCGCGGATCTCCGCAGCCACCCAGGCCGGGTCGATGGCATTGCGTGCCGACTCGCGGCGGATGGTGGCGTCGTGGTGCAGCGGGAAACGCAGGTCGTACAGGCGCTGTTCCTGCGGCTGCTTGCCGAGCGCGAACACGGCGCGGTCGAACCAGCCGTTGTCCTGCGCGACACGTACCGCCAGGCGGCGCTGGGTGTCATCGAAGCGCGACAGCGCGCTGTTCCATTCGGCCACGGCCCAGCTGGCGCGGTCGATCTGGTACAGCGCCATCGCGCGCTGGATGGCCGGGTCGCGCGCGACCGCTGCCTGTGCCTGCGCGCTGTCATTCGGCTTCCACGGGCACAGCGTGTAGCCCTGCTGCAGCTTGTCGGCGGCCAGGAAACCGTGGAAGGTCGGTGCGCGTGCGGCTTCGCGGAACAGCGGCTGCGCCTGCTGGGCCTGGCCGGTCTTCTCCAGCATCCGGCCTTCGAAGTAGCGCCAGCGCGGGTCGCTGCGCTGCTTGCTGCCCATCTTGCGGATGGCGGTCAGCGCCGCCGGCCAGTCGCCGCGCGACATCGCTTCGCGCACGCGCCATTCGTGCAGGCGTTCGTCATACGCCGATTCCGGCACCGCGTTGAGGCGGCGCGCCGAATCGGGCAGGTAGGACGCCACCGTCCACAGTGCGATCTGGTATAGCACCTGGCCCTGCTGCGCGGCACTCAGGCCCAGCGCCTGGGCGTACTGCGGCAGCTGCTGTTCGGTGGCGGCCGGGTCGGCCTTGGCCAGCTTGGCCAGGCCATCGGTGGCGATGCGCCGGCTGCGTTCGTTGCGCGGCCAGTTCAACGCGCTGGCATTGGGCTTGTCGACAAAGGCAGCGTAATTGTTCGCCAGCGCCAGGTCGGTGGCAGGCAGGCCACGTGCGGCGCTGCGCATCACGGCCGGCTGCTGGGCGTCGGCGGCGGCATCGATGCGTTCCCAGCGCAGGGCGTCGCTCAGGCCACCCTGCGCCTGCAGCACGGCGAAAACGGCATCACAGCCGTCCGGCAGCGACTTGCCGTTCTTGCGCCACAGGTCCTGCGCCTCGCTGATCCACTGCGGATCGACCTTGCCCGTCACCTGGCGCGCGGTCAGCTGCGCACAGCGCAGGCCGGCGTTGTCGGTGGGCACCCAGTTGGCGAGCAGGGTGGGCCAGTCCTGGCGGCGTGCGACCGAGGGCAGCCACACGCTGCGGAACGTGTTGGCCACGGCCTGGCCGTCATAGCGCTTGAGGAAGGCCTGTGCCTGCGCGGTATCGACGGTGTCGATGTTGCGGCGCAGGTTGGCGTACTCCAGCCATCCGTAAGCCGGATGGCGGCTGAGTGCAGCGGCCTGGCCGGGATCGAACTGGCCGCGTTCGGCGGCCGCGATCGCAGCCTTCAGCTGCGCGTTCTGGGCGTCGAGGGACTGGGCGTTGGCGCAGCCGATCAGCAGCGTGGTGGCCAAGGGCAGCAGGGACAGGGCAGTTGAAGTGCGTCGGGTCATGGCGACCAGCATAGCGGGCGATGGCTGAATTCAGTTTCGCATTGCGTGCACGCCGAGCATCGGCAACGACAGCTGAATGACCCCGCGCAGGCCACTGCCGCAGGGGACGGGAGGCGTCGTAACGTCGGCCTTGGGCGAACGGCCCGGCTGCAGGGAGCGGCACATGGCGTTCAGTAGCGCAGGAAGAAGCGGTCCGCTGGCGGACATCAATGTCACGCCACTGGTGGACGTGATGCTGGTGCTGTTGATCATCTTCATCGTGACCGCGCCGATCGTGGCCCGGCCGATTGCCGTGCAGTTACCACAGGCCACCGATCGCACGATCGATCGCCCCGAACCGCCGCCGCCTATCGAGCTGCGCCTGGATGCTGCCAACCAGCTCAGCTGGAATGGCCAGCCCATGACGATCAGCGAGCTTCAGGCGCGCCTGCAGGCACAGGTGGGCGAACATGCCGGCAACCTGCCGGAGCTGCGCATCGCCACCGATCCGGCGGCCGAGTACGAAGGCATGGCGAGGATTCTGGCCGCGGCCGAGGCGACCGGTATGGAGCGGATTGCCTTCGTGCGATAGAGCGTTGTCTCACTGCCGCTCATGCGGTGATTGCTGCATGAGCGGCGCTTGCCCCGCTGACAGCGTCGCATCCAGGATCCGCAGAAAAGCCATTTCAATCTGCGCTGGAACCGGGGTCGGATTTGCTCGCCACTTTCCGCTCTCAGGGTCATGTTCAACGTCGAAAGCAGTCAACTCGGCTCTCTCGAAATCCACCACAACCGTCAGTCCCTCTCCCGAGGCCAAGGCCGCATTGCTGGGAGAGGGGCAGTCGTTGCACTCGATTACGCCGCCCGCTCTCGATTCGCCTGCCAGGAAAAGAAGCAGCGTCATCACCATCGTAATGCCCGGCGCGCCACTTGCTGGTTTCATGATCGATCCTCCTGCGATTGGCTGGAGGTTCGAGTCTGCACCGGACCGATCAGCGGGGCCTTCTGAATCAAGCAATTTCAGACTACTTCTGAAATGGTTCGGCAAAGACCTGTTCGATAAATGCGGCAACTCCCGGCGCGCGATGTCGCGGCCGGCATCAAGGCCGCGTGCCGTGAACACCATCGCAAGGTCATAACTGCAGCTATCTGACGCAAAGCGCCTGTAATTGCGTCAATTCCACGTGAAAGAGTGTCGACCGTCACGCCGGGCCTTTTACCACTTGTTTACAAAGGAGACGCTGCCGCCATGCAGGGGGGAGCGCGGCAGTCCATGTCCCGACATTCCTTTGGAGAGAGAGCGAATGAATCACCTGCACCACCGCCCTTTGGCGGTTGCCGTCGCGCTGTGCGTGATGACCCTGGCACCGTTGGGTGCCGCTGCACAATCCACCACCAACCTGGATGCGGTGGAAGTCACCGGTACCCGCATCAAGCGCGCTGAGGTGGAGGGCCAGGTGCCGATCCAGACGCTGACGCGCGGCGATATCGAACGCACCGGCCTGACCTCGATCGGCGAAGTGCTGCAGCAGCTCACCGGTTCCGGTTCGGCGCTCAACGCCAAGTTCAACTCGTCCGGCAACTTCGGCTTCCCGCCCGATGGCAGTGGCGTGGGTGCCGGTTCGGCGCAGGTGGACCTGCGCCACCTGGGCGCCAAGCGCGTGCTGGTGCTGGTCGACGGCATCCGCTGGGTCAATGAGTCATCCGCGTCCGGCGTCGGCTCGGCCACCGATCTCAATACCATTCCGCTGGCCATCGTCGAGCGCATCGAAGTGCTGGAAGATGGCGCGTCGTCGCTGTACGGTTCCGACGCCATTGCCGGCGTGGTCAACATCATCACCCGCCGTGACTTCGATGGCGGCCAGGTGACCCTGAACTATGGCGAGTACAGCAAGGGCGATGGCACGCAGAAGGGCGTGGACCTGGCCTGGGGCAAGAGCGGCGACCGCTTCAGCCTGTTCCTGGGCGCCAGCTGGACCAAGCAGGATCCGGTGTTTGCCAAGGACCGCGAGCAGTCGCGCTTCCCGATTCCCGGCACCGGGCTGGCGTTCGGCAGCGGTGGCATTCCGCAGGGTCGTTTCATGTTCACCGACCCGAACACCGGCGCGGTGCAGAACATCGTGCCCAATACCGGCGTGAGCAACCCGCGCTACGACGGCAGCGCCGGCTGCGCGCGCACCGATGACTATCACTGCTTCACCAGCGCCGACCGGTTCAATTTCGCCGAGTACAACATGGTGCTGACGCCCTCGGAGCGTAAGGGCCTGTTCGGTCAGTTCCGCTTCGACATCACCGACAACGTGCAGTGGTACGTCAAGGCACTGGGCAACCGTCGTGAGTCGACCAACCAGGCCGGCCCGGAGCCGCTGTTCTTCGGCCCCGATGGCGCCACCGGCAATCCGCTGGCCGACAACATCACCGTGTCCGCGCTCAATCCGTACAACCCGTTCGGCTTCGACCTGGTCTCGGGTGACAACCTGAGCCTGATCGGCCGCCGCCCGGTGGAAGGCGGCGCGCGCGTGTTCAAGCAGGAAGTGGACACCACGTATTTCGCCACCGGCTTCGTCGGCAACTTCCAGGCGGCTGACCGCAGCTGGTACTGGGATGTCAACGGCATGTACAGCAAGAACAAGGCCGAACAGACCAACTACGGCAGCTATGACATCTACAAGGTGAACATGGCGCTGGGCGATCCGGCGGTGTGCGCGGCCACGCCGGGCTGCGTGCCGCTGAACATCTTTGGTGGCGTCGGTTCGATCACCCCGGACATGCTGAAGTGGATCCAGCCGGTGGTGCGTGACCGCAGCCAGAACGAGCTGAGCCTGTTCACCGCCAACCTGTCCAGCGAGCTGTTCTCGCTGCCGGCAGGTCCGGTATCCTTCGCCACCGGTTTCGAGTACCGCAAGTACAAGGGCTCCTATCAGCCCGATCCGCTGACGGTGATTGGTCACTACAACGGCGTGCCGTCGCAGCCGACCTCCGGTTCCTACGACGTCAATGAGGCCTACCTGGAGCTGAGCGTTCCGATCTTCGCCGATTCCTCGTTCGGCAAGAAGCTGGACCTGAGCCTGGCCGGCCGTTATTCGGACTACTCCACCTTCGGTGGCGAGTTCACGCCCAAGTACGGCCTGCGCTGGCAGGTGACCGATGATTTCGTGCTGCGCACCACCTACGCCGAGGGCTTCCGCGCGCCGTCGATCGGTGAACTGTACGGCTCGGCGGCGCGTGCCGACCTGCAGCTGTTCGATCCGTGCTCGGTGGGCCTGGGCGGCACGCCGCCGCGTGGCAGCGCCGCCAACTGTGCCGCGCTGGGCGTGCCGGCCGGCTTCCAGCAGGCCAACTCGCAGATCTCGGTGACCACCGGCGGCAACCGCGAGCTGGACCCGGAGCGCTCGCGCAGCTTCAGTGCCGGCTTCGTGTGGAGCCCGTGGTTCGGCAACAATGCCTCGTGGTCGGAGCGCTTCGATGTGGAGGTGACCTTCTACCGCCATGCCATCGACGGTGCGATCCAGGCAATCAACGCGCAGACCCAGCTGGACCTGTGCGTGGAGACGCTGGACCCGATCTACTGTGATGGCATTACCCGTGCAAGCACCGGTGCGGTCAGCAGCTTCAACAACCGCCTGACCAACCTGGGGTCGATCAAGACCGACGGCTGGGACGTGGATCTGTTCTGGACGCTGCCGCAGACGTCCATCGGCCAGTTCAAGCTGGGCTGGAAGAACACCTTTGTCGGCCGCTACGAGGCCACCGGCGCGGCCGGGCAGAAGCAGCCGCAGAAGCCCGGCGTGGAAGTGGCTGACAGTTCGATTCCCGAATGGACCAGCAACGCCAGCATCGGCTGGACGCTGGACCGCTGGAGCGCCAACTGGACGGTGCGGCACATCTCCGAGCTGACCGAGAACTGTGGCGATGCCGCGGCATTCCCGGTGTGCAGCAACCAGGCTGCGGGTACCAACACGCTGTCGGCCACCACCTTCCACGACATGCAGGTGGGCTACAAGATCGACTGGATGAAGGGGTTGCAGCTGCCCGCCGGCCTGAACAACGTGTTCGACAAGGATCCGCCGATCTGCCTGTCGTGCTCGTTGAACGGCTACGACGCCTCGACCTACGACATCCCGCGTGGCCGTTACTGGTACCTGCGCGCGGACCTGCGCTTCTGATGTGAGGGTGGCAGCGCCGGACAGTTCCGGCGCTGCCTTGCGGATGTAGCGCCGAGCCCGCGCTCGGCTGATTCTCTGAGCCGAGCATGGGCTCGGCTCTACAGGTGCGGCGCGGTCGTACCCCGCGTCTGATCAGAACGCCCAGGTGAACGTCAGCGAGCCGTTGCGGCCATCGCCGTAGGCACCGTAGCCGTTGATCTGCGACAGGTACTTCTTGTCCAGCAGGTTGTTGAGGTTGGCCTGCACGCTGAACTCCGGCGAGATGCGGTAGCGCACGAAGGCACTGACCAGTGCGTAGCCGCTCTGCTCGATGCGGCCGTAGGCCGGCACCGGGTAGTAGATGCGGTTCTGCCAGTTGGCACCGCCACCGACGGTCAGTGCCTGCAGCGACTGCGGGGTGTAGCTGGTGAACAGCTTCAGTGCGGTCTGCGGCAGGTTGGTGTTGATGTCGGCGTCGTTGATGTCCTTGGCCACGTAGCGCGACGCACCGAAGGTCGCATTCCAGCCCGGGGCCAGTTCGCCGTTCACCTCGAACTCGAAGCCGCGGCTGACGGTGCCGCGTGCAGCGCGATAGGCGAACTCGTTCTGGCTGCCCAGCACCGGCTCACCGGTGGCCTGGCCGACGTTGTCCTGTTCGATGCGGAACACGGCCAGCGAGGCGTTCAGGCGGTTGTCGAACCACGCGCCCTTGACGCCAACTTCGTAGCTCTTGCCATCGACCGGATCGAGGTAGCCGCCATTGCGGTCCTTCAGCGTCTGCGGCTGGAAAATTTCGGTGTAGCTGGCGTAGGTCGAGTACGTCCCGTTGATGTCGAAGACCAGGCCGGCGTACGGCGTGGTCACCTTGTGCGCGCGGTCGGCGCCTTCACCCTCGCTCTTCCAGTCAGTGTAGCGTGCGCCAATGATCAGCTTCAGCGGATCGGCCAGCGACAGGCGCGCGGCCGCGTAACCGGCCTTCTGCGTGATGGTGCCCTCGCTGGCCAGGGCCAGCGGGTTCCAGTTCGGCTCACCGATCTTGCCCGTCCAGTTCAGATAGCTGGCGAACGGATCCCAGGTCTGGCCCGGGCCACCGACCTGGTAGTCGCCGTAGTTGGCGTACTCGCGCCTGTTGTAGCTGA
The DNA here is from genome assembly GCF_059367845.1 of Stenotrophomonas sp. YJH_SMC_20. Classification (NCBI taxonomy): domain Bacteria; kingdom Pseudomonadati; phylum Pseudomonadota; class Gammaproteobacteria; order Lysobacterales; family Lysobacteraceae; genus Stenotrophomonas; species Stenotrophomonas sp. YJH_SMC_20. The sequence goes on along the minus strand of NZ_JCAFRG010000006.1, from coordinate 49,398 downwards.
GGCCGGCCATCAGCTGGTGCTCGCGGCCGAACAGCTGGAACGGGCCGTCAATGTAGCCATCAACGCCGGTGACCTTGCGCTCAGTGTTGTAGAAGCCTGCGGATGGCGAGATGCCCGCGCCGGTGGTCCTGTCGAAGTTCGATTCGCCCGTGGTCCAGTCGTTGTAGGCCGGGTAGAACAGTTTGTCGTCGGCCTTGGTCTCATCGTGCGTGGCGCCAACCTTGAACTTCCAGCCATTGCTGAAGGCGTGCTGCAGGGTGGCGAAGGCGCGCTTGCTGGTGGTGTCCCAGTAGGTCCAGTCCGGGCTGGCGTTGAACGATTCGTCGTAGCCGGTGCGCGAGCCATCCGAATACAGCATCGGGAAACCGCCCCAGGTCGCGCCGTTGGCGCGCTTCTGCTGGTAGTCGTAGCCCACGCTCAATTGGGTGTCCGGAGTCAGGTCGGCGTCGATGACGGCATAGCCCAGCGTCTTGCGCTGGTTGTAGCGGTCCATCTGGCCATCGGTGTCCAGGTAGCTGCCGATTACGCGGCCGCGCACCGTGCCACTGGCGTTGAGCGCGCTGCCTACGTCCACGGTGGTGCGGGTGCGGCCCCAGCTGCCGACGTTCACCGACACGCTGCCGGCCAGCTCGGCACTGTCGGCATGCTTTCGGATCAGGTTCACCGACGCGGACGGATTGCCGGCACCACTGAGCAGGCCGGTGGCGCCACGCACCACTTCAACGCGGTCATACAGCGCAAGGTCCAGGCCGGAATCACCGTAGCTCCAGTTCTGCACCATCTGCGTGGGCAGGCCATCGAACTGGTAGGCGTCGATGTAGAACCCACGTGCGTAGAACTCGGTGCGCTCGCTGTCGGACTGGGTACTGGTCACGCCGGTGGTGTTGGCCAGCACGTCGATGATGTCGTCCAGGTTCTGATCTTCGATGCGCTGGTGGCTGATGATGCTGAGCGACTGCGGGATCTCGCGCGGTGCCAGGTCGAAGCGGGTACCGGCCGAGGTGCGGCGCACCGAATAGCCTTCGGCGCGTTCGCCCTTGACCACCACCTTGTCCAATGTGGTCGGGTCGGCGGCGGTGTCGGCGAAGGCGGCCGGGGCCGGGGTCAGGGCGCAGAGTGCAACGAGTACGGCAACGGACAGCCGCTGCGGCTGCGGGATACGGAAGGCGGAACAGGTCATGGGGGTCCTGGACGAGCACGCGCGCTCGGCCGGCATCCAGAAGGCGAGGCGCTACGGGGGGAAACGGGCGGGCAGGCCGTCCTGGCACCACCGGAAACGTAAGAAATGGTAATACGAACTATTCCTATTTACAAATCATGAACGAGGTAGGCACTCACGCGGGCCGCGACGCAGCGCATTGGGTTCAGCGCAGCAGCGGCAGCGGATCGCGCGCGCCATCGGCGCCGTAGATGCCCCAGTGCAGGTGGGGCGGCGTGCCCTTGGCATTGCCGCTGTCGCCTACATGCCCGAGCAGGTCGCCGGCCTGGACCACCTGGCCGCGCGCCAGGCCCTCGGCCCAGTCGTCCAGATGGGCGTAGTAGTAACGTTCACGCCCGGGCCCGATCACCCAGACCTGGCGGCCACCGAGGCCGCGCTCGCTGACATCCACGACGACGCCGGCGGTGGCACTGCGCACGGGGGTGCCGCGCCTGGCGAAGATGTCGATGCCGGCGTGGGAGCGGTCACGGCCGCGCGGAGCGCCGAACGTATCGGCGATCTGGCGGGGCCGCACGCCTTCCACCGGCACCGGAAGCTCGGTGGCCGGAGGCATCCGCGAGAGTGTCCACAGCAGTTTCGGTGCAGCGGCCCATGGGCTGTTCCACAGTGCCATGGCGGCAACGATCGCGATGACCAGCCACAGGCCGCGCAGCAGCCAGCGGCGCAGGCGACGGGCGGGGGAGGGCGATGTGTTCATGGTCTCCGACTGTAGCGCCGAGCCATGCTCGGCGGCTGTTGCTTTGCGGTCAAAGCGCAGTCGAGCATGGCTCAGCGCTACAGAACCGGGTCCAGTGGCACTTCGAAACTGCGCTTCAACGTTCCCAGTGCAACCGAGGTGCGGAAGCGCTCGATGTTGTCATCGCCGCCGAACAACCGCTCGGTGATCGCCTCGTACTCCTCCATCGACGCGGCCGACACCAGCAGCAGGAAATCGCCGTCGCCGGTGATCGAGTAGCACTGCTGCACCGCCGGGTCGTCCTGCACGCGGCGCTTGAACGGCGCCACGTGATCACGCTGCTCGCTGACCACGCGCACTTCGACGATGATGGTCAGCGGTCGCCCGACCTTGGCTGCGGCGACTACCGCCACGTTGGCCGAGATCACACCGCTGTCCTGCAGGCGTTTGATCCGGCGTTGCACGGCCGGGGTGGACAGGTGCACGGTCTCGGCGATCTCGCGCTGCGGCAGGGTGTTGTCCCGCTGCAGCAGGTTGAGGATGGCGCGGTCGAAGCTGTCGAGCACGGGGGCGGTGGCCATGGCGAGCAGAAGTTGCACGAACGGGCTGTCAATTGAGCCAAGTGCTCGGCGCTGGCGCAATAGACTTTGCGCATGCAGACCTCACGATTTGCGCCGATGTTGCCGGCGCTGGCGGTGCTCGGCTCGGTCACCTCGCTGGCCATCGGCACCTCCTACGCAAAACACCTGTTCCCGCTGATCGGCGCCCAGGGCACCAGCGCGCTGCGTGTGGGCTTCTCGGCCCTGTTGCTGCTGATGTTCTGGCGGCCATGGCGCTGGAGGACCAGCCGCGTGGACGCGATCACCATCCTGCGCTACGGGCTCACCCTGGGCCTGATGAACCTGCTGTTCTACATGGCCCTGCGCACGATTCCCTTCGGCATCGCGGTGGCCATCGAGTTCACCGGGCCGCTGACGGTGGCGATGCTGTCATCACGACGCCCCATCGACTTCGTCTGGGTGGGCTGCGCGGTGGTGGGTTTGTTGCTGCTGCTGCCGCTGGGCGGTGGCCCGGCGCTGGATCCGGCTGGCGTGCTGTATGCGATGGGCGCAGCGGCGTGCTGGGGCCTGTACATCGTGTTCGGCAAGCGTGCCGGTCATCTGCACGCTGGGCACTCGGTCTCGCTGGGGCTGCTGGCCGCGTCGCTGGTGGTGGTGCCGGTGGGGGTGGTGCATGCCGGCGCCGCGCTGCTCGAGCCGAAGATCCTGGCGGCCGGCCTGCTGGTGGCGCTGGTCTCCAGCGCGATTCCGATGTCGCTTGAGATGATGGCGCTCAAGCGCCTGCCGAAGGAAACGTTCGGCATCCTGATCAGCATGGAACCGGCGGTGGCCGCGTTGTGGGCGATGCTGCTGCTGCACGAGCACCTGCATGGATTGCAGTGGCTGGCGATCGGCTGCACGGTGCTGGCCTCGGTGGGCAGCACGATGACCGCGCGGCGGTTGAAGGTGCCGGTGGTGCAGGCCGGGTAGCGGCAGAGAGCGTGCGGACCAACGGTCCGCACCCACCAGAGCGGCGTGCCAACCAAGGTTGGCACCTGCCAGGAGCGTTCAGCGCAGGGCGTCGGCCGGGACGTCGATCTGCATCGCCAGGGCGAGGTGATCGGAGAACGCGGCTGGTACGGCTTCCACGGTACGAGTCTGCAGGCCACTGCTGACCAGGATGTGGTCGATGGCGCGGTCGGGGCGCCAGCTGGGGAAGGTGGGCACGATGCAGCCCGGGGGCTGCAGCCGGGTCTTCTGGTACAGCACCTGCATTTCCGGGCGCTCGGCCAGACAGTTGAAATCGCCCATCAACACGGCGTTCGGGTGGTCGGACAACAGCTCGGCGATGAAGCCCAGCTGCGACATCCGCGATCCCGCGCCCAGCGACAGATGCGCCACTGCCACCGCCAGGCCATCGGCGCCGTCGCCGAACTTGGCCAGCAGCACGCCGCGCCCGCCGATGCGGCCGGGCAGGGCGTGATCCTGCACTTCAACCGGTTCCAGCTTGCTCAGCAGGCCATTGGCGCTGGATGCGACCCCGCCCATGCGCCGGTTCGGCTGGTGACTCCAGTAGTTGAAGCCGGCGCGTTGGGCCAGGTAGTGGGTCTGGTTGGTGAAGCCCGAACGCAGGCTGCCCGGGTCGGCCTCCTGCAGGCCGACGATGTCATGGTCGCGCGCCAGCGTGGCGATCGCGTCCAGGCTGCTGCGCTTGCGACCCGCCGGCAGCGCATGTGACCAGCTGCGGGTCACATAGTCGCTGTAGCGGCGGGTACTTGAGCCGGCCTGGATGTTGGCCGTCAGCAAACGCAGGGTCCGTGTGCGGGGGGAATTCACGGCCGGGAACAACGTCCTTTGGATCAGTGAGCCTGGGCCGCACCGCGTTCGCGGGCGATCAGGTGGTCGGCAATGCGCAGCATGTCCGGGAAGCTCTTGCCCTTCACCAGGTACTTGCCGTTGACGATGATCGACGGGGTGCCGCTGATCTGGCTGCGCTGGGCGAACTGCTTGGCCGAGTTGGTCTTGGCATTCACCGCGAAGCTGCCCATGGTGGCGGCGAACTGCTTCGGATCGACGCCGTAGGCGGCGTAGAACTTGGCGATGTCTTCCACCGAGTCACGGCCGCGCTCGCCCTTCAGGGTCTTCTGCGAGTGGATGGCGGCGTACAGCGCTTCGTGGGTCTTTTCCTGCACGCCCAGGGTCTGCGCGGCGTAGAAGGCACGGGCGTAGTCATCCCAGGTGCCGCCGAACATGGCCGGCACGTAGACGAAGTTCACGTCGCTGGGCAGGCCGGCCTTCCACGGGCCGACCAGCGGCTGGAATGCGGCGCAGGCCGGGCAGACGTAGCCGAAGATCTCGGTCACTTCGATCTTGCCGGCAGCCGGCTGGAACGGCTGGCCGTTCGGGATCACCTGGTAATCGGCGCCTTCCACCGGGGCCGGGCCGGTCAGCGCGGCGGTGGTCGGGGCCGGCGCCGCGGCGGGGGCGGCTTCGGCCGGGGCCTTTTCGCCTTCGGCGGCCGCCGGAGCGGTGCCTTCGCTGCCCGCGGCCGGAGCGGCCGGTTCGGTGGCCGCCGGAGCTGCAGCCGGTTCGGCCGGCGCCGCGGTGGTGTTGGTGCTGCCGTCGTCGGCCTTGCAGGCCGCCAGGATCGGCAGCAGCGCTGCGAGGGCGAGGGCGTAACGGATCTTCATGGAAACGTCTCCAGCATCTGGAAAGGTGGGGGCCGGCGCCAAGCGCCAGCCAGGGGGAAATGATGACATGCGGCGGCGACAGCGCCGTGTCGATGGTGTGTGTTGGTTCAGCGGCCGCGGGCGGCGCGGGCCTGGGCGATCAGGGCCGAGGCGATGCGCAGCTGGTCGTCGAAGCTGTTGCCGCGCACCAGGTACTGGCCATTGATGATCAGCGCCGGGGTACCCGGGATCCTGGTGCGCTGGGCGAACGCACGGGCGGCATCGACCTTCTTCTGTACGGCATCGCCGCGCAGGGCCTGCAGATAACGGTCCGGGGTCACCCCGTAGGCCTTGTAGAAGGTGGCAAGCTCATCGGCCGAAACGTTCTGCATCGGCAGCGAGCCATCCTGGTGCAGGGCCTTGAAGACCGCCGCGTGGCTGCGCTTGGCCACGCCGACTTCGTCGGCGGCGTAGTAGGCCAGGGCCCATGCATCCCAGGCGCCACCGAAGGCGGCCGGCACCGGGGTGAAGCGCACGTCGGCCGGCAGCTTGGCCGCCCAGGCTTCCAGTTGCGGTTCAAAGTGGGCGCAATGCGGGCAGGTGTAGCCGAAGACCTCGACCACCTCGATCTTGCCGGCCAACGGCTGGAACGGGCCCGGCTGCGCGATGCGCTCGTAGTCTTTGCCCTCGACCAGCGGGGCATTGGCGGGTGTGGCGGCGCAGGCTGCCAGCGGCAGCAGTACCAGCACGGACAACAGCAGGCGGGAAATCAACCTCATCGACACGCATCTCCGTTGAAAAAAGCAACGCCGGCGCAGCCGCCGGCGTGAAGGAACATACCGCAGCCGTGGGCCGACGTGGCGGCCCAGGCCGACCAGTGGTGGTCAGGGGGCGGCAGCCGGTTGCGTCGGCGTAGCTGCAGCGGCCACGTCGTCGGCCTTGTTGTGCAGGCCCTGCAGGTAGCTCGACAGCGCCTGCACCTCCTGCTCGCTCAGCTTCTGCGCGACCGTGGCCATGATCTGGAAGTGTGCCTTGTCGGTCTCGTTGGTCTGGCCGGCCTGGTACTCCTGCAGGCGGCGCGCGACATAGCTGGCGTGCTGGCCACCGAGATGCGGATAGGCCGGGCCGGGATTGCCGGCACCGCTGGGGCCATGGCAGGCCATGCAGGCCGGCAGGCCGCGCTTGGCATCGCCGCCGCGGTACAGCTGCTGGCCGATCTCGTAGAACTTCATGCCCTTGTAGGGGCCCTCGGTGACCGCCGTGTCATCGGCGATGCCGGCGTTGGCTTTCTGCGTGGCGAAGTAGGCGCCGATATCACGCATGTCCTGCGGGGTGAGGTTCTGCACGAACGGCACCATCGCCACTGCTGCGCCGGAACTGCGCTGACCATTGGCGATCAGCGCCATCTGCTGGGCCACGTAGCGTTCGCTCTGGCCGGCAATGGACGGATACATCTCCACCGTGGAATTGCCGTCGACGCCATGACAGGCCGCGCAGGCCGAGGCCTTGGCCTGGCCGGCCTTGGCATCGCCCCAGTGGGTCTTGCTGAAATCCACCTCCAGCGAGGCGGTATTGATCGGCCCGTTGTCGGGCAGCGGGGTCAACGTGGTCTGCGCGAACGCAGCAGCGGCAACGACTACAGCAGTGGCAAGGGCGGATACGGCAAGAACGCGAGCGTGGCGCATGCTGAAGCTCCGTATGGACCGGGCCGGGCGGCGGCCGCCGGCATCGCCCGGATTATCAACGCCGTTTCTGCGCACGGTCAACGCAGCAGTGCAGCAAAATGGCCGCAGCGGCCGCCGGCACGGGCGCGCGGCGCCGCAACATGCGATCCTAGGCACATGTCATTGCTCATCGAACGCGCCCGTTACCACCTTTCGGCCCACAACGTGCGGCAGCTGCCGCCCGACGAAGGGGCTGAAGTGGCCTTCGCCGGCCGCTCCAACGCCGGCAAGTCCAGTGCGCTCAACGCGCTGACCCGCCAGAACGCCCTGGCCCGTGTCTCCAAGACCCCTGGCCGCACCCAGCAGCTGGTGTTCTTCCAGGTCACCCCGGAAGCGCATCTGGTCGACCTGCCAGGTTACGGCTACGCCAAGGTGCCGCTGGACCTGCAGGCGCACTGGCAGGCCTTCATCGACAAGTACTTCCGCACCCGCGAAGCCCTGAAGGGGCTGGTGGTGGTGATGGACATCCGCCATCCGCTGAAGGACTACGACCGGCAGATGCTGTCCTACGCCGTGCAGCGCGGCCTGCCGGCGCACGCGTTGCTGACCAAGGCCGACAAGCTCAGCCGCAGCCAGCAGATGCAGTCCCTGCAGAAGGTGCGCAAGGAACTGCAATCGGCCTACGGTGACAGCGTCAGCGTGCAGGTGTTCTCCGGCGAAGACCGTACCGGCGTGGACGAAGCCCGCGGCGTGATCGGCGGCTGGCTGGGGCTGGAGTAAGGCATCCCCTGCCTTCCTGTAGAGCCGAGCCTACGCTCGGCTGTGGAATCCCGGCACGCTGAGCGCGGTAGCCGAGCATGGGCTCGGCTCTACACGGGTCATTTCAACGGCGAATACTCCGCCGGCACCCACGCATAGGCCTTGCCCTCGCCACGCACATGGCCCAGGCCGGGGAACGGCAGGTGCGCACCGGCCACCCACCAACCATTGGCCGTGGCCTGCTGCAGCAGACTGCGACGGCTGGCGGTGGCCGCCTTGCGGTCCGAATCCGCCTCAAATGCCGCTTCCGGATGCGCGAACTGCACCGCGTGGAAGTGCAGCACATCGCCCCATACCAGCAGTGACTGGCCCTGGCTGTCGAACCGGTAGGAGACATGGCCGGGGGTGTGGCCATGGGTGTCCATCGCCACCGCGCCGCCGGGCAGGGCATCGCCGGGGCTGAAGGTGCGCAGGTGGCCGCTGGCCTGATACGGCGCCACCGCGTTGCGTGCCAGCGGGAAGGCGAAGCGCACGCCCTTCGGCGCGGTGGCCTCGCTGGCCGGGTTGAGCCAGTAATCGGCATCGGCCCTGGACAGCCACACCGTGGCATTGGGGTAGGCCGGCGTACCCTGCGCGTCGAGTACGCCGCACAGATGGTCCGGATGGGCGTGCGTCAACAGCACCTCGTCCACCTCGGCCGGATCCACGCCGGAGGCGCGCAGATTGCCCAGCACCTGGCCCAGGCCGGGGCCAAAGCACTGCGCGGTGCCGGTATCGACCAGGGTCAGGTGGTTGCCTTGGCGGATCAGGAACGCGTTGATCGCGGTCTGCAGGCCTTTCTTGTCTTCGGGCACGTAGCGGCCTTCCAGCAGGCGGCTGACCAGGGTGGGCGGCACGTCCACCACTTCCTGCCGGCCCAGCGCGACCACGCCATCGAACAGGGCGGTGACCTGCAAGGCGCCGACGCGCAGGTGGTAGACGCCCGGTACCTGTCGGGTGGGGGCGGGCGAGGTGGCTTCGGCCAGCGCGGCCAGCGGCAGGGAGGAGAGAGCCAGCAGCAGGGCGGAGCGAAGGGGAAGGTGGCGCAGGGTCATGAGGGGTCTCGGTGGATGACGGGCGGTTCCGTTGGCCTAGCGTGCCGTGGCTGGCGTGTGCGCGGCGCTCAAACCACTACGTGGAATGCTCAGGGAAGGGGGGCTGCAGGGCTGCGCCCTGCACCCGCAGAGGCAACGGCAACAGCCGAAGCAACAGCAACAGCCGAAGCAACAGCGACAGCGGGCTATCCGTGGGATGGCGGGGTGGGTCCGGTTGCGGGGGCCGCTGCAAGTACGTCCCTGTAAGCTCGGTCGCCGCATCCATGCGGCTCACGCCCCCGCAACCGGACCCACCCCGCCTTCGACAGTTTTCCGCGATCTGTTGGAACGACGTATTGCCTCGGTGGGTGTCGACCTTGGTCGATACAGTAGATCCACGCCATGCGTGGATGACTCATTCGATATCTGACAGATGTGTCGACCAAGGTCGACACCTACCAACAGCCGCGCGGAACAAAGCCGCAGTTGCCAACAGCCGAGTGAACCTGTCGAAGGTGGGGCGGTGTGGGTGGGCAGGACCGTTGGCGCCATGGATGGCGCCATCGAGCCCCCAGGGACGGGTTTACGGCGTGTCCTGCCCACCCACACCGCCCCGCCATCCCACGGAATGCACGCTGTTGCTGTTGCTGTTGCTCCGGCTCTTGCACTCGCTTCGGCGGGTGCAGGGCGCAGCCCTGCCGAACCCCCTCAAATGTCTGTGGGAGCCAGCCCGTACTGCTCGGCGAAGCGCTTGCTGAAACTCGCCACAGACCGATAGCCCGCGCGTGCGGCCACGGTCTTCAACGGCAGGTCCGTGGTGTAGAGCAGCTGCATGCCATGCGCCAGCCGGGCCTCGGTGAGCAGCTGGCGCAGGCTGGTGTCCTCGGCCGCCAGGCGACGGCGCAGGGTCGCGCCGCTCAGCGCGAACAGCGCTTCCACATCACGCGATTGCCAGTCGCGGGCCGGTTCGGCGGCGATGCGGTCGCGGATCTGTTCGCCCAGGCTCGGCGCCTGCGGCAGCAGCAGGTTGCCGTGGCCCCGCCGGCACAGGGTCAGTACCAACGAGGCCAGGGCCAGCCGCGCTTCGCTGTAACGGCCGTCCTGCAGCGATTGCCGCCACTGGCGCAGCACCGCGCCATGATCGATCAACGGCAGTCGCGCCATCGCATGACCAGCGGCGGGAAGCTCCCCGCTCCACAGCGTGCGTGCGGCCGCCAGCACTTCGGCACACAGCGGCACGATGGCGCTGAGGTAGCGGCCACTGCGTGGGTCGGGGGTGTTGACTACATCGATGCGGCATCGCTGGGTCAGCAGCAGGATGTCGCCGGGGATGAACTCCAGCGACTGGTGCGCGGTACGCACCTGCTTGCGGCCTTCCAGCAGGATCGCGAACTGGGGTTGCGGAATCTCCACCGAGCTGGCGCCATGTTCGCGCCGAGCGGTGATGCACGCATAACCTTCGGCGCGTGCGCAGCCGGCCAGACTGGCCATCTCGGCCAGCAGTGCGGTAACTGGCGGCAGCATGCCGGTCATGTCACCTGGGCGCCGAACAGGCGACCGACGCCTGCAGCGGCGGCCATTGCCAGTGCACCCCAGAACATCACACGCATTGCGCCGCGTACCGGCGGGGCGCCGCCGGCCTGGGCTGCCACCGCGCCGGTCAGGCACAGGCCGAGCAGGGTACTGGCCGTGGTCATCAGTGCGACCTTGTCGACCGGCGCCAGCAGGGCGGCCAGCACTGGCAGCGCCGCACCGCAGGCGAACGCACCGGCCGAGGCCAGCGCTGCCTGCAGCGGGCGGGCGCGCAGGGTATCGGTGATGCCCAGTTCGTCGCGCGCATGCGCGCCCAGCGCATCGTGGGCGGTGAGCTGTTCGGCTACCTGCCGGGCCAATGCAGGTTCCAGGCCACGGTGGCGGTAGATCGCAGCCAGCTCTTCCAGCTCGCTGTGCGGGTTGTCGCGCAGTTCGCGCTTCTCCATCGCCAGGTCGGCTGCTTCGGTGTCGGCCTGGGTCTGCACCGACACATACTCGCCGGCAGCCATGGACATCGCGCCGGCTACGGTGCCGGCCACGCCGGTGGCCAGAATGGTTGCAGCCGAGGCGCCGCTGGCCGCCACGCCAACCACCAGCCCGGCCACCGAGACGATGCCATCGTTGGCACCCAGCACGGCGGCGCGCAGCCAGCCGACGCGTTCGGAGCGGTGCAGTTCGGGGTGTCGTGAATGGCGGCTCATGACGTTGAGTGTACGAGGGTCAAGAGGGCGTCGGTAGGATGCTGAAACCCGTCACCGTCGCATGACGCAACGGGGTGCCACGCTATAGTGCGCCCTTGCGATGGAAGGCCGCGAGCCCCACATCCCCCGCCACCGTCCAGCGAGCCTCTCCCTTGTCGAGCCCCAGCCACGTCGCCGATACCCCCATTACCGACCGCTCGCAGCTGGTGGAGGTGATCGCCTCCGGCGAGAAGCCCCGCGCGCAGTGGCGCATCGGCACCGAGCACGAGAAGTTCGGGTTCCGCCTGGATGACCTGCGCCCGCCGACCTTCGAGGGCGAGCGCGGCATCGAAGCGCTGCTCAACGGCCTGGTCCGCTTCGGCTGGGAGCCCGTGCAGGAGAACGGCAGCACGATTGCCCTGCTGCGCGATGGCGCCTCGGTGACGCTGGAACCGGCCGGCCAGCTGGAACTGTCCGGTGCGGCGCTGGAAACCATCCACCAGACCTGCGTGGAGACCGGCACCCACCTCAATGAAGTGGCGCAGGTGGCCGGCGAACTGCAGCTGGGTTTCCTCGGCATGGGCTTCCAGCCGAAGTGGAAGCGCGATGAAATGCCGTGGATGCCCAAGGGGCGCTACAAGATCATGCGCTCGTACATGCCCAAGGTCGGTTCGCTGGGCCTGGACATGATGACCCGCACCTGCACGGTGCAGGTGAACCTGGACTACGCCACCGAAGCGGACATGGTGAAGAAGTTCCGCGTGTCGCTGGCGCTGCAGCCGATAGCCACCGCGCTGTTCGCCGATTCGCCGTTCACCGAAGGCAAGCCGAACGGCTACCTGAGCTACCGCTCGCACATCTGGACCGACACCGACGCCGACCGCACCGGCATGCTCGACTTCGTGTTCGAGGATGGTTTTGGTTACGAGCGCTATGTCGACTACCTGCTCGACGTGCCGATGTATTTCTCCTACCGCGATGGCATCTACCACGACGCCAGCGGGCAGAGCTTCCGCGATTTCATGCAGGCCAGGCTGCCGGTGCTGCCGGGTGCGCTGCCGACGCTGCGCGACTGGTCGGACCACATGACCACCGCGTTCCCGGAAGTGCGCCTGAAGAAGTACCTGGAAATGCGTGGTGCCGATGGTGGCCCGTGGAGCCGCCTGTGTGCGCTGCCGGCATTCTGGGTGGGCCTGTTGTATGACGACACCGCATTGGATGCCGCCTGGGACCTGGTGCGTGACTTCACCCTGGCCGAGCGCCATGCGCTGCGTGACGGCGTGCCGAAGCATGCGATGAACCTGCCGTTCCGCAATGGCACCGTGCGTGACCTCGCCGGCGAGGCGGTCAAGATCTCGGTGGAAGGCCTCAAGCGTCGCGCCGCACGTAATGCCGATGGCCAGGACGAGAGCAAGTTCCTGGACGTGCTGCAGGAGATCGTCGAATCCGGCCTGACCCCGGCCGAGCGCAAGCTGGCGCTGTTCCATGGCCGCTGGCACGGCGACGTCGATCCGGTGTTCCGCGAGTTCGCGTACTGACCGTCATGCGGGGTTGCCGGCTAGCGGCCGGCACTACCCAAAAGAAAAACCCCGGCATTGCCGGGGTTTTTCATTTCCAGATCCGTCTTGGCTCAGGCCGCGTTCTTCAACGTCGCCATGTCGATCACGAAGCGGTAGCGCACATCGTTCTTCGCCATGCGCTCCCAGGCTTCGTTGACGTTCCTGATGTCGATCATCTCCACATCGCTGACGATGCCGTGCTCGGCACAGAAGTCCATCATTTCCTGGGTTTCGGCCATGCCGCCGATCGCCGAGCCGGTCAGGTGCTTGCGGCCGAAGATCACGCTGCCACCGGTCAACGGCGGGTCCAGTTCGGTCAGCACGCCGACCAGGCACATGGTGGCTTCACGCTTGAGCAGGCCCATGTACGGATTGGTGTCATGGCTGACCGGGATGGTATTGAGCAGGAAGTCGAAGCTGCCGGCGTGCGCCTTCATCTGCGCCGCATCGCGCGAGACCAGCACCTCATCGGCGCCCAGGCGCTTGGCATCGGCGCCCTTTTCCGGGGTGGTGGTGATCATCACCACGTGCGCACCGAGCGCCTTGGCGAACTTCACGCCCATGTGGCCGAGGCCGCCGAGGCCGATCACGCCGACCTTCTGGCCCGGGCCGACCTTCCAATGGCGCAGCGGCGACCACGTGGTAATGCCGGCGCACAGCAGCGGTGCGGCCGCCTTCAGGTCGAGGGTGTCGGAAACCTTCACCACGAAGCGCTGCTCGACCACCACGTGGTCGGAATAGCCGCCGTAGGTCGGTGCGCCGCTTTCGCGTTCACGGCCGTTGTAGGTCCAGGTCGCGCCCTCGGCGCAGTACTGCTCCAGGTCGTGCTGGCAGGCGTCGCAGTGGCGGCAGGAGTCGACCATGCAACCCACGCCGGCGTGGTCGCCGACCTTGAAGCGGGTGACGTTGCTGCCGACCTCGGTGACGCGGCCGATGATCTCGTGACCCGGCACCATCGGGTAGATCGAGCCACCCCAGTCGTCGCGGGCCTGGTGCAGGTCGGAGTGGCAGATGCCGCTGTAGAGGATCTCGATGCGCACATCGTCCGGGCCGACCGCGCGGCGTTCGAACTCATAGGGGACCAGCGGGGCGGTATGGGAATGGGCGGCGTAACCACGGGCGAGGGACATGGGGAATCCTTGGCAGGGTTTATCGAAAGGCGCTTTACAATACGCCGCGTTCGCAATGGCAAGAAGCGTGGATATCGGCATGATTCATCAAGTGGAACTGCACAATCATGGCCACTGACAATCTCACCCACCTGGCCGCGTTCGCCGCAGTCGCCCGCCACCGCAGCTTCCGCCGCGCCGGTGCCGAGCTGGCGCTGTCGACCTCGGCAGTGAGCTATGCGATCCGCGCGCTGGAAGAACGGTTGGGGGTGGGCCTGTTCCATCGCACCACCCGCAGCGTGGCCCTGACTGAGGCCGGGCAGCGCCTGCTGGAGCGCCTGCAGCCGGCGCTGGGCCAGGTGCATGACGCGCTGGAAGAGATGAACCAGTTCCGTGCCGCCCCGGCCGGCCTGCTGCGCATCAACGCCACCCGCGCGGCGGTACCGACCCAGTTGGGGCCGCGACTGGCGCGCTTCCTGCACGCTCACCCCGACGTGCGGGTGGAGCTGACCGAGAACGATGGCCTGGTCGACATCGTCGCCGAGGGCTACGACGCGGGCGTGCGCCTGCACGAGTTCGTGCCCGAGGACATGGTGGCGGTGCCGATGGGGCCACCGCTGCGCGGGCTGATTGTCGGCTCGCCGGACTACCTGCGGCGACACCCGGCACCACAGCATCCGCGGGACCTGGCGGCACACGAATGCATCCGCTTCCGCTTCGCCAGCGGGCATCTCTACAAGTGGCAGTTCGAGCGTAGCGGGCAAGCGCTGGAGATCGATGTGCCGGGCCGGCTCACGTTGAGTGAGCAGGGCACCGTCGTGGGTGCAGTGCTTGATGGCATCGGCCTGGCCTACGTGCTGGAAGACACGGCGCGGCCGTATATCGAATCCGGCCAGATGGTGGCAGTGCTGGAAGACTGGAGCGAACCGTTCGCCGGCTTCGCGCTGTACTACCCGAAGCAGCGGCAGATGCCCGGTGCGCTGCGCGCGTTCGTGGATATGCTGCGCGAATGAGCTGCGATGGATGATGTGGTGCCGACCAACGGACGGCACCCACCACCCACTGTCGTCCATGCGCGGATGGGGCAACCCTACGGCACCCGCAACACCGGCGCCAACAACGCCATGCACTCACGCAGGTGCACCTCCACCGGCGCATCCTCGGCCACCACGCCGATCACGCGTTCGCGCAGCGGCTCGGCCACGGCCATTGCCAGGATCAGTCGCGCCATGCGTGCGGAATCCCCCTCACGCAGCAGCCCACGCTGCTGCTGCCGTTCCAGCCAGTCAGCCAGCAGCGCTCGGCCGCGTTCGATGCCATTGTCCAGATAGGCCTGCAGCAGCGCATCCTTGCCGGGGAAATCGGTAGCCAGCAGCCGGAACACCTGCACCGCCTGCGCCGACAGTGCCTGCGTGCACACCGCCTGCAGGATGTCCTGCAGCAACGGCAGCACCTCGTCGGCACCGTGCGCATCGCGCTGCAGCTGCGGCGCGAAGCCGTCGGTCCATTCGCGCACCGCAAGCCCAACCAGTTCCTCGCGATTGCTGGCGTGGCGATACACCGTCTTCTTCGCCACCCCGGCGTGCGCCGCCACCGCTTCGATGGTGGTGGCCTCGTAACCCTGTGCCAGCAGCAGCTCCAGGGTGGCCTGCAGTACCGCGTGGCGGACTTCCGCCTCCGGGCGCACAGGGCGGCCGCGGCGGCGGGTCGGCGTTGTGGACTCGGACAGGGTCGTGCTGTTCATTGTGCCCATCTTACCGCATCCGGCTAATTGAGAAACGCATAACGTTTCCGTATTGTCGGGTCTCCCAACACCGCAGGAGACCCCGATGGATACCGCTGTGAACGCACGCGCCTGGCTGGACCACCACGATCTGCTCGACCCGGCGCCGATGCACCTGGAGACCGGCATCCAGCGCCGCGAAGACGGCACCCTGCTGGTGGCGGTGCGTAGCGATCTGCACGGCTGCAAGGGCCGCATGCTGGACTGGTGGTTCACCTTCTTCGAGACCACCCAGCACATCCGCTGGTGGCATCCGGTCGATCATGTCGAGCATCGCGGCTGGGACGCGGCGTGGCAGCGCGGGCGCAGCTACCACGGTGCCAGCATCCATGCGGTGGAATCGCTGGCCGACATTCCGCCGGTGGCGGCACGCCTGAAGTTCCATGACCCGCGCACGCTGCTGGTGCCCCAGCGCCTGCAAGCGGCACAGGATGCAGGCGATGTATCGGCGGTGATCGCCGCGCGCATGGGCTTCGGCGACCACGTCCGCCTGGATGCAAACGGTGATCCCTGCGACGGGCAGATGCTGCACGTGGCGCGTGATACGCCGTTTGGCTGTGTGCTGCGCAGCCGCTTCGTGCTCGGCCTGGACAGCGCCGATCCGCACCGCGACGCCGGCGATGCGGTCGGCCTGGGCCTGCTCAAGCACTGCTATACGGAGTTCAGTTTCCTCTCGCGCTTGCTGCCGTCGCTGTACTACGGCGAGCGTGCCAATGGCGAGGCAGTGCCATTGCCGTGGTGAGTGGTGCAACGGTCATTCGACCAGCGCGTCGTAGCCTTCAGCACTGAACTGGATCAGGCAGAAGCCGTGGCCGAACGGATCGGCCAGCACGGCGATGCGTCCCCAGCGACGCTCGCGCACGGACTGCTCGAGCATCGCTCCGGCTGCGACTGCACGTACCAGCGCGGCATCGATGTCATCCACTACCCAATCCAGGTGCAGCGGCGTCCAATGGCGCTCGTAGTCGCGCACGTCGCCGTCTTCGGTGGCGGCGCTGCCGGCGTCGTTGTGCAGCAGGTAGAGCGGCGTTGGCCCACCGAGCAGCTCCACGGCACCCGGGCCGAGACGGCGGCCGATGCGCAGGCCGAAGGCCCGGATGTAGAAGTCTTCGGCGGCGGCCAGGTCGGGGACGTCGAGGTTGACGATGAAGCTGTGGGCAGTGGCGTTCATGGCAGCGATGGGTGGCATCCGGTGGTCGCAGTCTAGTCCTGCCGCGTGCTGTGGCCGGTTCATCTCCTGCGCGGATTCGGGCAAGCTGGGCGGTCTCTATCGACAAGGACATCCATGAGCGCGCTATCCGGCATCGAACAGGCCACCGGCCAGTCCTTCCCGCCCCTGTTCAAGCAGTTGCACGCAGCGGGTCGGTTGAGTTGGGGTGCTCCCCATCCGGAATGGTCCGAGGTGGTATTCCCGACGCTGCAGGCGGATCCGCCGGTGCTGCTGTACGCCCAGGACTACGAGCCGTTGGAACACGACGAGCTGCTGGAGGCGTGGCAGGAGCTGACCGCCGAGGATCATTACAATCCCCTGCGTCCCGACCTGCAGCTCCTGCCGTTTGCGCGGACCGGCGGCGGCGACAGCTACTGCTTCTGGAGCAACGCGCCCGGCTTTGCCGAGCCCCCCGTCGTGCTGGTGTGGCATGACGATGATCGTGCCGATGTGCTGGCCGCCAACTACCAGGATTTCCTGTTCCGCAAGATGGTCGAAGCCGTTGCCGACTACCAAGCGCCGTATACGCTGCTGTCGCACGGCGAGCTGGCCGGCAATCTGCAGCGCTGGTTGCAGTCCCACCAATCCTTCCTTCGCGACGACCAGTACGCGGCGTTGCAGCAGCTGTTTGCCCGCGTTGACGATATTGAAGAAGGAAACATCAGCGAAGACGACGCACAGGCCATCGTCGTTGAAGTGATCGGCTGCGAGCGGTTGGACGAGTCGTTCGCGTACGTGCGCGAGGATGCCTGAGGACATGGGTCGGAGCCCCGCCGGCGGCGGGGATCCGACACCGTGCGGGATCAGCCTGCGGCCGGGTAATCGAGGTAGCCTGCCTCGCCGCCCCCGTAATAGGTGCTGCGGTCCGGCGTGGCCAGCGCGACGTTGCGCTGCAGGCGCTCGACCAGATCCGGGTTGGCGATGAACGGCTGGCCAAACGCGGCCAGGTCGATGGTGCCCGCTTCGACCAGCTGCAGGGCGCGTTCGCGGGTCATGCCACCTGCCAGGATGACGGTGCCGCCGTGGGCCTGCTTGAACTGCCGCAGGAACACCTCGCCCAGCACCGACTGGCCCGCCTGCAGGTTGTCGTTGAGATGCACATAGGCCAGGCCGCGCTTGCCCAGCTCCTCGGCCAGGTACAGGTAGGTGGCCTCGTTGTCGGGGTAGAACGGCATGTCGAAGGTGAGGTTGTTCGGCGCCAGGCGCACGCCGATGCGCTGCGCACCAATGAGCTGGGTCATCGCATCGACGGTCTCCAGGATCAAGCGCGCACGATTGGGCAGCGAGCCGCCATAGCGGTCCTCGCGCTGGTTGATGAGAGGGTTGAGGAACTGTTCGAACAGGTATCCGTTGGCGGCATGCAGTTCGATGCCATCGAAACCGGCGGCGATGGCGTTGTCGGCGCCGCGCGCGAAGTCGCCGACGATGCCGGGGATCTCTTCGGTGGCCAGCGCACGTGCCGGGGTGGGATCGGCGTGGCCGCGGCTGCCGTCGTCCAGATAGACGAACGAGGTGTTCTTCGGTGCGCTGGCGACCGGCCGGGTACCGGCGCTTACCGGTTGACCACCGTCGGGCTGCAGCGAGTAATGCGACATGCGGCCGACGTGCCAGAGCTGGGCGAAGATCGTGCCCTGTGCGGCATGCACCGCCTCGGTGACGAGCTTCCACCCGGCAACCTGCTGGGCCGACCAGATACCCGGCACGTCGATGTAACCCTGGCCCTGCGGCGAGACCGGGGTGCCCTCACTGATGATCAGGCCGGCGCTGGCGCGCTGCCGGTAGTACTGCGCGGTGAGTTCATTGGCCACCGCGCCGGGGTTGCGGGCGCGGGTCATCGGGGCCATCACGATGCGGTTGCGCAGGGCGATGCCTGCCAGATCGAAGGGGCGGAACAGGGCGGCGGTCATGTCGGTCATCTTGGTGCGGGGAGGAGGCGCCAGCGGCGCGATGCACACAGAATGGAGTTGACATGCAGGCGCATAAAGCGCTTCGATCTCCCTAGGTGCGGGACTATTTGTCCCCAATGGAGCGCGATAGATGCTGCCGCTGGAATCATTGAATGGCCTGGTCACGTTCGTTACCACGGCCCGCTCAGGCAGCTTCACCGAGGCTGCCGACGCGCTGGGCATCTCACGCTCGGCGGTGGGCAAGGCCATCGCCCGGCTGGAAGCGCGGCTGGGCGTGCGCCTGTTCCACCGCACCACGCGGCGCATCGCGCTGACCACCGACGGCGAAGCGTACTACGCATCGTGTGCGGCGGCGCTGGAAGAAATCTCCGCCGCCGAGGCCTGCCTGGGGTCGGCCGGCCTGCCCAGCGGACGGCTGCGCATCGACATGCCATCCTCGTTCGGGCGCCTGGTGGTGCTGCCGGTGCTGCTGCGCCTGTGCCGGCAATACCCGGACCTGCAACTGACGATGACCTTCACCGATCACTTCGTCGATCCGGTCGAAGAGGGCATCGACCTGCTGATCCGCTTCGGCGGATTGCACCAGGCCGAGCATCTGGTCGCGCGCCGGCTGGGTCGCCAACGACTGGTCACCTGCGCATCGCCGGAGTACCTGCAGGCGCATGGCGTGCCGGCCACCGTGGAGGATCTGGCGCAGCACCGCAGCGTCGTTGGTTTCCGCCACGGCCAGCCGGTGGCGTGGCGGATCGGCAGGGACGATGCCGAGGGAACGTTCATCCCGAATGCGACCTACCAGCTCAACGATGGTGACGCGGTGATCGATGCGGCCATCGCTGGGCTGGGCATCTGCCAGATGCCCGTTTCACTGGTACGCCGTCATCTGGAATCCGGGGCGCTGCAATCGGTGCTGGATGCGCACATGCAGCGGCATATCGACATCCATGCGCTGTGGCCACCGACCCGCCACCTGCGGCCCAAGGTGCGCTACGTGGTGGATGAGCTGGCGCGGTTGGCGGCTCAGGGCGTGTTTGATTGAGCGTAGGGCATCAGTAGTTGATGATCCGGGCGGACGTGTCTTCGCCTTCCTGAAGTGCTTCAAACACCTCGGCCAGAAGCGCGATCAGATCGTGCCCATGTGAGGTGACGAAGTAGGTCGCCAGGCTGTCGATGTCGCCAGCGATATCGTCTCCCCACGGTGGACGCTGGGTTCTATCCTCGAACGACCATATGACACGGGCTGGCGCAAGCTCGGCCAGCTCTCGGCGGACCCTATGTAGTTCGGCCAGCGCGGCGGCAGCATCTGATTGCTGCAGTCTGCCGGCGTATAGCTGATTCAAGAGGATTGGGAATCGACTTCCCCAGCCATTCGGCTCCAGGTTGCCGGATATGGTCGAGAAGAAGGCATGGAGAAACGCGCCACTGCCGATCTCATCGGTGATGCGCCCGAGTTGGATGCCAACACCCATTGTCTGGTTCCTGATTCTGCCGATCCTACAGCATGCCCCGATGCATTAACGGTAGAAGCGTAATTGCTGTAATTGATTGATATGAAAGGATTCAACGGCACTATTGCGGAGGCGGGAGATGCCATTTCCGTCACTTTGCCAATACGCATGTATACTATCCCCCAGTATAGTTCCGAGCTGGCCCGCCATGCCGCACTCCCCCGAAGAGAAGAAGAAGGTCCTGGCCCGCGTGCGCCGCATCCGCGGCCAGTGCGATGCGCTTGACCGCGCGCTGGAAGCCGGCGCCGACTGCGGGCCGGTGCTGCAGCAGATCGCCGCCATCCGTGGCGCGGTCAACGGCCTGATGTCCGAGGTGATGGAGGCCCATCTGCGCGAGGAATTCCGCCAGCCCGCCGCCTCCGACGAACAACGCGCCGAACGCGTGCGCGACATGAGCGCGTTGATCCGCTCGTACCTGAAGTAAACGACGGCGCAACATGGCGCCGCCCATCCTGTCATTGCCTGTCTCTGGAGAGTCCACCCATGAAATCCCGTGCCGCCGTCGCCTTTGGTCCCGGCCAGCCGCTGCAGATCGTCGAGATCGACGTCGCCCCGCCGAAGAAGGGCGAAGTGCTGGTGAAGATTACCCACACCGGTGTCTGCCACACCGATGCGTTCACCCTGTCCGGTGATGACCCGGAAGGCCTGTTCCCGGTGGTGCTGGGCCATGAAGGCGCCGGCATCGTGGTGGAAGTGGGCGAGGGCGTGACCAGCGTCAAGCCGGGCGACCACGTGATTCCGCTGTATACCGCCGAGTGTGGCGAATGCCTGTTCTGCAAGAGCGGCAAGACCAACCTGTGCGTGGCCGTGCGCGCCACCCAGGGCAAGGGCGTGATGCCCGACGGCACCAGCCGCTTCAGCTACAACGGCGAGCCGCTGTACCACTACATGGGCTGCTCGACCTTCAGCGAGTACACCGTTGTGGCCGAAGTCTCGCTGGCGAAGATCAACCCGGACGCCAACCCGGAACACGTCTGCCTGCTCGGCTGTGGCGTCACCACTGGCATCGGCGCGGTGCACAACACCGCCAAGGTGCAGGAAGGCGACAGCGTGGCGGTGTTCGGCCTGGGTGGCATCGGCCTGGCGGTGATCCAGGGTGCGCGCCAGGCCAAGGCCGGCCGCATCATCGCGGTGGACACCAATCCGTCCAAGTTCGAACTGGCGCGCGAATTCGGCGCCACCGACTGCATCAACCCGAAGGACTTCGACAAGCCGATCCAGCAGGTCATCGTGGAAATGACCACCTGGGGTGTGGACCACAGCTTCGAGTGCATCGGCAACGTCAACGTGATGCGCGCGGCGCTGGAATGCGCGCATCGTGGCTGGGGCCAGAGCGTGGTGATCGGCGTGGCCGGTGCCGGGCAGGAGATCTCCACCCGCCCGTTCCAGCTGGTGACCGGGCGCAAGTGGATGGGTACCGCCTTCGGTGGCGTGAAGGGCCGCAGCCAGCTGCCGGGCATGGTCGAGGACGCGATGAAGGGCGATATCGAACTGGCGCCGTTCGTCACCCACACCATGGACCTGGACAGGATCAACGACGCCTTCGACCTCATGCATGAAGGCAAGTCGATCCGTTCGGTGGTCCATTACTGAGCCGCGTCATGGGCTGGTTCGATACCTTGCGCAGGCCGCGTGCGGAAGATCCGCGCGCGGCCTTGGTGGCGCCAATCGAGCAGGCGTTGCGCGCGCTGGGCTGGGTCGACGGCGAGGTGGGTCCGCCGCGCGCAGTGGACTCACCCTTCGGCATTGATGAAATGCCGTTCGAGCAGTGGCTTGCGCAGGTATTTCTGCCGCGCCTCTACGAGGCCCGCGTCGACGGTCAGTGGCCACCGCGCAGCGACGTGGCGGTGGCGGCGTACCGCAATCTGGATGGCCAGCCTGGCGTCGAATCGTTGCTGCGCCTGCTGGCACAGCTGGATGAACTGATCAACCAAGGCATCCACGCCGGGCGTGGATAAGCCGACCAAGGTCGGCATCTACCAGAAGCACGCGTGCGCTGACGCGCCGCGCAGGAGAGCACCATGGAACGCATTGAACACCGCGCCTGTTTCGGCGGCTGGCAGGACGTGTACCGCCATCATTCGACCACGCTGGGCTGCGACATGCAGTTCGCCGTTTACCTGCCACCGCAAGTGGAAACACAGAAGCTGCCGGTGCTGTACTGGCTGAGCGGCCTGACCTGCACCGAGCAGAATTTCATCACCAAGGCCGGTGCGCAGCGCTATGCAGCCGAGCACGGCGTAATCATCGTTGCGCCGGATACCAGCCCGCGCGGCGATGATGTGGCCGATGCCGAAGGCTACGATCTCGGCAAGGGAGCGGGGTTCTACCTCAGCGCCACCCGTGCGCCCTGGGCGGAGCACTACCGCATGCATGATTACGTGGCGCAGGAGCTGCCGGCGCTGATCGAGGCGAACTTCGCGGTCACCGATGCGCGCGCGATCAGTGGCCATTCGATGGGCGGCCATGGCGCGCTGCTGATCGCGCTGCGCAACCCCGGGCGCTATCGCAGCGTGTCGGCGTTTTCGCCGATCGTCGCGCCCAGCCACGTGCCGTGGGGGCAGAAGGCCTTCCATGCCTATCTGGGCGACAACCCGGCCGACTGGGCGCAATGGGATGCCTGCGAGCTGATCGCTATGGCTGACGAGCGCCTGCCGCTGCTGGTCGACCAGGGCGAGGCGGACGAGTTCCTGCAGACCCAGCTGCAGCCGCAGCGCCTGCAGCAGGCCTGCGCGGCCGCCGGCCATCCGCTGACCCTGCGTCTGCAGCCGGGCTACGACCACAGCTACTACTTCATCGCCAGCTTCATCGGCGAGCACATCGCCCACCACGCCCGCGCCCTGCAGGGCTGAGCGCGTTCCGGTGGTGCCGGCCGCTGGCCGGCACCACCGGAACGCCCAGGGATTCCCCGGGATTGCCGGCCAGCGGCCGGCACTACCATGGCGGCGCACGCGGAGTGTCGTTTTGCCGCAGTGGATCACGCCGCTGTGGCATGCCGGCGCGCTATGGTGCGGCCATACGGCCTTGCGGATCGGGGGGATGCATGCCGGTAGTGATGGCGCTGCTGTACGTGCTCTGCCATGGGCTGGCCGTGGCGTTCTGGCCGAGCCCGGCGGGCGTGGGCTCTTTCCTGTTCCTGACCGGCGCACCGCTGCTGGCCGCCGCCGCGTGCCTGGTGCGGGCGCAACGTGACCGCGCCGCTCTGGGCTGGCGTTCTACCGCGATGGCACTGCTGCTGTGGGCCGGCGGCATGACGTTCAACATGGTGGATGCGCTGGGCGCTGGCCGGGCTGACTTCACCCCACGCATCAGCCTGTTGTTGTACGTGCTGTATGGCGTGCCGCTGGTGTTCATCCTGGCCCGGGCACGCCGCGAGCGCCTGAGCATCAGCCTGATCGACGCGGCGATGGCGGCGCTGCTGGGTGTGCTGTTCTTCGTGCACACCGCATCGTTCGCCGCCCGTGTCGAGGTCGACGCCCATGCGATGTCCAACATGCAGCGCATGTTCGATATCCAGAACCTGTGTATCGCCGCGTTCGCCGTGGTGCGATGGCTGGCCGGCGACGTGCCCGAACGGCGCAGGTTCTTCCGTGCACTGGCGTTGTACGCACTGGCCTATCTGCTGGTGGCCTACTACATCAACCACTACACCTCCGATGATGCATTCGGTGCGTTCAACGATCTGCTGATCGACGTACCTTTTCTGCTGATCGCCTGCCTGGCGCTGGAAACGGCGCCGCACACAGGCACTGCGGCACACCCGCGGCTGGCGAGGACGGTGCAGGCCGCTGGTCCGATGATCCTGCCATTGCTGCTGCTGGTGGTCGGCACGCTGGTGGTCGATCATGCGCGGCCGTTGGCTGTCGCGGGCTTCGTCGTAGCCACCCTTGGCTTCGGCCTGCGCAGCGTGTTGCTCCAGGCGGATCTTCTGGAACGCCAGGCAGCACTGGATCAACTGGCGCGGCAGGATGGCCTCACCGGCGTGGCCAACCGTCGCGAATTCGACGCACGGCTGACGTCCGAGTGGAATCGCGCACGGCGCAGCGGCACCGAGCTTGGCCTGCTGCTGGTGGATATCGACCACTTCAAGGCCTTCAACGACCAGCACGGCCATCCGGCCGGTGATCGTTGCCTGCAGGCGGTGGCCGGGGTGCTGAAGGCCATAGCCGGTCGCGGCGGTGACAGCGTTGCGCGTTATGGCGGTGAAGAGTTCGCCGTCATTGTGCCCGGAAGCCCGTTGTCGGGCGTGCTGGCGCTGGCCGAGCGGCTGCGCGAAGCGGTCGAAGCGCTGCCATTGCCGGAAGGCCCGGTCAGCATCAGCGTCGGCGTGGGTTACCTGCATCCGCCGGCGCTGGCCAGTGCCGATCAGTTGCTGGCAGACGCCGATGCCGGCCTGTATGCCGCCAAGCGGGCTGGCCGCAACCAGGTGGTCCTGCACGCACACGTGCTGGATGACGAGGGCAACGCGCACGGAACGATGGACTGCTGAGCGGACCCGCCCGTCACGCGCTGCTGCCCATTGCCGCCAAACCGCCTCATCCTGTTCGGCCAGGCCAATCCGGTTCGCCGCTGGTCGTACAGAACCAGCCTGTTGGGCGGCCACCCGTCCAGCGACATCGCGCTGGGTAGTGCCGGCGTGGCCTCAACGCACGTCGCGTAGTTCCCAGTGGTGGCCGGCCAGCAGGCGCAGGCGCTGCTTGAACACGTCACTGTCGATACGGGTGGTGGCGACCAGGTTGATGCGCAGGTCCTTCTGCTCGCCGGTCACGGTGGCGTCCGGATCGGTCACGCCCCACTGCGGTTCCACCGCGTCCGGGTCGGGCTGCTTGGCCTTCCAGCGCTCGAACAGCGTGCCGCTGCGCAGGGCATCCTGCAGCTCTTCGGCGAAACCGGCGGCGCCCTGCGAGTGGAAGGACAGGTCAGGGTCATTGCCACGGGCCTTGGACGGGTCGGGTAGGCTGATGTGGTACTGCGCAGGCATGAAGTTCTCCTTGAAGTGCGGCAAGACTGGCACAACCGCAGTGGAATCGATGTGCAGATTCCGGCCGTGGCCAGCGCTCATTCGAACCGATGCGGCCCATCGGCGAAGCCTACGGTGACCGCGCCCTTGCCGACGTTGACCATGCCGGTCAGGCTCATCACCGATTCGTACACGGTCACGCCATGGGTGGCGCAGACCTCTTTCAGCTGTGCGTAGCCGGGCAGCGTGCGCAGCTCGTCCAGTTCTCCGCCGTAGCTGACGCACACCGTCGGTGTCATCAGCCCGGCACGCACGCGCTGGCCGACCACCGCGAACAGCTTCTGCACGGCATTGTCGAAGCCCTTGATCTTGGCCACCGGCCCGGTCTCGCCGCGGTAGCCGTGCAGCACCGGCTTGATGTCCAGCGCGCTGCCCAGCGCCGCACTGAGCAGGCCGACACTGCGGTCGCCCTTGTGCCGTGCGCGCGCACGCATGTAGTACAGATCACGGGTGACCATATAGCCGTGCACGTTGCCGGACAGTTCCTCCAGCCGCTCGCGGATCTGCTGCACGCTGGCGTTGCTCTCGCGCAGGCGCACGGCTTCCACCGCCGTAACCGCCTGCGCGGCGAACAGGTTCTGGGTATCGAGCACGCGCAGCGCGAACGGTGAGTTGTAGCCTGCCGCCTGGCGCACCGGCTTGTAGTCGTTGAGGATGGCGAAGCTGGCCTGCAGCGCGTTGTCATGGATCGGGCTGCGGGTCTTGGTGATGGTCATGCAGAACACGTGGTCGTAATCGATGACCAGCTGCTGCAGGAACAGGTCGCGGATCTGGTTGACGCTGAAGGGAATGGTTTCCGCCTCGGCGCCGTGTTCGGCCACGTGCGCGTGCAGGAAGCTCAGCGTGGCCTGCTCATCGCGGTGATCGGCCAGCACGGCTTCGCCGATGCGGACGGTGATCGGCAGCAGCACGATGTTGTGCTCGGCAATGAAGTCCTGCGGCAGGTCGCAGGCCGAGTCGACGACGATTCCGATGCGCATCCGCGGCTCCCCCTCCAGGGCGGTTGTAGGTTCGGAAACGTGAAATCTATCTCAATTCTGGCGTGGCGCGCGAGGGAAATGCGCCAGGCCCTGTTCAGCGACTGCGCTGCACGGCCACCGGAAGTTCGGCCAGGCGCTGCCACTCGGGCTGATGCAGCAGGGCGGCATCGGCCAGCACGGCGGCCATCAACGGATGGGCGTCGTTGCCCCAGAACAGTTCGTCATCAATGGCCAGGGTTGGTACGCCGAACACGCCGGCAGCAATGGCGGCCTCGGTGTTCCTCCGCAGCTGCTCCTTGGCCGCGGGGGCCGCGATGGCGCTGGCGACATCCTCGATCCCCAGCCGCGCAGCCGGTTCGCGCAGGGCCTCGGCGCTATCGGCGGCATTGCCGTCGCGCCAGATCCAGTCGAACAGCACGTCCACCGCCTGCACGCTGCCACCGGCGGCCAGGCACAGCCGCAGGGCAGACAACGGGTTGAACGGGTGGCCCGGCGGGAACCGCAGCGGTGTTCCTTCGGCCTGCGCAGTCCACAGCAGCTGGCGGTACATGAAGCGGCGCTTGGCCGGAATCTCGGCCGGCCCGAGGTTGCCCAGGTGATGCAGCACGGCACCGAAGGCGATCGGCACGGTCTGGATCTGTGCGAACTGGGGTAGCTGCTTCAGCTTCTGCCAATGCAGGTAGGAATAGGGCGAGACGAAGTCGAAGTACCAGCGCAGGGTGGCCATGCAGGTTTCCTTGAATAACTGGAGGTCAGGGCTGCGCGTTGCGCTGCAGGTAGCGGTCGCGCAGTTCGGTCTGGCGCGAGCGCATCGGCATCGCCCGGCCGCCCAGCCAGACCTGTTCGGCATAGTGCGCCACGTCCAGCGGGTCGCCCTCCCACAGCACCAGGTCGGCACGCTTGCCCGGCTCGATGCTGCCGATCTGGTCGGCCACGCCGAACGCCTGCGCCGGCACCCGGGTCAGGCCGGCCAGGCCGTCGGCCCAGGGCAAACCGTTGGCCACGGCATTGCCGGCCAGCTGGCGCATCTTGCGGGCGTTGTGCGAGGCGTCGCCACGCTGCACGAACGAGACCGCCACGCCGGAACGTTGCAGGCGTGCCGCATTTTCCAGGGTGGCGCCGATCTGGTCGAAGCTCGCCGGCAGGTTGGACAACACATCGACGAACACCGGTACCTGTGCGGCGGCCAGCTCCGGCGCCAGCTGCCAGGCTTCGCTGCCACCGGCGATGGCGATCTTCACCTTTTCGCGGGCGGCCCAGCGCAGCAGCTGGCGAATGTCCGCCGCGCGGTCCACCTCCACCACGATGCGGCCGTGCCCGGCCAGGTAGCGGCTGAGCGTGCGGCGCCCGGCCGGCGTCAGCAGCGCGTGCGGTGAGTCCGCGGCAACCTGGCCACGCGCCTCGTCCACCATCTGCTGCAGCAGCATCCATTGCGCTGCACGCGACTGCCCGGTCAGCTCCACTGCGGCCGACCCCAGGCGCAGGAACAGCGCGCGCGGCCCGAGGGGATCGGCGCTGCCGTCCAGCCGCATCACGCCACCCTGGCCTGCAACGAAGCCGCCGCCGGTGGCCGCCCCCAGGGCGGTGAAGCCGATGCCGTCCAGGCGTGCCACCGGGATCAGCACCGAGGCCGGGTTGTACGCCAGGGTGACATCGAACTCGGGGCGCAACGGTTGTTCGCCGATCTTCAACGTGCTGTCGACCGTGCTCGCTTCACCGGAGACCTCTTCGATGCCGATCTCGGTGATGCCCCCGAACAGCGCCGGTGTCAGCGGGCGGCCATCGGCCTCGACCACGCTGGCCCCGGCCGGGGCGGACAGCCCGCTGCCGACTGCGCGGATGATCCCGCCCTGCACCAGCACATCGGCGTGCTGCAGGCTGCCGCGCGTGCTGGCCGTATGCACGGTCGCGTTGCGCACCAGCAGGTCCTGCGCCTGCGCGGATGCGGAGAGGCAGGCCAGCACCATGACCGTAGCGCCGAGCCATGCCCGGCGACGCTTGTTCAACGCGCCCATCAGTGCACCTCCTGGCCAAGCTGGAAGTCGGAACGTGGCGTGGCCGCAGGTGCGCTGCGGTCGTACAGGCGGCGGCCGTCGATGAAGACCTGCTCGGCCAGCGCGTAGGAACTGAAGGGGTTGCCGTTCCAGACCACCACATCGGCCATCTTGCCCGCCTCCAGAGTGCCGGTCTGGCCTTCAATCCCCAGCGCCCTGGCGGCGTTGGCAGTCATCCAGGTGATGGCGTGCTCGGGGGTGATCTCCGGCATGTGGGCGCGGCGCGCGGCGGCGATCACCTTGGCCGCTTCCTGGTTCAGGCGCTGGATGCCTTCGGGTGAATCGGAATGGACGATGGCGCAGCTGTTCTTCGGCCGATCGACCAGTGCGATGTTCTCCGGAATGCCGTCGAAGGCTTCCATCTTGAAGCCCCACCAGTCGGCCCACAGCGCGCCGCAGACGCCGTCGGCGGCCAGCCGGTCGGCCAGCTTGTAGGCCTCCACGCCGTGGTGGAAGGCGGCCACCTTGAAGCCGAATTCCTTGGCCAGGTCGAGCATGGTGGCCATCTCGTCGGCGCGGTAGCAATGGATATGCACGCGGATGTCGCCCTCGATCGCACCGGCCAGCGTGTCCAGCTTGAGATCGCGCTTGCCGCCGGCATCACCGGCGCTGTCGCCCTTGTCGCTGCCGAACCAGCCCTTGCGCTTGGCCGGCTTCGGTTTGTTCTTGGCGATGTAGTCGGCGGCATCGATGAAGGCGGCGCGGTAACCGGCAACGTTGCCCATCCGCGTGGCCGGAGCGACGCCCTTGCCTCCGCCGTACACCCGCTTCGGGTTCTCGCCGCAGGCCATCTTCAGTCCCCACGGTGCGCCGGGAAACTTCATCGCCTGGTAGGTGATGGCGGGGACGTTCTTCAGGGTCACACCACGACCACCGACCAGGTTGGCCGAGCCCGGCAGCACCTGCATGCTGGTCACGCCGCCGGCCAGTGCGGTGGCGAAACCCGGGTCCTGCGGCCACACCGAGTGCTCGGCCCAGACGTTGGCGGTAACCGGCGCGGTCATCTCGTTGCCGTCGCTGTGCGCGCCGACGCCCGGGCTGGGGTACACGCCCAGGTGCGAGTGCACGTCGATCAGGCCCGGAGTGACCCACTTGCCCTGCGCATCGATGCGGGTGACACCAGCATCGGCCTGCAACTGGCGGCCGACGGCAACGATGCGGCCCTCGCGCAGCAGCACGTCGGCGTTGTCCAGGCGCTGGCCGGTGCCGGTCAGCACGGTGGCGTTCTGGATCAGTACCGGCGCATCGGGATGGGCCTGGTAGGTGCTGGGGTAGGGATCGGTGACAAAGCGCGACGCCCCCACCGCAGGCGCGGTGCTCAATGAAAGCAGTGCCAGTGCCACTCCGGCGCGCAACAACGACGATGCCATGCAGTTCCCCTCGCAACGTGATCCAGTCGCCGACGCTAGCCGGGCGGTGGTGGGCTTGCCAAGTGACCTTCTTCACAGGTGCATCGGCAGTGCCTCGACGGGGCCGCCCGGCTGGCTGAAAATAGCCGGTTCCCACGTCGTGCACCGGACCACCGCCCATGAAGAGCAAGCAGGAAATCGTCGACAACTGGCTGCCGCGCTACACCGGCGTGCCGCTGGACCAGTTCGGCCAGCACATCCTGCTGACCAACTTCGGCGGTTACCTGCACACCTTTTCCGAGTTGACCGGCGCGCCGGTCATCGGCCTGGACCGGCCGATGGCCAGTGCCACCATCGATGGCATCACCATGATCAACTTCGGCATGGGCAGCCCCAATGCCGCGATCATCATGGACCTGCTGTCGGCAGTGATGCCCAAGGCGGTACTGTTCCTGGGCAAGTGCGGTGGCCTCAAGCGCAAGAACCAGCTGGGTGACCTGGTGCTGCCGATCGCAGCGATCCGTGGCGAGGGTACCTCGGGCGATTACCTGCCGCCGGAAGTCCCGGCGTTGCCGGCGTTCGCGCTGCAGCGTGCGGTGTCCACCATGATCCGCGACCGCGGCCACGACTACTGGACGGGCACTGTCTACACCACCAACCGCCGGGTGTGGGAACACGACGAGGGCTTCAAGGAGCGGCTGCGGGCGATGCGCTGCATGGCCATCGACATGGAAACGGCCACGGTATTCGCCGCCGGCTTTGCCAACCACATCCCCAGTGGCGCGCTGCTGCTGGTGTCGGACCAGCCGATGATCCCGGACGGGGTCAAGACCGAGGCCTCCGATGCCAAGGTCAGCTCCCAGTTCGTGGAAAACCATATCCAGATCGGTATCGAGGCGCTTAAGCTTATCCGGCGCAACGGCAAGTCGGTCCGCCACCTGCGCTTCGACGAATGATGATGAAGGCCGGACGCGGGGCGTCCGGGCCTGGGAGTAGGTAATGGACGTTGCCGCGCAAGTGGTGGAATTCTGGAAGGAGGCGGGCCCTGCGAAGTGGTTCGCCCGCGACGACGCGTTCGACGCGCAGTTCCGCCAGTTGTTTCTGGATGAGCATTTCGCCGCCGCTTCGCGTGGGCGTGAACACTGGCTGGGCAGTGCCGAGGGCGCACTGGCGCTGATGCTGCTGCTGGACCAGTTCCCGCGCAACTGCTTCCGCGGTACTGCCCATTCCTATGCCACCGATGGCCTGGCCCGGCACTACGCCATGCGCGCCATCGAGGAAGGCCTGGACCTGCAGCTGGTACCGAAGCTGCGCGCCTTCATCTACCTGCCGTTCGAGCACTCCGAGGACCCGTTGGACCAGGACCGTTCGGTGGCGATGTTCGATGTGCTGGGCGACAAGGAATACCTGCAGTACGCCGAGCTGCACCGCGACATCATCCGTCGCTTCGGGCGCTTTCCGCACCGCAATGCCGTGCTGGGCCGCATCCCCACCCCGGAAGAACTGGATTACCTGGCCGAAGGCGGTTTCGCCGGGTAGATCCACGCCAGGCGTGAATGCAGAAAACGCCGGCGAATGCCGGCGTTTTCTGTACTGGAGTCAGAGCCGCTTCCTGCGGCAAGGGCTCTGACCCCATGCTGCGGCCGATCAGTACTTCGGCACGCCGTTGTCGACGTCTTCCGACCATGCATTGATGCCGCCGGTGACGTTGAACACCTTGGTGAAGCCCAGCGCACGGAACTGTTCGGCGGCCTGCGCGCTGCGGCCACCGTGGTGGCACATGAAGGCCAGTGCGGTGTCCTTGGGCAGGGCTTCCAGCTCGGCACGGCCGTTGCCGTCGAAGGTCTTGAACGGCACGCCCACCGCAGCGATCTCGCGCTCGTCGGCCGGGCGCACGTCCACCAGGGTGATGTTGCCGGCACGCACCAGGTCGTCGGCATCGCGCACGCTGATTTCCTGCACCGGCTTGGGCGCATTCGGGTTGTCGATGGCCAGGCCCTTGCCGCGGATGTCGTCCACCCAGTCGATGGTGATGCCGTTGGCGCGACGCGCGCTGGCCAGGTCGAACTGCACGCGCAGGCCGTTGGACTCGGCGGCGATGGCGCTTTCGTCGTGGGGGGCCAGCTGGAAGTTGGGCTGGAAGCGGGCGTCGATGGTCAGCTGCAGGGCCGCGCCCGGGGCATCGGCCAGCGCGCCCTTGAGCATTTCCACGGCCGCCGGCGTGACGGTGATGCTCGGCGGGGTACGGTCCGGTGCCGGCAGCCCCAGCACGCTGCTCAGCTCGCCGCTGGCGGCCATCTGCAGCACGATGTCGCTGCCGCCGACCAGTTCGCCGTCGATGTACAGCTGCGGAATGGTCGGCCAGTCGCCATAGGCCTTGATGCCTTCACGGATTTCCTGGTCGGCCAGCACGTTGACGTGGGCGAACTCGACGCCCAGGTCCTGCAGGGCGCCGACGGCCTTGGCCGAGAAACCACACTGCGGCATCGACGGCTGGCCCTTCATGAACAGCACGACGCGGTTGGCGTTGAGGATGGATTCGATGCGCGAACGCAGGGCGGGATCGAGGGACATGGACGTCGGGGTTCCGGGAATTCGAATCATCAATTCTACCCCTCATGGCATCATGGGGGATGAGCAACGCAGGAACATTGCATCGCATCCCGACCCGGCCCTGGCGCTGGCTGCCCTGGCTGGTGGCGTCGCAGCTGGCCGTGATCCTGGTCTGGTCGCTGGCGGGCTGGCGGTGGGGCCTGCCGCTGATGGTGACCAGCCACGCGCTCTTTCTGGTGCCGGTGTTCCTGCCCAACTGCCACTTCTACGCACCGGTGCTGAGCCGGGTACCGGAGGCCGGCAACAGCGTCTGGTTGACCATCGATGACGGTCCCGGCCCGGAGACCCGGGCCGTGCTCGATCTGCTGGATCGCCACCAGGCACGTGCCACGTTCTTCCTGGTCGGCGAGCGGGCGCTGGCGCAGCCGGAGCTGGTGCAGGAGATCCTGCGCCGGGGCCACGACCTGGGCAACCACAGCCACAGTCATCCACAGGCGCGCTTCTGGCGGCTGGGCCCGGCAGCGATGCGTGCCGAGATCGAGGGCTGCCAGCATGCGCTGCAGGCGGTGGGCGGTCGCCCGGTGCGCTGGTACCGCTCGGTGGTGGGCATGACCAATCCGTTCGTGGCGCCGGTGTTGAAGGCGCTGGGACTGGTGCGCGTGGGCTGGAGCGCCCGTGGCTACGACGGTGTCGGCTGCACGCCGGAGGGCGTGCTGTCGCGGCTGCTGCCGGACCTGCGCCCGGGCGCCATCGTGCTGCTGCATGAGGGGGCCGCCCACGGCCACAACCTGGCGATCATCGAACGCGTGCTGCAGGCGCTGGACGAGCGGGGGCTGAAGGCGCGGCTGCCTACCGGCTGATACGTATGCGGTAGCGCCGGGCCATGCCCGGCGGATGCCACAGGTGCCGCTGCGCTCGCCGGGCATGGCCCGGCGCTACAGGTTCCGGCGTGCCACCAGCAACCAGCTGTTGAACGGCGTGCGCCCATGCAGGGGACGCGGGGGGGTCACCTGTAATCCGGCTTCGACCAGCGTTGCCTGCAGCGCCTGCGGATCCGGGTAATGACGGGGGCGGGTGCCCATCCAACCGATCAGCCAGGCCAGCCGGTCCGCCACCCGGGTAGTGCGGTCGCGGCCATCGCCGGTAGCGAGCGGCGTGCGCAGCAGCAGGCGGCCACCGCGGGCTACCCGTGCACTGGCCTCACGCAGCAGTGCCTGCTGTGGGCCCGCGTCCAGGTACTGCAGCACATCCAGCAGCAGCACATGCCCGGCCTGCGCCGGCAGCGGCGCCTGCACGTCCAGGCAGTCGAAGCGCACAGCGGGCAGGCCGGTGGCGGCACGCTGGGCGCGGGCGATCTTGCCGGCATCCACGTCCACGCCCAGGTAGGGCTGGGAGCCACCGCGCTGGCGCAGCACGTGGGCGAACAGGCCCAGCCCGCAGCCCAGGTCCAGCACCGGTTGCCCGTCGCCAGGCAGGTGCTGCAGCACGCCGTCATACAGCGGGTCGCTGCCCAGCTTGCTGCGGGTGTAGTAGTAGTCGCGGCGGCTGGCCCAGGCGTGCGCGGGGCGGAATGCCTCGGCGATCGCACGGGCCTGCGGTGCGGCCAGGGGAGTGCAGGGCAGGGGCGGGCCGTTCCGTGGCGTGCCGTCCATCGCCTCAGTCCGTTCCGCCGAGCAGGTGGGCGGCGACCGGCAGCGCGCGCGCGCTCCACAGCGCGTACATCCGTGCTGAAGGGTGCAGGCCGTCGTCGGCGATCATCGCCGGGTTGTCGCCCTGGTCACGGCTGATATCGGTGATGTCGACGAAGGCCACGCCCTGCTGGGTGCTGATCACTTCGGCAGCGGCATTGAACTCGTCGGTCTCGATCTCGATCGCGGCCAGGTCACGGCCGCTGCCGATACCAAACGGGGTTGCACCCCAGTCGGGGAAGGACAGCACCAGCACGCGCCCGGCATCACCGCCGGCGAAGCCGATCGCCCGCTCCAACAGGGCCCGGAACTGGCTGCGGTACTCGTCCAGCGGACGCCCGCGGTACTGGTTGTTGACGCCGATCAGCAGGCTGACGAAATCGAACGGCCCCTGCGGCGCGGCCGCATCGATGCCGGCATCGAGTTCGTCGGTGGTCCAGCCGGTGGTTGCAATGGTCTGCGGATCGGACAGCTCAATGCCCTGCGCACGCAGGGCGGCGGCAAGCTGGTGCGGCCAGCGGCCTTCGACGGCAACCGCTTCTCCGATGGTGTACGAGTCGCCCAGCGCCAGGTAGGACAACGCCACGGCTCAGGCCACCGAACGGCGCGGCTTCAGCGGCACGACCTTGGTGGCGTCCTCGGCACGGCGGGCCAGCACGCGGTCGATGCGTGCGAACACATCGCGCATGACCGAGGCTTCCGGCAGCAGGGTCACGCGGAAGTGATGGCGGTAAGGCACGTTGAAGCTGGAGCCCGGTACGACCAGCACGCCTTCGTTGTTCATCAGGTCCAGGGCGAAGGTGTGGTCGTCGAAGCCCTTGGCGGCGGCACCGACCACGGCCGGGAACGCGTACAGCGCGCCGGCCGGGGCAACCAGCGACAGGTGTTCGCTGGCCTCGCAGGCCTCGATCACCGCGCGCCGGGTTTCATACAGACGGCCGCCGGGGGCGCACAGCTCGGAAATGGTGTCCGGGCCGTTCACTGCCGCGTCGATGGCGTACTGGCCCGGCACGTTGGCACACAGGCGCAGCGCGCTCAGCAGGTCCAGCGCGGCGCGGAAATCGCCCAGGCGTGCGTCATCGCCACTGAGGTGCGCCCAGCCCACGCGCCAGCCGCAGGCGCGGTGCACCTTGCTCAGGCCGCTGAAGGTCAGGCACGGATGGTCGCCGGCCAGCGGCGCGACCGGCTGGAACACCGCGTCGTCGTACAGGATCTGGTCGTAGATCTCGTCGACCAGCAGCAACAGGTTGTGGCGGCGCGCGATCTCGACCACGCGCTCCAGCAGTTCGCGCGGGTAGCTGGCGCCGCTGGGGTTGTTCGGGTTGATCAGCACGATGGCGCGGGTGCGCGAGGACACCAGCGTCTCGATCTCGGTCGGGTCGGGCTGGAAGCCGTTTTCCGGCGCGCAGCGGTAGTACACCGGGCGGCCGTCGTTGAGGATGGCCGCGGCCGACCACAGCGGGTAGTCCGGCGAGGGCACCAGCACTTCATCGCCCGGGTTCAACAGCGCCCGCAGCGACAGATCGATCAGTTCGCTCACGCCGTTGCCGACGAACACCCGGTCCGGATGCGCATCGGGCGCACCGCGGCGCGCATAGGCGGCGGCAATGGCTTCGCGTGCGACCGGCAGGCCCTGCTGGTGGGTGTAAGGGTCGGTACGGCCCATGTCATCGGCAATCGCGCGCTGCAGGTGCTCGGGCGCACGGAAACCGAAGTTGCCCGGGTTGCCGATGTTGAGCTTGATCAGCTTGCGGCCCTGCGCCTCCAGTTCCCGGGCTCGCCGCGCCAGTTCTCCGCGGATTTCGTAGCGCACTTCGGAAAGGCGCTCGCGGATGGCCAGGGGCTTGGGCGAGGTGGTGGACATGGGAGCTGGGCCGTCAAAAGGCTTGGGGCTTCCATCCTACCGGAATTGCTGCACTGCATGGCAAGGGCTCCGGGCCCGCCATTGCTGGGCTGGCAGGGCGTCGGCACAGGTAGAATGGCCGCGATGACCCAGACCCCCGATTTCATCGCCCTGCAGACCATTGGCTGGCCCTGGCCGGGCCCGGCGCAGCAGGCCGACTGGCAGGCCGCGATGGCCACGCATCCGCAGGCCCGCCCGGCGCGGGTGATCGAGCAGCACCGCACGCACTACGTGGTGGCCGATGGCCCGGATGCGTCGATCAAGGCCGAGTCGCTGCCGGAATGGCAGCGCCCGCGCTTCCCCAGCCATGAACGGCCGGCGGTGGGCGACTGGGTGCTGCTCGATGGCATCCGCATCGTCGCCCTGCTGCCACGGCGCACCGCGATCAAGCGTGGTGCCGCGGGTGAGCACTACCACCAGCAGGTGATCGCGGCCAACATCGATACGGTGTTCATCGTCTGTGGCCTGGACGCTGACTTCAATCCGCGCCGCATCGAGCGCTACCTGCTGCTGGTCGGCGGTGGCGGTGCCGAACCGGTGGTGGTGCTGACCAAGGCCGACCAGACCGAATACAGCGAGGACGCGCTGGCAGTGCTGGAAGAACTGGAGATGCAGGGCATCGCCTTGCATGCGATCAACGGCCTGGACGCCGACAGCGTGGCGGTGCTGCAACCGTGGCTGGGCCCCGGCCGCACGGTGGTGCTGGTCGGCTCCTCCGGTGCCGGCAAGTCCACGTTGACCAACACGTTGCTCGGCGAGCAGCGGATGAGGACCAACGCGGTGCGTGCCAACGATTCGCGCGGGCGCCACACCACCACGCACCGCGCGCTGATGCCGCTACCGACCGGTGCCTGCCTGATCGACACCCCCGGCATGCGCGAGCTGAAGCCGACCGGTGAAGAGACGCTGTCCGAAGGCGGCTTCGCCGATATCGAAGCGCTGGCCGCACAGTGCCGCTTCAACGACTGCAAGCACCAGCAGGAACCGGGCTGTGCTGTTCGCGCAGCGATCGACGCGGGCGAGATTGAAGAGAGCCGGCTGCTAAACTACTTCAAGCTGAAGGAAGAAGTGGCCGTGGCCGCAGCGAAGCTGGCCGTACGCCAGGCCGAGACCGCGCAGGAACGCGGCGGCAGGAAGGGCAAGGGCCAGCAGTTCCGGCCGGCGGGGAAGCCGCGTAGGCGGTAACAAGGCAGCCGAGCATGGGCTCGGCTCTACAGCTGGTCCGCGGTGGAGTCATTTCATGTAGCGCCCGAGCCAATGCTCGGGCGGCGGCGCACCGCGCCGGGCACGGCAGGGCGTTATAGTCCGCGCATGGAACCGACTGCGACGCTGGACCGTGACGTGGCCCACCATGCAGCGCTCGATGCGCGCCTGGTCGAGGCCGTGGGGGGCATCCGCCTGCTGGGCCTGACCAGCTGGCCGGCCACGGTGCAGGCCCCGTTCCTGGAAAGCGTGGCGCGCGGCCAGCCGGTGCTGCCGAAAGTGGATTACCCCCGGCTCGACTTCAGCGAGGAGCGCCGTGCGCTGGCCGCGATCGCCGGCGACTGCGATGACAGCCACCCGCTGGGCCACTATGTGCAGCAGTCGGCGCAGAGCTGGGATCTGGCCGCGCAGCTGTTGGAGGGGCTGGGCACTGCGGCAGTCGATACCTGTTCGGTGCAGCTGTTCGGCGCACCCGAGCAGCCGCTGCCGGGCAATGGTCCGAGCACGCGCGACGCAGCGCGCCACTTCATCCAGATCGCTACCGAACTCGATCACGAACTGCTGGCGCCGGAAGAGCAGGTGCCGGTCTCGGCCATTGCCCTGCAGCTGCAGCTGCAGAATGACCTGGATGCGTTCTTCGAATCGCGCATCATCCAGGTGCAGCTCGATCCAGAGCTGGTGTCCAAGGCCGCTGCCGGACCGACCCGCATCCGCCTGCGTACCAGCGCGCGCTTCAGCGCTTACGACCGCGCGCAGCTGTTCCACCATGAAGCGCTGGTGCATTCGCTCACCGCATTGAACGGTCGCGGCCAGCCGGTATTGCCCAGCCTGGCACTGTCCTCGCCACGGGTGACGGCGACCCAGGAAGGGTTGGCCACGTTCGCCGAGCAGATCACCGGCAGCATCGACATCGAGCGCCTGAAGCGGATCAGCCTGCGCACCGAAGCGATCGCGATGGCACGCGAAGGCGCCGACTTCATCGAAGTGTTCCGCTATTTCTGCGATGCCGGGCAGAACCCGGAGGAGAGTTTCGCCTCGGCACAGCGCGTGTTCCGTGGCGTGCCGCCCAATGGCGGCCTGGCGTTCACCAAGGACACGGTGTATCTGCGCGGGCTGGTGTCGGTGCATACCTTCTTCCGGCACATGCTGGCCGAGGACCGCCTGCAGGTCTGCCGCTGGTTGTTCGCCGGCAAGATGAGCCTGGCCGATGCGATCGCGTTCGCGCCGCTGTTCGAAGCGGGTGTGCTGAAGCCGCCGCGCTGGCTGCCGCACTGGGTGAGCCGGGCGAACGGCCTGGCCGGCATGCTGGCGTTTTCGCTGTTCGCCAACCGCATCCGCATGGACCAGCTGGCGCCGGAGTAATAGCGTTCAGAGCCGGGGTCGGATCCCCGCGAAATGTATCCACGCATGGCGAGGATCTACAGTAGATCCTCGCCATGCGTGGATGAAATCTGTCAGATATCGATAAACAACATGGGGTCAGAGCCCGTTGCTACGCAACGGGATCAACCCCATGCCATTCCAACAGCTCGCGGCCAACTGTCGAAGGCGGGGTGGGTCCGGTTGCGGGGGTGTCCGCGGCATGGATGCCGCGGCCAAGCCTACACGGACGTACTTGCGGCGTCCCCCGCAACCGGACCCACCCCGCCCTCCCACGGAATGCACGCTTTTGACGTTGCCGTGAGCAGGTGCAGGGCGGCAGCCCTGCCGACACACCCACCCCCACACCCACAAACGAGACGCGCGTCACCGCCCGCAACACGCGCGCCGCTTCGTAAACAACCTTTCATCTTCCATTCGCATAGTGGCGGCGCGCCGCGCGCAGACGCGTCGGTCTTCCCCCATGCAATGGACTCACATGCAGACCCGATACCTGACGATCGCCGTGGCAATTGCCCTTTCCGCCGCCGCCAGCACCCATGCCGCCGAAACCACCGACGCCAGCACCGATGCCGCGCTGAGCGCGCAGACGCTGGATACCGTCTCCGTGATCGGCCAGGGCGAGACCCGCCAGGTGCAGCGCATCACCGCGGTCGACAAGCAGGTGCTGCCTCCAGGTACCAGTGGCCAGAAGATCCTCGACCGCCTGCCGGGCGTGTCGGTGCAGTCCAACGATGCCTTCGGCGCGAACGAAGAATCGCAGACCATCAGCCTGCGCGGCTTCGACAAGAGCCGCCTCGGCTATACGCTGGACGGCATCCCGCTGGGCGACAACAGCTACGGCAACTACAACGGCCTGAGCATCGCCCGCGCGATCATCGCCGAGAATCTGGCCGGTGCCGAGTTGTCGCAGGGCATCGGTTCGCTGGGCGTGGCCTCGACCAGCAACCTGGGCGGCACCATCCAGTACTTCTCGATGGACCCGTCCACCGAGTTCGGTGGCCGCGCCAGCGTCACCGTCGGCGACGACAGCCAGCGCCGTGGCTACCTGCGCGTGGATACCGGTGACATCAACGGCTTCTCGGCCTATGTGTCCGGCGTGCACCAGGACCAGGACATGTGGGCCGCGCCCTACCAGAACCAGACCACCCGCCAGTTCAACGCCAAGGCCGTATGGAACGTGGGCGACCATCGCTTCGGTGCGTTCGTGGCCACCTCGCGCGCCAGCCAGGCCAACTATGCCTACCTGTCCAAGGACATGCTGGCGCGTGGCCTGGGCTGGGACTGGAACATCTACGCACCGGACTGGGACCGTGCTGTCGCCGCAGCCTATTGCGCGCCGGGCACCTACAACAAGGCACGCTGCAAGTTCAGCGGCGGCGTCAACAGCATCGACGATGCCTACTACCAGAGCCGCGCATTGCGCGACGACAATCTCTATTCGGTCGATGCCGACCTTCGCCTGGGCGAGCAGGGCCGCCTGAAGCTGCTGGCCTACCACCACGACAACCGTGGCCAGGGCCACTGGTGGGCACCGGGCCAGCCATCCTACCCGGGCACCGACAGGATGCTGCCGATCTCGATCCGCAGCACCAACTACACGATCAACCGCGATGGCCTGACCGCCGCATTGTCGTGGACGGTGGGCATCCACGAACTGGAAGCCGGCCTGTGGTACGAGCAGAACGACCATAACGTGTCGCGCAACTTCTACTACATCAGTGGCCCGTTCCTGGACGACCTGTACCTGAAGAACCCCGACCGCCTGCTTTTCAACCAGGACTTCGACATCCGCACGCGCCAGTTCTACGTGCAGGACCGCATGCGCTTCCTGGGCCAGCGCCTGACCGTGGATGTGGGCATCAAGAGCCCGAACACCCGCATGCGCGCCACCGCCCAGCCGGGCGTGGAAACCCGCATCGCCTCGGGCACGCTGACCGCCAAGGAATCGGTGCTGCCGCAGGTGGGCCTGGGCTTCAAGCTCAGCGCCAACAACGAGCTATTCGCCTCCTACGCCGAGAACATCGCCGCCTTCGTCGGCGGTGGCAGCGGCGGCCCGCTGCAGGTGTCGCCGGAATCGTTCGCGGCCAGCGCCGGGCTGGAGCCGGAGAAGTCCAGGAGCCTGGAAGCCGGCTTCCGCACTTTCGGTGAGAAGTACCAGGCCTCGATCGCTGCATACAACGTCAAGTTCGACAACCGCCTGCTGTCGCTGAACCCGTGTTCGAGCATCGAAGTCGGCACGCGCCCGGAGTGCGTGACGCGCTTCATCAACGTCGGTTCGGTGAAGAGCCATGGCGCGGAACTGACCTTCATCCTCAAGCCGATTGATGGCCTGCAGTGGTACAACGCGCTGTCCTGGAACAAGACCACCTACGAGGATGACTACACCTCGGGCGGTGCGATCGTACCGGTGGCCGGCAAGATCACGGTGGATACGCCGCAGCGCATGGCCTCCAGCGAGATCAGCTGGAACCGCGACGGCTTCTTCGCCAACCTGCGTGCCAAGTACACCGGCAAGCGCTACTACACCTACACCAACGACCAGTCGGTGCCGGGCGTGACCACCTTCGACGCTGGTGCAGGCTACGACTTCGGCCCGGGCCTGGGCCTGCGCAACGTGCGGGTGTCGTTGAACGCGACCAACCTGACCAACAAGCGCTATGCCGGCCAGCTGAGTTCGTTCGCACCCACGGACCCGAACGGCACGCGCTACGCGATCCACGCCAGCGCACCGCGCCAGGTGTTCATGACCGTCGCCGCCGAGTTCTGATGCGATGGGGTCAGAGCCCTTTCGCGCGCGAAAGGGATCTGACCCCGGTGCAAGGGGCCGCTAGACTGCACGGGCACTGAGCAACGGACACCCCACGTGACCCCCGACGACTACCACGCGTCCTGCAGCCGCCTGCTGCAGGACTACCTGCACACCGCTTCGCCCGAGCAGCGCCACATCTACGTTGCACGGCGCAACTACGATGACAGCCCCGACGTGCTGGCCTGGCTGGCAGAGCAACGCGATCTGGACCGTGCCACGGCACTGCTGATGCACGCATCACTGGGCGCAGGCCGGTTCGCCCAGTACACAGACGCCAGCGAGGTGCCCGGCCACGAGCAGGCGGCGTACGCGCTGGTCCGTCGCATCGAGCAGCGGTGCCTCGATGGCTTCTACGCCGACCATGGGCTGGACTTCGATCCGTTTGCCGAGGCGGTCGATGATGCGTACGACGATGGCCTGCCGTTCCCGATCGCGCAGCAGTTGCACGATCTGGCCGCGGCCTTTGAACCCGAACGCGGCCCGGCACTCGGTGATGCCACCGCAGGTGATGTCGATATCTGGGCGGAGGTCGTGCCCCCAGCACTCTCACCCGTAGCAACCGCGTCGGATCCGGGCTGGCCGCTGCTCGTCTCGTTTCTGCAGCAGGCCACGCCGCAGCAGCGCCATCAGCTGATGCTGTTCGCCGACACCCACACCCTGTCCGATGCGCTGCAATGGCTGCTTGAACAGCCGTCGTTGGCCGCATCCAGCGCACTGGCGCTGTACTGGAACCTGGGGGCGTCCTGGTACGTGCCGTTTGCCACGGTCGACGATGTGCCTGCATCGCACCGCCACACCGCCGCGGTGCTGCGTGGCATCGAACAACGGCTGGCCGAGGGCGGCTACGCTGACCAGGGCCTGGGCTTCGACCTGGCGCAGAACCGGCCACGCTTCCCGGCCCGTTGGCCCGGCCGGCCGGTGCTGCGCGCGGTTCCCGAGGCGATGTGGTTGCCGCGCGACGGCCAGATCGTGGAGGAGTCCGACGAGGTGGATTTCATCTCCGGCCTGCCGGAGGAGGTGGCTGGCGCACTCGCGCAGGCGCGCGGATAGACCGCGGAGCGCATCGGGGTCAGAGCCCTTTCGCATGCGAAAGGGATCTGACCCCAGGGGCGACCGAGCATCCACGCATGGCGTGGATCTACTGCAACGCGCGGGGGTCAGCCCATGTACAACCCACCATTGACCGCGTAATCGGCGCCGGTCACGTACGAAGCCTCGTCCGATGCCAGCCAGCCCACCAGCCCGGCCACTTCCTCTGGCCGGCCCAGGCGGCGCACCGGCACCGAGGCGGCCAGCCGGTCCAGCACATCCGGCGGGAAGCTGCTGATCGCCTGGCTGGCGATGTAGCCCGGCGACAGCGTGTTGACGGTGACCCCGCGCGACGCAACTTCGGCAGCCAGCGCACGGCTGAAGCCATGCATCGCGGCCTTGGCGGTGGCGTAGTTGACCTGGCCGATCTGGCCCTTGTGGGCGCTGACCGAGCCGATGTTGATGATGCGGCCCCAGCCGCGCGTGGCCATGCCGTCGACCACCTGCTTGGTGAGGTTGAACAGCGCGTTTAGGTTGGAGGCGATCACCGCGTTCCAGTCCTCCACCGTCATCTGGCGGAACAGCAGGTCGCGGCTGCCGCCGGAGTTGTTGACCAGTACATCGACCTCACCGACTTCGGCGCGGACCTTGGCGAACGCCGCGCTGGTCGAGGCCCAGTCGGTCGCGTTGCCTTCGGAGGCGATGAAGTCGAAGCCCTGTTCGCGCTGCTCGCGCAGCCAGTTGGCCTTGCGCGGCGAGTTCGGCGCGCAGCCGGCAACCACGGTGTGGCCGCTGCGGGCCAAGCTCTGGCAGATGGCAGTGCCGACACTGCCCATTCCACTGGTGACGTAAGCGATTCGAAGCGTCATTGCAGAAGGCTCCTTGGCAAAGGGTCAGGCGGCAAGGGGATACAGGCCGAACAGCAGGCTGCCGATCATCAGCAGCATCGAGATGGCGATGGCCCACTTCAGGGTGAACTTCTGGTGGTCGGCGAATTCGACCTTGGCCAGGCCCACCAGCAGGTAGGTGGACGGCACCAGCGGGCTGAGCAGGTGCACCGGCTGGCCGGCCAGCGAGGCGCGCGCCATTTCCACCGGGGTGATGCCGTAATTGCCGGCGGCCTCGGACAGGATTGGCAGCACGCCGAAGTAGAACGCGTCGTTGGACATGAAGAAGGTGAACGGCATCGACGCCACCGCCGTGATCACCGCCAGGTACGGGCCCCACGATTCCGGAATCACGGCCAGGAAGCTGTGCGACATCGCCTCCACCATGCCGGTGTTGTTGAGGATGCCGGTGAAAATGCCTGCGGCGAAGATCAGTGACACCACCGACAGCACGTTGCCGGCGTGGTTGACCACGCGGCGGCGCTGCTCGGCCAGGTTCGGATAGTTGATCACCAGGGCGATGGCGAAGCCGACCATGAACAGCACCGGCATCGGCAGCACGCCAATGATCAGCGCGGTCATCAGCGCCACGGTCAGTGCCAGGTTCACCCACAGCAGCTTCGGCCGCTTGATGTCTTCGGCATCTTCCACGGTCGGCAGCGCGTTGCTGTCGTCGGACACGCTGTTGTCCATCCAGCTGCCGCCCTTGGGCAGGGTCACAACACCCAGGCGACGGCGTTCCTTCAGGCCCAGGTACCAGGCCAGCAGCAGCACGCCGGCACAGGCGATCACCATCGACGGGATCAGCGGCACGAACACGTCGGCCGGGTCCACGTGCAGCGCGGTGGCCGCGCGTGCGGTCGGGCCGCCCCACGGGGTCAGGTTCATCACGCCGCCGGCAAGGATGGTCACGCAGGTCATGTTCAGCGCGTTCATGCCCAACCGCTGGTACAGCGGCAGCATCGCCGAGACGGTGATCATGTAGGTGGTCGAGCCATCGCCATCGAGCGAGATCAGCATCGCCAGCACCGCGGTGCCGAGCACGATCTTCATCGGATCGCCCTTGACGAAGCGCAGGATCACCCGCACCAGCGGATCGAACAGGCCCGCATCGATCATCACCCCGAAGTAGAGGATGGCGAACATCAGCATCACGCCGGTCGGCGCGATCTTCTTGATGCCCTCCAGCATCATCTCGTCGATGCCGGCACCGAAGCCACCGATCAGCGCGAACAGGATGGGGATGGTAATCAGGGCGACGAGCGGCGACAGGCGCTTGCTCATGATCAAGTACATGAACGTAATGACCATGCCAAAGCCGAGGATGCTCAGCATCATCTGCGGACTCCTTGCGAAAACAGGACGTGGGGAGTGGAAGGGGCCCGGGCGGAATGCCC
This sequence comes from Stenotrophomonas sp. YJH_SMC_20, assembly GCF_059367845.1. NCBI lineage: Bacteria > Pseudomonadati > Pseudomonadota > Gammaproteobacteria > Lysobacterales > Lysobacteraceae > Stenotrophomonas > Stenotrophomonas sp. YJH_SMC_20. The sequence continues at coordinate 5,258 of NZ_JCAFRG010000006.1, read as the reverse complement.
GGAATGTCGGGCCTAGAAGTCGTACTGCAGGCGGCCGGTGACCGCGCGCGTGCGGTCCACCGTCACCCCGGCCAAGCGGTCGCGGTTGCGGCTTTCGATCACGTTGAGCATGAAGCGCAGGTTGTCGCGCAGGTACCAGTTGCCACCCAGCGTCCACGCCTCGGTGCTGCCGCGGCGCAGGTCCGGCGCACCATCGAGATGCTGCGCGCCCCACATCTGGTCGTAGCGCAGCGCCACTTCGAACGCGCCGGCCTTGTGGCGGATGTCCTTCACCCGCGCGAAGCGGCCGGTCTTGCGGTCGTAGGCGCGGCTTTCGCCGGTGACGAACCAGCTGACCATGCCGTAGGCGGCCATCACGTCGCCACGCTGCGCACCGTCATCGAAGGTGGCGCCACTGAACTCGCCCTGCCACGACAGCGGGCCGCGCACCTGGGCGTACTCCAGCGACCACTTGTTGACATCGGTATCGCGGCCGGCGGAGAAGTCCACCAGGGTCAGGCGGCTGTTGTCGGACAGGTGGCCGGCCGGGCGCGGACGGATCTTCAGGCCCGGAACGCCGTTCGCGCCCGGGTTGTCATAGGCCTCGCGGGCCAGCGACAGGCCCAGGTGCAGCACGTCGCCATCGGCGGGCGAGGGCGCCCAGGTGACACGGCCACCGGCAGCACGCCCCTTCACCTGCCAAGCGTCGATGCTTTCCAGGCTGTAGATGCTGGCGGCCCAGGTGAAGTCACCCGGATTGGCCTGCCACGACGCGCCCAGTCGGTACAGCGGCGCCAGCGTGGTGCCGGCGTTGCCGCGCTCCAGGAAGCTGCCGTAGTTGGAGCTGGTACGGTCATCCAGCGAGAAGTACTGCTTGAACTGGCCGACGGTCAGCTTGCCGGCCTTGCCGAAGCTGCGCGCCAGGTACACGTCCTTGGCCTCGACGCGGTCGCCGGAGAAATCGGCTTCCAGCTTGTAGTCGACCACGAAGAACTTGCCGGACACGTCAACCCACGCACGGCGGATTTCGGTGTCGTCCTTGTTCGGGGTGCCCCGGTTGTCATTATCGAAGGTGGCGAAGTCCAGGTGCAGGCGGCCACCCAGGGTGGCCGTGACCGGGCGGTCGTCTTCGGCAGCGAAGGCCGGCGCCGACAGGGCAGCCAGCGCCATCATGGCGGCAGGACGCCGCCAGGCAAACGTGAATTCCACAAACCCTCCCAGGTGCGCGCCAGGCGCGCGGCAATCGTGGGCACCGGACGGTGCGCGGCCGCAGTCTGGGTCGCCGTAGCTGTCATCGTCCTGTCAGCGGTTTGTGCGGTGCAGCGTAAATGGTCGCCAGGCATGGCCCGGCGGGCGGCCCCGGCGTCATGCGGTAGCATTCGCTTCCCCTCCCACCGTCGTGCCCATGCGCCTGCTGCTGGTCGAAGACAACCCGGATCTGGCCGATGCGATCATCCGTCGCATGCGTCGCAGTGGCCATGCCGTGGACTGGCAGGCCGACGGCCTGGCCGCTGCCAGCGTGCTGCGCTACCAGAGCTTCGACCTGGTGGTGCTGGATATCGGCCTGCCCAAGCTCGATGGCCTGCGCGTGCTGGCCGGCATGCGCGAGCGCGGTGACAGCACGCCGGTGCTGATGCTGACCGCGCGCGATGGCATCGAGGATCGCGTGCAGGCGCTGGATGTGGGCGCCGACGACTACCTGGGCAAGCCCTTTGACTTCCGCGAGTTCGAAGCACGCTGCCGCGTACTGCTGCGGCGCGCGCGTGGGCAGGCCAGCGAAGTGGTGCAGATTGGCGGCTTCCAGTTCGACAACGCTGCGCACCGGGTCAGCCTCGACGGGGAGCCGATCGAACTGCCCAATCGCGAGTACCGCCTGCTGGAGATCCTGGTCGGCCGTCTTGGCCAGGTGGTCGGCAAGGACGAGATCGGCAACGGCCTGTTTGGTTTCGATGACGAAGCGGGCCCGAACGCCATCGAGTTGTATGTTGGCCGCCTGCGGAAAAAGCTGGCCGGCGCACCGCTGCGCATCACCACGGTGCGCGGTGTCGGCTACCTGCTGGAAGCCAGCGATGGCAGCGCCGACGCCGATGGCTGACGCACGCGCTGCGAACGCCGCACCGGGTTCGCTGCGGCGCACGCTGCTGCTCTACCTCGGCGCGCTGCTGGCGGTATTCGCGGTGGCGCTGCTGTTCGCCGCGCGCGACTATGGCCAGCGTGCGGCAAACCGTTCCTACGATCACCTGCTGGTGTCTTCGGCGCTGTCCATCGCCGATTCGGTGGCGCTGGTCGACGGCCAGTGGCAGGTCGATCTTCCCTATGCGGCGCTGGACCTCCTGGCGATGGCCCCGGAAGACCGCGTGTTCTATCGGGTGGCCGACAGCCGCGGCAACCTGATCACAGGTTATGGCGATCTGCCGTCGCCGCCGCGCCGTCCGGGCACGCAGCCGCAACTGTTTGATGCGGCGTACAGCGGCGAGGCCGTGCGCTTCGTGGTGGTCGGCCGCAGTTTCGCCGCGGCCTCGGCGCAGGGCGAGGTGCAGGTGCAGGTGGGCCAGACCCGGCGTGCGCGCGAAGCCGTCGCGCAGGACATGGTCAATCGCGCACTGCTGGCGATCGGCGTGCTGTCCGGCCTGCTGCTGGCGCTGGTGGCGTTTGGCGTGCACCGCGCGTTCCGCCCACTGGTGCGGGTGGAACGCGAGCTGTCGCGCCGCGAACCGTCCGACCTGAAGCCCCTCGACGCGCGCGTGCCGCGCGAGATGGACCAGATGGTGGCGGCGTTGAACCGCTTCATGGAACGCCTGTCCAGCAGCAACGAGACACTGCGCGCATTCATGGCCGAGGCTGCGCACCAGATGCGCACGCCGCTGGCGGCATTGCGCGCACAGGCACAGCTGGCGCTGGATGATGACGATCCGGAGGACATGCGGCGCAGCCTGCAGGCGATCGAGCGCAACGCCACCCATATGAGCCGGCTGCTGAACCAGCTGCTCAGCGATGCCAGCGTGATCCATCGTTCGCATCTGCAGCGCTTTGCAGCGGTGGACCTGGCCGAGACCGTGCACCAGGCCCTGCATGAAGCGCTGCCGCAGGCCGGTCCGGCGCCGCGCGTGCAGTTGGCGATGACCGCCGAACCGGCATTGGTGCACGGCGATGCGCTGCTGCTGCGCGAGGCGATCAAGAACCTGGTCGACAACGCACTGAAGTACGGCGGTGACGGCGACTTGCAGATTGCCCTTACCGTGGAAGGCGAGCAGGCCGTGCTGACCATCGCCGACCACGGCGCGGGCATCGCCCCGGCCGATGCCGAGCGCGTATTCGAGCGTTTCGCCCGTGGCGAAGGCGCGCCCTCAGGTGGTGCCGGGCTGGGCCTGGCCATCGTCAAGCGCGTGGTCGACAGCCATGGCGGCCGCATTGACCTGAGCAACCGCCCGCAGGGCGGGCTGGTCGCCACCATCCGCCTGCCCCGGAGCAGTCCATGATCCGCTTGTTCGCCACGACTGTTGCGCTGCTGCTGGCCCTGCCGGTGTTGGCTGCGCCCGGCGATGTGCGCCGTTTTCCCGCACAGGGAGCGGCCACCGCTCAGCTGCGCATCCACGGCACCACCGACATCGAAGTGTTCGCGGTGGTCATCGCCGACTACCAGCGCCTGCACCCCGGCACCGAGGTGGTGTACGAGGACATCATCACCCAGGACCTGTACGCACGTTTCCTGCACGACCGCGGCGGACCGGCATCACCGGACCTGCTGATCTCCAGCGGCATGGACCTGCAGACCAAACTGGTCAATGACGGTCACGCGCTGCCACACCGTTCGGCGCAGACCGCCGCGCTGCCGGCCTGGGCACAGTGGCGCAACGAGGCGTTCGGCATCAGCTACGAGCCGGTGGTGATGGTCTACAACACCCGCGCGATTCCTTCGGCCAAGGTGCCGCACACGCGCCGCCAGCTGCTGGACCGGCTGCGTGCTGAAGGTGCACCCCTGCGCGGCAGGGTCGGCACCTATGACATCGAGCGCAGCAGCGTCGGCTACCTGTTGGCGACCCAGGACGCGCAGCGCGGCAGCATTGCCGGCGCGCTGCTGGGCGCGCTCGGCGACAACGACGTGGTGCGCGAGGAGCGTACTGGCGTGCTGCTGGACCAGGTGGCCAGTGGCCAGCTGTCGCTGGTCTACAACGTGCTTGGCTCCTACGCGCAGGCGCGCGTTGATGCCGGCGCGCCGCTGGGCATTGTGGAGCCCGAGGACTACACGCTGGTGGTGCTGCGTACCGCAGTGATCCCGCGTACCGGCCCACACCCGGAAGAAGCCCGGCGCTTCCTCGACTACCTGCTGTCGCCACGCGGCCAGCAGGTGCTGTCGCGCGAGGCACGGCTGATGCCGATCGTGACCGGCAACGCGCGCGGCGATGATGCGCCGGGCCGCAGCCGCCGCCCGATCCAGCTCGGCCCGGGCCTGCTGGTGTACCTGGACGCGCTCAAGCGTCGCCAGTTCCTCGATGCCTGGCGCAGCAGCGTCGAGCCGGCCGGGCGCTGAGGCGGCGACCTGCCCGTACAATGGCGGCATGAGCGAATACACCATCCTGATCGCCGATGACCACCCGCTGCTGCGTTCGGCGGTGGTGCAGTCGTTGCGGCAGAGCCTGCCGCTGGCGCAGGTGCGCGAAGTCGCCAGCGCCGAGGCATTGGCCGAAGCGCTGGATGCCCACCCGGATGTGGACCTGGTGCTGCTGGACCTGACCATGCCCGGCGCGCACGGTTTCTCCGCGCTGCTGCACGTGCGCGGCTCGCATCCGGACATTCCGGTGGTGATCCTCTCCTCCAACGACCATCCGCGGGTGATCCGTCGTGCCCAGCAGTTCGGCGCGGCGGGTTTCATTCCAAAGTCTGCTCCGGCCGAGACCATCGGCGAGGCGGTGCAGGCGGTGCTCGATGGTGGCCTGTGGTTCCCGGCGATGGCCGCCGAACGCTCCGAGGCCGACGCACTGCTGGCCAGCCGCCTGGCCCAGCTGACCCCGCAGCAGTTCCGTGTGCTGCTGTGCCTGGCCGATGGCCTGCTCAACAAGCAGATCGCCTACACGCTGGGGTTGGCCGAGAACACGGTGAAGGTACATGTCACTGCGATCCTGAAGAAGCTCGAATGCCACAGCCGCACACAGGCAGCGGTACTGGTGAAGGCGCTGGAGCCTGAGGGCGACGCCGGCATCGGGTTGTAGTTTCCAGCCAACGGCGCAGCCCCTCGTGGGTGGGCACGTAGAGCAGTTCATGGGTGAGGCCGGGCAGGT
>NZ_JCAFRG010000005.1:0-365190 GCF_059367845.1 Stenotrophomonas sp. YJH_SMC_20 | reverse complement strand
GCTGGTGGAATACATCCAGTACTACAACCAAGAGCGAATCAAATTGAAATTGAAGGGCCTGAGCCCGGTACAGTACCGGGAGCAGGCCCAACAGGCCCAATCGGCCGCCTGACCCCTGTCCAAGTCTCGGGGGTCACTTCACCTTGGGGGCTTGGCCGCGGCATCCATGCCGCGGACACCCCCGCCCCGCCTACCCACCCGGCCCTGGACAGGTTCCTGCGGCGTCCACCACGGAAAATCACAAACAAGAGCAAAAGCGGGTCGCTTCGCTCACAAAGCCGAGGCCGCCAGCCATCCGCCGTTGCCGTTGTTTTTGCTTCTGCCTTTTTTCTTGATCTTCCCGTGGTGGATCGGCAACCGGAATCTGTCTGGGGCCGGGCGGGTGGGGGTGGCGGGGTATCCGCGGCATGGATGCCGCGGCTAAGCCCCCAAGGACGGGTTCACGGCGTCCCCGCCACCCCCACCCGCCCGGCCCACCTACGGGAACCCAGCTTTCAGCGACCAACCCAACCCCACCACGGAGGGGCTCCGCCGTTCGCCGACTCCCGCCGAAGGCGCGCCTTCCACGGAAGAAAAAATTTCCAACAGACGTGTCGATTCCCAGCCCCCTGGTTCGTTGTACCCAGTGAAGGGCACGCATCACGCGTCCCCACGGGAGACTGCAATGAAAGTGATGGTGATCGTGAAGGCCAACGCCGACTCCGAAGCCGGCCGCATGCCCAGCGAACAGGAACTGTCCGAAATGGGCGCCTTCAACGAACAGCTCGTGGCCGCCGGCATCATGCTGGCCGGTGAAGGCCTGCACGCCACCCAGCGCGGCCGTCGCATTCATTTCGGCGGCGGGGCACCCAAGGTCGAGGCCGGTCCGTTCGGTCCTGCCAGCGAACAGATCGCCGGCTTCTGGTTGTGGGAGGTGCGGTCGCTGGACGAGGCCGTTGAATGGGCCAGCCGTGCGCCGTTCGGCGAGGGAGGCACGCTGGAACTGCGTCCCCTGATCTCCGCAGAAGACTTCGGTGAAGCCTTCACCCCCGAATTACAGCAGCAGGAACAGCGTCTGCGTGCACAGCTGGAAGGTTGACCCGATTCATCTCCCTGCCGGGCAGGACCCGGCACTACTGCCCTGAACCGCACAACGGAGTATTGCCATGAAACTGATTCCCTTCCTCGGCTTCAGCGGCCAGGCCCACGATGCGATGGCGTTCTACGCCAAGGCACTCGGTGCCCAGGTCACCTCGGAAATGAAGTACCGCGACATGCCGCCCTCCGATGGGTCGCCCGGCTGCAACGAGATGCCGCCGGAAACCCTCGACCACGTTGCGCACAGCCAGCTGGAGATCGGCAACGCCATCCTGATGGCCGCCGATGGCCCCGGCGGTGGCGAGGGTGGCTCGACCACCATCAATGTCGATGTCGACAGCATCGAGGAAGCCGAGCGCGTGTTCGCGGCGCTGGCCGAAGGTGGCCAGGTGCAGATGCCGATCGCCGAAACGTTCTGGGCGCACCGCTGGGGCATGCTGATTGATCGCTACGGCAAGCCGTGGATGGTCAATTGCATGAAGCAGCCCTGATCCCTCCCTCTTTCCTCTTCATCCACAAGGAGCGTTACCAATGAGTGCACCACAACCGCAGATGATCTTCGTCAACCTGCCCGTGCAGGATCTGGAGAAGTCCAAGGCGTTCTTCACCGCGCTGGGCTACAGCTTCAATCCAACCTATACCAATGACGATGCGGCTGGCATGGTCATCAGCGAGAGCATCTACGTGATGCTGCTGACCCAACCTTTTTTCCGGCAGTTCACCAACAAGTCGATTGCCGATGCGCACACCCACACGGAAGTGATCAACGCACTCTCGGCACCCAGTCGCAAGGCAGTTGACGAGCTGTTGGACAAGGCACTGGCCGCCGGCGCCAGCGAACCGCAGCCGGCGCGCGACCTGGGCTTCATGTACCAGCGCGGCTTCCAGGACCTGGATGGCCATCTCTGGGAAATCGCACACATGGACGGCGAGCCGGGCTGACGGCCGCCGCAAGGGAGAACCCACATGGCCTACGTGGATGCTTACGTGCTGCCGTGCCCACAGGACAAGGTGGCGGCCTACCGCCGCCTTGCCCGCAGGGCCGGCGCGGTGTGGAAGGACCATGGCGCGCTGCAGTACATGGAATGCGTGGCTGACGATGTGGAACCGGGCAAGAGCACCTCGTTCCCGCGTGCGGTCAAGGCGAAACCGGGCGAGACGGTGATCGTCGCCTTCGTGGTGTTCCGCTCGCGCGCGGCACGCGACCGCATCAACGCCAAGGTGATGGCCGACCCGCGGCTGGCGTCGCTGGGCCCGAAGGACATGCCGTTCGATACCAAGCGCATGTTCTGGGGCGGCTTCAAGCCGATTGTTGAAGCGTGAGCTGCGGCGCTTGTGCGGGCCGGGCGTGCGTGTTGTGATCGGCGCATGCTCGATCCCGCACTGACGCAGCGTCTGGAAGCCCTCTGGCGGATGGAGTCGCCAGTGTTGATCGCGCGCCTGGCGCGGCTGCTCGGCGGTGATGTCGGCCGTGCCGAGGAGCTGGCCCAGGACACCTGGCTGGCCGCGCTGGAGCGCTGGCCGGAACAGGGCATCCCGGACAACCCCGGAGCCTGGCTGATGACCACCGCGCGCAACCGCGCCATCGATGTGCTGCGCCAGCACCAGCGGGTGACGCAGCAGCATGCGCAGTGGGGTGAGGAACTGCATCCGGCCGCGCTGCCGGCACCCGATGACAGCCAGGCGCTGGAGGATGACCTGGGTGACGATCTGCTGCGGCTGATGTTCGTGGCCTGCCATCCGGTGCTGCCGGCCGATGCGCGGGTGGCACTGACCCTGCGCCTGCTCGGTGGCCTGACCACCGTCGAGATCGCACGTGCGTTCCTGCAGCCGGAGCCAACCATCGCCCAACGCATCGTTCGCGCCAAGCGCACCCTGGCGCAGAAGCAGGTGCCCTACGAGGTCCCGCGTGCTGACGCGATGCCTGAGCGGCTCGGATCGGTGCTGGAGGCGATCTACCTGGTCTTCAACGAAGGCTATGCGGCCAGTGCTGGTGACGACTGGATGCGTCCGGCGCTGTGCGACGAGGCACTGCGACTCGCGCGCATTCTGGCGCACCGGCTGCCGGTGCCGCCGGTGCTGGGCCTGCTGGCGCTGATGGAGCTGCAGGCCTCGCGTGCCGCAGCACGGACCGATGCGCAGGGCGTGCCGGTGCTGCTGGACCAACAGAACCGCGCGCGCTGGGACTGGCTGCAGATTGAACGCGGGCAGCAGGTGCTGGCGCGCGCGCTGGCCGCCGGTGGCGGTGACGATCCCTATGTGCTGCAGGCGCGCATCGCAGCGTGCCATGCGGCGGCGCGGCGCGCCGACGCTACCGACTGGCCGCGTATCGCCGCGCTCTATGCACAGCTGCTGCAGGTGCAACCTTCGCCGGTGGTGGCATTGAACCGGGTGGTGGCGGTACTGCGCAGCGAGGGCGCGTTCGCTGCATGGGTACAACTGCAGCCGCTGCTGGTTGATGCGCGCCTGCGCGACTACGCGCCGCTGCAGGTGGTTCGTGGCGAGCTGTTGCAGGCACTGGGGCGTGAGCAGGATGCGCGTGACGCTTTTGGCGAGGCAGCTCGGCTCAGCCAGAACCGGGCCGAGCGCGGATTGCTGCGGCAACGGGCGGGCCTGCCCCGCACAGACTGAGCCGACAAGGACAGCACTTGTCGCCGCGCGCCTGAGCGGCTATGTTTCGCGCCCAGCGGACGCATCAGCGTCCGCATTCCGTGCGTATTGACCGAGGAGCGGTTGGATGTATTCAAGGACGAAGAGCGCATCGCGCGCTTTTGCGCGCCTGCTTGCCTGTGCCCTGTGCCTGGCCGTGTGGCCGATGGCCACGCAGGCGGCAGACAAATCACAGCAGGCCTATTGGGCAGGCTTCGCCTATACCGCTGACGCCGCCGCCGTGCAGGCGACCACGCCACATGCGCATGCGGTGCTGGAACGGCGTGGCCTGGTCCCGCTGAACCAGGCGCTGGCACAGTCGCTCAAGCGCCGCGCCCCGGCCCACCTGCAGCTGATCGACCAGCCGGTGGCGATGCTCGACGGCACCACCAGCGCGACCGTGCTGGCCGCGGCACTGGACCGCGAACTGGTCTCGGTCGAGCCGATCGGTGACCAGTACAAGGTGCTGGTGGAAGTGGCGCTGCAGGCGCTGTTCTTCGACTTCCGCGAGCGCCAGGTGATCGCGTCCTATCCGCTGACCCTGCAGCGCATCGACGTGCAGGACTACCGCCCGGACAACGACGATATCGACGCGATCGTCGCCGATCTGCTGTACGGCAGCGCCGATACCAGTCTGTCGCAGGTGCTGGCCGCCAGTCTCGCCCAGGCCAAGCTGCCCGATGCCGCCGTGCGTCGCCTGCAGGTCGGTGGCGTAACCCTGTCCGACGCGGTCCGCGCCAAGCTGCCCGACCCGAAGTGGGAAACCCCGCTGCGCGCCACGCTGGCCCATGAACTGTCCAAGACGCTGTCGTCCAATACCGGCGTCGGCCTGCTGCCGCCGGCCTCGGGCCAGGCGATCGGTGGTGCGATGGCCGCCCGCTTTGCCGACGGCAAGGTCTACCAGCTGAAGATCCCCGAGCCGGACTACGTCATCACTGTGCAGGTCGATGCGCTGAAGAACGGCGTCATCAATGAAACCCCGGCGATGAAGACGATGCTGTTCGGCGCATTCTTCACCGCCAAAGTGACCGAGCCCTTCTCCGGCAAGGTCTATTTCGAACAGCCGCTGCGCAAGGGGGCCACCAAGGTGGTGCCGGTCACGCAGTGGCAGGTCGACCAGTGGTCGGCCAGCTACGAAACCCTGCTGGCCGGGCTCGATGCCTTCGCCGGCGCCGCCGCCAAGCGTGCCGATTCGCGCGCCTGGCTGGACGAACAGAAGCCGGGCGGCCGCCCGTTGCAGCAGCAGACCCAAGCCCTCCAGGAGTTGATCAAGTCATGTCGTTGATGCGTACCATCCTGCTCATCCTCATCGCGCTGGTGGTGGCCTCGCCGGTCGCTGCGCAGACCGCCAGCTCGCGCGGTACCGGTTCGGCCAGCTACGGCCTGCGCCTGAGTGCCGACACCCGTGCCCAGGCCCTGAACAAGGCCAAGGTCAATGCCCTGGAGGCGTACATCGCTGAAACCGGTGCGGCCAAGCTGCGCCTGTTCGAAGCGCGCCGCGCCGAGTTCATCGGCGAGATCGATCGCTACGTGCTCAGCGCCGTGCAGCTGTCGGACACCGAAGACAAGAAGGCCAAGACCTACACCGTCACCGTCCGCGCCGAGATCAACACCACCCTGCTGCAGACCAAGCTGGATGCGGGTTCGGCCGTGGCCGGTGCCACCGCCGCGCAGCGCTCGCTGCTGACCTTCCTGTTCATGGCGCGCTCGCAGGACACCGTGCAGTCGTTCCAGGACAAGGAATACCGCCGCGTCGACGCCAGCAGCAGCTACAGCGAGAACACCCGTGAGGGCGACAGCTTCCGCGGCAACTCGGTCAGCACCAACGGCAGCATCAACCAGAATGGTTCGGTGTCGGTCACCAGCGGCGGAAGCACCACCGCACGCGCCGACAACATCACCTGGAAGGTGGCCAACGCCGCCGAAGTGAACACCGCGATGACCGGTGCCTTCAGCGCCGCCGGCTACGAAGTGGTTGAAGCCGAATACGTGGAGGGCGAGTCGCGCGGCCTGCTCAGCATCGAGCGCATCCGCAAGGACTTCAGCACCGGCAACGACCTGGCCCCGGCCACCCTGCGCGATACCGCCAACGGCATCCGTGCGGCCAACATTCCGTACATCGCCGTCGGCACCCTCGACATCGGCATGCGCGACCGCGATCCGGCCAGTGGCAACACCCGCGTGTTCGTCACGGTCACCGGCAAGGTGCTGGACGTGACCGGTCGCTTCCCGCGCACCGTGTCGTCGGTGGGCCCGGTGCAGTTCTCCGGCACCGGCCCGAATGAAACCGTGGCCCGTACCAACGCGCTGCAGCTGGCTGCCGAAAAGGCCGCCCAGCAGATGATCAACGAACTGAACGTCAAGGCGGTCCGCTGATCCGCCGCCCCGGTGGGTGCCGAGCCCGCTCGGCATCGGCCTGGGGTTACCGATTCCCACGTGCCGCTTGGCGGCCGTCTCTCCCAAAGGACACTCATATGATCCGCAATACTGCTCTTGTCGTGGCCATCGCTGCCGCCACCCTGTCGATGCCGGCCCACGCCGGCCTGGGCAAGCTGAAGGACCTGGCCGGTGCCGCCACCGGCACCTCCAGCAGCAGCGCTTCCAGCGCCGCCGCCCCGGACGAAGCCGCGCAGGAAGCGCTGGTGCGTCGTTTCGTCAGCTCGCAGTCGCACTCGCTGCAGGCCCAGACCTCGTTTGCCCGTGCCTTCGGCCTGGCCGAGCAGGTGCAGCTGCTGGAAGCCGAGCGCCAGGCGCTGTCGTCGGGTTCGGTCAGCGTCGATGCGATGAAGAAGTCGGTGTCGGTCAGCGAAGCGGCGCAGGCGGCGATCAACGAGCGCCAGGCCGCGCAGCCGGAACTGAACGCTGAATCCAAGCAGCACTACGCCGAAGGCCTGGTCTCGTTGCTGGCGTCGGCCGCCGAAGCACAGAAGCTCGGTGGCGAGGCCAGCAACTTCACCGCCGGCATGAAGAACCTGGGCGCGACCCAGCTGGCGACCGTCGGCCGCAAGCTGGCCGCCGGTGCATGGGTGGCCAAGGAATCGCCGGGCTTCATCCAGGGCCTGTACGGCTCGACCAAGTCGGCCGTGACCTTCGCCAGGAAGAGCAAGGTGAAGGTGCCGTCCAACGCCGATTCGATGCTCGACACGCTCTGATCCGAGGCGAATCTTCATGCGTATGACCTACCGTTTGATCGGCCTGGGCCTGGTTGCCGCGCTGCTTGCAGCCTGTGGCGAGCAGGACGCCCCGGCTGCCGCGCCCGCCAAGGAAAAGGCAACCAGTGCACTGGCCAGCAATGCGCCAGTGGAAGAGGCGCCCCTGCGTGGCACGCCGGATTTCGGCGGCACCACCCAGGTCGCGCGCGAGGCCGACGGCATCGGCAGCACCCCGGAACTGGCGGTGCTGGCGGCGTTGCAGTCGGCGGTGGCGCAGGTCAACGGCGTACGCGTGGCCAGCCAGATGCAGGGCCTGCGTGCAGGCCTGCATGTGGATGTGGATGACGAACACGTCGGCGACATCCGCGCCGACGCGTTCACCCAGCAGATGATCGCCGGCTCGCAGGGCGCGGTGCGGGGCTATGAAATCCTGTCGCAGGACGAAGTGCGGCAGCTGGACGAGGAGACCATCGCCCGTGTGCGCGCCAGCGACGAAGGCTGGAGCTTCAAGGGCTCGGCGTCGGCCAGTGCGTCCGGCGAAGCCTCGGCCAAGAGCGGTTCGGCTTCGGCCAGTGTCAAGCAGAGCTACGACGAGAAGGTCAACGTCGATGCCAAGCGTGGCGCCAGCTCGTTCGATTCCGACGTGACCCACCGCAGCATGCGCAGCTACTGGAAGGTACGCGTACGTGCCCAGATCGCCCAGTACCGCGCACCGGACGAGCAGGGCAAGCCGAAGATCGTGGTCGCGCTGCCGCGTACCAAGGCCGGCAGCTATGCCGTGGGCGATGGCCGCGTGAGCGCCGATGAAGTGGCCGACGCGATCCGCGCACGCCTGTCCGACACGCTGACCCAGACCCAGCGCTTCATCGTGCTGGACCGTGAGTTCGGCGACGAACTGCAGGCCGAGATCGACCACATCAACAGCGGCAACGTACGTTTGCAGGACACTGCCCGTGTCGGCCAGCAGCTGGCGACCGACCTGATCCTGATCCCGACCATCGAACGCTTCGAGTACCCGCGCAGCGTGCGCAACCTGCGCATGTCCGACCGCCAGGTGACCTCGTACTCCGGTGGCGGCCGCATCACCCTGCGCCTGGTCAACGCCACCACCGGCCAGGTGGTGATGTCCGACAGCTTCGACCACCAGCTGGCCTCGACCGGCCCCAGCACCCTGCCGCGTGTGGTCAACGGCCGCAACATGGCCGCGGCGATGATGGAATCGCTGTCCGGCCAGATCGGCACCAGCATCGTCACCACGCTGTTCCCGGTATCGGTGGTGTCGGTGGACGGTGACCAGGTGGTGCTGAGCCAGGGCGGTGACACCGTGCAGGCCGGCCAGCGCTGGCAGGCCGTGCGCCTGGGCGAAGAACTGAAGGACCCGCAGACCGGCCGCTCGCTGGGCCGCAGCGAACACCCGTGCTGCACCATCCGCATCGACCGCGTCGCTGCACAGACCTCATACGGCACCATCGAAGACGGCGTCGACGCGATGCGCGGCGGTTTCCGTCCGGGCCAGATCGAACTGCGCCAGAAGCTGGGCAGCAAGCCGGCGGCCGCCGCCGCAGGAGCGACTGCCTCGGCCGCTCCCGCAGCTGCCGCACGCCCGGCCGCCAAGCCGAAGCCCAAGCCCGCTGCCGCGCCGGCCGAAGATCCGAACTGGTAACAGGCTCAAGCAACACATAGATGGGGTCAGAGCCCTTTCCCGCAGGGAAAGGAACCTGACCCCTTCGTGTTTCCGTCCGTGTCGACCAAGGTCGACACCTACCAACAGCGGCGTGTCGATCAAGGTCGACACCCACCAACAGCGGTGTGTCGACCAAGGTCGACTTCCACCAACAGCAGCGGGAACCTGTCGAAGGCGGGGTGGGTCCGGTTGCGGGGGCGTGAGCCGCATGGATGCGGCGACCGAGCTTACATGGATGTACTTGCAGCGTCCCCCGCAACCGGACCCACCCCGCCATCCCACGGAATGCCGCTGTTGCTTTGGCTTTGGCTTTGGCTGTTGCTGTTGCTGTTGCCCTGGCTTCGGCGGGTGCAGGGCGCAGCCCTGCCGAATCCCATTACACTCCAGAGAGATTTCCCTGCTGGAGAGAGCAATGAAGCGAGTAGCACTGGGCGTGCTGGCCCTGTCAGTGTCGAGCGCACTGATGGCCGCCACCCCGAAATTCGACGGCGCGCGGATCTCGGCCGACGTCAAGGAACTGGCCTCCGACGCCTACGAAGGCCGCTCCCCGGCCACCGCCGGCGAAGAAAAGACCATCGCCTTCCTCAGCAAGCAGTTCGCCGATGCCGGCCTGCAGCCGGGCGGTGACCTCAAGGATGGCAAGCGCCTGTGGACCCAGGCCGTTCCGCTGCGCAAGGGCGACATCGTCGGCGCACCGCAGCTGGCGCTGCACCAGGGCGGCAAGACCGTTGCGCTGGAGCAGGGCAAGCAGATCGCCGTGCGCGCCGCCATGAACGACGCCAGCAACGTCGATATCAGCAAGGCGCCGCTGGTGTTCCTCGGCTACGGCGTGAAGGCCCCGGAGCGCAACTGGGACGACTTCAAGGGCGTGGACCTGAAGGGCAAGATCGCCGTCGTGCTGATCAACGATCCGGACTTCGAGACCGGCCAGGGCGACTTCGACGGCAAGGGCATGACCTACTACGGCCGTTGGACCTACAAGTACGAAGAAGGTGCCCGCCAGGGCGCGCTGGGCGTGCTGATCGTGCACGAGACCGCACCGGCGTCGTACGGCTGGGCCACCGTGGCCGGCTCCAACACCAACACTATGTTCGATGTGGTGCGCGACAACCCGGCGGAAAGCCACCCGCTGCTGGAAGGCTGGATCCAGCGCGACCTTGCCGTGGAGCTGTTCCGCTCGGCCGGGCAGGACTTCGAAGCGCTGAAGAAGAAGGCGCAGCAGCGCGACTTCACCCCGGTGCCGCTGACCGGCGCCAGTCTGGACGCGAAGTACGCGGTGAAGACCGAAGTGATCACCTCGCACAACGTGGCCGCACGCCTGGAAGGCAGCCGCCACCCGGACGAGACCATCGTCTACAGCGCGCACTGGGACCACATCGGCGTGGGCGAGCCGGACGCGCGCGGTGATCGCATCTTCAACGGTGCGCTGGACAATGCCAGCGGTACTGCCTCGCTGATCGAGCTGGCCCGTGGTTTCGCCAAGGCCAAGCGCCCGGAGAGGTCAGTGCTGTTCCTGGCAGTCACCGCCGAGGAAAAGGGCCTGCTGGGTTCGGAGTACTACGCCACTCATCCGCTGTACCCGCTGGAAAAGACCGTGGCGGTGATCAACATGGATGGCATGGCGCCGTTCGGTCCGTCGCGCGATTTCGGCATCTACGGCGCCGCGCGCTTCGAGCTGCTGGACCAGCTGAAGGACGTGGCCAAGGGCTGGGATATCCGCTACACGCCGGACCCGAAGCCGGAAGCGGGCCTGTTCTTCCGCTCCGATCACTTCCCGTTCGCCAAGCGTGGCGTGCCGGCACTGTCGTGGTCGGCCGGCCAGGACTGGGTGGACGGTGGCGTGGCTGCGGGCAAGAAGGCCTCCGAGGACTACACCGCCAAGCGTTACCACCAGCAGGGCGACGAATGGCAGCCGGACTGGGTGTTCGCCGGTGCCGCCCGCGACCTGGAAGTGCTGTACACGCTGGGCAACCAGCTGGCCAACTCCCGTGCCTGGCCGAACTGGAGCAAGGACGAGTCGTTCCGCGCCGTACGCGACGCCAGCGCCGACCAGCGCAAATAAGAAGCACCGGTGGTGCCGGCCGCTGGCCGGCATTGCTGCGAGGCTTGCGGCGATGACGGGGTGCCGGCCAGCGGCCGGCACTGCCAGAGCCGCTTCCATCCCCGCTTTCCCGCCCTTCGTCGCAGCCCGCTTGCTTGCCCGGCGGGCCGCCCTATGCTCGGCTCACCCCCTTCCTCCAAGGCGCCGCCGTGTTCGCCAGCCTTTCTCTCCTGTTACGTCATCTGCTGGCCTGGGCTGCGGCGCTGTTCGTCGCAGGCATGGTCTGGAGCGGCATCTTCAGTGGCATGAACGATGGCCCGGGCTGGATTTTCGGCTTGCTGGCGATGTTCCTGATCATTTCCGCGCTGGGCAGTGCCATCACCCATATCCGCCGGGTCTGGCTGGTGGCCGGTCGCCTGGATGCCACCACCTTGTCCGGGCGCCAGCGCCGCCAGATCGAACTGCCGATGGACGCCGGCCACGCGTTCTCGGTAGTGGAAGCGGCGATCGCCGAACTTCCCCGCGTGGAGGATGTGGAAAGCTCGGCCGGCAGCCTGCAGGTGCGCGCCTATGTTCGCCGCGTGGATCTCTGGAATGGGCGTCAGCCCTCGCGCTGGAACCTGCCGGCGCGGCTGGCGATCAAGCGCAACAGCGTGCTGGCCACGGTCACGCCGGGGCAGGGCACCAGCACCGTCACCCTACTGTTTGAACCGGATGCGGGCTGGTGGGCCGACCTGCTGGCGCTGGACGAGGGCAGCAACTTCGAGAACGCCGAAGCGGTCACCCGTGCGATCAGCCGCCGCGTGGCCGACCAGCGTCGCGATGAGCAGGCCGCCGCCGAACAGACCCAGGTGGAAAAGGAACTGTCGGTGGCGCGCTTGAATCTGCTGCACGCGCAGGTGGAACCGCACTTCCTGTACAACACGCTGGCCAACGCGCAGGTGCTGACCCGCACCGACCCGGCGCGTGCCGAACAGATGCTCGGCCACCTGATCCAGTACCTGCGCAGCTCGTTGCCGCAGGTGGACGAATCGGTGTCCACGCTGGGCGTGGAGCTGGAGCGCACCCGCGCCTACCTGGAGATTCTGCGTATCCGCATGGGCGCGCGGCTGGCGGTGGAAGTGCAGGTACCCAACGAACTGCATGGCGTGCACCTGCCGGCGATGGCGTTGCAGACACTGGTGGAAAACGCGATCAAGCACGGCCTGGAACCCAAGCCCGGCGGTGGCACGATCTGGATCCTCGCGCGTGGTTTCGATGACCACGTGACCGTGACCGTCGCCGACGACGGGCTCGGCTTCGGGCAGGGCACCAGCGGTACCGGCATCGGCCTGAAGAACCTGCGCGAGCGCCTGCGCCTGACCTGCGTTGAGCAGGCCGGTGTGGCGATCGTGGCCAATTTCCCCAGCGGCGTGGCCGCGACCATGACCCTGCCGCAGTCGCACAAGGAGCGCAGCCATGCCGCTTGAGGCACTGATCGCTGAAGACGAAGAACTGCTGCGGCAGTCGCTGGTGGAGCAACTTCGCCGGCTGTGGCCGGACCTGAAGCTGGTGGCCGAGTGCGAGGACGGCGCCAGCGCGCTGGAGCAGCTGGCCGAGAAGCAGCCGGACATCGCTTTCCTCGATATCCGCATGCCCGGTATCAGCGGCATCGAGGTCGCGCGCTCGCTGTCCGAGCTGAGTCCGCGCACCCAGGTGGTGTTCGTTACTGCCTACGACCAGTACGCCATCGATGCATTCGAGCAGGGCGCGATGGATTACCTGCTCAAGCCGGTAAGCGACGAGCGCCTGCTTGCCACCCGCGAACGCATCCTGTCGCGGCTGCCATCGACGCGGCAGGACGATGCCGTGCTGGAGCGCCTGCTGCAGCGGTTGGGCCCATCGCAGGGCACTGCAGAGCGACCGCCGCTGGCCTGGATCACCGCCAGCAACGGCCGCGAGACGCAGCTGATCATGCTGGAGGAGGTGGCCTACTTCCGCGCCGACAACAAGTACACCACCGTGGTCACTGCCGCCGGCGAGAGCCTGCTGCGCACGCCGTTGCGCGAACTGCTGGAAGTGCTCGACCCGCAGCATTTCCGCCAGATCCACCGCTCGACCATCGTCAACATGAAGGCCGTGGCGGCGGTCAGCCGCGACGATACCGGGCGGGGCGTGCTGCGCCTGCGTGGCCGAACGGAAACGCTGGTGGTCAGCCAACCGTTCATGAGCCTGTTCCGCGGCATGTAGCCGCAGCCGCATCCCCCCTGCACCGAGGAATGAACATGTCCCGTCTGCTGATTGCGTGCGTTGCCGTGCTGGCACTGGCCGGCTGCGAAAAATCCCGCAACACCTCGATCACCCGCACCCATGCCAACGGCGTGGACACGCTGTACAGCAAGAGTACGGTGGTCGACGGCGAGGCGCGCTTTCAGTGCATTGCCAGCAGCAGTGGCCACTGCCATTACCTGGTGCTGGACCCAGCGTGCAGCACCGATGCCGCGTGCACCACGCCGCCGCTGCGCCGGTTTGCGGTTGCGGCAGGCAAGACCGAGGCCATGCGTGGCCAGCCGACGGCTTCCGCCAGTGCGTCAGCCAGGACCCGATAGAACACTGCCACCGCGAGTGATCACGGTGGCAGTGTGGATCCCACCGCTTCGCTGAAGGGTCAGTAGGCAGGCTGCAGCGTCAGCTCGTGATGGTGTTCGGTTTCGCCGACGTGGTTCAGGCGTCCGACCAGCTCCGAGTGCTGCTTCATCCGCCCGATCTCGGTCATGATGCGGATGTCCTCGTGGCGCAGTTCGCGCTTGGTGGTGACCGCCTGCTTGTAGTCCAGCACTTCCGGGTAGTGCTCGGCCAGGTCCAGTGCCTCGGCCACGTGCTCCACGCTGTCGGCCTTGGAACTGATGCGGGCGCGGCTGTTGAAGGCCTTCATCCAGCGCTCGAAGCCGGCCTGCTGATCGAACATGTTGGCCATGAACCAGATCACGAACAGGATCGAGACCCATGAGCCGAACACGATCACCACGCGGGTGAAGGTGATATGGAAGTCATCGCGCCACAGGTAGTTGGCGATCAGGCCCAGGATCAGCAGAGAGGCTGCCTGCCAGCCGATGATCGATGCGATCAGCCACTGGCACTTGGCCTGGGCCAGCACCGCCACTTCATCGCGGATCTGCTGCTCGCTGAGGTTGCGCCAGTGCGCCACCTGTTTGTCGAACGGGCTGCTGTAGAGCTCGTTGTCGCGAAGCAGAATTCCCAAACCCTTGAACAAGGCAATCATGGCTGGCTCCTTGTGGAACGTGCGTCGATCAGCATTGGACGGTGTGGCGGGTCCAGTTCTAGCACTTCCAGCGGGCGGTGCAACGGGGGCAATGCCAAGCGGCGCAAGGGTTTGCCCGGCGGGAGTGAAAATTGATGCATTGCATCATCGCGGTCACAGCCTGCGACAGGATGTCGCAGGGTGAAACGTGCTGCGGCCGCACATGAAACGGTCGATGAGCGTGGAGGCTCGCCGCCTGCGCCGTGATCGCCGAGAATCGGGGCCGACCGCGCAAGATGCGACCGTTCTTCCGACTTTCCTGGACCCGTGATGCCGGCTTTGCTGCAGCGACTCTACCGCCCCGTCACCGCGCCGATCCGGCGCTGGGTACTGGACGCCTTCCCGCGCGGCCAGAGTGGCATCGACTACGACCATCCGCAGGGCGACCCGGGCTGGTTCGGCCCGGACAGCGTCACATGGCGGCTGCACGCCGAATTTCCCTCGATGCTCGCCGGTGGCCTGTGCGCGCTGATGCTGCAGACACTGCACCCACGCGCGCTGGCCGGGGTCTACGACCACTCCAATTTCCGCCAGGACCTGGTGGGACGCCTGCGCCGCACCACCGCCTTCGTTGCCGGCACCAGCTACGCGCCCACTGGCGAAGTGGAGGCGCTGGTGGCCAAGGTGCGCCGTATTCATGCACGGATCCGCGGCCAGACCGCGCAGGGCGAGCCCTACGCCGCCGACGATCCGCAGTTGCTGACCTGGGTGCACGTGACCGAAGCCTTCGGGTTCCTGCAGGGTTTCCGCCGCTATGGGCGCGAGGTGCCGGGGAACATCGCCGACCGCTACTACGATGAGTACCGCCGTGTGGCCGAGGCGCTGGGTGCAGTGGATGTGCCGTGCAGCAAAGCCGAGGTGGCGGCGTACTTCTGCGCGCGGCAACCGGAGCTGCGTGTGGACGAGCGCTCGCGTGAAGTGCTGGAGGTGTTGTCCGGCGTGCGCCTGCCGGTACCGGTGCCGGGGCTGTCGCGCGAGGTGTTCCTGGGTGCAGGCGCGGCGCTGCTGCCGGACTGGGCCGAGGGCATGCTCGAGCGCAGTGGACGCCAGCGTGCGCAGGCGGCAGCTTCAGCGAAGTTGATGCAGGGCATGGCGCCGCTGTTCCGCCGCGCGCTGCCCGATGGCCTGGCCAGCCGCGCCTGCGCGCGGATGGGCGTGCCGGTGGAGATCCTGCGCGAGTGGCCTGCGGTTGCCTGGTAGGTGCCAACCTTGGTTGGCATGCCTTTCACGCGGTGCCGCGGAAGCGCCAACCAAGGTTGGCATCTACCAGAGCGGATTCCGCAGTAGATCCATGCCATGCATGGATGCGTGTCACCGCGCCGACTTCAACCCACGCAACAGCAGGTCCAGCGCCGCCGTCGCCTGACGCAGTCGCGCATCACCATCCTCTCCTTCGGCGATCCAGAACGCGGCCTCGGCCAGGCTGCCGTAGATCAGCGACGCCAGCGCCTGCGCGTCCACCGGTGCTACCACGCTCTGCGTGATCAGCTGTTCGATCAACCGCTGCATCGAGTGCACGCAGTGGCGCTGCGATTCCGGTGAGGCGCCACCGAGCACCGCACGTGCATCGCGCAGCACGATGCGCTGGATCTCCGGTTCCAGCGCCATCTCCAGATAGGCGCGGCATCGCTGCACGAAGCCCTCCCAGGCATCGTCGGCGCTGTCACTGATCGCCTGCAGGCGCTGGTCGGTCTCGGCATCCAGCTGGGCGACCACCGCGGCCAGCAGCCCCTTCTTGTCGCCGAAGTGGTGGTACAGCGCACCGCGGGTGAGCCCGGCCTGGGCGGTCAGGTCATCCATCGAGGTGGCGGCATAGCCATGCGCGCTGAAGACGCGACGGGCGGTGGCCAGCAGGGTGGCGCGGGTTTCTTCCATCTCGGCGCGGGTGCGACGGACCATCCGGAACTCCTTAGATACACAATGCATGATTGTTTACATACGAAGCGTATGAATGTAGCCTCTTATTCATACGCTCTGTATGTATTGTCGTGGCGCCGGGTGCGCCAGGCAAGCCGCTGCCCTGGAGATCCTGATGGCCACCCCCTACCGCGACCTGTTCGCTGCCCCTGGCACCGCCGGCCTCGCCCTGGCCGGCCTGCTGGCCCGCCTGCCGCTGCCGATGACCGGCATCGGCATCATCACCCTGCTGTCGCAGCTGCGCGGCAGCTATGCACTGGCTGGTGCGGTGTCGGCCACCTTCGTGCTGACCTACGCGCTGCTGTCACCGCAGGTGTCGCGCTGGGTTGACCGGCGCGGGCAGGGCAGGGTGCTGCCATGGGCTACTGCGGCCAGTGCGGCGGGGCTGCTGTTGCTGGTCGCGTGCACGCTGTTGGCTGCGCCGGACTGGACGCTGTTCATTGCGGCGATGCTGGCCGGTTGCATGCCCAGCGTGTCGGCGATGGTGCGCGCGCGCTGGACCGCGATCCATCGCGGACGCGCGCAGCTGCAGACCGCGTATTCGCTGGAGACTGTGTTCGACGAGGTGACCTTCATCGCCGGGCCACCGTTGTCGGTGGGATTGTCGGTTGCGGTGTGGCCGCAGGCGGGCGTGCTGGCGGCAGCGTTGCTGCTGGTGATTGGAGTGGCCGCACTGGTAATGCAGCGTGGCACCGAGCCGCCGCTGCAGCATCGCGAAGGTGCCGCACCCTCGCGTTCGTTGCTGCGGCAGCCGGAGATCCGCTTGCTGGCGTTGCTGATGCTGGCGATGGGCGTGATTGTGGGCACCGTCGACATCACCAGCGTGGCGTTCGCCGAAGAGCGGGGCCAGCCGCTTGCCGCCAGTGCAGTGCTGTCGGCCTATGCGCTGGGCAGCTGCACAGCGGGCCTGCTGTTCGGTGCCCTGAAGCTGCAGGCACCGTTGCCGCGCCTGTTGCTGGCCGGCGCAGCGGCCACCGCACTGACCACGTTGCCGTTGCTGTGGGTGGGCAACCTGCCTGCACTGGCCTTTGCCGTGCTGCTGGCCGGGGTGTTCTTCGCGCCGACGATGATCGTGGCGATGTCGCTGGTTGAACAGCACGTGCCCGAATCGCGCCTGACCGAGGGCATGACCTGGTTGCTGGCCGGTTTGAACATCGGCGTGGCACTGGGCGCGGCGCTGTCCGGCCAGAGCGTCGATGCGGGGGGCGTGCGCAGCGGCTTTGTCGTTGCGCTGTTGGCAGGCGGTGGCGTGCTGCTGTTCGCCCTGCTCGCGCAACGTGCACTGCGCCCTTCTGCTGCATCCACATCCCCTGAAGGAATCATCCCGTGAGCGGTTCATCGCCTGCGCACGCCGCGCCTGTGCCCCGCCATCCGTGGTGGGCAGTTTCCGCCGTCGGCCTCGCCACCTTCTCGGTGGTCACCACCGAAATGCTGCCGGTGGGCCTGCTGACCCCTATCGCCGAAGATCTCGGTGCGTCCACTGGTACCGCCGGTCTGATGATCTCGCTGCCGGCCCTGCTCGCGGCGCTGTTCGCACCGCTGGTGGTGATCGCAGCCGGTGGCATCGATCGTCGCCGCATCCTGTGCGCGCTGCTGGGGCTGCTGCTGGTCGCCAACCTTGCATCGGCGCTGGCACCGGGCATCGGCTGGCTGTTGGCCGCGCGCGTGCTGGTGGGGTTCTGCATGGGCGGCATCTGGGCCATCGCCGGTGGGCTGGCAGCGCGCCTGGTACCTGCGCAGCGCATGGGCCTGGCCACCTCGATCATCTTCGGTGGCGTGGCCGCGGCATCGGTGCTGGGCGTGCCGCTGGGCGCGCTGATCGGGGATGCATTGGGCTGGCGCAGCGCGTTCGTGGCGCTGGCGTTGTTCAGTGCGGCGGTGATGCTGCTGCATCTGCGGGTCGTTCCTGCGTTGCCTGTCAGTACATCGGTGCGGCTGCGGCAGTTCGTGCAGCAGCTTGGCCAGCGCGACCTGCGGCGTGGCCTGTGGCTGACCGTGCTGCTGGTGTCCGGGCACTTCATCGCCTTCACCTATGTGCGGCCGCTGCTGACGTGCCTCTCCAGCATGGATGCGTCGTGGATCGGTGCACTGCTGTTTGCCTACGGCCTGGCCGGCATCGCCGGCAACTTCATCGCCGGGCCGCTGGCAGCACGCCATCCACGTGGCACGGTGCTGGCGATCGCATCGGGCCTGATGCTGACGCCGCTGTTGTTCCTGTGGGTGGGAAACACACCGTCCGCTGGCATCGCGGTGCTGCTGCTGTGGGGCCTGGCCTATGGCGGTGTATCGGTGGGCCTGATGAGCTGGATGATGAAAGCGGTGCCGCAGGCCGTGGAGATCGCCACCGCGCTGTATGTGGGTGTATTCAACATCGGCATCGCGCTCGGGGCGTGGGGCGGTGGACTGCTGCTGGATGGCATCGGGCTGCACGCCACGCTGTGGGCTGCGGCGGTGTTGGCGGGGAGTGCTTTGCTGATGGTTGCCACCACCGGCAGGTAGATCCGCGCCATGCCAACCAAGATTGGCACCCACCGGAGCGGGGCATGTGCCGACCAAGGTTGGCCGCTACCGGGAAATGAAACGGGCGCCTTGCGGCGCCCGTTCCAGTCAGATCACCACACCTTGACCCGCTTGTCCGGGGCCAGGTACAGCTTCTGGCCTTCCTTCACGTCGAACGCCGGGTACCACGCGTCGATGTTGCGCACGGTGAGTGCGCGGAACTGGCCCGGTGCATGCACATCGGTCAGCAGCGAGTTGCGCAGCGCCTGCTCGCGGCTCTTGCTGCGCCAGGCCTGGGCAAAGCCCAGGAAGAAGCGCTGGTCCGGGGTGAAGCCTTCCAGGGTCTGGCCCGGCTTGCCCTGCAGCGACAGCTGGTAGGCGTCGTAGGCGGTACCCAGGCCGGCCACGTCGGCGATGTTCTCGCCCAGGGTCAGCTTGCCATTCACATGCACGCCCGGGAACGGCTCGTAGCTGCTGAACTGCGCGGCCAGCGCATCGCCGGCGGCGTTGAACTGCTTCAGGTCCTCGGCGGTCCACCAGTTGTGCAGCTTGCCGGTTTCATCGAACAGTGCGCCCGCGTTGTCGAAACCGTGGCTGATCTCGTGGCCGATCACGGCGCCGATCGCACCATAGTTCACGGCGTCGTCGGCGGCGCCGTCGAAGAACGGCGGCTGCAGGATCGCGGCCGGGAACACCAGGCGGTTTTCCAGCGGCACATTCATCGCGTTGATGGTCTGCGGCAGCATCGCCCACTCGCCGTGGTCGACCGGCTTGCCCAGCTTGGCGATGTTGCGCTGGTACTCGAACAGCTCGGCGCGCTGTGCATTGCCCAGCGGGTCATCACGGCGGATCTCAAGGCCGGTGTAGTCGCGCCACTTTTCCGGATAGCCCATGCCCACGGTCAGGCCGGCCACCTTCGCCTTGGCGCTCGCCTTGGTCTGCGGCGACATCCACGCCAGCGCGTCGATGCGCTTGGCGAAGGCGGCAATGATGTTCTTGGCCATCTCGTCCGCGCGTTCCTTGGTCTTCGCGTCGAAGTGCTTTTCGACGTAACGCTTGCCGATCGCTTCGCCCACTGCGTGGTTGGCGTCGTCCACCGCGCGCTTCCAGCGATCGCTCTGCTGCGGCGTGCCGCTCAGCGCGGTGCCGTGGAAGGCGAAGCGGGCATCGGCGAATTTCTTCGGCAGGTAGGCGGCGGCACGGTCCAGCGCGTGGAAGGCCAGGTAGTCCTTCCACACCTCCAGTGGCTCGGTGGCGACCAGCCTGGACAGGCCGGCCACGGCCTTGGGCTGCCAGACGATGAAGTCCTGCTGCTTGCCCAGCGCGGCCGCGTCGAGGAAGGCGTTCCAGTCCATGCCGGGCGCCTTGGCATTGAAGTCGGCCTGGGTCCAGGGATTGGCACCCTTGGTCACATCATTGGTTTCTTCCTGGGTGGCATGTGCCTGCGCGATCTTCGTCTCCAGCGCGAGAATGCGTTGTGCCTTGCCGGCCGGATCGGCGACCCCGGCCAGCTGCAGCATCTGTGCGATGTAGGCCTGGTACTGCTTGCGCAGTTCGGCCATGCGGCCGCCGCCCAGGTAGAAATCGCGGTCGGGCATGCCCAGGCCGCCCTGCACCAGGTAGGGCGCATTGCGGTCCGGCTGCAGCAGGTCCACCGACACCCACAGGCCGAACAGGCGGTCGGTGTAGAAGTTGGTCGCATTGAGCAGGTCGACGTCGGCGCGCACATCGCCGCCCAGGGCGCGTGCCAGGCCGGCCTTGTCGGTGATGGCATCGATCGCCTTCAGCTGCGGCTCCACGGGTGCAACGCCGCGCTGCTCGATGCCGGCCTCGTCCATGTAAGCGGCGTAGTAATCGCCGATCAGCTTGTCGTCACCGCTGGCCTGGGTGTTGCCGGCGGCCCCTTCGAGAATGGCGCGGGTGTCGGCCAGGGTCTTCTCGGCAATGACGTTGAAGCTGCCGAAGCGCGACCGGTCGGCCGGAATCTCGGTGTTCTTGACCCAGGTGCCGTTGGCGAAGCCAAAGAAGTCATCGCCGGCGGCAATGCTGCGGTCCATGCCGCTGGCATCGAAGCCGAAGCTGCCCAGCATCGGCTTGGCCGCAGCGGGGGTGGCATCGGCCGGCGCGGTGGCCGTGGCGGCCGGCTCGGCCGGGCGGTCACAGGCGGCCAGGGACAGGCTGGCAACGATGGCCAGCGCCAGGGTGGGACGGCGCAGCTTGGACATGGACTTCTCTTGCGGCGGAAAACGCCAAGTCTAATCTGCGCCGGCCCGCCTGGCGGCCCTGTGCTGCGTCCTGTGCTGTGCAGGATCTGGCTGAACACGTGGAACCGACCTTCACGCCGTGAGCGACGTGGTGCATGCTGGACCCTGGAACCCTGCGCGGACACGGGGAGGTGACCATGCGGGGGCGGGTCAGGCGTCAAGAATGGCGTCCACCGGCCGTTGAGGTCGGGGACGTGGAGGATTCGTTCGCGCATGAAGCCAGCCGACTGCACAAGGAACACCCGCCGATGCCCGCGCTGAAACGCGCGTTGGCCCGGCCGCTGCGCGCCATTACCTGGGGCGGAGTGCTGCTGGGCGTGCTGCTGGTCACCGGGCTGACCCTCATGCTGGTCAATGACTACCACCGCCGCCTGGAAGCGGCGCAGCGCCAGAGCCGCGCGCTGGCGGTGGGCAGCGAGCGCCTGCTGGCGCTGGAACTGCGCAACCTGGAGCGGGCCATGTCCGGCATCGCCGCCGACGCCGCCGAGCTGTTCCGCAGCGTGCCGGCGCAGGCGCCGGCCCTGCTGGATGCATCCATCGGCGGGGTGCTGGGCCGGCATGCCGAACTGCACAGCATCGCCGTGCTCGACCGCCATGGCCGACCGCTGACGGCCGGCGAGGGCGACCTGCAGCTGCCGCTGTGGACCGACCCGCAGCGTCGTGGCCAGGGCAGCGCGCTGTACATCGGCCCGCCGCAGCGGGCCAGCGATGGCGGTTGGGTGGTCCCGCTGGCGCTGCCGATGGCCGGCGAACGCTGGCTGCTGGCACGGCTGCGCTGCGGCGAACTGCAGCGCATCGTCGGTGGCCTCGACGTCGGCCCCAAGGGACTGGTCTCGATCAGCGATGCCGAAGGCTACATGCTGGCCCGCGTGCCTGATCCGCATGGCACGGTGGGCCACCGCTATGACCTGCCACGCCGTGACCTGCTCGGCACGCAGGCAGTGGTCGAGCTGGGCAGCATGCCGGGCGTGGTGGATGGCGTACCGCGCATCCTCACCATCAGCACGCTCGAACGCAGTCCGCTGGCGGTGCAGGTGGGCCTGGCCGACGAAGACGTGCTGGCACCGTGGTGGCCCTACCTGCAGGCATCGGTGGCGATCGTACTGGCCTACATCGTGGTGCTGCTGGTGCTGCTGTATGCGGTGCGCCGAACCACCCGCAGCCAGCAGTCGATGGCCGAAGAGCTGAAGGCCGGCCACGCCGAGCTGCGCCTTGCGCACCAGGTCGGGCGTGTCTGCACCTGGTACGTGGACGAGGATGCCGCGCTGCTGCGCTGGTCACCCCTGGCGCGCGAGATCTTCGGCGTGCAGACCGATGCCCTGCCGGTGGCCGACTTCTTCGCACGCGTGCATCGCGACGACGCCGCACGCCTGCAGCAGGCCTTCGACCAGGCCTTCGCCGGCGGCGCGGTGCTCGACCAGGTATTCCGCCTGGTGCTGCCCGGAGGCGAGGTGCGCTGGGTCGGGGCACGTGGGCAGCGGGTGGAAGTGGCCGACAGCGAGCGGCGCATGATCGGTGCGCTGACCGACCTGAGCGAACGCTATCAGGCGCGCGAGCAGATGAGCGAAGTGGAACGCCGCTTCCGCCTGCTGTTTGACCGCAATCCGGCGCCGTTCTGGGTATTCGACCCGGACACGCTGCGCTTCATCGAGGTCAACGATGCCGCCGTGCGCCAGTACGGCTACAGCCGCGACGAGTTCCTGGCGATGAGCATCCTCGACATCCGCCCGCGCGAGGGCTGGGACGAGGTGCGTGGTGCCATCCAGCGCGCACAGGTGGGCGATCCTCCGGACGCGACCGTGCGCCTGCACCGGCGCAAGGACGGCAGCGTGTTCGAGGTGCGCGCACACCTGTCCAAACTCGATTTCGACGGACAGCCCGCGTGCCTGGTGCTGGCCGAGGATGTGAGCGAACGGTTGGCCTACGAGCGCGACCTGGCCTACCAGGCACGGCACAACCCGGCCACCGGCCTGCTCAATGTGCGCGCCCTGACCGAACAGCTGGATGGGCAGGGCGAGGGCTATACCATCGCCTTCGTGCAGCTGCGCGGCCTGCAGCTGGTGGCCGATACGCTTGGCCGCGAGATCGGCGATGCGGTACTGCAGTCGATGGCGACCCGGCTCGGGGGCCTGGGCGCGCGCTATGGCACGCTGGCGTTCCAGCCGGCCGAAGATTTCGTCTTGGCCATTGGTGCCGGGCACGATCCCCAGCGCGTGCTGGACGACCTGCTGCAGATCGTCTCGGCGCCGATGCGCGGCAAGGACTCGCTGCACCAGTTCGAGCCGCGCATCGGCGTGGCCGTGCACATTGCCGGTGACGGGCACACGGCCGAGCAGGTGATCGGTATGGCCGCGCAGGCCGCGCATGCGGCGCGCGCCGAGGGCAACGTGGTGGTCTGGTTCGACGCGGCGGTGACCACGCGCCTGGCCGACCGCCTGCGCCTGGCCGGGCGCATCCATGCCGCCATCGACAACGAGTTCCAGCTGTACTTCCAGCCGATCCGGCATGCCGGTGATGGCAGCCCGGCCGCGCTGGAGGCCCTGCTGCGCTGGCCGCAGGCCGATGGCAGCTTCATCCCGCCCAACGAGTTCATCCAGCTGTGCGAGGACACCGGATTGATCCTGGCGCTGGGCCGCTGGGTGATCCGCGCCGCGGCAAAGGCGCAGCGCCGGCTGGTCGAGGCCGGTTGGGGTGAGCTGCCGATCGCGGTCAACGTGTCTGCGGTGCAGTTCTTCAACAGCGATCTGGTGGCCGAGTTCACCCGCGCCCAGCAGGAATTCGGCCTCGCCCGCGGTGCGCTGCACGTGGAGCTGACCGAGAGCAGCCTGATGCGCAAGCCGGCGCAGGCGATGCAGACCATGCAGCGCCTGCATGAGCAGGGCATCAGCGTGTCGCTGGATGATTTCGGCACGGGCTATTCCAGCATGTCCTACCTGCAGCACCTGCCGCTGGACATCCTGAAGATCGACCGCAGCTTCGTGGCGGACGTGGAAACCAATCCACGCAACGCCTCGATCTGTCGCGCGCTGCTGTCGCTGGGCCACAGCATGGGCCTGACCATCATTGCCGAAGGCGTGGAAACACCGGGGCAGCTGGACTGGCTGGCCGCGCACGGCTGTGACCAGGTGCAGGGTTACCTGCTGGGGCGGCCGGCACCGCTGGAGCGGATCATCGACGCGTTGGATGAAGTCCCCGCCTGATCGGGTTCGTATTGGCCGGCCAGCGGCCGGCACTACCCGGCCGAAGCATGACGGTAGTGCCGGCCGCTGGCCGGCAGGCACCAGGTTCGGCTACACCCCGGCTTCGACCAGATGGTCGATGAAACTGCGCACCTTCGGTGCCAGGTGGCTGCGGCTGGCATAGACCGCGAAGATGCCGATCGGGGCGGCCTCCCATTCGGGCAGCACGCGCACCAGCCGGCCATCGGCCAACGCGTCTTCCAGCAGGAAATCCGGCTGCAGGATCACGCCCATGCCGGCAATCGCCGCTTCGCGTAGCACGTCGCCGTTGTTGGCGTGCAGCAGGCTGTTCACCGCGACCTTTACTTCGCCTGCGGGCCCGTGCAACGGCCAGTGGTCGCCAGCGGCCCAGTAGCTGTAGCCCAGGCACGCGTGCGCCTGCAGGTCCTGCGGGGTCTGCGGGGCGCCGCGTGCGGCCAGGTAGGCCGGCGCGGCGCACAGGCTCACCCGCGATTCGCCCAGGCGGCGGGCGATCAGGGTGGGGCCCGGCTCGCGGGTGATGCGGATGGCCACGTCGTAGCCTTCCTCGACCATGTCCACCAGGCGGTCGGACAGGGCCAGGTCCAGTTCCACCTGCGGAAAGCGTTCGCGGTAACGGGCCAGCAGTGGGCCGAGGCGGGCGATGCCCCAACTGACCGGTGCATTGATGCGCAGCGTGCCGGAGGGCTCCAGCGCCTGCGCGCCGATGCTGGCCTCCAGCGCGTCGAACTCGGCCAGCAGGCGCACGCATTGGGCGTAGTAGGCGGCGCCGGTGCTGGTGGGGCTGACCCGCCGCGTGGTGCGATGGAGCAGGCGGGTGGACAACGCTTTTCCAGCGCGGCGACCTGGCGGGTAACGCCGGCGGTGGACATGTCCAGGGCCTGGGCGGCGGCGCTGAAGCCGTTGCGCTCGACCACCGCCACGAACACGCGCATCGCCTCGAGGGTGTCCATTGTTGCGCCTTCTGAAATAAATACGGTCAATCGATCGTATTTATCGGCCCGTGAAGGCGCAATAACCTGAGCCCACTCCCTTCAAGGTGCTTTCTGATGCACGCCACGACCGCTCTTGTTTCGCCGCTGGCCCCGTATGGCGCCGCCCTGCTGCGCCTGGCCCTGGGCGTGCTGTTCCTGGTCCATGCGCTGACCAAGCTGCTGGTATTCACCCCGGCCGGCACGGCAGCGTTCTTCGAGTCGCTGGGCCTGCCCGGCGTGCTCGGCTACCTCACTATCGGCGTCGAGCTGGTGATCACTGTCGCGCTGCTGCTGGGCATCTATGCGCGCTGGGTGGGCCTGGTCGGCGTGCCGCTGCTGCTGGGCACCATCGTCACCGTGCACGGCGCCAACGGCTTCGGTTTCGCCAATGCCGGCGGCGGCTGGGAATACCCGGCGTTCTGGGCGCTGGCGCTGGTGGTGCTGTTCCTGGTCGGCGATGGCAAGTGGACCCTGCGTTCGCGCTGATCGCCGCCTGATCCTGCAACTGGAGAATTCCATGTCCCGCCTGCCTTCGCTGTACATCTCCCATGGTTCGCCGATGACCGCCCTGCATCCGGGCCAGGTTGGTGTGCGCCTGGCCGAGCTGGCGCGCGACCTGCCCACGCCGCGCGCCATCGTGATGGCCTCGGCGCACTGGCTGGGCCGGCAGCCGCTGGTCGGGGCGCATCCGCAGCCGCCAACCATCCACGATTTCGGCGGCTTCCCGCGCGCGCTGTTCGAATTGCAGTACCCGGCGCCGGGTGACGCGGCACTGGCCGAAGAAGTGGCCGGCCGCATCGCCGCCGCAGGACTGCCAGTGGCCATCGACCCGCAGCGTGGCCTCGACCACGGCGCGTGGGTACCGCTGCGGCTGTTGCGCCCGCAGGCCGACATCCCGGTGGTGCCGGTGTCGATCCAGCCGCTGCTCGGCCCCGAGCATCAGTTCGCGCTGGGCCGCGCGCTGGCACCACTGCGCGAACAAGGCGTGCTGCTGGTCGGCTCGGGCAGCATCACCCACAACCTGCACGACTGGGGCGACTACCAGGACGGCAAGGAAGCGCCGTACGTGCGCCCCTTCATCGAGTGGGTGGAGCAGCGCCTGGCCGCTGATGACCGCCAGGCGCTGTTCGACTATCGCCGGCAGGCGCCGTTCGCCGAGCGCGCGCACCCGACCGACGAGCACCTGCTGCCGCTGTTCTTTGCGATGGGCGCGGCCGGCGAGGGTGGTTTCGGCGCACGCCGCATCGACGCCGGCATCGACGCCGGTTTCCTGGCCATGGACCTGTACCGCTTCGATGGGGCGGCATGAGCCGGGGCTGACGCGCGGCGGCTCCCGTCGTCGCGGTCATGGCCGCATGTGGTAGTTTTTTCCGGGTTTCCGGCGCTGGCCTTCAAGCCGCCCCACGCGCCGCTTCCTGGAAGAAGCATGCATACCATTGAAGTCGTCCTGGCGATGCTGGTGGCCGTTGTCGCCAGCGGCTACCTGGTTCGCGTCCTGCCGTTCTCGTTGCCGCTGCCGCTGGTGCAGATCGGCCTGGGCGCGGTCATTGCCGGGGTATTCAACCGCGGCCACGCACTGGAGCCGGAAGTGTTCTTCCTGCTGTTCCTGCCGCCGCTGCTGTTCCTGGATGGCTGGCGCATTCCCAAGCAGGGCCTGTTCCGCGACAAGGGCGCGATCCTCGAACTGGCGTTCGGCCTGGTGGTGTTCACCGTCATCGGCGCAGGCTTCCTGATCCACTGGCTGATTCCGGTGATGCCGCTGGCGGTGTGCTTCGCGCTGGCGGCGATCGTGTCGCCGACCGATCCTGTGGCAGTGGGGGCGATCGCCTCCAAGGCGCCGATTCCCAAGCGCCTGATGCACATCCTGGAAGGCGAGTCGCTGCTCAACGATGCATCGGGCCTGGTCTGCTTCCGGTTCGCGGTGGCTGCGGTGATGACCGGCACGTTCTCGCTGGCCACGGCCTCGCTGACCTTCGTGTGGGTGGCCGTGGCCGGCCTTGCGGTGGGCGTGGCGGTCACCCTTGGTGTGTCGACCTTCCAGCGCTGGCTGTGGCGCCGCTTCGGCGAGGAGCCGGGCGCGGCGATGCTGGTCAACCTGCTCATTCCGTTCGCGGCCTACCTGCTGGCCGAAGAGATCCACGCCTCCGGCATCCTCGCCGCGGTCGCCGCCGGTATCGCGATGAGCTACGTCGAGCTGACCGGCCGCGTCTCCGGCAGCATGCGCGTGCAGCGTGCCGGGGTCTGGAACATGCTGCAGTTCAGCTTCAACGGCATCATGTTCGTGCTGCTGGGCGAGCAGCTGCCCGGTATTGTCGAACGTGCCACCACCACCATGAACGAGACCGGCCACCAGAGCGCGTGGTGGCTGCTGGTGTACGTAGTGGTGATCAACCTGGCGCTGGTCGTGCTGCGCCTGCTGTGGGTGTGGCTGTCGCTGCGCTGGAACCTGCTGCGCGCGCGTCGCCGCGGACTGGAGCGGGGCGAAGCGCCGAACTGGCGCATCGTGGTGGCGACCTCGGTGGCCGGCGTGCGTGGTGCGATCACCCTGGCCGGCGTGTTGACCCTGCCGCTGTTCCTGCCTGATGGCAGTGCGTTCCCGGCACGTGACCTGGTGATCTTCCTGGCCGCCTCGGTGATCCTGTTCTCGCTGCTCGGCGCCAGCATCGCGCTGCCGCAGCTGCTGAAGGGCCTGCAGCTGCCGGCCGATTCGGGTGAACGCAAGGAAGAGGACCTGGCGCGCCGGCTGTCGTCGAAGGCGGCGCTGGCCGGGGTCGAGCGCATGCGCCAGCAGCTGGTGATGAACCAGAACACCGAGAACGTGCAGCTGTACAACGATGCCGCCTCGCGGGTGAGCCTGCTGTACCAGCGGCACCTGGAGAAGGACAACGACGGGCCCGACGTAGACCCGGAGAAGGTGCGGCGCATGGAGCTGGGCTACCGCCAGCTGCGCAGCGCCGGCCTCAACGCCGAGCGCGAGGAACTGTTCCGGCTGACCCGGCGCGGGGTGATCTCCGATGAGATCTCGCGGCGCCTGATCCGCAACCTGGACTTGCTGGAATCGCGCAAGCGCGAATGATGCCTGGGACCGGGCGTTGCTGACGCTGACGCGGATTCCGCCCTGGCATGTAGAGCCGAGCCCATGCTCGGCTACGCTTGCTTCAGGCGTCATGAACCCGGAACGAAAAGCAGCCGAGCACAGGCTCGGCTCTACATGCCGGTGCCGGTTATTCCGGTTTCTGGTCCAGGAAATACACCTCGACCTTGCCCTTGACCTTGATCGTCATCGGGTTGCCGCGGCGGTCACGGGCCTTGCCGGCCTGCACGCGGATCCAGCCTTCGCTGACCGAGTATTCCTCGACGTTGTCGCGCTCGATGTCGTTGAAACGCACGCCAACGCCGCGCTCCAGCGCCTGCGCATCATGGAAGGGGCTGGCCGGGTTGATCGCCAGGTGGTCGGGAGGGGTATCGCTCATCGCTTCATTCACAGTGACGGCCACCAAGGCCGGCTTCAGCGGCACAGGATAAACCGTAGAATGCCGACCTGCCCCAGAGGACGTTCCGCCATGCCCGACAACAGCGACTATTTCGACTTCGAGGAAGACATCCACGACTTCGACGAGGAGGGCTTCGAGGCGCGGGTCTGGAACCTGCTGGTGCTGATCAACCCGGGTGACGAAGAGTTGGCCCTGCAGCAGTTCAACCGCTGGCGCGAGCACCTGGCCGAGGACGGTCAGCCGCTGGAAGCGGACAGCGACTGGCTGCCGGCGCTGTTCACCGCCATCGCCTGGCAGTCCGGTTTCGATGTGGAGCGTGAGGACCTGGAGTCGCTGCAGTCGGCGGTGAACGAGCTTTCGGCGCGCTTCAACCTGCAGCTGGACTGGGGTGGCGACCTGGACGACGAGGACTTTGCCGAAGGCCTGGACGGCGTGCAGCTGATGGCCACCGCCTTCGACCGCCTGCGCGAGCACAACTACACGCTGTGGAGCGTGGATGCCGGCAGTGATGGCTTTACCGGGGTGATGGCGCTGACCCGCGACGATGACGCGATGCTTGCGCTGTGCTCGCTGCTGAACGTGGAAATCCGGCTGGGCAGCGACCCGTTCTGATCGGGCCTGTAGAGCCGAGCCCACGCTCGGCTGCATTTCGCGTAGAGCAGCCGAGCATCGGCTCGGCACTACAGGAGGCACACGGCAGCCGAGCCTACGGCCGGTACTGCGCCCGGGCGTTGGCAATCACCGCCTTGACCAGCTCGCGGTCGGTGTGCCGTGAGATCGCCCGGGCGCCGAGCGCGATGGCCTGTGCGCGCAGCCCGGCAGTGACATCGTAGTGGGCGCCGCTGGCCTTGTTCTGGAAGGCGCGCGGGGGAATGCCGAGCTGCGCGGCCATTGCGTGCAGCTCGGCCAGGGTGTCGGCCATCAGGTGCGCCCAGCGCTGTCCGCGCCAGGGATGCACTGCATCATCGACGTAGACCGTCACCGCCGCGGCCGGTTCAGGCCTGCGGCTTGCTGTCGCTGTCAGCGGCCGGGGCGGCCTCGGCAGCGGCTTCTTCGGCCGCGTCGCCCTCGACGGCTTCGCCTTCTTCGCCTTCAGCAGCGTCGACGCCTTCAAACTCGGACACCAGCTTGTCCAGGTATTCGTCGGCGGTCTGCTCGGATTCGGCCGCCAGGGTGTCCAGCAGCTTCTGCAGCAGTTCGGAGTACTCCAGGTTGACCTTGCGGCCTTCCTTCTCCTGCACGTTGGCCAGGTGCTTGAGCATGGCCAGCATCGGCACCGGGTTCTCGGCGTTGCCCATGGTCTGGCCGCCGATGGCCAGCAGCCACTCACGGCCCTGCAGGCCGATGGCCGCCACCACCTGGCCGTCTTCGTTGGTCAGCACGGCATGGTTCTGCACCTGCTGCTGCGCGTTCAGGCGGAGGAACGGGCGCTTGCCCTGCTGCTTCTTGCGCTTGTCGCGCTTGGCCTTGGAGTTCTGGGACATGGGGGTGAGATCACCTGGAAACGGAAAGACCGCCATTGTAGCGGGTGCGGCGTGGTGCGCTCGCCCGGCATGGCCCTGTGGATTCGGACCAAGGCGCGCACCCACAGCTTATTCCGCTTGCCCCTGCGCGGCCTGCACGTCCGGGTCGGCGGTGGGCGCCGACAGCCCCACCTGGGGGCCGGCACCCGCCAGCGCTGCCTCCTCGGCGGCCTTGGTCATCACCACGATGCTGATGCGGCGGTTGATCGGGTTCTGCGGGTCGGCCTTGTCGAACAGCACCGATGAAGACAGGCCGACCACGCGGGTGATCTTGCTGTCCTCCAGGCCGCCGTCCACCAGTGCACGGCGTGCAGCGTTGGCGCGGTCGGCGCTCAGTTCCCAGTTGCCGTAGCCGCGTGCGGCCGAATAGGCGGTGATGTCGGTGTGGCCGGTCAGGCTGATCCGGTTCGGTACGTGGTTCAGGTACTCGGCCAGCTCGTGCAGGATCTGTTGCGTGTACGGCTTCAGCGTAGCGCTGCCGAGGTCGAACATCGGCCGGTTCTGCTTGTCCACGATCTGGATGCGCAGGCCTTCCGGAGTCAGGTCCAGCAGCAGCTGGTCCTTGAAGGGTTCCAGTGCCTGGCTCCGGCTGATCGCTTCCTGCAGCTCCTTCATCAGTGCTTCCAGCTGCTGCTTGTCGCGCTGCTGTTGGTCCACCGGTTGCGGCACTGCTTCCTTCTGGTTCTGGAAGGGATCGTTGCTGCTGCCCCGCGAGATGTCGGTGGCGCCGCCCAGCTTGATCATCGATGTG
The DNA here is from genome assembly GCF_059367845.1 of Stenotrophomonas sp. YJH_SMC_20. Lineage (NCBI taxonomy): Bacteria > Pseudomonadati > Pseudomonadota > Gammaproteobacteria > Lysobacterales > Lysobacteraceae > Stenotrophomonas > Stenotrophomonas sp. YJH_SMC_20. The sequence goes on along the minus strand of NZ_JCAFRG010000005.1, from coordinate 334,646 downwards.
CTGGCGCCGCCCGGGCCGGCCATGCCGGGTGCCGGCGTGGCACTCTGCCCGCTCAGCGGGCTCGGGTTGCGGAAGTACTCGGAAATGGCCGCACGGTCGTTCTTGTTGGTGGTGGCCATCAGCCACAGCACCAGGAAGAAGGCCATCATCGCGGTCACGAAGTCGGCATAGGCCACCTTCCACGACCCTCCGTGGTGAGCGGCGTGGCCGGCCTTCCTGACCCGGCGGACGATGACGGTGGGCTTGTTCTCGGCCATGGCTTACTTGACCGTCTTCAGGTGCTGCTCGAAATCGGAGAAGGCCGGGCGCACGTTCGACGGTAGCGTCTTGCGGGCGAATTCCAGCGCGATCTTCGGGTTGTAACCGCGCAGGCAGGCCAGCAGGGCAGTCTTGACCGATTCGTAGATGCGGCTGTCCTGTTCGGCGCGGGCTTCCATCGCCGCCGCCATCGGGCCGACGAAGCCGTAGCCCAGCAGGATGCCGAGGAAGGTGCCGACCAGCGCACCGGCCACGTGGCCACCGACCTCGACGATGTCTCCGCCGATCGAACCCATGGTGATGACGATGCCCAGCACCGCAGCCACGATGCCGAAACCGGGCAGTCCGTCGGCGACCTTGGTCAGCACCTGCGACGGTGCCATGGCCTCGGCGTGGTGCTTCTCCAGTTCCAGCTCCAGCAGCGGCTCGAGCTCGTGCGGCTCGATGTTGCTGCCGATCATCAGGCGCAGGCAGTCGGTGATGAAGTCGATCAGGTGGTGGTCGGCCTGCACCTTGGGGTAGTTGGCGAACAGGGCGCTCTCGGCCGGGCGTTCGACATGGTCTTCCAGTGCCATGAAGCCTTCGCGGCGCGCCTTGTTGAGCAGTTCATAGAGCAGGCTGAGGACATCGATGTAATCCTGCTGCTTGTAGCGCGGGCCCTTGAACACGCCGACCATGGCCTGCAGGGTCTGCTTGACCGTCTTGGCCGGGGTACCGACCAGGAACGCGCCGAGCGCGGCGCCGCCGATGATGACCAGCTCGTAGGGCTGCCAGAGGGCGCCCAGGCGGCCGTGGGCACCGAGGTAGCCCCCGATCACGCTGATGATGACGACCAGGAATCCAACGATGATGAGCATGGGGCGACGCAGGGAGAGGGGATATCTCCTTGTCGGCCCGTCGCCCGGGTTTCTGAAGAGGGAATTCTGTGAAATCGGTCAGCGGGGTGTTTCAGCCGGCCACACCGGCTTCGGCGCCGCCACGCTGCAGCGGATCGGGCCAGGGCTCGCCATTGCCGACGAAGGAAAGTGAGACGGAGTTCAGGCAGTGGCGCTCGTAGGTGGGCGGCGGACCGTCCGGGAACACGTGGCCCAGATGGCTGCCGCAGCGCGCGCAGGTGATCTCGGTGCGGACCATGCCGTGGCTGGTATCGCGGATCTCGCGCACATGCGCCGGGTCGAACGGGGCGAAGAAGCTGGGCCAGCCGGTGCCGGAATCGAACTTGGTGCTGGAGCGGAACAGCGGCAGCGCGCACAGCCGGCAGCAGTAGACGCCCTCGCGCTTGTTGTCGAGGAACACGCCGCAGAACGGCGCTTCGGTGCCATGCTGCAACAGCACGCGGCGTTCCTCGCTGCTGAGGCCGGCGACCAGCGCCTCGGTCTGGGTGGCAGTGGGGGGCGTCAGATCGAAGGCGGTCATGGCGGCGCTCCGTGGGGTCGATGGCCTGGGGATGCCGGAAAACGTGGGGGTGCCGGCGCGCGCTTGCAAGTGTGATGGCCGTTCATGGGTGGCACACGGGTGCGGGAGCAAGGTGGGTGTCATAGACGCCGGAGCGTGCCATGAAGCCGACCCTTCCCCTGCTGTTGATCGCCCTGTTGCCGGCACTGGCGCTGGCCCAGGTGCCCACCCCCGACCCCACGGCCACCCGCAGCGCGACCACCGTGGCGCCGCAGCCGGTGGCGCCACCGCCACAGGCGGCCCGGCCGCAGCCGCAGTTGCTGCCTACGCCGCAACCGGCGCAGCCGATCAAGTCCACCGGTCCGGCCCAGGTCGCGCCGCCGCCAGCACCGAGGCCGGCCGACAAGGTCTACGACCGCAACGGCCGCATCGTGCCCGGCGTGCGCCCGGCCGGCCCGAACCGCGTGTTCGACTCGCGCACCGGCCGCTACTACGACAGCGTGCCGGCCGGCGATGGCCAGCAGATCAAGCGCTGAACCCTGGTGCCACCAAGGTTGGCTGCTGGCTGGCGCTGAGCGGGCTGAACGCGCGAAAACAGCGTCCAGCCGATCACTGCTTTTTCGCCTGCGATTAACCGTTCCGGGGCCACCGTGGCCCTGCGCCGGCATCCCGCCGCCGCATGTCCTTCGTCCACTGGATCGCGACCATGAAAAACCAGCAGAACCGTCATCCCGGCAAGGAACCGCAGGGCCGCAACCCGCAGCAGCAACAGCAGCAACAGCAGATGGAGCCGCAGCAGCACAAGGGCGGCAGGCAGCAGGAACAGCGCCCGCATAAGCATCCGCAGCAGCGCTGACTGTCGCCATGATCGGGGTCAGAGCCCGCTGTACGGGATCTGGCCCCACCCAGCAGCAGCCTCAGTCCGGAATCGGCAGGCTCAGTGTTTCCTTCACTTCTTCCATCACGATGTAGCTCTTCGACTCACGTACATGCGGCAGTGTCAGCAGCGTGCTGCCGAGCAGCTTGCGGTAGGAGGCCATCTCGCTGATCCGCGCCTTCAGCAGGTAATCGAAGTCGCCCGATACGAGATGGCATTCCAGTACGTTGGGGAGCTTCAGCGCGGCGCGCCGGAACTCCTCGAAGATGTCGCCGGATTTGTACGCCAGGCTGATCTCCACGAACACCAGCAGGCTCGCTTTAACTGCGGCCGGGTCGAGGTGGGCGTGGTAGCCGGTGATCACCCCTTCGCGCTCCAGCCGGCGCACGCGCTCGGTGCACGGGGTGGTCGACAGGCCCACCCGCTCGCCCAGTTCGGTGAAGGAGATGCGGCCCTCGGCCTGCAGGATGCGCAGGATCTTGCGGTCGATCTTGTCCAGTTCGCGGATCCGGGTGGCCATGACCGTCAACCTTCGGGAGTGAATTGAAGTGGAACATCCTGCCGGTTGATTTCAAAACAGGCAAATCAACTGGGAATGGCTGTCTATACTTCCCCAATTATGGTCCCTGTGCGCTCCAGTGCAGGGAATGATCGGGTTGGAGAAGTCCCATGCGAGTCCTAGTTCTCGGCAGCGGCGTGATCGGTACCACCAGTGCCTGGTATCTGCGACAGGCCGGGTTTGAAGTCACGGTCATCGACCGCCAACCCGGCCCGGCGCTGGAAACCAGCTTCGCCAATGCCGGCCAGCTGTCGTTCGGCTACACCTCGCCGTGGGCGGCCCCGGGCGTGCCGAAGAAGGCTATCGGCTGGCTGTTCGAGAAGCACGCGCCGCTGGCGATCCGCCCGGGCATGGACCTGGCCCAGTACCGCTGGCTGTGGCAGATGCTGCGCAACTGCACCCACGAGCGTTATGCGATCAACAAGGCGCGCATGGTGCGCATGTCCGAGTACAGCCGCGACTGCCTGAACGAGCTGCGCGCGCAGATCGGCATCGAATTCGAAGGCCGCGACCTTGGCACCACCCAGCTGTTCCGCACCCAGCAGCAGCTGGATGCTTCGGCGCAGGACATCGAGATCCTGGCCCAGTACGGCGTGCCGTACGAGGTGCTGGACCGCGCCGGCATCATCCAGGCCGAACCGGCCCTGGCCCATGTCGATGGCCTGGTCGGCGCGCTGCGCCTGCCGCGTGACCAGACCGGCGACTGCCAGTTGTTCACCCGCCGGCTGTCGCAGTTGTGCATGGATGCCGGCGTTGAATTCCGCTTCGACCAGGACATCACCGGCCTGGAGTTCGATGGCGACCGCATCACCGGCGTGCGCATCGACGGCAAGCTGGAAACCGCCGACCGCTTCGTGGTCGCGCTTGGCAGCTACTCGCCAGCGCTGGTCGCACCGCTGGGGATGCGCCTGCCGGTGTACCCGCTGAAGGGCTATTCGCTGACCCTGCCGATCACCGACCCGGCGATGGCACCGACCTCGACCATCCTCGATGAGAGCTACAAGGTGGCGGTGACCCGCTTCGACGACCGCATCCGTGTCGGTGGCATGGCCGAAGTGGCCGGCTTCGACCTGTCGCTGTCGCAGCGCCGCCGCGAGACCCTGGAACTGGTGGTCAGGGATCTCTATCCGAAGGGCGGCGACCTGTCGCGCGCGCAGTTCTGGACCGGCCTGCGCCCGGCTACGCCGGACGGTACGCCGGTGATCGGCGCCACGCCGTTCCGCAACCTGTACCTCAACACCGGACACGGCACGCTGGGCTGGACCATGGCCTGCGGCTCGGGCCGCTACCTGGCCGACCTGATGAGCGCGCGACAGCCGCAGATCAGCACCGAAGGCCTGGATATTTTCCGCTACGGCCAGTACGGTCACGCGCCGCAACACGAGAACCGCACATGCGTCCTGCCCGCGCGCTGATCGATCTGGGCGCCCTGCGCAGCAATTACCGCCTCGCCCGTGAACTGGGCGGTGGCAAGGCGCTGGCGATCATCAAGGCCGACGCCTATGGGCATGGCGCGGTGCGCTGTGCGCAGGCGCTGGAAGGCGAGGCCGATGGATTCGGCGTGGCCACCATCGAAGAGGCATTGGAGCTGCGCCAGGCCGGCATCCGTGCGCCGATCCTGCTGCTGGAAGGCATCTTCGAGCCGAGCGACATGACGCTGGTGGCCGAGCATGACTTCTGGTTCGCCGTCGGTTCACCGTGGCAAGTGGAGGCACTGGCGGCGTTCGACAGCCCGCGCCCGTTGACGGTGTGGCTGAAGCTGGACAGCGGCATGCACCGCCTCGGCCTGGACGTGGACAGCTTCCGCGCGGCGCACGCGCGCCTGTCGGCGCTGCCGCACGTCGAACGCGTCGTGCTGATGACCCACCTGGCGCGTGCCGACGAGCTGGACAGCGAACGCACCCACGAACAGGCGGCGACCTTCGCCCGCGCCATTGATGGACTGGCAGGCGAGACCAGCGTGTGCAACTCGCCTGCGCTGCTGGGCTGGCCGGATGTGCGCAGTGATTGGGTGCGCCCGGGCCTGATGCTGTACGGCGCCAACCCGCTGCCGGACAACACCGTGTTGACCGAGCGGCTGCGCCCGGTGATGACGATGCAGTCGAAGGTGATCGCCGAGCGCTGGATCGAAGCCGGTGAACCGGTGGGGTATGGCGCGCGTTTCGTGGCCAAGGCGCGCACCCGCGTGGGTGTGGTTGCACTCGGCTATGCCGACGGTTATCCGCAGTTCGCTCCAAACGGCACTCCGGTGCTGATCGACGGCCAGCCCGGTGCGCTGATCGGGCGCGTGTCGATGGACATGCTGACGGTGGACCTGACCGCGCATGCGCAGGCCGGCATCGGCAGCGTGGTGGAACTGTGGGGTTCTGCGCCGACCCTGTCGGAGCTGGCGCCGCGCTGTGGCGTGAGCGCCTACCAGCTGCCGTGCGCGGTCAAGCGCGTGGCGAAGGTGTACGTGTAGCGCCGAGCCCGCGCTCGGCACCGGTAGCGGCCGACCTCGATCGGCGCCGTGAATGGGTGTCGACCAAGGTCGACACCTGCCGGGGGACCTAACGCGCGGCGGTCGCCTGACTGGCCAGCTGGCGCTTCACCCAGTCATCGATCAGACGCTTCTCGTAGCGCAGTGGATCGCTGTCGCTCTTCAGTCCCACGTTGTGCAGGTAGCCGGTATCGCTGAGGCGCGCATCGCCCTCGCTGACAATACGGCCGCTGGCATCCTTCAGCGTGTACTGCAGGGTGATCCGTGGCGGGTAGATGTCGCGCATGATCCGGATGTCGCGGCCACGCGGGCCGTGCCAAGGCTCGTAGTCACCGGCACGCTTGATGTCGACGAGGGTCACATCGAGGGTCTGCCCAGGCTGCAGCGGCTTGGCTGCGGTGGTCTGCAGGTAGCGGGCCAGCTGCTGCACCCAGTCACCGCGTTCGGCCTCGAAGCGGTTGCTGCTCTGGCGTATTTCGGTGAACTTGGCCGGATCTTCCCATTTCACGCTGACCGGTCCATCGGCCTGCAACGCACGCGGCGCGTCTGCATCGGTCACGGTGCGTGGCGCAGCATTGGCGCCACCGGCCGCCAGGGCGCCTGCCAGCAGGGCAATCGCGAGTGAGCGTTTCATGACGGTCTCCTGCGTCCCCGCGCTGGGGGGGTGTTGATCACGGATCGAGTGTGAGCCTGCTGCCGGACGACCGCAATGGCCGATTGCGTCGTGGGCAAGAGCGGTTGCCGCCAATTCATCGACGTCAACCATGACTGACGGCGCTTGACGCTGTGAATACGCCCTTTGGAAGATGCTGTGCTCCCAACCTGGCCTGCAAAGACCCCCTTGTCCACACTGCCGCCCCTCGTGGAGCGCCCACCGATGCTGGTGTCGGCGCCAGAACCCGACCTGCATCGTGGCGTGCTTGAGCGCATCAACGCCGGCTTCTGCGTGATCCAGGTGCTGTTCGAGGGTGATCGTGCGGTCGACTATTGTTTCATCGAAGTCAACGACGCGTTCGAGCGCCACACTGGGCTGAAGGACGCGCGTGGCAAGTGCATGACTGCGCTGGAACCCAACCACGAGCAGGACTGGTTCCGTATCTATGGCGAAGTCGCACGCAGCGGCCGCCCCGCTCAGTTCGAGATGGAAGCCCGTGCGCTGGGCCGCTCGTTCGCGGTCGACGCGGTGCGGGTGGGGCGGCCGGGAGAAGACAAGGTCGGCATCCTGTTCTTCGACATCACCGCGCGCAAGCAGATGGAAGTGGAGCTGGGCGAAAGCGAAGCCCGTTTCAGCGCGCTGGCAGACGGCCTGCCGATGCCGGTGTGGGTGCTCGATGAGCGCGGCCATGCGCGTTTCGTCAACAGTGCCTTCAGCGAGTTCTTCGGTGGTGATGAAACGCGTGTGCCGGAAGATGTCTGGCGCGGTCTCGTGCATCCGGATGACGCGTCCGTGTTCGAATACGAACTGCAGGAAGCGCTGAAGGCGCAGCGTTCGATGCACGCGCTGGTGCGTGCGCGGCGCGCGGATGGCCAGTGGCGCTGGCTGGAGATGAACGCCCGCCCGCGTTTTTCGCGGATGGGCCGCTTCATCGGCCTGGCCGGCAGCAGTCCGGATGTCACCGAACGACGCGAAATTGAACTGGCCCGCGAGGAGCTGCTGCAGTCCGAGCGTGCCGCGCGCAGCGCTGCGGAGAACATGGCGCGGCTGAAGGACGAGTTCCTGGCCACGCTGTCGCATGAACTGCGTACGCCGCTGACCACCATCCTGGGCTGGAGCGAACTGCTGCTGCAGCGCGTGGACAACACCAGTCCGCTGTACAAGGGCCTGAACGTGATCGCCAACAGCGCCGGTGCGCAGAAGCGGCTGATCTCGGACATGCTCGACCTGAGCAGCATGCTGCTGGGCAAGGTGCAGCTGGAGGTGGAGATACTGGACCTGCGCGACCTGCTGAGCGAAGCCATCGGCGCGCAGGAGCTGGTCGCCGAAGGCAAGGCGCTGGATGTGAGCCTGCTGCTGCCGGAACAGCCGTGCCTGGTGCTGGGCGATGCCACCCGCCTGCAGCAGGTGTTGTGGAACCTGCTGTCCAATGCGATCAAGTTCACCCCGGCCGAAGGACGCGTCGACCTGCAGCTGCAGGCCGATGGCAATCACTGGGTGATCACCGTGCGCGACACCGGCGACGGCATCGCGCCCGAATTCCTCAACCATCTGTTCAGCCGCTTCCGGCAGGCTGATGGCACCACCACGCGCCGTCATGGCGGTCTCGGCCTGGGCCTGGCGATCGTGCAGCAGCTGGTCGAACTGCATGGCGGCACGGTCACTGCCGCCAGCGAAGGGCATGGCCATGGCGCCACCTTCACCGTGCGCCTGCCCCAGCACCTGCCGGATGCAGAGCGCCGACCGCTGCGCGAAGTGATCAGTGGGCCGATCCTGGAGCCGGTGGTCGTCGAACCCTATCCGCTGCGCGGCATGCACGTGCTGGCGGTGGAGGATCAGCCGGAAGTGCTGGAATACCTGCGCCGCATGCTGGAAGAGCAGGGCGCCACCGTAGCGGCGGCCAGCTCGGCCGGCGAAGCGCTGGCACTGCTGGCCGACACCGGCCACCTGCAGTACCACGTGCTGCTGACCGACATCGGCATGCCGGGCATGGATGGCTATGGGCTGGTGCGCACCTTGCGCGAGGACATGGGCGTGGACGCGGCGACCTTGCCTGCGGTGGCGGTGACTGCACTGGCGCGTGCCGACGACCGCCGCCGCGCGCTGGCCTCGGGCTTCCAGGAGCACGTCGCCAAGCCGTACTCGGTAGCGCAGCTGGTGGCTGCCGTGCGCAAGGTGCAGGTGGCGCGCGCGGACAGCGCGCTGCACTGAGCATTCACGGCCGATCGGCGACCCTGCAGTCAGGAGGTCGCCGATGTCCCGCATAGCTCCACGTATCCACACCGATCCGGCGCAGATCGCGCGCCTGGAAGCCCTGCTGCCGCAGCTGGATGGCGAAACGCAGGTGGAACTGATTCTGCACGATGGCCGCCGCCTGCTCGGCACGGTGGCCGTGAGGCCAACTGTGCAGCAATACCGCAACGCCGCGGGTGATGAAGGCAGCAACGGCCAGTTGCGCCTGGATGACTACGACACGCCGGTGCAGCAGCACCATGTGTGGCTGGATGAGATCGCCAGTATCAACCGCCTGCCACCCAAGGCGCCTTGATCCGATGTAGAGCCGAGCCCACGCTCGGCTCTGCCGCCGCCCGAGCGTGGGCTCGGGCGCTACAGATGTGTCAGTGCTCGAACAGGGTCGGCGTCGCCTCGAACCGGCGTGCGTACGCCCGCTCCTCTGCAACCCTCGCCACCTCGTCATCGGCCAGGTCCGGTGCCCCATAGACGGCGTAGGCAACGCTGCCGTCGGCGCCATGACCGACCTGGTGCAGCCGGTAGCGTGAGTGGCCGCCGCCGGTGTCCTCGGGGTAATGCACGGGCGGATGGCTGCCTTCCAGGTCCATTTCACTGTTGTCGACCACGCCACCGACGAACAAGGCTCGCATGCAGGTTCTCCTGGGTTTCCGGGGGAGCCTCTACCCTGAACGTTTCAATGTTGCTGGCAGATCAAAGCCCCGTTCGGGTTTCGCAAAGCGGCTGCCGGGGCCGGCCCGGTCAAGCCGGTACAATGGACGGCCCTCACGCTTGAAGTACCCGCGCCGATGGCCTCCAGCGACGACGCCCCCCTGCAGACCCTGTTCCTGCCGTTTTCACAAGGTGCCCTGCGCTGGCCGGAAGGTCCGGTGGCCTTCCTGCGGGCCCGCGACGGCTGGCCGCTGCGCGAAGCGGCCGGCAACCGCGAGGTGCACTGTGAACAGAGCTTCGCCCCGTTCGCGCAGCCGCTGCAGCAGGCCGCCGGCTGGACCGTCAGCGGCCAGCTGGATGATGTGGCCGGCAAGGGCCGCTACCCGTTGGTGCTGGTGCTGCCGCCGCGCCAGCGCGAAGAGGCTCGTGCGTTGTTTGCGCGCGCGCTGGCGCTGGTCGCCGACGGTGGCCGCATCGTCGCCTGCCAGTCCAACAACGAAGGCGCGCGCTCCGGCGAAGGCGACCTCAAGCAGTTGGCCGGCCTCGGCGGCAGCCTGACCAAGAACCATTGCCGCGTGTACTGGACCGCCCCACTGCAGGGCCAGCACGACGCTGACCTGGCCAAGCGCTGGTCGGCACTGGACGCGGTGCGCCCGATCGTCGGCGGCCGTTTCCTCAGTCGTCCGGGCGTGTTCGCCTGGGATCGCATCGACCCGGCGTCGGCACTGTTGGCCGAGCACCTGCCGGCCGAGCTGGCCGGGCGTGCTGCCGACCTGGGCGCTGGCTACGGTTACCTGTCACGCGAACTGCTGGAGCGTTGCCCGAAGATCACCGCGCTGGACCTGTACGAAGCCGAGCAGCGCGCACTGGCGCTGGCCGAGCTGAACCTGGCGCCGCCGCCGCGCCCGCTGCCGCTGCGCTTCCTGTGGCGCGACGTCACCGCCGGCATCGAGCCGGGCTACGACGTCATCATCAGCAACCCGCCGTTCCACACCCCATCGCGTGCCGACCGCCCGGACATCGGCCAGCGCTTCATTGCCGTGGCTGCGCAGGCGCTGCGCCCGGGCGGGCGCCTGTACGTGGTGGCCAATCGCCACCTGCCGTACGAGCACACCCTCAACGACAGCTTCGGCGCGGTGCGCGTGGTCGCCGAGCGCGACGGCTTCAAGCTGGTTGAAGCGGTGAAGGGGAAAGGCAAGTGAAACTGGTCAAGCACATTGCCAATCTGGGCTATGGCAGCCGCAAGCAGGTGCAGTGGATGTTCCGCGAAGGCCGCATCACCGACGCCGACGGCGAGGTACTGTACGCCGACGACCAGGTGCCGCACGAGGTGATCCGGGTTGATGGCGAGCCGCTGGACCCGCCGGTGGGCCTGTCGATCGCGCTGCACAAGCCGGCTGGCTACACCTGTTCGACCAAGGACACCGGGCGCCTGATCTACGACCTGTTGCCGCCGCGCTTCCGCGACCGCGATCCGGTGCTGTCCACGGTGGGCCGCCTCGACCGCGAGACCAGCGGCCTGCTGCTGCTGACCGACGATGGCAGCCTGCTGCACCGGATCATCTCGCCGAAGTCGAAGCTGCCGAAAGTCTATGAGGTCGAATTGAGCGAGGACCTGCGCGGCGACGAGGTGGCGCTGTTCGCCAGCGGCACGCTGATGCTGGAGTCCGAGAAGACGCCCCTGCTGCCGGCTGAACTGGAAGTGCTGGATGCGCGTCGCGCGCGCCTGGTGCTGCACGAAGGCCGCTACCATCAGGTACGCCGCATGTTCGCCGCCACCGGCAACCACGTGCAGGCCCTGCACCGCAGTCGTGTTGGCGGGCTGGACCTGCAGGGACTGGACGAGGGGCAATGGCGGCAGCTCACTTCCACCGACCTGGATACGCTGTTCGCTCCATGACCACCATCGCTGCGCTGCCGTTCCTCCCCGACGCCGTCATCTTCGACATGGACGGCCTGATGATCGACAGCGAGCGCGTCTCGCTGGCCTGCTGGAGCGAGGCCGCCGACGAATTCGCACTGGGCCTGGACGAGGCAGTGTTCCTGCGCATGGTCGGCCTCGGCGACCGGGATTCGCACGCGCTGCTGCGTGCGCAGGGTATCGAGGACAGCGTGATCGAGGCGGTCGCTGCACGCTGCCACGAACTGTACGAAGGACGCACACAGACCGGCCTGCCGTTGCGTCCGGGCATCCTGGAACTGCTGGAGCTGCTGAAGGCGCACGCGGTACCGCGCGCGGTGGCCACCACCACGCGGCAGCCGCGTGCCAACCGCAAGCTGGCGGCGGCCGGACTGCTGCCGTATTTCGACGCGGTGATCACCAGTGGCGACGTGGCGCGGCCGAAACCGGCACCGGACATCTACCTGCTGGCCGCGCAGCGACTGGGCCAGGTGCCTGGGCGCTGCCTGGCGCTGGAAGACTCACCCGCTGGCACGCGCGCGGCATTGGCCGCTGGCATGACCGTGATCCAGGTACCGGACCTGGTGCATCCTGACGAAGAGCTGCGCGCGCTTGGCCATCGCATTGTCGGTTCGCTGGTGGATGCGCACGCGTTGCTGCTGCCGCTGCTGCCGAAATAAGCGGTAGGTGCCGACCGTTAGCCGGCACTGAGCCGAGCATGGCTCGGCTCTACATCTATTGGTGGGTGCCGACCGTTGGTCGGCACACCTGCCCCCATCACACCCGCCCGAACACCAGCGCGGCGTTGGTGCCACCGAAGCCGAAGCTGTTGGACATCACCGTGTCCAGCGTCTGCGCGCGGCTTTCGCGCAGGATCGGGAAGCTCTCCACCTTCGGGTCCAGTTCGCCGATGTTGGCCGAACCGGCAACGAAGCCATCGCGCATCATCAGCAGGCAGTAGATCGCCTCGTGCACGCTGGCCGCACCCAGCGAATGGCCGGACAGCGCCTTGGTCGAGGACAGCGGCGGCACCGCATCGCCGAACACTTCGCGGATGGCGTTGAGCTCGGTGACGTCGCCCAGCGGCGTGGAGGTGCCGTGGGTGTTGAGGTAATCCAGCGGGCGATCGACGCCCTGCAGTGCCATCTTCATGCAGCGCACCGCGCCTTCACCGGACGGGGCGACCATGTCGGCGCCGTCGGAGGTCACGCCATAGCCGATCAGTTCGGCATGGATGCGCGCGCCGCGCGCAACGGCGTGGTCGTAGTCCTCCAGCACCAGCATGCCACCACCGCCGGCGATGACGAAGCCGTCGCGGTCCTTGTCGTACGGGCGCGAGGCGCTGGCCGGGGTCTCGTTGAAGCTGGTCGACAGCGCGCCCATTGCATCGAACATCACGCTCATCGACCAGTGCAGGTCTTCGCCGCCACCGGCGAACATGATGTCCTGCGCGCCATGGCGGATCATGTCCGCGGCGGCGCCGATGCAGTGCGCCGAGGTCGCGCAGGCGGCCGACAACGAATAGCTGACGCCCTTGATCTGGTAGGCGGTGGCCAGGCAGGCCGAGACCGTCGAGCACATCGTGCGCGGCACCATGTACGGGCCGACCTTGCGCACACCACGTTCGCGCAGCAGGTCGACCGCGCCGATCTGCCATTCGCTGGAGCCGCCACCGGAACCGGCGATCAGGCCGGTGCGCAGGCTGCTGACCTGCTCGGCGCTGAGCCCGGCATCGGCGATGGCATCGCGCATGGCCAGGTAGGCGAAGGCCGCCGCGTCGCTCATGAAGCGCTTCTGCTTGCGGTCGATCAGCGCCTCCAGATCGAGGTCGACACGACCGCCGACCTGGCTGCGCAGGCCCGCTTCGGCGTGGTCGGCCAGGGCGGTGATGCCCGAGCGCCCTTCGCGCAGCGCGGCCGAAACGGTATCCAGATCATTGCCGAGGCAGGAGGTGATGCCCATGCCGGTGATGACGACGCGACGCATCAGAAGCTCCCGGTTTCGGTGAACAGGCCGACGCGCAGGTCGCGGGCGCTGTAGATTTCGCGATCATCCACGTACATGCGGGCATCGGACTGGGCCATCACCAGCTTGCGGTTGATGACCCGGCTGATGTCGATCTCGTAGCGTACGAGCTTGGCGTCCGGCAGTACCTGGCCGGTGAACTTCACCTCGCCACAGCCCAGCGCGCGGCCCTTGCCGGGGGCGCCCAGCCAGGTCAGGAAGAAGCCGGTCAGCTGCCACATGGCATCCAGGCCCAGGCAGCCTGGCATCACCGGGTCGCCGATGAAGTGGCAGCCGAAGAACCACAGGTCCGGGCGGATATCCAGCTCGGCGCGTACCATGCCCTTGCCGTGCGGTCCGCCGTCCTCGTGGATGTCGGTGATGCGGTCGAACATCAGCATCGGATCGTTGGGCAAACGGCCGGCGGCGGTGCCGAACAGTTCACCGCGTGCGCTGGCCAGCAGCTGTTCGCGGTTGAACGCGTGGAGACGGGTCATGAAGCACAATCCTGGAAGCGGGGAAACAGGGAAACAAGCGTTCGAGGATGCCCGTGGAAACTGCGCCGATCAAACATTTCAACCGTACGCAACCGTAGTGTTTTCAATGGAATACGCGCATCCTGTTGATGTGCAACGACCATACTTCGGCGTGTGGCCCGTTCGGCACGCCCCCGCCCTTTCCGCCTGACATGACCCGACTGCGCAAGATCATCCACGTCGACATGGACGCGTTCTACGCGTCGGTGGAGCAGCGCGACGATCCGTCACTGCGCGGCAAGCCGGTGGTTGTGGCATGGCGCGGCGCGCGCTCGGTGGTGTGTGCGGCGTCCTACGAGGCACGCGTGTTCGGCGTGCGTTCGGCGATGCCGGCGCTGCGCGCCGAACGCCTGTGTCCGGACGCGATCTTCGTGCCGCCTGACTTTGCACGTTACAAGGCGGTGTCACGCCAGGTGCGCGAGATCTTCCTGCGCCACACCGACCTGGTCGAGCCGTTGTCGCTGGACGAGGCCTACCTGGACGTGACCGAGCCGAAGAGCGGCATCGAACTGGCCACCGACATCGCCCGCACCATCCGTGCGCAGATCCGTGAGGAGACGAACCTGACCGCTTCAGCCGGGATCGCGCCGAACAAGTTCCTGGCCAAGATCGCTTCGGACTGGCGCAAGCCCGATGGCCAGTTCGTGATTCCACCGCAGCGGGTGGACGCGTTCCTGCAGCCGTTGCCGGTGAACCGGGTGCCCGGCGTCGGCAAGGTGATGGAAGGAAAACTTGCCGCGCGCGGCATCGCCACCTGCGGCGATCTGCGGCAATGGGCATTGACCGATCTGGAAGAGGCGTTCGGCAGTTTCGGCCGCAGCCTGTACAACCGCGCACGCGGCGTCGACGAGCGGCCGGTGGAACCGGACCAGCAGGTACAGTCGATCTCCTCGGAGGACACCTTTGCCGAGGACCTGCTGCTGGAAGACCTGGGCGAGGCGATCGTGCAACTGGCGGAGAAGACCTGGAAGGCCACGCGCAAGACCGAGCGCGTCGGCCACACCGTGGTGCTGAAGCTGAAGACCGCGCAGTTCCGCATCCTCACCCGCAGCTTCACCCCGGAGCGCCCGCCGGAATCGATGGAAGAACTGCGCGACATCGCGCTGGCCCTGCGCGCCCGCGTCGACCTGCCGGCGGAGACCCGTTACCGCCTGGTCGGCGTCGGCCTGGGTGGCTTCCGCGAAAAGGAACCGGTGGTGCAGGGGGAATTGTTCGAGCACTGATCATTGCCGTGCCGACCAACGGTCGGCACCCACCAACAGCAGCAGGTTCCATCAGCAGCAGGAAACTGTCGAAGGCGGGGTGGGGCCGGTTGCGGGGGCGTGAGCCGCATGGATGCGGCGACCGAGCTTACATGGACGTACTTGCAGCGTCCCCCGCAACCGGACCCACCTCGCCATCCCACGGATAGCCAGCTGTTGCTGTTGCTTCGGCTGTTGCCGTTGCATTGAGCAGGTGCAGGGCGCAGCCCTGCAAAAGAAAACTCCCTACCTCATGGCCACTGCATCTCGCCCTTGGCCACCTTCGCGCTCAGCTCCAGCGATGCGACGCCATCCAGCTTCGGGTAGCGCGACTGCATTGCCTGCACCAGCGCCGCACTGTCCTTCGCCTTTGCCGCTTCGATATCGAACGTGCGGATGTAGTCCGCAGTGAAGCGCAGTGCACTGGCATCCAGCGCCGCACCTGGCGCGTAATGCCCCGGCACCACCACCTTCGGCTTCAGCGCCTGCAGCTGCTGCAGGGTCTGCAGCCAGTCGGCATGTGACTTCGGCGTCTGCGTGTCGGCCATCCACACGTGCTCGCCCGCCACCACCGGAATGCCACCGACGATCGCGCGCAGCGACGGCACCCACAGCACGGTGCGGTCCGGGGTCGGTCCGTCCAGGCCGATCAGCGGCAGGCGCTGGCCTTCCAGTTGCAGGGCATCGCCCTCCAGCACCTGCGGCAGCACGATGCGCGCGGGCACGTCGGCAGCCATCTTCGGGCCCCAGTAGGCCAGCTTGCCGGCCTGTGTCTGCTGGATGTGGGCAACGGTCTGCGCGGTAGCGACGATGCGCGCCTGCGGGAACGCATCCTGCAGCGTGGCCAGGCCGAAGTAGTAGTCCGGATCGCCGTGGCTGATATAGATCGTGGTCAACTGCTTGCCGCTGGCGCGGATCAGCTCGACCAGTTTGCGCGCGTCGCTGGCACCGAACTGCGCATTGACCAGGATCGCGTCGTGGCGGCCTTCGATCAGCACCGAGGACACCGAGAACATTGCCTGCGGGCCGGGATGGAAGGTCTGCAGGTGCAGTTGGGATTTCGTCGCGGTGGTCGGCGCCGCGGTGGCCGGTGCGGCCAGCAGCGGCGCACTGGTGAAAGTGGCGGCCAGGGCGAGGGGAAGCAGCAGGGCAGCGGTACGCATGGGAATTCCTTGTCTAGAGCCGGGCCAATGCCCGGCTGCATGTTCGCGTAGAGCCGAGCGCGGGCTATGCCGGGCGTCCTTGCCCGGCCCCCTACGGGCCGTCGCAAGCGATGTTGGCAACGGCTCCTGCCGTTGCCTTCGGCTCTACAGGGAGGTAGCGCCGGGCCATGCCCGGCGGACGGCATGATCAATACGCTGCCGTGATGATCTGCTTCGGGTACTTGTGCGCTTCCAGCTCGGCGACGAACGCGGCGCCGTAGTCGGCATAACTGATGCGGCTGTGCCCGCTGGCGTCGGCCAGGAACGCCTTGGGCTGCACGCGGTAATGGCCACGCTCTTCGCCCGGGCCGATTTCGGCGGCCGGCGAGAAGAAGGTCCAGTCCAGGTCGTCCACCGCCTGCAGTCGATTGAAGGCTTCTCGATGGGCCAGCGCGTATGGCTTGTAGGCCTCCGGGAAGGTGGGGGTATCGACCAGCTGCACGCCGGGTGCGACTTCCAGGCTGCCGGCACCGCCGACCACCACCAGGCGCGGTACACCGGCCTTGCGCGCGGCCGCGGCCAGCTGTGCGGCCACCTCGCCGACGCGGCCGATGTCATCGCCCGGGCGTGGGCCGTAGGCGCTGGCCAGCACGTCGTGGCCGGCGATGGCGGCGACCAGCGCGTCCTGGTCATCCAGCGAGGCGACCACCGGATGGGCGCCGGCCAGTTCGGCCGGAAGATCCTGCGCGCTGCGCACGATGACAGTGAGTTCGTGGCCGTTCGCCAGCGCGTGGCGGGCGATCTGGCGGCCGATGTTGCCGGTGGAACCGACGAGGGCGATCTTCATGGCAGGACTCCGTGGGGCGGTGTGGGGGGGACGCGGCCACTGTAGGCCGCTGCAGTCGCTCGAAAAACAGCGTATAACGCGCTTGTTTGTTGCATGGATCGAGCATATGGACCGATTGACCGCCATGACCGTGTTCGTCGAGGTGGCCGAGCGCGGCAGCCTGACCGCAGCGGCAGAGGTGCTGGACATGTCACGGGCGATGGTCAGCCGTTACCTGGCCGAGGTCGAGGGTTGGCTGGGCGCGCGCCTGCTGCACCGGACCACACGGCGGGTCAGCCTGACCGGCCCCGGCGAAGCGGCGCTGGCGCGCTTCCGGCAGATGCTGGCGATAAGTGAGGAACTGCAGGGCGAGCTGGCCAGCGATGATCCCGAACCGCACGGCACGCTGCGGGTGACCGCCAGCGTGTCGTTCGGGCAGAGCCACCTGGCACGAGCGGTGGCCGGTTTCGTCGCGCGCCATCCTGCCGCGCGCATCGAACTGCTGCTGGTCGACCGCACCGTGAACCTGGTGGAGGAACGGGTGGACCTGGCCGTGCGCATCGCGCGCCAGATCGATCCCAGCCTGATCGCACGGCGGCTGGCGACCTGCCGCTCGGTGCTGTGCGCGACGCCGTCCTACCTGGAGGCGCGCGGTACGCCAACCGCTCCCGAACACCTGGCCGCGCACAATTGCCTGACCCACCACTACGTCGGCAAGAGCCTGTGGCAGCTGCACCGCGATGGCCGTTCGCTGTCGGTGGCTGTGGGCGGCAACATCAGTGCCAACGAGGCATCGCTGCTGCTGGAGGCGGTGCGGGCCGGTGCCGGTATCGCCATGCTGCCGACCTACCAGGTGGCGCCGATGCTGCGCAGTGGCGAACTGGTCGAATTGCTGCCCGAATTCAGTCTGGACGAGCTCGGCATTCATGCCGTGTACGCATCACGGCGACAGCAGCCCGCTATCATGCGGCGATTCCTGGACTTCCTGGGCGAGTGCTTCGCCGGCCCGGCCTTCCAGGATCTGGATTGGCGCCCGCCGGGCACGGAGGACACATGAACCATGGACAGGCCTTGATCGACCACAACCGTGCTGCCTGGGACCGCCAGGCCAGTGAAGCGCGCGAATGGTCGCGCCCGGTGGAAAGCTCAACGATTGCTGCCGCGCGCGCAGGCCGCTGGCAGGTGCACCTGACGCCGCGCGCGTTGCCGCTGGACTGGATGGGCGACGTGCGCGGCCGTCGCATCCTGTGCCTGGCCTCGGGTGGTGGCCAACAGGCACCGGTGCTTGCTGCCGCTGGCGCCGATGTCACCGTGTTCGACCTCTCCGACGGGCAGCTTGAACAGGACCGCGCGGTCGCCGCGCGCGATGGCCTGCAGCTGCGCACCGTGCAGGGTGACATGCGCGACCTGCACGTGTTTGCCAATGACAGTTTCGATGTGGTGTTCCACCCGATCTCGAACCTCTACGTCCCTGACGTGCGCCCGGTATGGACTGAATGCCGCCGCGTGCTGGCGCGCGATGGCATGCTGATGGCCAGTTTCTACAATCCGGTGCTGTTCGTGGGTGCGCGCGATCCGCAGCTGGATGCACAGGGCCTGATCCGTCCGCAGTACGCCATTCCCTATTCGGACCTGGAAGACCTGCCGCAAGCCGAACGCGAGGCGAAGCTGGCCCGTGGCGACGCATTGACCTTTGGCCACAGCCTGACCGAGCTGATTGGTGGCCAGCTGGATGCCGGCTTCGTCATTGATCGCTTCATGGAAGACTGGCAGCCGCGGCCGCGCTTCCTGATCGACCGTTATCTTCCCACCTTCCTGGCCACCCGAGCGCGCCGGATCGGTTGAGGCGGATCGGCGCGGAAACCAGCGGCGTACAATGGGGGGCCCACGTCGTGCAGGTGCCGTTCCTTGTCGTATCCCTATCCACTGGTCGTGTTCGACCTTGATGGCACGCTGGTCGACAGCGCAGCTGATATCGCCGAAGCGCTGAACCGCACGCTGGAGGACATCGGCATGGCACGCGTGCCGGAAGCCACCGTGCTCGGCTGGATCGGCGACGGTGTGCGCCGCCTGGTCGAACAGGCCGTGCATGCGGCAGGCCGCGAGGTCGACCTGGCCGAAGTGATGCCGGTGTTCATGGTGCACTACCGTGAATGCCTGCTGCGCAGCCCGCGCCTGTTCGATGGCGTGGCCGACGCACTGGCGCAGCTGCGCGCGCGCGACGTGCCACTGGCGATCTGCACCAACAAGCCCGAAGCACTGGTGCCGCCGCTGCTGCAGCACCTGGGCATTGGTGATGCGTTCGCGCTGATACTGGGCGGTGATTCGCTGCCGCAGCGCAAGCCCAGTGGCGAACCGCTGCGGCACATCGCCGCGCATTTCGCGCTGCCGGTGGAGGCGTGTCTGATGGTGGGAGATTCGTTGACCGACTACCGCGCCGCCGAAGATGCGGGCATGCCGATCGCGCTGGTGCGCTACGGCTATCCGCGCGGCCTGGACCTGGGCAGCGCGCACGCGGTGGCAGTGATCGACGACCTGCGTGAGTTGCCGGGGTTGGCCGCGGGCGTTCGGGCGTAGAGCCGAGCCCACGCTCGGCTGCTTCATTGCGTGAGCCGAGCATGGGCTCGGCTCTACAGTAGATCGACGCCATGCGTCGATGGCATCAGGAGGCGCCGGGCGATGCCCGGCGCGCGCCTTCATTTCGGCTGGTAACGCACGCTCAGCTGGTACTCGCGGCCGGGCTGGTTGAACCACGCCACGGTCTCGTAGCGGCGATCGAACACATTGGCGGCACGCGCCAGCAGCGTCCACGACGGCGTCAGCGCGTACTCGGCGCGCAGGTCCAGCGTACCGTAACCCGCCACCTTCACCGCGTTGGCGGCATCGTCATAGCGCTTGCCCGCTCCCTGAACCGTCAGGCCTGCGCGGAAGGCCCCGAAACGTCGATCGAGGTCCAGGCGTGCGGTCTGCTGCGCGCGGCGCGGCAGCCAGTTGTCGAACTGGGTGCTGCCATGGGTACGGTTGCGCGGGTCGGTGTAGCTGAGCTGTGCGTTGATGTCGAAGCCGGCTAGCAGCACGCCACCGGTCAGTTCGGCACCGCGGATGCGGGCCTTCTCCACCTGCTGCATCCTGAAGGTCGCCGCATCGTAGGTAATCAGATCATCGATGCGGGTTTCATATACGTCCAGGCCCCAGTGCCAGCCCTGCCCCTGCTGCGAAACGCCCAGGTTGGCGCTCTTGGACTTCTCCGGGTTCAACGTCGGCACGCCGCTCCACGGGTCGTACAGATCGCTGAAGGTCGGCGCCTTGAACGCGGTGCCATAGCTGGCGTTGAGGCGCAGGCCGTGGCCCAGTTCCATCGCCCAGCCGGCGCTGCCGGTGGCGTGGTTGCCGAACTGCTGGTTGTCGTCGTTGCGTGCGCTGACCTGCAGCTGGTGGCGGCCGAAGCGGCCCTGGTACTGCACGAACACGCCGGTGTTGCGACGGCTGTCGACGAGGTACCCGGCGCTGCTGCCATCCAGGTTGTCTTCGCTCCAGTCCACGCCGGTGCTCAGCAGCTGGCCTTCGGCCATGCCGAAGTCGCCCTGCAGCGAGGCGCTGTCACGATGGGTCTGGGCGCTGCCACGGGCATCGAAGTCGCCGAAGTTGTCCGACTCGTTGTCACTGCGGCCGACATTGGCGGTGAACGCCAGGCGTTCGGACGGGGTGTAGCGCAGCTTGCCGGACAGCACCTGCTGGCGGGTTTCCGAATAGTTGTAGTAGCCGTCGTAGTGGTTCTTTCCGTCGGCACGCAATGCACTGCCTTCCACGGTCCATTGGTCGTTGAAGGTGTAGCCACCGCGCAGGCTCTTGGACAGGTTGCGGTAGCCGTCGCGGTCATGCTCGTCGGCAAAGCAGCCCGCGGTGAACACCGAGGAGGAGCCGCGGCAGGCATCGATGCCATCGGAATGCTGGTAGGCGATGTCAGCGCCGAACCAGCCGCGTTCGGTCCCGCCGCCGATCCCGCCGCTGGCTTCGCGCAGGCCGTTGCTGCCGCCACCGAGCTGGAAGTGCGGGGCGAAATCACCCTGGTTGCGGCGGGTGAAGATCTGGATCACGCCACCGATGGCGTCCGCGCCGTACAGGCTGGACTGCGGGCCACGCACGATCTCCACGCGCTCGATCTGTGCCAGCGGCAGGTCCTGGTACATCGCCAGGCCGAGGTCGGCGCTGTTGATGCGCACGCCATCGACCAGCACCACGGTGTGGCCGGAGTTGGTGCCGCGCAGGAACAGCGAGCTCTGCTTGCCCAAGCCGCCGGCATTGGTCAGGTTGATGCCGGCGCGGCCGCGCAGCAGTTCCTGCAGCGAGGTGGCCTGGCTGGATTCGATCTGCGCGCGGTCGATCACCTGGGCCGGCGCGATGCTGTCCTGCAGGGCGATCGGGGTGCGGGTCGCAGTGACCAGGATCTGGTCGAGCGCGGTGGTGTCATTGGCGGCCTGGGCCAGCGCGGGCAGGGCGGCCAGCACGGCCAGGGACAACATTCGGGACTGCAGCTTCATGGGGGACTCCAGGTGCCACGCACGCCCGCGTGGCGAAGGGGAGGAGCCGCGAAGGCAGGCACGCGCCGATGCCGCAGCGCACGCCACGGTCATCCAGCGCCATGCCCACCGCATCGCGACCTGAGGCTTCCGGGCCGGTCTCCGGGCTTGCCGCCGGGCGGCGCGAGGCCGCCGTCCAGGCGCCTTCCCATGCCTGAGGCACAGTGGCAGTGTTGCCCGGAACTGACGTGCTTACCGTTGCGGGGGCAGCGCCGGCCTGGCGTGGAATCACGCGTCACCGGCTTCCCGTTTCAACCTGCCGGCCGTGGCCGCAGGTCACCTGGAAGTGCGCGCAGTCTACGGCATCGCAGGCACTCCCGTTGCGTCGCGCCTGCTCGACTGCCTTTGCTGTGCCCTTAGAATGGTCCCTCGATCCCGTGGTGCCGTTGCCGATGTCCGCCCGTTTTCCGCTGTCCCCGCGTTGCCTGTACGGAACGCACGCATGATCCTCGACCTGGTCCGCCATGCCGGCAACGGTCGCGATGAGTTCCTCGATGGCCGCAGCGACCCACCGCAGCTGGCCCGCCTGCCGCAGGAACTGGTCGACGCCTACGCCGCGCAGCCCTGGGAGCGGGTGATCAGTTCGCCGCGGCTGCGCGCGCTGCACACGGCAATGGCGCTGGCCACGCCGCGCGGGCTGGACGTGGAAGCGGACGAGGAATGGGAAGAACTGGATTTCGGCGATTGGGACGGGCGGTCGCTGTTCGACCTGCCGGAGGATGCACTGGCTGCCTTCCATGCTGACCCGCATGCGTTCCCGCCGCCGAACGGCGAAAGCTGGGGCCACTTCGAGCGGCGCATCGCGCGCGCGCTGGATCGCCTGCTCGATGATGACGATCCGGTGCCGACGCTGGTGGTCAGCCATGGCGGCCCGCTGCGCATGGTGCTGTCGAAGGTCTGCGGCCTGCCGATGTCGCTGTGCTGGGCGCTGCGCATCGACCATGGCACGCGCCTGCGTGTGTGGCTGGAGCGCGGTGAGGCCGGGCTGGTGGGCGAATTGCTGGAACTGCAGCAGCCCTGAGCTGCTCTTGTAGAGCCGAGCCATGCTCGGCTGCACTTCGATCAGAAAGGCCAGCCGAGCGTGGGCTCGGCTCTACAGGAGGGCGCGGCTCAATCCTCGTCCGCGCGCTCGGTCACGCTGTCTTCCGCCTCATCGTCGGCATCGAAGCGCTGCTCATGCACCGGGCCCGACGCCGGGCCGGCCGCCTTCAGCGGATGCGCGGCGATGCGCGCTTCATAGTCCTGTACCAGCGCATCGCGCTGCGGCTCGCTCAGTTCCTGCCAGTGGCAGTCCAACAACGCACCCTCCAGCGAGTACAGCAGGTTCAGGCTGGGCTTGAAGCCGGCACGCTTGACCTTGACGAAGGCACCGACCGCTCCGATCGCGACCAGGTCGTCGCGGCTGCGCAGGCCGACCTGGCGCAGCCAGGCCGCGCTCTTGGGGCCGATGTTGCGCAGCTTGGGTGCGTTCATCCCAGCGCCTCGACGAACACGCGGGCGATGGCTTCCAGGCCGGCCTGGTCGTCGGCATCGAAGCGGCCCACCTTCGGGCTGTCGATGTCGAACACGCCGATCAGTTCATCGCCGCGCAGCAGCGGCACCACCAGCTCCGAACGCGAGGCCGAATCACAGGCGATGTGGCCGGGGAAGGCGTCGACATCCTCCACGCGCTGGGTGACCCGCTGGCTGGC
This sequence comes from Stenotrophomonas sp. YJH_SMC_20, assembly GCF_059367845.1. Taxonomy (NCBI): domain Bacteria; kingdom Pseudomonadati; phylum Pseudomonadota; class Gammaproteobacteria; order Lysobacterales; family Lysobacteraceae; genus Stenotrophomonas; species Stenotrophomonas sp. YJH_SMC_20. The sequence goes on along the minus strand of NZ_JCAFRG010000005.1, from coordinate 311,602 downwards.
GGCGGCACCGCACACGCCCTTGTCCAGCGGGATGCGCACGCAGGCCGGCAGGCCCTGGAACGGGCCGACCACCAGTTCCTTGCCATCGTACAGGTAGAAACCCACCCAGTTCAGGTCGGGCAGGGCGTGGTAGACCAGTGCGGAGAGGTTGGCCGCGTTGGCGATGCGGTCGGACTCGGCGTAGACCAGGCCACGGGCCTGTTCCAGCAGCTGGGCGTATTGTTCCGGCTTGCTGCCGGTGAGCGAGGCATTGGCGAACATGCCCGCAGTCTAGCAAGCGCGACGGGCCGGCGATAATGCACGCTCTGTTGCCCTGTTGGAGCCAATCGATGCCGTTGCCTGCCACGCTGCCGCCCGCCCTGTTCGTTACCGGCACCGACACCGAAATCGGCAAGACCGCGGCCAGCACTGCGCTGCTGCATGCGCTGCGCCGGCGCGGCCTGCGTGCGGTCGGCATGAAGCCGGTGGCCAGTGGCAGCGAAGACCTGGGGCAGGGCCTGCGCAACGAGGACGCGCTGGCACTGCAGGCGGCCAGCTGGCCGGTGCCGGACTATGCCGACCTGAACCCGTATGCGCTGCGGCAGCCGCTGGCACCGGAGCTGGCGGCGGCCGAGGACGGCGTGCAGGTGGAACTGGCGCCGATCGTGGCCGCGTTCGCGCGACTGCGCGCGCAGGCCGATATCGTGGTGGTGGAGGGGGTTGGCGGTTGGCTGGCGCCGGTTTCGGCCACGCTGGACCAGCTCGACCTGGTGCGTGCGCTGCAGCTGCCGGTGCTGCTGGTGGTGGGCATGCGGCTTGGCTGCGTCAACCATGCGCGGTTGACTGCGCAATCACTGCAGGCCAGCGGCGTGGACCGCCTGGGCTGGATCGGCAACCACATTGATCCTGCGATGCAGCGCCAGGACGAGAACATCGCCACGCTGCAGCAGCGCCTGCCGATGCCGTGCTGGGGACGGCTGCCGCATCTGCCGGGGGCGGATGGTGACGCGTTGAGCGCGCATCTGTTCGACGACCTGGGGTAGTGCCGGCCGCTGGCCGGCAACCTCGATGAATCACGTCCATGCAGTTGCCGGCCAGCGGCCGGCACTACCGTGCTGCAGCCGCCAGCTCCCGCGCAATCGCACCCAGCCGCTCCACCGCACCGATGAAGCGCGCATCCAGGCTCTGGCAGCACGACAGCCGCAGGCAGTGGCGGTAGCGTGCGCCGCGCGAGTACACCTGGCCCGGCATGAACACGATGTCCTCCAGCAGCGCTCGCTCGAACAGCTCGCGCGTGTCCACGCCCGGCAGTTCCAGCCACAGCAGGAAGCCGCCCTGCGGTTCGGTGGCGCGGGTGCCGGCCGGGAAGTGTTCGGCCACCAGCTGGCGCAGCCGCCCGACCTGTTCGCGGTACAGGCGGCGCATGCGGTGCAGATGGTGCTCGTAGCTGCCTGCTTCCAGATACGCGGCCACCGCATCGCCGAGCAGCTGCGGCTCGCCGCCGGTGGACTGGAACTTCAGCAGTGCGATGCGCTCTGCGAAGCGGCCGCCATCCAGCCAGCCGATGCGGTAATCCGGCGCCAGTGTCTTTGAGAAGCCACCGACCACCATCACCCAGCCATCGCGATCGAAGGCTTTCAGCAAGGGTGCCGGTGGTTCGCAGAACTGCAGCTCGGCGTACACCGCATCCTCGATCAGCGGCAGCTGCCGTGCGTTGACCAGCTCGGCCAGGCGTTGTTTGGCGGCGGTCGGCATGGTGCAGCCGAGCGGGTTGTGCACGGTCGGCATCACCACCAGTGCGGCCAGCGGCCTGTGCTCCAGCAGCGCATCCAGTGCATCCACGTCCAGTCCGTGCTGCGGGTGGGTGGGCAACTCGATGGCCTGCAGGCCGAGGTTGGCCAGCAACGGATACAGGTTGAAGTAGGACGGCGCCTCGATGCCCACCGCGTCACCGGGCTGGGTGACCGCGCGCAACGCCAGCTGCAGGGCTTCCATCGCACCATGGGTCAGCAGGAGTCGCTCGGCGTGGGTGTGCAGTCCCATGCGCGGACTGCGGCGCACGATCTGTGCCAGCAGCCGGGGGGAGCCGTTGGGTCTCGCATAGGTCTCCACCGTCTGCTGGCCGTGGCGCAGCACCTGCGCGGTATGCCGGGCCAGCTGCGCGCCGGGATAGAACTGGCGACCACGTGGGCCGGCGAAGGCCAGATCGACCACACCCGGGCGGCGCTGTGCTTCCAGTACCCGGGCCATCAGGACCTGCTGCAGCGGCGCGGTGGGCGCGGATGGGGTGTCGCGCAGCGAACGCTCCGGCACCGACAGCCGCGGCGCGACTTCGAAGCCCGCCTTCGGCCGCGGAATCACCAGTCCGGCGTCCTCCAGCTGGCGATAGGCGGCAATCACCGTGTTCAGGCTGAGCCTGCGCTGCAGGGCCATCTGTCGCAGCGAGGGCAGGCGGCTGCCTACTGGAAGCCGGCCGCCGTGGATGGCCTCGGCCAGTTCGTCGGACAGCCGTTGGTAGCGGGGTGGGATCATCGCGCTCTGGTCATCTGTATCCATCGAATTTCCCGCCATCTGGTGCTGTACCCATGATGAGGGCGAGCCTAGCATGTCGTTGTCGGCCGGGCCTGATCGGGGCACGGCCGATACTTCCCAAACGCACGGCTGGATGGCCGTGCGTCTTTTTTTGTGTGTAGAGCCGAGCCCATGCTCGGCTGCACTTCCGCCAACAGCAGCCGAGCGTGGGCTCGGCTCTACAGAGAGCATCGCCGAGCGTCGGTAAGCCCAAGGGGGAATGCCGGCTACCGCATCGGCGCCAGCGCCGCCTCGCGCCGGTACAGCGCCGGGAACTGCTTGCCCAGCGCCGCAAGCTTCGGTGCGTCGTAGTAGCGGATGTAGGCCGCCTGCGGGTAGTTGGTCATGTAGTTCTGGTGGTAGCTTTCGGCCGGGTAGAAGCGCTGGCCGCTGACCAGCTGGGTGACGATCGGTGCGCGGAAGCTGCCGGCCTGGCCGAGCTGGGCGATGTAGGCGCGGCTGGCTGCCTGCTGGCGGGCGTCATCGGTGAAGATTGCCGATCGATACTGGCTGCCGTGGTCCGGCCCCTGGCGGTTGAGCTGGGTCGGGTCGTGCACCACCGAGAAGAACACCTGCATCAACTGCCCGTAGCTGACCTGGCGCGGGTCGTAGTCGATCTTCACTGCTTCGGCGTGGCCGGTCTGGCCGCTGCTGACCCGCTCGTAACGCGCGTCGGCGGCGCTGCCGCCGATGTAGCCGGACACCGCATTGCTCACGCCCTTGACGTGCTGGAACACGCCCTGCACGCCCCAGAAGCAACCGCCGGCGAACACCACGCTGGCGTGGGTCGCGTCATCGCGGAACGCCGCATCGCCCGTGGGTGCCGGTACTGCCTGGGTCTGCGCGCTGGCTTCGACCGGCGCCGCAGCCGCGCCGTGGTCGACCAGCAGCACACCGGCGATCAATGCGGTGGCCACCAGTCCGGCGACACCGGCGGCGATGCCCTGTTCAAAGGAGAGTTTCATCATGTCCTCCCGTTTCAACCAAAAGTGAAGGCATAGGCCTGCACGCCCGCATCGAGGAATTCGATCTCGAAGCGGTGCGGACCGACCGTGCCGCGCTGGCGCACCAGCTGGTACAGGCGGTGCTCGTCGACCACGCCACTGCCATCGGCGCCGACATCACTACCGGCATCGGCGGCAGGCAGCGCCTTGCCATCCAGCCAGACGCGGAAGCGCACCGGCCTGCCGTCGCGGCTGGGCGCCAGCACCAGGTGCAGGTCGCGCGCATGGAACTGGAAGGCAATGCGGCCACCGGCCCGCTGCAGCTCTGCGGCCTCGTCGGTAATGGTCCAGTGGCCGGACAGTCCCCACTGGTTCAACGCCAGGGTGGTCGGCAGCGTGTAGTCGAACGCGCTGTCGCTGCGCTGTCCGCCGGGTGAGGCGAACTGCTCGGCACGGGCGTGGCCGAGGTAGGTTTCCGGCGAGCGCAGGTTGCCCATGTCGGCCTGCACGGCCACGCCCTTCAGGTCGGCGGCAGCGGGATCGGCCGGTGGCGGCAGGTTCGTCTGCCCGGCTTCGGTCAGCAGGCGACGGATCATCTGTTCCGAACGCGCATAGTTGCCTTCGCCGAACTGGTGGCCGCGGATGTTGCCCTGCGCATCAACGAAGTACTGCGCCGGCCAGTAGCGGTTGTTGAACGCGCGCCAGATCGTGTACTGGTTGTCGAGCGCCACCGGGTACTCGACCTTCAGCTGCTGCACCGCCTTCATCACGTTGCGCGGGTCACGCTCGAAGGCGAACTCCGGCGTGTGCACGCCGATCACCACCAAGCCGTGGTCGCGGTAGCGGCGCTCCCATTCGTGAACGAACGGCATCGCACGCAGGCAGTTGATGCAGGAGTAGGTCCAGAAATCGACCAGCACGACCTTGCCGCGCAGCTGCTGGGCCGTCAGCGGTGGGCTGTTGAGCCAGCCGGTGGCGCCGTCCAGCGCGGGCAGGGTGCCTTCCACCGGCAGCGGTGCATCGGCTGCGGCGTTGGCACCGGCCATCATCATCATCGGCGGTGCCGCCGGCTGCGCGCCGGGTACCGCATCCAGCAGGCCCTGCTCGATGCGTGCGGTGCTGACCGTCGAAAGACGGGTGAGCAGGCCGGTATCCCAGCCCAGACCAATCGCCACCACCGCCAGCAGCGCGGCCACGCCCAGCACCTTGCGCAGTGCGTCGCCGAGACCAAGCCGCGCCTGCAGTGCGCGGAACACGCGGCCGCCCACCCACACCGCCAGTGCCAGCGCGGTGATCGCGCCCAGCGCATACGCCAGCAGCAGCGTGCTGGTGCCGACGCTGGCGCCATGCAGGGCGGCACCGGTCAGCACCAGGCCGAGGATCGGCCCCGCGCAGGGCGCCCACAGCAGGCCGGTGGCGATGCCGATCAGCAGCGAGGTCCACGCGCCGCCGCGCCCAGCGGCATCCGCGGCATCGGCGCGCGCGCTCAGACGGGCACCCACGCGCTGGAACGGCGCCAGCAGATGGTCGGCCAGTCGTGGCCACAGCAGGGCGACCGCGAACAGTGCCATCAGCAGCAGGGCGATCCAGCGCCCGACCTGGTTGGCCTGTGCCACCCATTGGCTGCCCACCGCGGCCAGGCTGGCAACCACGGTGAAGGTGAGCGCCATGCCCAGCAGCAATGGCAGCGTGCTGCGCAGGAAGGGACGGTCGGCACGCGCGAACACGAACGGCAGCACCGGCAGGATGCAGGGACTGAGCAGGGTCAGCGCGCCCCCCAGATAGGCAAGCAGCAACAGCAGCATCGTCAGGCTCCGGAAACAGGGGAAGAACCGACCGGCACCCGCCAGCCGTCGGCAGTGCCATCCGTGGCGCCGGGAACGAACACCATCGCTGCACCGTTCATGCAGTAGCGCAGCCCGGTCGGGCGTGGGCCATCGTTGAACACATGGCCGAGGTGGCCGCCACAGCGACGGCAGTGCACCTCCACCCGCAGCATCCCGAAGGTGACGTCGCGGTCTTCGCCGATGGCGTTGTGCAGCGGCGCCCAGAAGCTGGGCCAGCCGGTGCCGCTCTCGAACTTGGTGGAGGAGGAAAACAGCGGCAGCGCACAGCCGGCACACGCGAAGGTGCCCTGGCGGTGTTCCTTGTTGAGCGGGCTGCTCCACGGCCGTTCGGTGGCCTGCTGGCGCAGCACCGCGTACTGCGCCGGGGTCAGGCGCTGGCGCCAGTCGGCATCGCTGTGCATGACCTCGAACTGTCGCGACGGGCGCGCTTCGGCGGCGGCCGGGGCGGCGCGGCTGCAGGCCCCCAGGCCGAGCAGGCCGGCGGCGGTGGCAACACCTCCCAGGCCCAGCAGATGGCGGCGGGACAGGGACATGGCGGACTCCGGGAAGGGGATGACGAGGCCATGCTGCGCCCGCCCGGGTCAACGAATCCTCACGCAGGATTCAATTTTTCGTGAGGTATCGGCGGCCGTCCCGCGCCACAATGCTGCCAGCCTCCCCACTGGCCCCGAGCTGCCGATGTCGACCAAACGCGTGCTGATCGTTGAAGACGATGCCCACATCGCCGACCTGCTGCGCATGCACCTGGGCGATGAGGGCTACGACGTGGCCCATGCCGCCAGCGGCGATGCCGGCCTGCGCCTGCTGGAGCAGGAAGGTCCGTGGGATGCATTGGTGCTGGACGTGATGCTGCCCGGCGTGGATGGCCTGCAGGTCTGCCAGCGTGCACGCGCGATGGCGCGCTATGTGCCGATCATCATCATCAGCGCGCGCGGCAGCGAAACCCAGCGCATCGTCGGCCTGGAACTGGGCGCGGACGATTATCTGGCAAAGCCCTTCTCGATGCCGGAACTGGTAGCGCGGGTGCGCGCATTGCTGCGCCGCGCCGAGGCGATGGCGCAGAGCGCACGCATCGATGCCGGCGCGATCGAACTGGGCGGCCTGCAGCTGGATCCGGTCGCGCGCACCGCCTCGGTGGATGGCAACGCGCTGGAGCTGACCCCGCGCGAGTTCGACCTGCTGCTGTTCTTCGCCCGTCATCCGGACCAGGTGTTCGCGCGCATGGAACTGCTCAACCAGGTCTGGGGCTACCAGCACGATGGCTACGAACACACGGTCAACACCCATATCAATCGCCTGCGCAGCAAGATCGAGCCGGACCCGGCCAACCCACGGCGGTTGCTGACGGTGTGGGGCCGCGGCTACAAGCTGGTCGATCCGGCCGGGGCGGCGGCGTGATCAAGCCGAACCTGTGGCAGAAGCTGGCGGTGGTGACCGCTGCGCTGATGCTGGCGTGCTGCATGGCGCTGCTTGCACTGCAGATGCGGGCCAACACCCGCCACGAGCAGGAGGTGGTACAGCGGCTGTCGCTGGGCCTGGCCGAGCACATTGCCCAGCGCAGCGAGCTGATGGATACCAGCGGCATGCGCGATGCCGCCGTGCGCGCGCTGTTCGGCCAGCTGATGGCGGTCAACCCCAGCGTCGAGGTCTACCTGCTGGACGACCAGGGCCGCATCCTTGGCCACGATGCGCCCAGTGGGCACCTGGTGCGCACCCGGGTGGACGTGGCGCCGCTGCGCCGCCTGCTGGCGGGAGCACCGTTGCCGATCCTCGGTGATGATCCGCGCAGCGCCGATGGCCGCAAGGTGTTCAGTGCTGCACCGTTGATCGTGCAGGGCCGCCAGGCCGGCTATGTGTACGTGGTGCTGGTGGGCGAACACCGGCAGATGCTGGCCGACGACCTCGCCGCCGGCAGTCAGTGGAACACCACGCTGTGGTCGGTGGCACTCGTTGGTGGCCTCGGCCTGCTGGCCGGGCTGGTGGCCTTCTACTGGGTGACACGCCCGCTGCGGCGGCTGACCCGGCGCATCCAGGCCTTCGACATCGATGCACCCACGCCACTGCCGCCGGCGGAGCCGCTGCGCCCGGGTGAGCGCGATGAACTGGTGATCCTCGAACATGCGCATGCGCAGATGGCGCAACGGTTGGGCGAGCAGTGGCAGCAGCTGCGCCAGCAGGATCTGCAGCGCCGCGAGCTGGTCGCCAACATCTCGCATGACCTGCGTACGCCGTTGTCGTCGCTGCATGGCTACCTGGAAACACTGGCGTTGAAGGACGCCACGCTGTCGCCGGACGAGCGGCGCCGTTATCTCGGCATCGCGCTGGCACAGAGTGCCAAGGTCGGCCGGCTGGCACGCGCGCTGTTCGAGCTGGCGCGGCTGGAACATGGCGAAGTGCGCCTGGAGTGGGAAGTGTTCGCGCTGCCGGAACTGCTGCAGGATGTGCTGCAGAAATTCGAGCTGGCGGCGCAGGCGCGCAACCAGCACCTGCACGCCGAGTTCCCGCCCGGCCTGCCGCTGGTGCGTGCCGATCTGGGCCTGGTCGAGCGGGTGCTGACCAACCTGCTCGACAACGCGCTGCGGCATGCACCCGAGGGTGGGCAGATCGAGGTGCGCCTGCGCGCAACCGATGACAGCGTGGAGGTGAGCGTGGCCGATGATGGCCCCGGGGTGGCGCCAGCGCTGCGCACCCACCTGTTCCAGGCACCGGCCGCGCTCGGCGCTCGGCGTGGCGACAACGGCGGGCTGGGCCTGCTGATCGTGCAGCGCATCGTGCAGCTGCATGGGCGCAGGATCGAACTGCGTGACAGCGCGAGCGGCGCGTTGTTCGTGTTTGCCCTGCCACGCGCCGAACCGGCGGCCTAGCAGGCCGGTTCGCCCGTCACCGCACCGCCGCTTTCCAGCGGCAGTTTCAGGCGGATGCACGCACCTCCCAGTTCGGAGTCGGTCACTTCAACGTGGCCGCCGTGCTTGTCGGCCACCACCTGCACCAGCGCCAGGCCGAGGCCGAAGCCCGGGCTGCCCGGGTCCAGCCGCACGTAGGGTTGCAGTACCTGGCCGCGCAGTTCGGGTGCGATGCCGGGGCCGTCGTCCTCCACCTGCAGGCACAGCCAGCCGTCATTGACGGTGCTGGCAATACGGATCTGCCGGCGCGCGTAACGCAGTGCATTGCCGAGCAGGTTGCGCAGTGCCAGCTCCAGCATGTGCCGGTTGACGTTGACCAGGCCCACCGGCGACAGCGCCTGCTGCACCGGCACCGGCAGCGGCGCGAACTGGGCGACCACGCCGCGCACCAGCGCCGCCAGCTGCAGGCGCTGGCGGGTCAGCTGATGGCAGCGACCCAGTGCGGCGTACTCGACGCCGGCGTCGGTCAGGTGCTGCAGCCGATCCACATCGGTGCGCAGGCCGCCCAGCGCATCGCGCTGCACGTCGTCGAGTGCGCTGTCTTCCAGCTCGGCCAGGCCGAAACGCATCCGTGCCAACGGCGTGCGGACTTCGTGCGCCACCGCCTGCGCGAGCACCCGCTGGCTTTCCAGCAGTTGCTGCAGCTGCTCGGCCATGTGGTTGAAGGCATTGGCCAGCGGCCGCACCAGTGCGGTGCCGGCGCGCGGCGCACGCGTGTCCAGCTGGCCGTCGCGCATCCGCCGCGCCGCCTGGGCCAGCTGCGAGACGTCGCGCCACAGCCGGTAGACCATCACGTACATCGGCAGTGCCACCGCCACCATCAGGATCAGCAGCAGGATCGCCACGCCGGAGACTTCGCTGTCCTGCCAGCTTTCGTCAGGCAGCGCTTCGTCCAGCGGCCCCAGCATCAGCGCGTAGCCGCTGTCACCGATGCGCTGCAGGCTGCGCATGTGCTCCAGGTCGATCTGCACCCGGCCGTTGTTGAATGGCGGTCGCTGGCTGGACTGCAGCGCCTTCACCGCCTCGGCCAAAGGAACCAGGCGTAGGGCATAGGCGAAATCAGCGTCGAGTTCGCGGGCCAGCGCCGGCCACTGTTCACGCGGGGTTTCGGCGAAGCGATGCTGCAGCAGCGCGTGCGTGCCGCGCATCTCGGCCTGCAGGCCGGCTTCGGTGCGGTCTTCCAGCAGGGCATCCCAGGCCCACAGGCCCAGCACGATCAGCAACAGATGGGCGAGCAGGAAGCCGATGCCGTAGCGCAGGAAGTGGAAGGCGTGGCCGCGCATCGCCGACGGCGTGCGCGTCATCCCCATGCCGAGCGGCTGAACAGGTAGCCGCGGCCGCGAACGGTCTTGATCCGTTCTGGCTGCTCCGGGTTGTCGCCCAGCTTGCGGCGCAGGCGCGAGATGCGGGCATCGATCGAGCGGTCCAGGCCGTCGAAGGCGATCCCGCGCAGGCCGCGCAGCAGCGCATCGCGGTCCAGGATCTGGCCGGCGTTGCTGGCCAGCAGGAACAGCAGGTCGAACTCGGCCGTGGTGAGCTCCAGCAGGCCGCCCTGCAGGTGTACGTTGCGGGTGGAAGGGTCGATGTTCAGCTCGCCGAAGCGCAGGCTGCCGTCACGTGGCTCGACCCGGCGGTGGCGGCGCAGGTGGGCACGCAGCCGGGCCAGCAGCACCCTCGGTTCGATCGGTTTGCCGATGTAATCGTCGGCCCCCAGTTCCAGGCCCAGCACCTGGTCGATGTTGTCGGTGCGGGCGGTCAGCACGCAGATGATGCCGTCATAGTGGGGCCGGATCTGCCGACACACTTCGAAACCATCCTGGTCGGGCAGGCCGACATCGAGCAGGACCAGCGCCGGCTTTTCCGCCAGGATCCGGGCCACTGCCCGTTCGCCGCTGCGTTCATGGGCGACCTGGTAGCCATGCCGCTGCAGGTAGTCACTGACCATCGTTCCCAGGCGGGCATCGTCTTCGACCAGTACGATATCCAGCATTTCCAAGGCCTCCGTGGACGCAAACGTACCGCCACGGCACGAGCGCGGCGATGCTATCCCAGCCTGCGGGCCGCCCGGGTCCAGCGGGTGGGCGCCATTCAGCCGGGGTTGCTGGCGCTGGGGCCGCACTCCAGGCCTGGCAACAGCTTGGCGTTGAGCATAGCCTGAGGCTGTTACAAAGCGTTACCTTCGTGATACGTCTGGTGACCATCGCTGACAGCAACGCGACTGACGCGGGGCCGTCAGGGCGCAGAGCATGGAGTCTCCTCCGCTCCGCGTGCCGTTCCCATGTTGCCCGCCCTCTACCTGCTGAACCCGTCCCGCCGCTGCCGCTGCAGAGGTGCCCGATGAGTGGCGTGGTCGGGGCCTGGCTGCCACCTGCCGAGGACGAACACCTGCTGCAGCGCCTGGCACCGATGCTGCGCGCCCTGCAGCAGCGCGGCCGGGGCCGCATTGGCTACTGGACCGACGCCGGGGCCGGCCTGGCACTGGGCCACTGCCGGGCGCCCACCGATACGCCATTACAGCCGCTGAGCTCGGACTGCGGTCGCTACGTGCTGTGCCTGGACGGCCGCCTGTACAACCGCAGTGACCTGCAGGCGCAGCTGCGCGACCTGCCACGCAGTTGCAGCGATGCGCGGCTGCTGCTGCAGGCGATCGTCGAATGGGGCGTGGAGCGGGCGCTGTCGCGCATCGAGGGCGCGTTCGGTTTCAGTGTGTGGGACCGGGAGGCGCGCGAACTGTGGCTGGCCCGCGACCGGGTCGGCGAGCGGCCGCTGTACTACGGTTGGTACCAGGGCCAGTTCCTGTTTGCCTCGGAGTTGAAGGCGCTTCAGGCCTTCGCCGGCTTTGCCCCTGGCATCGACCAGGATGCGCTGAGCCTGCTGCTGCGCCATGACTATGTGCCGGCACCACACACCATCTACCGCGGTATCCACAAGCTGGTGGCCGGCGCGATGCTGCGCATCGATCTGAATGACCATGCGGCTGGCGGTTCCAGCCAGGCCGCACAGGGCGGCTCACGCTACTGGTGCGCACGCGATGCGATGCACAGCGCACTGCAGGAACCCCTGCAGCCGGCACCCAGCCTGGAGCAGGCTACCGACAAGCTGGAGACGGTACTGCAGAAGGCCATTGCCGCACGCATGCATTCGCCGCTGGCCTGCGGCGCGTTCCTGTCCGGTGGCACCGACTCGTCGCTGGTGACCGCGATGATGCAGGCGCAGTCGACCCTCCCGATCGAGGCATGGACGGTCGGTTTCGACGATCCCGGCCATGACGAGAGCGACTGGGCCTCGCAGGTCGCGCGGCATCTCGGCGTGCAGCACCACCTGCACCGCATGGACGCGCGCCAGGGCCTGGACCTGCTGCAGCGCCTGCCGCAGGTCTGGTGCGAGCCGTTCGCCGATGCCTCGCAGCTGCCGACCCTGCTCGCCAGCGAACTGCTGGGCGCTCGCAAGCCGGTTGCACTGACCGGTGATGGCGGCGATGAACTGTTCTTCGGTCACCCCAGCTACGGCCGCGCGCTGCGCAATGCACGCCTGTGCGGCGGCCTGCCGGACTGGGTGCGTGACCTGGCACGGCGCAGCGGCAACCGGATGAATCCCGAGCGCGGCCGCCTGGGTGGCTGGCGTGCGCTGGTGGCCGAGGTGGCTGCCAACGATGTGGAGGGGCATTATCTGCAGCGCGTGACGCGCTGGCGGCAGCCGGCGCAGGTAGTGCTGGGTGCGCGTGAGCCGCTGACGATCTTCCAGCAGCAGGACACGGCGCTGCCGGCCGAGGCGCGCATCCAGCTGCTGGATTTCCGCATGGACCTGGCCGAGGGCATCCTTGCCAAGGTTGATCGCGCGGGCATGGCGGCGGGCGTTGAAACCCGTGCGCCGTTGCTGGACATGGAGGTGGTGCGCCTGGCCTGGCGCCTGCCGCAGCACCTGAAGTACCACGATGGCGAACACAAACTCATTCTGAAGAATCTGTTGGCACGCTACCTGCCCGAGCCGCTGGTGTACCGTCCCAAGCGTGGCTTTGGCCCGCCCATGGCGCGCTGGCTGGCCGGTCCGTTGCGCGATTGGGCGGAGGCGCTGCTGGACCCGCAGCTGCTTCGCAACCAGGGCTGCTTCGATGCGGCACGCGTGCGCGGCATCTGGGAAGCGTTCCTGCGCGGCGAGCGCAAGTGGCACACGCACCTGTGGAACGTGCTGATGTTCCAGGCGTGGCACCAGCATTGGCATGGTGGTCGCGGGCGCTGAGGTTCCTTCGCGGGTTGTCCTGCGCGGCGCAGGGCGGAGGCCCTTGCGTACGAATGTCCTCCGGCGCCGGCCGTTGGCCGTCACCTCCCCCTTTACTTCGTACGCAAGGGCATCCGCCCTGCGTTCGGAGTTCGTCGGCGCCTCGTTGAAAGGCGCCACGAGCGCTGCGCTTTACCTGCCGTAAGCCGAGTCTCGTCGGGGCGGGCGGGGGGCTGGGCAAAGTAAAGGAGGAGGTGGCGGCCAACGGCCGGCGCCGGGACATTTGCCCAGGCCCCTGCCTGTCCCGGCGGGGCCCCTCAGTTCGCAGAGACATCGGACGAAGACGCACTCCGGAATCCGGACGCCAGGCAAAAAAAGACCCGGCAGAGGGAGGGATCTGCCGGGTCCGGATTGCATGGGGGGAGGGACCCACGCAATGAGCGTTGCGTCGCGTCAGTGGTTGCTCGCGTCCGCCGTTGATTCGTTGTAACCCTGCACCAGTTCGGACCACGCCTTGCTGGCCACCAGGCCGAGACCGACCACGTCCTGCTGGGCCTGGCCCAGCCGCTGCAGGTTGTCCTGCCACAGCTGTGCGCCCTTGTTGAGCATCCCGGCCGCGTCGTCGCTGCGGGCCAGTTCGCCCAGCCAGCCGCCGGTCGCGGTCAGGTTGCGCTCCATCACCTTCAACTGCACGCCGAACATGCTTTCCGCGTTCTCCAACGCCAATCGGTTTGCGCGCGTTGCGGCGGCGGCGAACTGGCGGGTGGCATCACTGAAGCGATCGCTGAAGGCGGCGGCCATGGGGGCATCAGGGAGTGGCTTGATGCATTGCAGCATACGCCGTTGATGCGGCAATGCAACAAAAATAACAAAGGCGCTCAGGGCGCCTTTGAAAAGCCTTTCAGATCAATGGGTTGATCAGGCCGTCGGGCCGCGGTAGCGACAGCCGGAGGTGCAGGTTTCGTGCACGGTGATCTCGCTCAGCGCCGGCAGGCTGGGCTTGAGTTCGTTCCAGATCCACACCGCCAGGTTCTCGCTGGTCGGGTTCTCCAGGCCGGGGATGTCGTTGAGGTAGTGATGGTCCAGGCGGTCATAGATCGGCTGGAAAGCCGCCTTCACGTCGCCGAAGTCCATGATCCAGCCGGTCTGCGCGCCGGGCTCGCCTTCGACCTTCAGTTCCACCCGGAACGAGTGGCCGTGCAGGCGCGCGCACTTGTGCCCCGGCGGCACGTTGGGGAGGCGGTGCGCCGCCTCGAGCATGAAGACTTTGAAGATTTCCATGGCGCGATTGTACGCCGCAGGTGGCCGGCCATCCTGAGCGATTGTTGGACTTTCGTGAAGTAATTCTTTCCATCCGGATGAAGAGATGATAGTTTCTCTTATATCCGTATGAAGAGATGTTATTGGCCGGACCCCGGCTTGGCATGGACTACTGCGGAACTACGTCGCCCTTTCCACCTCCCCCACATCGTCATGCCCAAGCACACCCTGCTCGTGGCGGCCCTGGCCGTCGCTCTGGCCGCGCCTTTGTCCGCCGCCGCCGAAACCTCCGCCGACGCCAGTGGCGAAGCCAGCACCCTGGCCGCCGTGCGCGTCACCGGTTCCAACATCAAGCGCACCGATACCGAGGCCTCCAACCCGGTGCAGGTGATCGGCCGCCAGCAGTTGGAACAGACCGGCAAGGCCACCGTCGCCGACGTGCTGCGCTCGATCTCGGCCAACACCGGCAACGCTGCCAACGAAACCACCAACAATGGCTGGGCGTCCGGCTCGGCCGGCATCGGCCTGCGCGGCCTGTCGCAGAAGAACACGCTGGTGCTGCTCAACGGCCGCCGCCTGGCCAACTACGGCTTCCCGGCCGGTGGCCTGTCCGACACCTTCGTCGATCTCAATGCGCTGCCGCTGGTCGCGGTCGAGCGCATTGAGGTGCTCAAGGACGGCGCCTCGGCGGTGTACGGCTCCGACGCCGTGGCCGGCGTGGTCAACATCATCACCCGGCAGAACTTCGAAGGCGCCGAGATCGGCGGCAGCTTCGGCGGTGCCGACCAGGGCGGCCTGCACGAGCAGAACCTGAAGTTCGTCGGCGGCCTGGGTGATCTGGACACCGATGGCTACAACATCCTCTTCAGCCTGCAGGGGTACAACCGTGAGCGCCTGGACCAGGACGAACGCAACCTGACCAGGAGCGGCATCTACACCGACAAGCCGGGTGGCCGCTGGAACGGCTGGTCGGCCAAGGGCGCGCGCTACCTGGTCAACGGCGTCTCGGTGCCGATGCTCGATGCCAACGGCAACTGCCCGGCCGGCACCACCCGCGTTGCCAGCGCGCCGATCGATGGCCTGTCCGGTGATACCTGCGGCTTCAACCAGGCGCCGTTCACCACGCTGATTCCCTCGACCAAGCGCTACCAGGCCTATGCCAACGGTACCTTCCGCCTGAACGACAACGTCGAGGCCTTTGGCGAAGTGCTGTACAGCCAGATCAAGAGCGCCGCCTGGTTCGGCAGCAGCCCGTTCTTTACCCTGGAAAGCGGCCGCTTCGCGTTGAACGCCAACAGCGGCCTGGCCGAGCCGGTGTCGTCGCTGCTGCCGGCCAACAATCCGTACAACCCGTACGGCCGCGCGATCCCGATCGAGTACACCTTCTTCGACCTCGGCGGCACGATCAAGACCAACCGTTCCACCGCCTACCGCGGCGTGTTCGGCCTGCGTGGCACCACCGCGTCGTGGGATTGGGAAGTGGCCGCGTTCGGCGCACGCAGCAGCGAGCGCGAGAGCGTGTCCGGCGGCTTCGCCAATCGCTGGGCGCTGGCCGACGCGCTGGCCACCGGCAGCTACAACCTGCTCAACCCGGCGGCCACGCCGCAGTCGGTGCGCGATTCGATCAACATCGCCACGCTGCGTCCGGCCGAATCCAAGCTGCAGGGTATCGATGCGAAGATTTCCGGCAGCCTGGGCCATACCTGGGCGGGTGAGATCGGCTTCGCGGCCGGTGCCGAGTGGCGCCGCGAAAAGCTCGACTCCAACAACCCGTGGCAGATCGATGCCGGCCTGCAGGTGCGCCCGGCCATTGCCGAAGTACACGGCAAGCGCCAGGTCAGTGCGGCCTACGCCGAAGTGAACGTGCCGCTGGCCTCGACGCTGGAGCTGTCCGCCGCCGCGCGCGCCGACCACTACGACGATTTCGGCGATGCGTTCTCGCCGAAGATCGGCCTGCGCTGGCAGCCCCTGGATGTCCTGCTGGTGCGTGCGTCCGCTTCGAAGGGCTTCCGCGCACCGTCGCTGTCGGAAAACTCCAACAGCACCAGCATCGCCTACGGCAGCGTGGTTGATCCGCGTGATCCGGACGTGCCGGGCTCGCGCCAGAACCCGACCTTCTTCACCGTCGGTAACAACGCACTGAAGCCGGAGCGAACCAAGAGCGTGAACTTCGGCGTGGTGCTGTCACCGTGGGCCAACACCAACCTGAGCGTGGACTATTACCGCATCCAGCTGGACAACCTGGTCGGCACCAACAATACCCAGACCCTGGTCAACGACAACGTGGCTGGCGCGGTGCAGCGCGATGAGCGCGGCAAGCTGCAGGCGGTCTACAACCGCTACCAGAACCTGAGCGAGCTGAAGACCTCGGGTATCGACGTCGAACTGCGCCAGCGCATCCCGACCGCGGCGCTGGGTGACTTCACCGTGTCCTCGGCCTACACCCACGTGCGCGACTACCGTCGCCCGACCGTGGTCGGTGGCCCGCTGGTGGACTACGCCGGCAGCAACCTGGGCGCGACCCTGCCCAAGGACAAGGCCACCACCACGCTGGACTGGAAGTACGGTGATTTCAACGCCGCAGTAACCTGGTACTACACCAGCAGCTACCGCCAGGAAGCCAGCACCGCAGCCAAGGCCGTGCAGCAGCGCGTCGGCAGCTATAGCCAGTACGACCTGTACCTGGGCTACACCGGCATCGACAAGCTGACGCTGTATGCCAAGGTGCAGAACCTGGCTGACAAGACGCCGCCGTACGACGCTTCGTTCCCGGGCATCCGCGCGCCATACGACTTCAGCCAGTACGACCTGCGCGGCCGCTACTTCACGCTGGGCTTCGATTACCGCTTCTGATCCATCCGCTGCGGCCGGTTTCTTCAGGGAGCCGGCCGCGCGACCGTCTGCCGTTGTGTCCTGGGGAGTCACCGTGTCCTTGCATCGTCGTGCCGTTCTTCCGTTGCTGATCGCCGCCGCCACCGCACTGTCCTGCCCGCAGCCAGCGCAGGCACAGAGTGCGTACTTCTTCCCGCAGGCCGTCGACGCGGCCGCGTTCGATACGTCCATTCCCACACCCGAGCAGTTCCTCGGCTACCCGATCGGCAGCCGTTACACCCGGCACGACCAGCTGGTGGCGTACTTCCAGGAACTGGCGAAACGCTCGGACAAGATCAGCGTGCGCGAGATCGGCCGCAGTTACGAGGGCCGCCCGTTGCTGATCGCCACGGTAACCGCTGCCGGCAACCACGCGCGGTTGGAACAGATCCGCCAGCAGCACGCGACCCTGGTCGATCCGGCGCAGCCGCGCAGTGCGGCGGGCGACAGCCCGGTGGTGGTGTGGCTGGGTTACAGCGTGCATGGCAACGAGACCTCCAGCGCCGAGGCGGCGATGCTGACCGCCTACTACCTGGTGGCCAACCGCAGTGCCGAGACCCAGCAATGGCTGCAGCAGGCGGTGGTGCTGTTCGACCCGGCGCAGAATCCGGACGGTCGCGATCGCGCCGCCAACTGGCACAACGCGTGGGCCTCCGATCCGGCCTCGGCCGACCCGGCTGACAAGGAGCACGTCGAGCCGTTCCCGCAGGGCCGCACCAACCACTACTTCACCGATCTCAACCGCGACTGGCTGGCCCTGACCCAGCAGGACTCGCGGCCGAAGGTGGAGGTGTTCCACCAGTGGTACCCGAACGTGCAGATCGACTTCCACGAAATGGGCAAGGACAGCACGTACTACTTCGAGCCTTCGCCGAAGAGCATGCACAGCCCGTTGATTCCGGCGCCGTCGTACGAGTTCAACAAGACCCTGGCCAAGTACCACGCGCAGGCGCTGGATGCCTTGGGTTCGCTGTACTACACCGGCGAGAATTTCGACAACTTCTCGCCGGTGTACGGCTCGACCTATCCGGACTTCCACGGCGCGGTCGGCGTCACCGTCGAGCAGGCCAGTTCACGTGGCCGCGCGCAGGAATCGGTGAACGGCCTGCTGACTTTCCCGTTCACCATTCGCAACCAGGTCGCTACCGGCCTCGGCACGGTGCGTGGCGCGGTGGCCGAGCGCAGCGGCCTGTTCGACCTGCAGAAGCAGTTCTTCCAGAGTGCGCTGAAGCAGGCAGCGCAGCAGCCGGTGAAGAGCTTCGTGTTCGGCGATACGCATGATCCGGCGCTGACCCGTCGCCTGCTGGAACTGTTGCTGCTGCACCGCATCGAGGTGCGCGCGCTGGACCGTGCGGTCAGCGTCGATGGCCTGCGCTTCGAGGCGGGGAGCGCCTACGTGGTGCCAATGCAGCAGGCGCAGTTCCGCCTGGTGCATTCGATCTTTGCCGAGACGCCGCCGATCAAGGGCGACGTGTTCTACGGCAGCACCAGCTACGCAATCGCACCGGCCTACGGCGTGGCCTTCGCGGGCAGCCGCAGCCGCATCGAAGGCGGCGCACGCGTGACCGCGCTCCCGGCGGAGCACGGTGCGGTGCTGGGCGGCCAGGCCGGATTCGCATACGCGATCGACTGGCGCGACTACAACGCCGGGCGCGCGCTGGCCGCGCTGCAGGGCAAAGGCGTGAGCGCACGTGCGGCATTCCAGCCGTTCACCACCGCGACCGCGCAGGGCGACGTCAGCTTCGCCGCCGGCAGCCTGGTGATTCCGGTTGCCGGGCAATCGCTGCAGGGCGCGGGCCTGCTTGAGACAGTGACATCGGCCGCGCGCGAGGCAGGTGTGCAGGTGCACGCGCTGTCCAGTGGCCGCAGCCGCGAAGGCATCGATCTGGGCAGTGACGGCGTCAAGGCGCTGCGCAAACCCGCGGTTGCGCTGGTGATGGGGGAGGGGGTGGCCGCCACCGAGATCGGCTCGGCCTGGTTCCTGCTCGACCAGCAGTTGCACTTGCCTGCCAGCAAGTTGGACCCGCAGCAGCTGGGCAAAGTGTCCCTGGACCGCTACACCACGATCGTGCTGTCCGGTGGCACCTATACCGGCGTCGATGCCGCGGCGGTGGCTGCACTGAAGCGCTGGGTGCAGGCCGGTGGTTCATTGGTGACCTATGGCAGTGCCTCGAAGTGGGCGATCGAACAGAAGCTCGCCGACGGCGAGAAGCTCGGCAAGGACGAAGAGACTGCCGACGAGAGCCGCCGTGCATTCGGCGACCAGCGCGACATCGCCGCGATCGAGCGGGTCAGCGGCAACATCCTCAGCGCCGATGTGGACACCAGTCATCCGCTGGCGTTCGGCGTGCCGCGCCGGCAACTGGCGATCAACAAGGAGAACACGGTGACGCTGCAGCCGAGTGCGAACCCATTCTCGACGGTGGTACGCATCGACACGCCGCCGCGGGTGAATGGCTATCTTTCCGAGCGCAACCGTGCGCGGGTAGCGGGCAGCGCGTGGCTGCTGGTGTCGGCGCAGGGGCAGGGCAACGTGGTGCTGTTTGCCGATGACCCGGCGCACCGCAAGTACTGGCACGGGACGGATCGGCTGCTGATCAACGCGATCTTCTTCGGGAATCTGGTAAATCCGGCGAAAGCGCGGGGTTGAGGTGTTTGGCGCCGAGTTTCTGTTGTGCTTGGGAGGCAGGGGGCCTCAGCCAGGACACGCCGTAAACCCATCCATGGGGGCTCGATGGCGCCATCCTTGGCGCCAACGGTCCTGGCTGAGGCCCCCTGCCTCCCATGACAGTTTCCTGCGGGCGCGGACGCATCAGACCCCAAGGCGGGAGCAAGGGCAAATACAAAAGCAAAAGCAAAAGCAAA
This sequence comes from Stenotrophomonas sp. YJH_SMC_20, assembly GCF_059367845.1. Classification (NCBI taxonomy): domain Bacteria; kingdom Pseudomonadati; phylum Pseudomonadota; class Gammaproteobacteria; order Lysobacterales; family Lysobacteraceae; genus Stenotrophomonas; species Stenotrophomonas sp. YJH_SMC_20. The sequence goes on along the minus strand of NZ_JCAFRG010000005.1, from coordinate 292,144 downwards.
GCCAGGAATTGCGACTTCGGCTTTTGCCTTTGAATTTGAACTTGAATTTGAATTTGAATTTGAATTTGAATTTGAATTTGATCTTTCTTCTCCCGGCTACCCGGCGGGAGAAGAAGGCGCAGGCAATGCTTGAAGCGGATGGGCGTGGGGCCAGCGCAAAACCGTGAGGCGCATGGATGCGCCGACCGAGCCCCCATGGATGGGTTTACGGCGTGTTTTGCGCTGGCCCCACGCCCATCCGCCCTCAGCGCAGCACACCGCCGGCTTCTACTCACGGTAGCCAGCAACAAAAAAGGACGGCGCGTCAGCGCCGTCCTTCGATAGCCCCCCGCGCAGCGGGAAGCACCCTCCATGTCAGCTGGGATCAGCCAGCGCGACCACCGCCGCCGCCCTGGCCACGACCACGGCCGCCACCATTACCGCCACCGCCACGGCGCTGGCCCTGGCCGGCACCTGCACGCTGCTGGCCATTTCCTCCGCCTTCGCGGCGGCCACCGCCGGCCTTCTTCGGGCCGGCATGCGCATGGCGCGGAGTATCACCGTGCGGACGGCGCGCGTGGCTCTTGCGCGGTGCGCGCTCACCGGTATCGTGCTCGGCCTTGCCCGGCGCACTGTTGCCCCAGCGGATCGGAACCTGCAGTTCGAAGCCCGGTACATCGCGGATGTCCATGTCGCGGCCCAGCAGGCGCACGATCGCGCGCAGCAGCTTCACTTCATCCTGCGCCACCAGCGAAATCGCCTGGCCGGTCGCGCCGTTGCGGCCGGTACGACCGATGCGGTGCACGTAGTCCTCGGCCACCATCGGCAGGTCGAAGTTGATCACCTTCGGCAGCTCGTTGATGTCGATGCCGCGCGCAGCGATGTCGGTGGCCACCAGCACCGTCACGCGGCCGGCCTTGAAGTCGCCCAGCGCACGCAGGCGCTGGCCCTGGCTCTTGTTGCCATGGATCGCCGCAGTCTTGATGCCCGACTTTTCCAGGAACGTGGCCAGCTTGTCGCTGCCGTGCTTGGTACGGGCGAACACCAGGGTCTGCTCGCGGCTGTCCTGCGCCAGCAGGTGCAGCAGCAGGTCGCGCTTGCGGCCGGCATCGACCGGGTGCACGCGGTGGGTGATGGTTTCGGCCACGGTGTTCTTCGGCGTCACCTGGATCTGTTCCGGGTTGCGCATGAACTCCAGCGCCAGCTGGCGGATGTTGTCCTCGAAGGTGGCCGAGAACAGCAGGGTCTGGCGGTTCTGCTTCGGCAGCTTGGCCAGGATGCGCTTGATCGACGGCAGGAAGCCCATGTCGAGCATGCGGTCGGCTTCGTCCAGCACCAGCAGTTCAATGCCGGACAGGTCGACGCTGCGACGCTCCAGGTGGTCGATCAGGCGGCCCGGGCAGGCCACCAGCAGGTCCACGCCACGGCGCAGGATGTCCAGCTGGTTGCCCATGCCGACACCGCCGTAGATGCAGGCGCTGGGGATACGCAGGTACTTGCTGTAGCCGCGCAGACTGTCATGCACCTGGGTGGCCAGTTCGCGGGTCGGGGCCAGGATCAGCGCACGCGGCTTGCGCGGGCCGGCACGCACTTCCTGCGAGGCGGTGCCCAGGTGCTGCAGCAACGGCAGGCCGAACGCGGCAGTTTTGCCGGTACCGGTCTGTGCGCCGGCCAGCAGGTCGCGACCGGCCAGCGCCAGCGGGATCGCCTGCTGCTGGATCGGGGTCGGATTTTCGTAGCCCTGCTCGGCAAGCGCACGCAGCAGGAAGGGCGCCAGGCCCAGCGATTCAAAAGACATTGAGATTGCTCCAAGTACAAGAAACGCCTGTCCGAACGGACAGACGGGGGCAGATCAAAGTGATCGGCTGACTCGGAGCGTTCCCGTGAACCGCGCTGCGAGAAGTTGGGTGCAGCCGGCACGAAGCGCCGGCTGGAATGCGTGACGAACGGCGTCGGAGTGGGGGCGGGCGAAGAGGGCGGACCCTGGTCGCCGGCGGTCCCGGAGGGAAACGGACGGCCGCTGCAGACCTGCCTAGTCTAACCGATGGCTGAGACCTCGCGCAAAAAGCCCCGTTCAGGTAAGGGGTTCTCTCTGCAGGGCTGCGCCCTGCACCTGCAGAGGCCAAAGCGACGTCAACGTCAAAAGCGGGTTTCCTGAGGGATGGCGGGGTGGGTCCGGTGGCGGGAGACGCCGTAAACCCGTCCCTGGGGGCTTGGCCGCGGCATCCATGCCGCGGACACTCCCGCCACCGGACCCACCCCGCCTTCGACAGTTTCCTGCGATCTGTCGGAATGGCATGGGGTCAGATCCGTTTTCCGCAGGAAAACGGATCTGACCCCGGAATTTCATTCGATATCTGACAGATTTCATCCACGCATAGCGTGGATCTACTGGCCACCGGCCTACTGTCGAAGGCGGGGTACTGTGGGTTTGCGGGGTGTGAGCGGCATGGATGCCGCGACCAAGCCCCCATGGATGGGTTTACGGTGTCCCCGCAAACCCACAGTGCCTCGCCATCCCACGGAATGCCCGCTGTTGCTGTTGCTTCGGCTGTTGCCCTGGCTTGAAGCAGGTGCAGGGCTGCAAGCCCTGCCGAAGCCCCCACTACGGTAGGGTGGGCCGATGCCGCGCTGCAGCTTGGCGCCGCCGCAGATTTGATTACACTTGAAACTTGTTTGCCCACGACTCCGGACACCCACCCATGAAGCTTGGTTCTTTGAAGGAAGGCGGCCGCGACGGCACCCTGATCGTCGTTTCGCGTGACCTGCGCCACGGCGTGCGCGCCACCGGCATCGCCGCCACCCTGCAGCAGGCCCTGGAGGACTGGAGCCACATCGCACCGCGCCTGAACGCCCTGTACGAATCGCTCAACGCTGGCGACGCCGATGGCGTGTTCGACCTCGATCCGCAGGCGCTGGCCGCACCGATGCCGCGTGCCTATGAGTTCGTCGATGGCAGCGCCTACCTGCCGCACGTCGAGCGCGTGCGCCGCGCCCGCGGTGCCGAGGTGCCCGAGAGCTTCTACACCGACCCGCTGATGTACCAGGCCACCAGTGCGGGCTTCTACGGCCCGCGCGATGCGGTCAAGGTGGTCAGCGAGGACTACGGCATCGACCTGGAAGCGGAGATCGTGGTGATCACCGACGACGTGCCGATGGCGGCCACCCCGGAACAGGCCGCCAGCCACATCCAGCTGGTCGGCCTGGTCAACGATGTCTCGCTTCGCAACCTGATCCCGGGCGAGCTGGCCAAGGGCTTCGGCTTCCTGCAGTCCAAGCCGCGTTCGGCGCTGTCGCCGGTGTTCGTCACCCCCGATGAGCTGGGTGCTGCGTGGCAGGACAGCAAGGTGCACCTGCCGCTGCTGACCCACATCAACGGCCAGTGGTTCGGTGCGCCGGAGGCGGGCGTGGACATGCAGTTCAACTTCGCCCAGCTGGTCGCGCATGCGGCCAAGACCCGCCCGCTGGGTGCCGGCACCATCGTCGGCTCGGGCACCATCGCCAACGAAGACACCAGCAAGGGTGCCTCATGCTTCGCCGAGCAGCGCGTGGTCGAGACCCTGCGTGACGGCAAGCCGAGCACGCCGTTCATGTCCTTCGGCGACGTGGTCCGGATCGAGATGCTCGACGCTGCCGGCAACAGCATCTTCGGTGCGATCGAGCAGCGCATCGAACAGGCGGCCAGGCCCTGAGCATGGAGGCGGCGATGGAGATCCCGGTCGACGACGGCATCGTGCTGTACACCTACTGGCGATCCAGCGCCGCCTACCGCGTGCGCATCGGCCTGGAGCTGAAGGGCCTGGCCTGGGAGGCGCGGCCGGTGCATCTGGTGCGCGACGGTGGCGAGCAGCACCATGAGGCTTACCGCGCGCTCAATCCGCAGCAGCTGGTGCCGACCCTGCTGCATGATGGGCACACGTTGACCCAGTCACTGGCGATCATCGAGTACCTGGAAGAGCGCTTCCCACAGATGCCGCTGCTGCCGGCCGATCCTGCGGGCCGCGCACGGGTGCGGGCGCTGGCCCAGTTGGTGGCCTGCGATATCCATCCGATCAACAACCTGCGGGTGATGCAGTACCTGGAACGCGACCTGCAGCTGCCCGCCGACGCCCGCACGCAGTGGACCCTGCACTGGATCGCCGAAGGCTTTGACGCGATGGAAGCGATGCTGGCCAACAGCCGCGACACCGGCACCTTCTGCCACGGCGACCGTCCTGGCCTGGCCGACATCTGCCTGTTGCCGCAGCTGTACAACGCCCACCGCTTTGGCCTGGACCTGGCACCGTACCCGACCCTGCGCCGCATCGAAGCGGCGTGCCAAGCGCTGGACGCATTCGACCGCGCGCGTCCGGAACACCAGCCCGACGCCGCCTGACGGGCCGCTTCGCTCGCCGGGCGCGGCCCGGCGCTACCGGTCCCCGGTCCGTGGTAGCGCCGGGCCATGCCCGGCGGATGCCCCATCCCCTCGCAACATCTGCCGAAGGTCTTCCCGGAACAGCCGATAGCCGGCCTCGCGGCGTGCATCGTCGGTCTGCCGCAACACCCACGCCGGGTGCACCGTGGCGTAGCCGCGCGTGCCATCTTCGAGGGTGTGCCAGCGTCCGCGGTCGCGTGAGAGGTCGAAGTCACGACCGAATACCGAGGCTGCCGCTGTCGCGCCCAGGCATACGATCACCTGGGGCCGCACACGCGCGATCTCGCCCATCAGCCAGGGGCGGCAGGCCTGGATGTGGCGGCTTTCCGGTCGCTTGTGCAGCCGCACCTTGCCGCGCCGCTCATGGTGGAAGTGCTTCACCGCGTTGGTGAGGTACAGCTGGGCGCGATCGATTCCCAGCTCCGCCAGTGCGCGGTCCAGCACCTGGCCGGCGGGTCCTGCGAACGGCTGCCCGCGCAGATCCTCGGTATCGCCGGGTTGTTCTCCGACCAGCATCACCCCGGCCCCTGCCGGCCCCTGGCCGAACACGGTCTGCGTGGCCTGCTCCCACAACGGGCACTGGCGGCAGGCGCTGGCCTGTCCGCGCAGATTGTCCAGACTGCTGGCATCGGTTGCCGGCGCCGCAGCGTTCGCACGTGGGCGAATCCTGCGTTGCGGTGCCTGCGCGGGACGGTCATGCATTTCCTGCACGCGGTCGGCGGCGTCGCGCACCAGGCGTGGCAGCAACTGTGCTTCAGGCAGGTGGCGCCAGTACTTGGCCGGCATCTCCTGCATCATCATCCGTGTGTTGAGTCGCGCCGGATTGAAGATGCTGGCGTAGTAGGTCTGCCACAGCGACTCGCGTGCATCCTCGGCCGGGGCGTCCTCGCGCCGTGCACCGGGGCCGAAGGCAAGCGCCTGCCCATCCCAGGCGACGCTGCGCGAAGGCGTGAGGATGGCCCAGCGCATGCCGGTGAAACGGCGCGCGAAGAACGGCGCGACCCGGTCGACGATGTGGTGCTGCGGCTCGAACCAGGCGATGAACGCATCAGGCTGGCCAGGCACTTCGCGGAAGCGCACGAATGCCTTCATCTTGTGCGTGTCGCGGCGGACCGCCTGTGCCATGGCCATCGCCCTCAGTACGTCGGCATCGGCAGGGTTTGACAGCACCGAGCGTTCGCCATGGGCGATGCGCCACAGCAACCGGTACAGGAGGGCCATGCGTTGTCCGTCGCGATGGCACAGGCAGGTGGCCGCCAGTTCCAGGAAGTCGCGCGGTACCGTCGGTGCGCCAGCATCGGCCTGTGCGGGCGCCGAGGTGACCGCGGGCGCGTCCAGCAGTGATGCGTCGCTGCCCTCGAGCCAGTCCAGCTGCTCCGGCGCGACGCCGCGCAGCAGGGCTTCGCGCGCACCGCTGCGCCAGGCCTCCAGCGACCATGGTGGATCCACCCGCAGCGACCAGCGCTGCGCGTCAGGCCGCGGACGGGGCATCGAACAGCGAAGCCTGTCGCGGCGGCGGGGCCAGCTGCGCGCGCAGCGCCGCCGGGTCGTCCAGTGCTTTGCGAGGGTGATGGTCGGCCAGCAGCACGAACGGCAGCAGCTTGCTCATCGGTGCCTTCAGGCGCGCGATGTCGGCCACGCGCAGCCGCCCGTGACGGCGTGCCATCAGCACGCGCTTGACGTTGCGCACGCCAAGGCCGGGCACCCGCAGCAGCATCTCCTTCGGTGCCCGGTTCAGATCGACCGGAAAGCGCTCGGGATGGCGGATCGCCCAGGCCATCTTCGGGTCGATATCCAGGTCGAGCATGCCGTCCTGGGTGGTATCGGTAATCTCATCCACGCCGTACCCGTAGAAGCGCAGCAGCCAGTCAGCCTGGTAAAGGCGATGTTCGCGCTGCAGCGGTGGCGGCTGCAGTGGCAACTGCCGGCTGGCGTCCGGAATCGGGCTGAACGCGGAGTAGTAGACCCGGCGCATGCGGTAACTGCCGTACAGGCTGTCGGCGCTGGCCAGGATCTGCCGGTCGTTTGCCCCGTCCGCGCCGACGATCATCTGGGTGCTCTGCCCGGCCGGTGCGAAACGGGGAGGACGCGGGCGAGTGCTGCGGATGGACGTCGGTGCCACCGCTGTGGGGGCCTTGCGAGCTTCCTTGGCTTCCTCGATGCGCCAACGCAGTTCGCCCATCGCGCCACGGATGGAATGAACCGTCTTCTCCGGCGCCAAGGCGCTCAGGCCGGCTTCGGTCGGCAGTTCCACGTTGATGGACAGGCGGTCGGCATAGCGCCCGGCACTGGCCAGCAGTTCCGGCGAGGCCTCGGGAATGGTCTTGAGGTGGATGTAGCCGGCGTAGCGGTGTTCTTCGCGCAGTTGCCGGGCTACTTCCACCATCTGTTCCATGGTGTAGTCCGCATTGCGGATGATGCCGCTGGACAGGAACAGGCCCTCGATGTAGTTGCGCTTGTAGAAGTCCAGGGTGAGCGTGACCACCTCATCCACGCTGAAACGTGCACGGGGCACGTTGCTGGAGACCCGGTTCACGCAGTAGGCGCAGTCGTAGACGCAGAAATTGGTCAGCAGGATTTTCAGCAGCGAAACGCAGCGGCCATCCGGTGTATAGCTGTGGCAGATGCCCATGCCCTCGGTGCTGCCGATACCGCCGCTGGCGCGTGAGTCGCGCTTGCCCGAGCCGCTGGAGGCGCAGGAGGCATCGTATTTGGCGGCGTCAGCCAGGATGGCAAGCTTGCGGATGGTTTCCATTGCGGAAACCTACGGATCGGCGGTCTCATTGGATGAGACCGCCCCTGAACCCTTCAGGTCAGAACCCGTGGGTGATGCTCGGCGCGCCGGCCGAGAAATCCGCGTACGGGTCGTGTTCGCCGCTGCTGCCTTCGGACAGGCGGAACTTCAGCGCCAAGCCATCGCGCGAGTCGGCCGCGCGCAGGGCCTCCTCCTGCTCGATGGTGCCAGCCTTGGCCAACCGGAACAGGCACTGGTCGAAGCTCTCCATGCCTTCCTCCAGCGAGGCTTCCATCGCCGCCTTGATTTCGTGCACCTGGCCGCGGCGCAGCAGGTCGCGGATCATCGGCGTGTTGATCAGCACCTCGGTGGCCGGCAGGCGTCGGCCCTCCTTGTTCTTCACCAGGCGCTGGCTGATCACCGCGCGCAGGTTCAGCGCCAGGTTCATCAGCACGTTCTTGTGCGCGCTTTCCGGGAAGAAGTTCAGGATGCGCTCGATGGTCTGGTCGGCGTTGTTGGAGTGCAGGGTGGCCAGGCACAGGTGGCCGGTCTCGGCGAAGGCGATGGCCGCCTCCATCGTTTCCGCATCCAGGATCTCGCCGATCAGGATCACGTCCGGCGCTTCACGCATCGCGTTCTTCAGCGCGTTGTGGAAGGCATGGGTATCCAGGCCGACCTCGCGCTGGTTGACGATCGACATCTTGTGCTTGTGCAGGTACTCGATCGGGTCCTCGATGGTGAGGATGTGACCGGTGGTGGTGCTGTTGCGGTGGTCGATCATCGACGCCAGCGAGGTGGACTTGCCGGAGCCGGTGGACCCCACCACCAGCACCAGCCCGCGCGGGGTCATGATGACGTCCTTCAGCACCTGCGGAAGGTTCAGCTCCTCGATGCTCGGGATGCGGCTGCGGATGGCGCGGATGACCATGCCGACCTCACCCCGCTGCTTGAACACGTTGACGCGGAAGCGCCCGGCGTCGGGCAGGGCGATGGCCATGTTGAGCTCGAGTTCGCGCTCGAACTGCGGCACCTGGCCCTCGTCCATCAGCGAGTAGGCAATCTTCTTCACCATGCCCGGCGGCAGGCCGGTGTTGCCCAGCGGATAGAGCTTCCCCTCGATCTTGATGTAGACCGGTGCCCCGGTGGTCAAAAACATGTCCGAAGCGTTCTTTTCGGTCATCAGCTTCAGGAAGTAGCCGATATCCATTGCGAATTTTCCCCAACGAAACGGCCGACGCCCGTTGCCAGCACGGTGTCGGCTTGACGACAATGGCCGTGAACCGACAACCGGTACGGCCTCCCCAATGAAACGACTTAGCTTCGCACGAATGCGCCATGGCCTGTATGTGATGGCGTTTGCATTCGCACTGTCTGCCCCCGCCTGGGCGCAGGACGCCGCCCTGGAACTGGCGCAGGCCCGGCAGGCGGTCGACAAGGCCACCCAGGCCGATGCCGACCAGTACGCCCCGGACCTGATCGGGCTGGCCCGGCAGGGGCTGGAGCAGGCCCAGCGCGCCGCAGGCGACCGCCGCGAGCGCAAGAATGCGCCGGCAATGGCCCTGCGCGCCGCCGCCGATGCCGACCTGGCCCGCGTCCGCAGCGAGGAAGCCACCGTCAGCGCGCAGCTGCAGCTGCGCCGCAACGAGGTCAACCAGCTGCAACGCCAGCTGTCGACCGGGGAGGACCGCCGGTGAAGCCGATGACCGCCGCAACCCTGGCCGCGCTGCTGGCGCTGCCGACCCTGGCCACGGCCGCCGACAACCCGATGGTGGCGCAGCTGAGCCAGCGCCTGATGGCCATCCAGGCCAACCCCGATACCGCTGAGCTGGGCGCCTTCGAGCGCATGCAGGCGCAGCAGGCCATCGCCACCCTGGACAAGGCCAAGCGCCGCGACCAGGAGCTGGCCACGTACCTGGCCGAGCGCCGGGTAGAGATCGCCGAGACGGCCGTGCGTACCGCACTGGCCGCGCGTGAGGTCGATCGCCTCGATCGTACCCGCAGTGACCTGCTGATCGAGGCCAGCCGCCGCGATGCCGCCCGTGCCCGCCAGGAAGCCGAGCAGCTGCGCATGCAGGCGCAGATGCAGGCCGAGGAGGCCGAACGGTTGCGCCAGGCCGCCGAAGCCGAGACCCTGGCCCGCCAGGACGCCGAGAACGCCCTGACCAGCGTGGCCGGCAAGCAGCAGCAGCGTCTGAGCGCCGCACAGCAGAACGCTGCCAGGCTGGCCCGGGAGGAAGCCGAGCTGGTGTCCGGGCAGAAGCTGCCCGGTTCGAAGTTCGACGCTCGCGGTGAGGTCTTCACCTTCGGTGGTGACGCGTTCGCCGCAGGCGCCTCCAGCCTGTCGGGTGGCGCCCGCAACCAGGCCAAGGCCCTGGCCGAGTACCTGAACATCGGCAAGAAGGGGCGCCTGCGCATCGAGGCCTACGACAGCGCCAACGGCGTGGGCCAGAAGCGTGCCGAAGCGCTGCGCGACGCCCTGGTCGCGGGTGGTGTCGCCAGCAACCGCATCCAGGTCAGCGGCAAGAAGGCTGCGTCCACCCGGGCGCGCTCGGCCGAGGTCATCATCGCGCCGTAATGCATTGATATTGTTTGTTTTTCGTTGCGATGAGCATTCAGCCTGAACCCCGCCCCGGCGGGGTTCGGTCTTTTTGACGCAGGGGTCTTGTACCCCGCCTTGAGCAGGCGTAGGGTCAATCGTCCGGGACGCAATGCCGCGGACCGGACGATGGGAGGGCCGGGCCGATGCAAGCAGGGCGCGAACCGCAGCAGATCGACGTGCGCAGGCCAGTGCCGCAGGTCGTTGCAGGCGTCCAGGTGGCCATCGACCGGCGCTCCTCCATGAACAACGCCCCGTGCCTTTCGGCCGGGGCGTTCGTGTATCTGTCGAAGGAGGTCCATCATGTTTGAAGATCAGCCCCAGAGCGAGATCGACGCACGTCGCGCGCGTGATCCGGAGTTCAGGGCACTCCATGACCAGCACCGCAAGTTGAACAAGAAGTGCATGGACGCGGAGTTGGGTGTACTCCCGATCGATGATGTCACCCTGGGTCGCATGAAGCGCGAGAAGCTGCTGGCCAAGCAACGTCTTCTGCGAATGTACGAAACACCGCTCCCAACGACGTCCCCCACGCTTTGACGCACATCGTCGCGCCCGGAACGGCGTGACCCGGCCATCGATGGCCCTGCCGGGGGCTCCTGCCCTGGCATCGCGGCCGCGCCGATGAGGCGGCCGCGCCAAGGCACCACAGGCGGTGGTGCCTTGGCCTTCAGGCACAACTCACCGATGCGGGCGGCACCGGTCTCCTCGTCGATCCGGGGCCGTCCGCATCCTTTTTTTGCGGGCTTCCGGCCCCGCGGCGCAACGACCTGACATTCATCGCCATCCGACGGATAATCATCGGTCCGGCCCTGCGCGGCGCGAATCGAAAGTCCTCCGAATGCCCATTCATTCTTCCGTCCTCGAACTCATCGGCCAGACCCCGATCGTCAAGGCCCAGCGCCTGGACACCGGCGTCTGCGAGCTCTACCTGAAGCTGGAGAGCGCCAACCCGGGCGGATCGATCAAGGATCGCATCGGCCTGTCGATGATCGAGGCGGCGGAGCAGCGTGGCGACCTGAAGCCGGGCGCGACCCTGGTTGAAGGTACCGCCGGCAACACCGGCCTGGGCCTGGCGCTGGTGGCACAGCAGAAGGGCTACAAGCTGATCCTCGTCGTTCCCGACAAGATGAGCCGCGAGAAGATCTTCAACCTGAAGGCGATGGGCGCCGAAGTCCGCCTGACCCGCTCGGACGTGGCCAAGGGCCATCCGGAGTACTACCAGGACCTGGCCAAGACCATCGCCGAGCAGACCCCGGGCGCCTACTTCATCAACCAGTTCGGCAACCCGGACAATCCGGCAGCGCACGAATTCGGTACCGGCCCGGAGATCCTGGAGCAGATGGGGGGTGACCTCGACGCCATCGTGTTCGGCTGCGGCAGCTCCGGCACCATGACCGGCCTGTCGCGCGCGTTCGCCAAGCTGTCGCCCAAGACCGAGCTGGTGCTGGCCGATCCGGTCGGCTCGATCCTGGCCGAATACATCAACGACGGCGTGCTCAACGACAAGTCGGGCAGCTGGCTGGTGGAGGGCATCGGCGAGGACTTCCTGCCGTCGATCTCCGATTTCAGCCGTGTCAAGAAAGCCTATGCAATCAGCGACGCCGAGAGCTTCCACACCGCGCGCGAGCTGCTGGGCAAGGAAGGCATCCTCGGCGGTTCGTCCACCGGCACCCTGCTGGCCGCAGCGCTGAAGTACTGCAAGGAGCAGACCACGCCGAAGAAGGTGCTCGTACTGGTCTGCGATACCGGCAACAAGTACCTGTCGAAGATGTACAACGACTACTGGATGCTGGACAACGGCTTCCTGCAGCGCCCGCAGCACGGCGACCTGCGCGACCTGATCCTGCGTCCGTACGGCCAGCGCGACACTGTCGTTATTGGCCCGAACGACCTGCTGACCACCGCCTACCAGCGCATGAAGCTGTATGACGTGTCGCAGCTGCCGGTGATGGACGGTGACCAGCTGGTCGGCATCGTCGATGAAAGCGACGTCCTGCTGCATGTCTATGGCGACGAAGCGCGCTTCCGCGACACGGTTGCCACGGCGATGGTCAGCAAGCTGGACCGGCTGGACGTGAAGTCGCCGATCGAGGCCCTGCTGCCGGTGTTCGACCGCGGCCAGGTGGCGATCGTGATGGACGGCGATGCTTTCCTGGGCCTGATCACCCGTATCGACCTGCTGAACTATCTGCGCCGTCGCGTGCAGTAAGCCGCCGATCACGGCAGTTCACCGCTGAATTCCGGTTTATTCGCGTCAAAGCTCGTTAAGGCTGCGCTGATAGACTCCCGATCCTTTGACGGCGCCGCACGTCGGCGCCATTCAGGAAACGACATGTCCAACTCCTCTTCGCCCGACCGTGCGCTGGCCCTGGCCACGCTGGCCATCCACGGTGGCCAGTCGCCCGACCCCAGTACCGGTGCGGTGATGCCGCCGATCTACGCCACCTCGACCTACGCCCAGTCCAGCCCGGGCGAGCACCAGGGCTTCGAGTACTCGCGCACGCACAACCCGACCCGTTTCGCCTATGAGCGTTGCGTGGCGTCGCTGGAAGGCGGTACCCGTGGCTTTGCGTTCGCTTCGGGCATGGCGGCCAGCTCGACGGTGATCGAGCTGCTCGACGCCGGCAGCCACGTGGTGGCGATGGACGATATCTACGGCGGCAGCTTCCGCCTGTTCGAGCGCGTGCGTCGCCGCACCGCCGGGCTGGATTTCAGTTTCGTCGACCTGACCGATCTGGCGGCGTTCGAAGCCTCGATCACGCCGAAGACGAAGATGGTGTGGATCGAGACCCCGACCAACCCGATGCTGAAGATCGTGGACATCGCCGCGGTCGCTGCCATCGCCAAGCGCCATGGCCTGATCGTGGTGGTCGACAACACCTTCGCCTCGCCGATGCTGCAGCGCCCGCTGGAACTGGGCGCGGACCTGGTCCTGCATTCGGCCACCAAGTACCTCAACGGTCACTCGGACATGGTCGGCGGCATGGTGGTGGTTGGCGACAACGCCGAACTGGCCGAGCAGATGGCGTTCCTGCAGAACTCGGTGGGTGGCGTGCAGGGCCCGTTTGACAGCTTCCTGGCCCTGCGCGGCCTGAAGACCCTGCCGCTGCGCATGAAGGCACATTGCGCCAACGCGCTGGCCCTGGCCCAGTGGCTGGAAAAGCACCCGGCGGTGGAGAAGGTGATCTACCCCGGCCTGGCCTCGCACCCGCAGCATGAGCTGGCCGGCAAGCAGATGGCCGGCTACGGCGGCATCGTCTCGATCGTACTCAAGGGTGGGTTCGAGGCGGCCAAGCGCTTCTGCGAGAAGACCGAGCTGTTCACCCTGGCCGAGTCGCTGGGGGGGGTGGAAAGCCTGGTCAACCACCCGGCGGTGATGACGCATGCTTCGATTCCCGTGGCACGCCGCGAACAGCTGGGCATCAGTGATGCGCTGGTAAGGCTGAGCGTGGGCGTGGAGGATCTGGGGGATCTGCAGGTGGATCTGGAACGGGCGCTGGGCGGGAACGTCTGAGAATGGGCATCCTTTCGGTCTTCGGCAAGCACCGCTCGCTTGCCTTCGAGCTGACCCAGCGCGAGGTTCTTGGGCGCTACCGCGGGGCCAGCTTCGGTCTGCTGTGGTCGCTGATCAGCCCGTTCCTGATGCTGCTCGTCTATACCATGGCCTTCGGCTACATCATGAAAGGCCGCTGGCCCGGATCGACCGGATCGACCACCGACTTCGCCCTGATCCTGTTTGCCGGCCTGACCGTGCACGGCTTCTTTGCCGAGTGCTTCACCCGTGCACCGCAGCTGATCGTCAGCAACACCAGCTACGTCAAGCGCGTGGTGTTTCCACTGGACCTGCTGGTCTGGAGCATGGCGTTCTCGGCGCTGTTCCACCTGCTGATGAACATGGTCGTACTGCTGATCCTGTACTTGTGCGTGAAGGGCAGCGTCCCACCTACCGCGGTGCTGCTGCCGGTGGTGGTGTTGCCGCTGGTCATCCTCACCGTGGGCGTAGGTTGGATCGTTTCCGCGCTGGGTGTGTACCTGCGCGACATCGGCCAGATCGCCGGCGTCATTGCCACCGCAATGCTGTTCCTGTCCTCGGCCATTGTGCCGCTGGATTCGGTGCCGGCCAGCTACCGCATCGTGTTCGAGCTCAACCCGCTCACCTTCATCATCAACCAGGTGCGTGAAGTAGTGATCTGGGGGCGCCTGCCGGACTGGACTGGCCTGGCCATCTACACCGTGATCGCTTGCGTGGTCGCCGTCATCGGCCACCGCCTGTTCAACAAGCTGCGCGTGGGGTTTGCCGATGTCCTCTGAAACTGCCCTGGCCGAGACCGTCATCCAGGTCAACGGTGTCGGCAAGTCGTATCACATGTACGAGCGGCCCTCGCATCGCCTGTGGCAGGCCCTGGCCGGCAAGCGCAAATCCTTCTACAAGGATTTCTGGGCACTGCGCGAAGTCAGCTTCTCGGTCCGTCGCGGACAGACGGTAGGCATCGTCGGGCGCAACGGGTCGGGCAAGTCGACCCTGCTGCAGATGATCGCCGGCACCCTGAACCCCACCGAAGGCAGCATCACGGTGAAGGGGCGCGTGGCCGCGCTGCTTGAACTGGGCAGTGGCTTCAACCCCGAGTTCACCGGCCGCGAGAACGTCTATCTCAATGCCACCATCCTCGGCCTGACCCGCGCGCAGATCGACCAGCGTCTGGAGAGCATCCTCGCCTTCGCCGATATCGGCGAGTTCATCGACCAGCCGGTACGCAGCTACTCCAGCGGCATGTCGGTCCGCCTTGCCTTCGCGGTCATCGCCCATGTCGACGCCGACATCCTGATCATCGATGAAGCACTGGCCGTGGGCGATGCGTTCTTCTCGCAGAAGTGCATGCGCTTCCTGCGTGAGTTCCAGAAGAACGGCACGCTGCTGTTCGTCAGCCACGATGCCGCCGCTGTCACCAACCTGTGCGAGAACGCGGTGTGGCTGCAGAACGGACGCATGCGCCTGTCGGGCACCTCACAGGAGGTGGTCGAGGCGTACATGACCGAGCAACATGTGGTCGGCCGTCGTGAAGTGGGTGGCGAAACCATCGTGGTCGAGAAGAAGCAGCGCCGCAGCACTGCTGAAGCTCCCGATTTCCGTCGTGATCAGTTCCGCGACGAGGGTGTCATCAACCGCATCGCGCTGTTCGAATTCGATCCGGAGAATGTGGGGCAGGAGTTCGGCGCGCAGGGCGCGCGCATCGTCGACGTGGCCATCCGTGGCGACGACGGCGGCGCACTGACCCTGGTCGAAGGGGGCGAGCTGGTTACCCTGCAGGTCACGGTGAAGCTGGAGGAGTCGCTGGACAACCTCATTGTCGGCTTCTACGTGAAGGACCGGCTGGGCCAGCGCCTGTTCGGCGACAACAGCTATTTCGCCTGCAAGGATGCGCCGGTGGGTGGCGCGGCAGGGCAGACGGTGCGGGCCACGTTCCAGTTCCGCATGCCGGTGATGCCGTCCGGCTCCTACATGATCGATGCAGCCGTCGCCTCTGGCGACCTGCATGACCACACGCAGCAGCACTGGATCCACGACGCCCTGGAGTTCCGCGCGCTGGACGAAACCATGCGCTTTGGACTGATCGGCATCCCGATGCTGAATATCACCTTGCAGAACAACGATGTCTGAGCGGCCCCTGTGCGCGCTCGACCTGAGGGAAGTGGAAGATGGCAGACGAGTTGATCATTGAAGGTGCGGCGGATCCGACCGCAGCCATTTTTCGTCACGGTGCAATGTTCACCCGCCCGGAGTTTCTGGAGACATCGGGCTGGCTGGAGCATGTTCCGTTTGCATTCTGGGTGATCCAGGCGCATCGGCCGCGCTCGCTTGTCGAGCTCGGTTCCCACCGTGGCATCTCGTATTTCGCGTTCTGCCAGGCGGTCAAGGAGATGGGCCTGGACACGCGCTGCTATGCGGTCGACACCTGGGAAGGTGACTCGCAGGCTGGTTACTACGAAAACGATATCCATCGCAGCGTCGTCGAGCGCAACGAACGCAGCTACGCTGCGTTCTCGACCCTGCTGCGGATGACCTTCGACGACGCGCTGGACGAAGTGCCCGATGGCTCGGTCGACCTGCTGCATATCGACGGCCTGCACACCTTCGAGGCGGTCTCGCACGACTTCACTACATGGCTGCCGAAGATGTCCTCGCGCGGCGTGGTGCTGTTCCACGATACCAACGTGCATACTGAAGGCTTTGGCGTCCAGCGCTTCTTCGCGCCGTTGCGCGAGCGCTATCCGAGCTTCGAGTTCCTGCATGGCAATGGCCTGGGCGTCATCGCTGTGGGCGGCGACATTGGCGAGACCATGAGAGCACTGTTCGCCAGTGCTGGCGTGCCGGCCGCCGAGGCCTTGGTCCGTGGTGCGTTCTCACGCCTGGGCGCAGCCTGCACCGATCGCGTTTGTGCCGAGACTGCCGAGGCCGAAGCATCGCGGCTGGGCTCGGAGAAGGAATCGATCTACGCCTGGGCACTGTCGCTGGAGTCGGAGCTGGAAGGCTCCAAGCGCAACTACCAGCGCCTGGAAGGCGAGTTCGACGAGCGCACGCGCTGGGCGCTGGAGCTGGACCAGATCGTCCAGGCCAGCGGTGGCCACAACGCCATTGCTGAATTGCGTGAACGCAACGATGCGCTGGAGGCGCAGCTGGAACAGGTGCGGGGCGAGAAGGCGGACGTCGAAGCTGACCTGCGACGGCACCAGGAGGCATCGCAGCACGAAGCGGCCGAGCTGCGCCGATTGCTGCAGACGGCTCATGAGACCGCTGCCAGCCGTTCGGAAGTCAGCCGTGAGCTGCAGCGGCGCTCTGGTCTTGCCTTCCGGCCCGGTGCGGAAGGCACCTCCGAGCTGGAAGTGCAGCGCGTCATCCGCGAATACGACGAGCAGCTGGAGAGCCTGAACGATGCTTTCACAAAAGTGCTCGCTTCCAAGTCCTGGCGCATCACGCGCCCGATGCGCTTCGCTTCGCGCCTGCTGCGCGGGGATGTGCCCGCCATTATCGCGTCGCTGCGTGCAAGTGGCTTGGCGCGCTACCCGCTGCTGGCACCGCTCGCACGCCCGGTGCGGGGCTGGCTGCTGCGCCATGACAAGGGTCAGGTCGAGCCGCCTGCCGGCCTTGCACTGCCGTCAGTGGTGGAAGACCCGGACGAAGTGCTGAAGACCCTGTCCTTCCCGGAGCATGAATTGCCGGAAGTCAGCATCGTCATTCCCACCTACGGCAACCTGCCGCACACCCTGGCCTGCCTGCGCTCGATCGCTGCGCATCCGCCGGCAGTGAGCTATGAAGTCCTGGTGCTGGAGGATGCCTCTGGCGATCCCGAGATCGAGAAGCTTGTGCCTGTGCCGGGCCTGCGCTTCCATCACAACCCGCAGAACCTCGGCTTCCTGCTGTCCTGCAACCAGGCGCTGGAACTGGCCCGGGGCCGCTACACCTATTTCCTCAACAACGACACCGAAGTACGTCCGGGCTGGATGGACCAGATGCTGGACGTGTTCCAGCGCATGCCCGACTGCGGCATGGTTGGTTCCAAGCTGGTCTACCCCGACGGCCGCCTGCAGGAAGCCGGTGGCATCATCTGGCGGGACGGCTCGGCCTGGAACTACGGCCGCCTGGATAACCCGGCCGACAGCCAGTACAACTACCTGCGGCCGGTGGACTACTGCAGCGGCGCGAGCCTGCTCATTTCCAGCGCGCTGCTGCGTGAGCTGGGCGGCTTCGATCCCGAGTTCGTGCCGGCCTACTGCGAGGACTCGGATCTGGCGTTCCGCGTGCGCAAGGCGGGTTACCAGCTCTACTACTGCCCGACCTCGGAAGTCGTGCATTACGAGGGTATCTCTCATGGCACCGATACCGGCAGCGGCATCAAGGCCTACCAGATTGCCAATCAAAAGAAGCTGCGCGAGCGCTGGCAGGACGAGCTGGCACGGCACGAAGCCAATGGCGAGCACGTGGTGCTGGCGCGCGACCGTGCCTGGCAGAAGGAAACGGTGCTGATCGTCGACCACTACGTGCCGCAGCCTGATCGTGACGCTGGTTCGCGGACCATGATCGCCTTCATCGATGCGCTGCTGGCTCGTGGCTGCGTCGTCAAGTTCTGGGCCGACAACCTGTATTTCGATCCGATCTACACCCCGCCGCTGCAGGCGCGTGGCGTGGAAGTGATGTATGGCGGCCAGTGGGTGGGCGGCTTCGCGCGCTACCTGGGAGAAAACCCGCACGTGCGCACGGTGATGCTGTCGCGCCCGCATATCGCCGAGCATTACATCGATGCCCTGCGCAAGCACCCGGATGTTCGCAGCGTCTACTACGGCCACGACCTGCACTTCCGTCGCATGGACATGGAGGCCAAGCGCAACGGGAGCAGCGATGGCGATGCGCGTTCGATGGAGCTGCTGGAGCGGCGCATCTGGAAAGCCGTCGACCGCGTCCTTTACCCGTCGGCCGAAGAGGCTCAGGACGTGCGCGTGCTGGAGCCATCCGTTGATGCACGCGCGATCCTGCCGTACGCCTTCGACCACTTCAACGATGACGCCGTGCCCGCGCAGCGTGCCGGCATCCTGTTCGTTGCGGGCTTTGCCCACGGCCCCAATGTGGACGCCGCACAGTGGCTGGTCGAGTCGGTGATGCCGCAGGTCTGGGCGCGCCACCCCGGCGTGAAGCTGTCGCTGGTCGGCTCCAACCCGACCGATGCCGTGCGCGCCCTGGCAGGCGAGCATGTCGAGGTGACCGGCTTCGTCAGCGACGAGGAACTGGCCCAGCGCTACGGGGCCGCGCGCGTGGCCATTGTGCCGCTGCGCTTTGGTGCCGGCGTCAAGGGCAAGGTTGTCGAAGCCATGCAGCAGGGTCTGCCGCTGGTCACTACAGGTATTGGTGCCCAGGGCCTGGTCGGCCTGGAGGCGGTAGTCACTGTTGCCGACGAGGCCGATGGCCTGGCCGCAGGGCTGTTGTCGTTGCTGGAAGATGATGCGCTGTGGCTGCAGCGGTCGCGTGCAGCCGCCAGCTACTGCCGCAGTCAGTTCTCGCGCGATGCACTGGGCCGTGCGCTGGAATCGGCATTCGCAATGGAGAAGAAGGCATGATCGTTCGTTCGCGCGCGCCGCTGCGCCTGGGCCTGGCCGGCGGTGGTACTGATGTGTCGCCGTTCTGCGACCAGTTCGGTGGCTACGTCATGAACGTGACCATCGATAAGTTCGCCTACGCGACCCTCGATGGCTCGCCCGATGGCCTGGTGGAATTCCACGCCCAGGATGCGGGCGCCTGCGAACGTGTCGATCCGCTGGCCGTGGAGGCCGGTCCCGGTCCTCTGCAGCTGATGAAGGGCGTCTACCTGCGGGTCTGCAACGACTTCCTGCAGGGCGAGCGTCCGGCCATCCGCATCCGCGCGCACTCCGATGCGCCGCCTGGCTCGGGCCTGGGCTCGTCCTCGACGATGGTCGTCGCCCTGGTCACCGCTTTTGCCGAATACTTCGCATTGCCGTTGGGCGAATACGAGATCGCGCAGTTGGCTTACCGCATCGAGCGCGTCGACCTGCAGCTGTCTGGCGGCAAGCAGGACCAGTATGCGGCGGCATTCGGCGGCTTCAATTTCATGGAGTTCTACGACGCCGACCGGGTGATCGTGAACCCGCTGCGCATCAAGGACTGGATCTGGTCCGAGCTCGAGGCCGGCCTGGTGCTGTACTTCACCGGCGTGTCGCGTGCATCGGCCAAGATCATCGATGAGCAGTCGCGCAATATCAAGGAAGGCAAGGCCAGTTCGCTCGATGCAATGCACCGTTTGAAGGTGGAAGCCAGCCAGATGAAGGAAGCGCTGCTGCGCGGTGATTTCGAGCGGCTGGCGCAGGTGATGCAGTCCGGTTGGGAAGCCAAGAAGCTCAGCGCCAGCAGCATCTCCAACCCGATGATCGATGAGATCGAAGCGTTGGCGATGCGGCACGGCGCGCGAGCGACCAAAGTGTCTGGCGCCGGTGGTGGCGGCTTCATGATGTTCCTCTGCGATCCGGCACATCGGGTCGACCTGGTGCGCGCGCTTGCGGGCGCTGGCGGCACCGTTTTTGATACACACTTCACCCACCAAGGTGCAACCGCATGGAAAATCGGATGAACGACTTCATCAAGGCCGAGTTCGGCAAGACTCTCGAGAACTTCCAGCGCATGTCGACGGATGCGGCGCTGGCGTCGCAGATCGAGCAGGCAGTGGCACTGTGCGTGGACGCGCTGAAGGCCGGTCGCAAGATCCTCTTTGCCGGTAACGGTGGCAGTGCCGCAGATGCGCAGCACTGGGCAGGTGAACTGGTCAGCCGCTTCTACTACGACCGTCCGGGTCTGCCGGCGATCGCGCTGACCACCGATACCTCGATCCTGACTGCCATCGGCAACGACTACGGCTACGACTACACTTTCGCGCGCCAGATCGAAGCACTTGGCCAGGAAGGCGATGTGTTCGTGGCGATTTCGACCTCCGGCCGTTCGAAGAACATCATGCGCGCGCTGGAAGCCTGTGAAGCCAAGGGCGTGCGCGTTATTGGATTCACGGGTGAGCACGGTGGCGACATGAACGACCGCTGCGATATCTGTTTCCGGGTGCCTTCCAACGAGACGCCGCGCATCCAGGAGGGGCACGAGTTCATCGGCCATCTGCTGTGTGCGTTGATCGAAAGCGAAATGTTCCCGCGCTGACATGGCCGCTGACGAAGTACTGATTCTGGCCGGCGGGTTGGGCACGCGCCTGCGGGCGGCGGTGCCCGATCTGCCGAAGCCATTGGCCCCCGTAGCCGGTCGGCCTTTCCTGGCCTATCTGCTGGACCGCTACGAGGCGGCCGGCATGCGGCGGGTAATCCTCGCCATCGGCTATCTCGGGCAGCACGTGGAGCAGGCGGTGGGCGCCCGGTGGGGAGCCATGGATGTTGTGTACTCGCGTGAGTCGGAACCGCTGGGTACGGGCGGTGCGATCGCCCAGGCCGCGCGGCTCTCATCGGGCAATGGCCTGCATGTGTGCAACGGTGATACCTATCTGGAGTACGAGCCGGCTGCGCTGGAGAGCGCCGCCGCAGGCCTTCCGATTGCCATTGCACTGGCATCGGTGCCCGACGTAGCGCGCTATGGCGCAGTTGATGTCGAAGACGGCCGGGTGCGCAGGTTCCGTGAGAAAGGCGGTGGCGGTCCGGGCCTGATCAATGCGGGCAGCTACTTCCTTACCCGCCAAGGGCTGGAAGCATTGCCTGTGCAGGATCGCTACTCCTTCGAGCAGGATGTGCTTGAACCGTGGGTGGTGCGGGGGGGTGTGGGGATGATGGCTGAGACCTCCGGGTTCATCGATATCGGGGTGCCCGAAGATTTTGCCCGGGCGCAGCATCTCTTCGCTCGCGTACAGCGATGAGCGCCGCGATGCCGACGCCGATCCTCAACCCGTGTAGTGCCGGCGGTCTGCCTCCTTCGCGGCGCGCCTTGCTGCTTGACCGCGACGGCGTGATCAACGTCAACTTCGGCTACGTGCATACGCCTGAAACCACTGAATGGGTGGAGGGCATTGATGCCTTGTGCGTGGCAGCCCAGAGTGCCGGTTTCGGCCTGGTGGTGGTGACGAACCAGGCGGGGATCGGGCGTGGGCTCTACACCGAAGCGCAGTTTGCTGACTACACCGCGTGGATGTTGCGGCAGTTGTCCGCGCGAGGCATCGATATCCTGCGTGTGTACTATTGTCCGCACCATCCCACCGCCGGCCAGGGCATTTACCGGGCGCAGTGTGCGTGCCGCAAGCCAGCGCCGGGGATGATCCTGGCCGCCGCACGGGATCTGGGGATCGATCTGGCCGGCTCGGTGATGATCGGCGATAAAGCGTCGGACATGCAGGCGGCGCTGGCCGCCGGTGTGGGGCGCTGCATCCAGATTGATGATCCATTGGATGCGCGTCTGCCCGGGGTGGCTTATGTACGCGATCTCAGCCAGGCGCGCGAGGTCCTGCTGGGCGCTTGATGATGCTAGTGTGGCGAAGTGTGCAGTGTGGGACTCGGTGTCGCGGTATCACCAGGGAGACGCAGCATGATGAACCAGGATCGCCAAGACGTGCCCGAGCCAGGGCATACCTTCCATCCGTCCGCGGCGGCGGGGGAGCTTTCGCCAGCGGACAGCAGCGGTGAAGCCGCTGACATCGCTGGCACGGAGGGGGCGCCAAGCGCGCATCACACATCGCAGGCAGATGACTATCCCGAAGAAGACAGGGAGCCGGATCCGCCGTTGATTCAGGCGCCTTGTCCGCTGTGCCAAGAGGCTGCACCGTTATACACAACGATCGATGCGGTGGCGTATCACGCCTGCGCGACCTGCGATTTCATTTTTGCTGATCCAGTGCTGCTCGACCGCATCGATCAGGGCTTGGCCGCCCGCGAATACGATGCCCAGTACTGGGCAGCTGAACTGGCATCGGCGCGACAGCGCTCATATGGATCATCCATGGCCCGGCTGGCAGAGGCGCTGCTCTACTGCACTGTTCCGGTTGAGCGATTCATCGATATCGGTACTGGTCCCGGATATCTCCTGGATGCGGTTTCCCATTATCTTCCGCACTCCGCACAGCGTTTCTATGGGGTGGAAAAGTACCCGCCGGCGCAGCAGTATCGCACCGGCAATGCCAATTATCTCTGTGCCGACCTCGCTGATGTCCAGATGACGTTCCAATGCGGAATCTGCGTGGAAGTCCTGGAGCATCTCACCCCGGCGATGGCCAAGGGCGTGGCTGCGGCGATGGCCAACGTCTCCGGGCCTGGGTCATTGTTCCTGTTCAATACGGGCCTTACCGACTATGTGCGCAACGAGGACCCCGGGTACCTGGATCCGTACTTCCGTGGCCATGTCACGTGCTGGTCGGTGACCGCCGCGCGCCGGATCTTTGGACCTGTCGGCTTTCAGGTTCACCCGTTGCCTGGGAAGAGCTGGGCATTCATCGTGGAAATGCCGGGGCCATCGGCACGCGCGGCAATTCCCATGGGTGATCGCATCTGGACACCTGAACCGGAGAACGTGGACATCCTGGTTTCCCCGCAGACCGGGGAGCTGATGCATATTCTGGGCAGGGAAAGCGCGCGCGCCTACGCCTGAGGGATCCTGCTCCGGCCGCGTCATCATTATGGTCGCCGCGGATATTCCGATTCGTTGAATAGTGCACAGCGGGGCCCCGAGACGCTCTGGTATCATCCGGCGTGAAAATTTTGTGACCGGAATGTGAAAAATTGAACCACGGAGCCAAGCAGGATCCCTCATCCGCACCACGTTGCACTGTCTCGTTCGTATTAGCTTTGGCGATTTTCGGCACGTTGCTCATCGGCGCGCTGCGCTGGCTGGTGATAGACGGCGCTCCCGGGCCTGTGGGCATCCTGCTGGATGTATTGTTTGCTGGCCTGTTCTTGTTGCTGGTGCGTGGCGCTGGGGCCAGTCGTACCCAGGCGGTGGCGGCGGTGGCAATCTGGCTGCTGCTTTTCCAGTTGGCACACATTCTTAAGTTATCCGCACTGGGCTCGCCGGTCTTCTTCAGCGACATCTTCACTTTGGGTGTGCTCGCCAGCGTGTTCAAGCCGTGGCAAGTCGTGCTCGCTGCCGTGACGGTGCTGTTGCTGGCCTGCGTGCTGCTGTACGGCGTGTGGCCGAATCGCCTGCGGCGCTTGCCATGGTCGATCGTGGCATTGCTGCTGCCTTTGGCGCTGTACTTCGGTGCACCTTGGGAAGCACGCATCGTCGATGCCGTGCTGCCGGCGCCGGCCAGCGACTACGTCACCCATCTGCAACGACGTGGTGGCATGCAGTTCCTGTTGGACCAGCGGGCGCGTAAATATGAGCTCGCGCTCAAGGGCCGTAACGTACTGGCAGGGCTGCGGCTGGACGAGCGCCCGCAGTTGGCAGCACGACGGAATGTGCACCTTGTGCTACTGGAAACCTTCTGGGACCCCATGGCATTGAAGGCCTTCCAGTTCGACCGAGATCCCTTCGATCCTCGGTTCCGCGCGATGCTGGAGCAGGGGGGCAATTCGGCGGTGATGACGCCGCACTTCGGTCACCTCACCGCCAATGCCGAATTTGAAGCGCTGTGTGGGCTGCCGGCCACCGAGGATGCGGTGTTCCAGAGCCGTATGAAGGATGTGTTGCCATGCCTGCCGCGCCTGCTGCGCGAGCTGGGCTATGAGACGCTGGCCTCGCATTCCAATCATCAGGATTCCTGGGGCCGTGATACCGCTTATAAGTACATGGGCTTTGCACAGTTCAATGCCTATCAGGCGTTCGTGCGCGACGATCTGGACGGCGTGTTCCTGAACGACGCCAGCTTCTTTCGGCAGAACCGCGAGGTGCTGGCGCGGATGGATCGCTCCACCCCCCACTTCAACTATCTGGTCACCATCAGTTCTCACTATCCCTATCAGCTCAACCACGAGCGGCGGCCGCCTCTCGTACAGGTCACGCCGTCCAATTCCATGGTGCAGAACTACGCCGATGCGCTGGCCTACTCAAGCAGGGCCTTCATGGATTGGGTCGAGGCGGTGCGCGCGGACGATCCTAATGCGCTGATCGTGGCATTTGGCGACCACGCTCCGGCCATGCCGCCGGACCAGGCGCCGTATGCAATGTCCGGCATCAATACCAGCAGCCGGCCATTCGACGGTGCCGATACGCTGGTGGCCATGTCGCGCACGCCTCTGATTTTCATCGACGGCCGCAAGGGCGCGGTGGATGTAGGCACCATGCCCTTGGAGTTCCTTCCGGTGGCCATTACCCGCGCGCTGGGTGTGATCCCGGGGCGGCTGCCCTATCTGACCGATGACATGGTGAGCCAGCGGGCCCACGACAGCACCCGCTTCCTGGGTAATGTTCTGACCGTCGACAACGGCCAATGGCAGCTATGCCGCGAGGCACCGGCCAAAGGCACGGCCTGCGCCGAGGCGGTGCAGCTCTACGATCGCAAGCGGGCGTTGCGTAATGTGCTGCTTGCCGAGTCGCGCGCGAACTTCAATGCGTTGGGTGGGGCGTGGTTGAACATGGCTACGCCGATGCAGTTCGGCAGCGGTGAATGCCTGCTGGAGGTCAGCGACTGGGGCCCGAAGGATGCCGTCGCCGGGGCGCCGTTCAACAAGCAGAAGGAAAGTGGCCTGAGCGCGACCTGGATGAAGGTTGCGCGTATCCAGGGCAGCCCACAGCTGCGCATTGGCGCGGTGACCACTCCGGTGGTGGGTTCCGGTGACATCCTGGCGGGCTTGTGGCCGGCGCCCAGCGTGATCAACCAGGCAGGAAGCCAGCCAGTCCAGGTGATCTGCGGCGGCAAGGTGGTCAACGTATTGGGTGACATGCAAGTGCGCGCAGCCCCGAGCGCGGCAAGGGCGATGCCGGCCACTGTTACTGGTCCTTTGAAGGTGGTGCTGGAGGGGCAGGGCATGGCCTCGGTCTCAGCCACTGCGGTATCCGGCCAGTGCACGGCGCAGGGCATGCAGCAGGGTGTGGTGCGCGTCCAGTGGTCGCGTACGCCGGTTGCCGGTGACGGCGGCATGCGTGTCCTGATCGAGCAGGAAGGGGGCGAGCGCCAGCTCTGGAGCGCCAGTGGTCCGGGGGGCGAGTCTACGACGGGGCCATGGGCGACGGAAAATCTGAAGCTTTGGTTTGAAGATGCCGGTGGTGGCGAGCTGGGGTCGGCGGTGCTCAGCGCACCGTCCTGCATGGTAGAGCCGTCTTAATCCTGATTTCTTTGCCAATCATAAGAATGTCTATTCGGCGCGGATCGTAGGTCGACCCGGTTGCACGTCATGCCCCAGTGTTGCCGGTGACGAGTCGCAATACTCACTACTTGTACCCCCGGCTTCATATCGAGCGACTTCAGGTGCATGTCAGCAAAGCCAACTAAGGGTGTCTGCAAAGTAACCGCCCGCGATGATCGCCCATGTGCTTGGTTTGGGCGTCCTGCCTCTAATGCCCTGAACCTCGCGTTCCCGGTGGGTATTGCATTGGCCTTGGGCTGCCTCTGGCGCAGCTGCAGAGCCCCAGGCCGCGACCTGAATTCTGGTGTAGGACCAGCCCCTCACGCTGCTTGCAGAGTTTGGGGATCGGGCGAATGGAGGGGGGAAGTCCAGTTCCGCCCGCGCCACGCCATTCCCTGGGGGAACTTATGGTCGATTCGACCGGGAGCACCGCACCTGCATAATTTCCTGCAGTCACTGATGAAGTGAGGCGGCGCAGGGGATACATTGCAGCCTTGGATTATTGTCTTGGTGCACCAAGCGGGTCCGTCATTTGGACTCTATGCTGGAACCGAAAACATCAACAGCACTACGCGTGTGGAAAGAGATGGCGCAATTGCAAGGTGGGCCTTCCGGTAAATTCTCCCGGGTCTTTGCGCATGGGCGTCCGTACACGCGGCGGCTGGCTGCGGGCGGCTCTATTATCTACCATAGGGGCCCGCGCGTTCAGACGGTACGCGCCCGCGCTGCCATGGAGCTGCACCTTGGAAAAGTCATCGACGACCATGCATCTGTCCGACTATTGGGTGCGGCCCCGCGTTCAGATAATTGTCGGCGCGATGGCCGTGCTGTTCTTTGCCATTGTCCACCAGGTCTATCTGGGCAGGGCGCACCCGGACGCGCTGTACATGGACTCGCTGCGGCTGCTGTTCCAGCTGGACCAGTGGGAAGCCGGCACCCTGTCGACGCTTGACTTCTGGGGCCAGAGTTCGTCCCATCGCGGGTTTGTCAACCAGCTGTTCCTGCTGATCAATGTCAATCTGTTCCACCTTGACGTGCTGTTGATCAATCGGATCACGGGTCTGGTTACCGCCACCGTAGCCTTGATACTGGTGCTTGCGTGGTGCCGGGACAGCAGTGCGGCGCTTCGTACGCGTTCCGATGCGCTGGTGGTCATGGCGGTGTCGATCACCATCGCAGGGTTGTGTCACAGCTGGGCCGGCTTCGAGCTCTTCACGCTGGACCTTGGCTTGCCTCTGTGGGTAAAGAATCTGTGTTTCGTCGGATTCTTCAGCCTGCATGCGCGCCTGCTGTCAGGGGCCTCGCGGCATCCACACCTGTTGAGCGCGTTGCTGGCCGTGCTGGCGGTGGTGGTGGTGCTGGTGGTCGGCATGGGCTGGAACTATGCCTTCATCGGCGCGGTGCTGGCCTTGCAGGTGCTGTCCATGCTGCCGGCATGGCGCGCGCCGGGGCGCTGGTACGGCCTGCTTCCCTGCGTGTCGATGCTGGCAGCGTTCGCGCTGTACCTGGCGTCGGGCACGGTGACTGACGCCGCCGTGCAAGCCAACACCTTGGCGCTCAGTGGCGATACACCCTTGATCACCCTGTATGCGCTGGGCTCCACCATTGGCAATCCTGCGGCCATCACGCAGCGGTTGCCGGTCTGGGTGATTGCGGTTGCCGGCGCGGGCATTCTGCTGACCGGACTCATTGCCGTGCTGGCCTGGTTGCGCCGCGGTGCGCCTGGCTCGCGCCTGCCGATCTACCTGATCGCTTACGGCGCGCTGGTGGCCTTCTCGGTCACCCTCGCGCGCGGTGCCGACGGTCCAGGGGGGGTGATGGCATCGCGGTACTACATGGATCTGGTGTTGGGGCTGATCGGTGTGGTCTGGATCATCGTGCGTGAACTGCGCGCGCTGGGAAGCACGCGGAATGCAGCAGTGCTGGTCTGGGGCATGCTGGCTGCGATTGGCGTGATGCATCTGGGTACCTATTACTACGAATGGCGCGCTGCTCCCTATCGGGCGCTGGCCTTCGCAGACATGAACCGGGCGCTGTTGAATTCCGTGCCTGATGACAATGCCGCAGCGCTCTTGCAGTCTCCGCTGTCGCATGCGAGGCAGGGCGTGGAAATCATGCGCGAGCGACAGTTGTCGATCTTCGAAGGTCATCCGGAACTGCGTTGTTCCGGTGCCGATGTTGCGTTTGCGCAGGGCTGGCGCAAACCGGAAACGCAGGGGCGCTGGTTGAAGACCGATGGCGAGCTTACGCTGCCGAAGTCATGTGCATGCGAAGTTGTAGCCGATTTCTACGTGCCCATGGTCTTCCACGCGCGCCGCGTCGAAGTTCGTCGCGCCGGCCAGATGCAGAGCGTGTCGATACTGCTGCCCGGACAGACCAGCAGTGTTGAACTGGGCAAGGCCGGTACCGAGGCAAGGGTTGTGCTTCACGCCGCACCTGCGCCGGACCACACCCCTGCCGAGGCCGGTACTGCAGACGAGCCGGAACTGGGCGCGCTGCTGACCGGCTTCTCGGTGCGCTGCGCGGTGCCCTGAACATGGCCAGCCCGAAGAAGCCCGATGCGCCGTTGTTCAGTGGGGAGGCTGGCCCGCTGCAGCGGTTGATCAGGGATCAGCGCGTGCTGTTCCTGCTCGTTGGCGGTGCCAATACCGCCTTCAGTACTGCGCTGTTTGCAGCGCTGAGCTGGTTGCTGGGGCCCAGCGTGCCCTCGGCGGTCAGCCTGTTCATCGCTTGGGTCGTGTCCCTGGTGTTGGTGTTCAACGTATACCGGCACCTGGTGTTCCGGGTCAGTGGCCATGTGCTGCGTGACTTTCTGCGATTTGTCGGGGTCAATACGCTCAGTTTCCTGTTCAACGCAGGAGCTCTGACGCTGCTGGTGGAAGGGGCTGGTCTGCCAGCCATTCCGACGCAGATCTGTATTACCGTCGTGGTTGTGGTGTTCAACTACGTCGGCCACAAGTATTTTTCTTTCAGAAGGACGTGATCATGCAGGCTGAACTGGGGCGGGTGCCGCGCGTGTCGGTGGTTATCCCGGCCTACAACAACGGGCGTGATATCGCCGCGACCGTGCGCTCGATCCTGGCCCAGGATTACCTCGATTTCGAGCTGGTCATTGCTGATCATTCTTCGGCCGACGATACCGCTGCAGTCATCGCCTCGTTCGCGGACGACCCGCGCGTGCGGGTTCTGGAGCCTACCCCGGCCGGAGGTGGGGCGCAGGCCAACTGGAATCGGGTCAGCCAGCATGCACGTGGCGAGTTGATCAAGCTGGTGTGCGGTGACGATCTGCTGGCGCCGCATGCGTTGCGCATGCAGGTGGCGGCATTCGATGCGAACCCGAGCGCGGTGTTCGTTGCTTCCCGTCGTGATCTGGTCGATGCAGGGGGCAAGCAACTACTCAAGGCGCGCGGGCTGGCGGGCCTATCCGGTTGCATTCCCGGGCGAGAGGCCGCATTGGCGTCCATTCTGGCTGGCACCAACATCTTCGGCGAACCCTGCTGTGTGATGCTGCGCCGGGACGCGTTGGAGCAGGCCGGTTGGTGGGATGCGCGTTTCCCGTACTTGATCGACCAGGCCAGCTACAGCAACGTGATGATCCAGGGGGACATGGTCGCGCTACCGGAAGTGCTGGCCAGCTTCCGGATCAGTGCCAGCCAATGGAGCGTGCGCTTGATGCGCCAGCAGTCCGAGCAGGCTATCGCTTTCCATGAGTCCTTTGCGCGCGAACATCCTGGCCTGGCTACGTCGGCACAGTTGCGGCGTGGCAACCTCAAAGCGCGCGTGATGGCATGGGCTCGCCGCCTTGCCTACATGTGGCTGCGGCGGCGCATGTAACTCAGCTATCGATGGTGGGGTCGGCGTCCAGGTTGCAACGCTCACCCACCACGAATTGCGGGCGGTTGTTGACGTTGAGCAGGATCCGGCCGGTGTATTCGCCGATCGCCCCCAGGGCCAGCAACTGCAGGCCGCCCATGAAAAGGATGGCGACGATCAAGGAAGACCAGCCCACGGCCAGGTCCGGATTCATCAGCTTGCGGGCCACAACGATCAGGGCGAACAGGAAGGCGGCGCCTGAGGCGGCGATGCCGGCCAGCGACACGAAGCGCAGTGGCACGATCGAGAAGCTGGTAGCCATCTGCATCCACAGCGCAATCGACTTGCGCAGGCTGTAGCCGGACTTGCCGTCTTGCCTGAGGTGGTGGCGCGCGGTGATTGAGGTGAAGTTGCTGGTGGACTGCAGCAGCAATCCATCCACGTACACGAACGGGCCTCTGTAACCCAGCGCGGTCTGGCAAACCTCGCGGCGAATGCCACGGAAAGGCGACAGGTACAGCCCGGTGGGTTTGTTCAGCAGACGGCTGGCGACCCAGTCGTTGAAGCGGCTGCCCAGGCGCTTCCACAATGCATGCTGGCGCGCTTCGAAGCGCACATAGACAAGATCCGCGCCGGCTTCCAGCGCTTCGACGATCCGCGGAATGTCGTTCGGATCGTGCTGCAGGTCATCATCCATGGTGATGATGTAGCGCCCCCGTGCATGGGCAAACCCTGCCATCACGGCATTGTGCTGGCCGGCGTTGCGGCGCAGGTTGATTCCCTTCAGCCAAGGGCGGTCGGCGGCGAGTGCCTTCAGTACCTCCCACGAATTGTCGGGGCCGTGATCATGTACCAGCACCGCCTCAAATCCGTCAGCGCCGGCGACGCCACGTAGCGATTGTTCGAGCTTCTGCACAAGCGTGGGCAGGATTGAAGCACTGCCATAGACAGGAATGACGACGGAAATTTCAGGATTCATGAGGGGTGCCGTAGTACTTCTGGATCACGCGAAGGGGATAGTCTGGACCAAGATCCAGCCCAATGTCGCGCGCAACGGCCTCGGCCAGCGAGCTGTCCACATGCATGTGCTCACCACGTTCGACCAGCTGCACGATCGCCTTCTTTTCCAGTACCTGTTCAAACAGCTCCACCAGGTGCGGCATGGCCAGCGACCATGGCGAGGCGATGGAGGCCAGCGCAGGGGCGTCGCTTGAAGCGAGCAGTCGTGTGGCGATGGCGGCCACGTCATCGATGTCGATCAGGTTGCGCTGGGCGCGCGTCCACAACGTCAATGGCCGAGCCTGCACGATGCAGTCGCGCAGATAATTGGTGAGTGTATTGGGGTTGCGGGTGCGGCCCACTACCTGCGGTAGCCGGAACACCACGCCCTTGCCCGAGTCGAGAACCCGCTTTTCCATGTCACGCTTGTGCTGGAAGTAGGGGGAATTCTGTTCGGGATTGACGACATTGCAGCTGCCGAAATACACCAGGCGCTTGCTTGACTGGTCAAGCGCGGTCTCCAGCAGGGTGCGTTCACGTAGAAAAACAGCCGCGTCGCGCTCGCCGGAGTTGGACACGCCCGACGCAAAGACAAGGGTGTCTGGATCATCGGCAAAGCCATGGAAGGCACGCGCGATCAAGCCGCTACCCAGGATCATGCAGCGATGTCCGCGAAGGAGGGCGACAAACTCTTCATAGTCATGACCACGCTACATCCCTGCAATAGAGACCAGGCCGGTCCCCTCTCAATGAAAAGCAGAATAGACCAGCAGGGGAGCCGGACCAAGCGCAGCGGCGCCATGGTCCGGTCCCGGCATCAGCAACTCAGCCCAAGGCCTTTTCCAGCTCCGGCAGGATCGCAAACAGATCCCCCACCAACCCAATATCGGCAATCTCAAAGATCGGCGAATCCGGATCCTTGTTGATCGCGACGATCGTGCCGGCGTCCTTGATGCCGGTCAGATGCTGGATCGCACCGCTGATGCCCACCGCCACATACAGCTCCGGGGCGATGATCTTGCCGGTCTGGCCCACCTGCAGGTCGCTGGGCACGTAGCCGGCATCGACCGCGGCGCGCGAGGCACCGACGGCGGCGCCGAGCTTGTCGGCCAGCTGGAAGATGACCTTGAAGTTCTCTTCCGAACCGACGCCGCGGCCACCGGAGACCACGCGCTTGGCGCTCTGCAGGTCCGGGCGGTCGCTGGCACCTGCGGCGAGGCCGACGAAACGGGTGTGGGTCGGCAGGGCAGCATCGACACTGGCCGCTTCAACGGCGGCACTGCCACCCTGGGCGGCTTCCGGCCACGAGGCGGCACGCACGGTGGCGACCACGATCTGGTCGGCCGGGACTTCCACGGTGATGATCGCGTTGCCGGCATAGATCGGGCGCTTGAAGGTGTGGCTGCCTTCGACGGTCATCAGGTCGGAGACCTGGTTGACGCCGAGCAGGGCGGCCACGCACGGCATCAGGTCCTTGCCGAAGGTGGTCGACGGGCCGAACACGTGGGTGTAGCCCTTGGCCAGCTGCGCGATCTGCGGCGCCAGCACCTGGGCGATGGCCTGCGCGTTGGCAGCGTTGGCCACGGTCAGAACCTTGGCGACGCCAGCGATCTTCGCGGCTTCAGCGGCAACGGCGGCCGGGTCGGCGGCCAGCACCAGCACGTCGATGCTGGCACCGCTGATGGCGGCAGCAGCGCTTACGGTCTTGGCGGTGGCGGCGTTGAGCTTGCCGTCGTGGTGTTCGGCGATGACGAGAATCCTGCTCATTACAGCAACCCCTTCTGCTTGAGTGCGGCCACCAGTTCAGCCGCGTCCTTGACCATCACACCCTTGCTGCGCTTGGACGGCGCGGCATACTGGGTGGTCTTGAAGGTATCGGCGGCTTCAACGCCCAGATCGGCCAGCTGCAGGGTCTCCAGCGGCTTGGCCTTGGCCTTCATGATGTCCGGCAGCTTGATGAAGCGCGGCTCGTTCAGGCGCAGATCGGTGGTGACCACTGCCGGCAGGTCCACTTCCAGCGTTTCCAGGCCGGCGTCGACTTCGCGGGTCACCGTGGCCTTGCCATCAGCAATCTCCAGCTTGCTGGCGAAGGTCGCCTGCGGGCGGCCCCACAGCGTGGCCAGCATCTGGCCGGTCTGGTTGGCGTCGTCGTCGATGGCCTGCTTGCCCAGGATCACCAGGTCCGGCTGTTCCTTCTCGATCAGCTTGAGCAGGGTGCGTGCGGCTGTCAGCGGCTGGATGGCCTGGTCGGTAACGACGTGAATGGCGCGATTGGCGCCCATGGCCAGGCCGTTGCGCAGGTGCGCCTGGGCATCGGCCGGGGCGATGGTGGCGACCACCACTTCGCTGGCAATGCCCTTGTCGCGCAGGCGCAGGGCTTCTTCCAGGGCGATTTCATCGAAGGGATTGGGGGACAGCTTGACGCCGTCGGTGACCACGCCGGAACCGTCCGGCTTGACCTGAATGCGGACGTTGTAGTCCACCACGCGCTTGTACGCGACGAGGATTTTCATCTGGTACGGGGTCCTTCAGTAACGGGGAGAACGTCCGGTCCTGCAGCAGCAACCGGTTCGGGGGTGGGATCCCGATTCTAGCTGGCTTGGGACGACCATGCGAACGCGTATGGTCATGTTGCGATGCGGCATGGCTCGCGTAAGTATCGTGAGTCGTTCACGTCACGCAGGCAGTCGTGAAGACGAACCACATGTATCCTGTGCCGCTGTGTCGGGCGCTTCATAGCGCCCCTTGGATGAATTTCGATCAGGAGAACAGGTAGTGCCCACATGGCTTGTCACCGGCGGCGCCGGATTCATTGGCGGTAACTTCGTTCTCGAGGCCGTCGCGCGCGGCGTCAAAGTCATCAACCTCGATGCGCTGACCTACGCCGGCAATCTGAAGACCCTGTCCAGCCTGGACGGCAACCCGAACCACGTGTTCGTGCAGGGTGACATCGGCGACAGCGTCCTGGTGACCCGCCTGCTGGCCGAGCACCGGCCGGACGCCGTGCTCAACTTTGCTGCCGAGAGCCACGTGGATCGCTCCATCGACGGTCCTGGCGCCTTCATCCAGACCAACGTGGTGGGCACCCTGGGCCTGCTGGAGGCGGTCCGTGACTACTGGAAGGCGCTGCCGGCCGAGCAGGGCGCGGCCTTCCGCTTCCTGCACGTATCCACTGACGAGGTGTACGGCACCCTGGGTGAGACCGGCAAGTTCAGCGAAACCACGCCGTATGCTCCGAATTCCCCGTACTCGGCGTCGAAGGCCGCCTCGGACCACCTGGTCCGTGCGTTCCACCACACCTACGGGTTGCCGGTACTGACCACCAACTGCTCCAACAACTATGGCCCGTACCACTTCCCGGAGAAGCTGATCCCGCTGGTGATCGCCAAGGCGCTGGCCGGCGAGCCGCTGCCGGTGTACGGCGACGGCAAGCAGGTGCGCGACTGGCTGTTCGTGTCCGATCACTGCGAGGCGATCCGCACCGTGCTGGCCAAGGGCCAGGTTGGCGAGACCTACAACGTCGGTGGCAATTCGGAAAAACAGAACATCGAAGTGGTGCAGGCCATCTGCGCACTGCTGGACCAGCGCCGCCCGCGTGCGGATGGCCAGCCGCGCAGCAGCCAGATCACCTACGTCACCGACCGCCCCGGCCATGACCGCCGCTATGCGATCGATGCGTCCAAGCTGAAGAACGACCTGGGCTGGGAACCGGCCTACACCTTCGAGCAGGGCATCACCTTCACCGTCGACTGGTACCTGGACAACCAGGAATGGGTCAACGGCGTGCTGGACGGCAGCTACCGCCTGCAGCGCATCGGCACCGCAGCCTGAACCCGGGAGACACCATGACGCAGCGCAAGGGCATCATCCTCGCCGGCGGCTCCGGCACCCGGCTGTATCCGATCACCAAGGGCGTCAGCAAGCAGCTGCTGCCGGTGTACGACAAGCCGATGATCTACTACCCGCTCAGCGTGCTGATGCTGGCGGGCATCAGCGAGGTGCTGATCATCAACACCCCGCACGAGCAGGCCCTGTTCCAGCAGCTGCTGGGCGATGGTTCGCAGTGGGGCATGGACATCCAGTACGCGGTGCAGCCCAGCCCCGATGGCCTGGCCCAGGCCTACCTGATCGGCCGCGACTTCGTGGCCGGCAAACCGAGCTGCCTGGTGCTGGGTGACAACATCTTCCACGGCCACGGCCTGCGCGACGTGCTCAAGCGCGCCGATGAGCGCACCGACGGTGCCACCGTGTTCGGCTACTGGGTGAATGATCCTGAGCGCTATGGCGTGGCCGAGTTCGACAAGAGCGGCAAGGTCATCGACCTGGTGGAGAAGCCGGAAAACCCGCGTTCGAACTATGCGGTGACTGGCCTGTACTTCTATGACGGCAAGGCCAGCGATTACGCGTCCGAGCTGAAGCCGTCGCCGCGCGGCGAGCTGGAGATCACCGATCTCAACAAGCGCTATCTGGGCGAGAGCAACCTGCACCTGGAAGCGCTCGGCCGTGGCTATGCCTGGCTCGATACCGGCACCCACCAGTCGCTGCTGGAAGCCTCCAACTTCATCGAGACCATCCAGACCCGGCAGGGCCTGCAGGTCTGCTGCCCGGAAGAAATCGCGTTTGGCCAGGGCTGGATCACCGCCGAACAGCTGGAGGCACTCGCCGCGCCGCTGATCAAGAATGGCTACGGCCAGTACCTGCACAAGCTCGCCCTGCGTGGAGTTGTTCCGTGAAAGTGATTGAAACCAAGTTGCCTGGCTGCGTGGTGATCGAGCCGGCGGTGTTCGGCGACGCACGCGGCTACTTCTTCGAAACCTGGAACGCCGAACGCTTTGCCACACTGGGCTTGCCGGACCGCTTCGTGCAAAGCAATGTCTCCACCTCGGCGCAGGGCGTGCTGCGTGGCTTGCATTACCAGTGGCCGCGGCCGCAGGGCAAGCTGGTCAGCGTGCTGGAAGGCGAGGTCTATGACGTGGCCGTCGACATCCGTCGCGGTTCGCCGACCTTCGGCCAGTGGGAAGCGGTGGTGCTGAGCGCGGAGAACAAGAAGCAGTTCTGGATTCCGGAAGGCTTCGCCCACGGTTTCGCCGTCCTGTCCGAGCGCGCGGTGTTCAGCTATCTGTGCACCGAGGTCTACCTGAAGGACTTCGATGCCGGCGTGCGCTGGAACGATGCCGACATCGCGGTGGACTGGCCGGTGAGCGCACCGACCCTGTCGGCCAAGGATGAGAGCGCACCTTTCCTGAAGGAGATCGCCGAGGACCGCCTGCCGGTCTACAGCGCATGACCGTGCTGGTGTTTGGCGGTAACGGGCAGGTCGGGCAGGAACTGCTGCGCGCATTGGCCCCGCTGGGGCCGGTGCTGGCGACCACGCGCAGTGGCCAGCTGCCCGACGGCAGCGCGTGCGAGGTGGCCGATTTCGGCCAGCCCGACAGCCTGCCGGCCCTGCTGGACCGCCTGCAGCCGTCGGTGGTGGTCAATGCCGCCGCCTACACGGCGGTCGACCGTGCCGAGCAGGACGTGGAGGCCGCGTTCGCGGCCAACGCACAGGCGCCGGGCGTGATCGCGCGCTGGTGTGCCGCCCATGGCGTGCCGTTCGTGCATTACTCCACCGACTATGTGTTCGATGGTCAGGGCACCGCGCCGTACCGCGAGGACGAGCCGACCGCGCCGCTGGGTGTGTATGGCACCAGCAAGCGCGATGGTGAGGATGCAGTACGCGCGGCCGGCGGTCGCCACCTGATCTTCCGCACGGCCTGGGTGTATGCCTCGCATGGGGCAAATTTCCTGCGCACCATGTTGCGCGTCGGCGCCGAGCGCGACCAGCTGCGTGTGGTGGCCGACCAGGTCGGTACACCGACGCCGGCCGCGTTGATCGCTGATGTTACTGCGCAGGCGCTGCGGCATCCGGGCCAACTGTCCGGTACCTGGCACCTGACCGCCAGCGGCCAGACCAGCTGGCATGGGTTCGCCGAAGCGATCTTCGCCGAAGCGCTGGTTACCGGCGTGTTGGCGAAGGTGCCGGCGGTCGAGGCGATTCCCAGTTCCGAGTATCCGACCCCGGCCAAGCGCCCGGCCTGGTCGGTGCTGGACAACCGCAAGCTGCAGCAGGATTTCAGCATCGTACTGCCGAGTTGGCAGGATGGCCTGAAGCGGGTGATGGCGGAGATTGCCTGACCCGGCAGGCGGTGTGCCGACCGACGGTCGGCACCCACCCCGACCAACGGTCGGTCGCCTCCAGCGGGCGCCGGGTCAGCTGCGCCCGTAGGTATCCTCGAAGCGCACGATGTCGTCCTCGCCAAGGTAGCTGCCGGACTGCACTTCGATCAGTTCCAGCGGCAGCTTGCCCGGGTTGCGCAGGCGATGGGTCACGCCCAGTGGGATGTACGTGCTCTGGTTTTCGCTGAGCAGGATCACTTCGTCGCCGCGGGTCACTTCCGCGGTGCCGCTGACCACGATCCAGTGCTCGGCGCGGTGATGATGCATCTGCAGGCTGAGTGTGCCGCCGGGCTTGACCGTGATGCGCTTGACCTGGAAGCGTGCACCATTGTCGATTGAATCGTACGCGCCCCACGGGCGGTAGACCTTGCGATGCCACGTGGCCTCGCTGCGGCCTTCGGACTTCAGCTGACCGACAACGGTCTTGACCTCCTGCATGCGGTCGGCCCTGCCGACCAGCACCGCGTCGTCGGTCTCGACGACAATCACGTCATCCAGGCCGACCAGTGCCACCAGGCGCCGTGCATAGGCATAGGTGTTGCGGCAGTCGATGGCGATCACATCGCCCTGATGGGCGTTGCCATCGCCGTCCTGCTGCGAGACATCGCGCAGGGCTGTCCACGAGCCGACATCGTTCCAGCCGGCGTCCAACGGAATCACCACGGCGTCGGCGGTTTTTTCCATCACGGCATAGTCGATGGAATCAGAGGGAACGGCGGCGAAGGCGTCCTTGTCCAGGCGGGTGAAATCCGAATCGCGGCGGGCCTGCTGCCAGGCCTGGCGGCTGCCGGCCAGCATGCCGGGCTGGAAGCGCTCCAGTTCCTGCAGGTAGCGCGAGGCCTTGAACAGGAACATGCCGCTGTTCCAGTAATACTGGCCGCTGCTGACGTAACCGCTGGCGGTCTGGAGGTCGGGCTTTTCGACAAAGCGCTCGACCGCACGCAGACCCTGCCCATCGGCGGCCTTGATATAGCCGTAGCCGGTTTCCGGACCGGTCGGCACGATGCCGAAGGTCACCAGCTTGCCGGTTTCGGCGGCACTGGCGGCGGCCTGCACGGCGCTGCGGAAGGCGGCTTCGTCGGTGATCACATGGTCCGAGGGCAGCACCAGCAGCAGCGCATCGGCGCCGTCGCGGGTGGCTTCCAGGGCTGCGACCGCGATTGCCGGCGCCGTGTTGCGGCCAACCGGTTCCAGGATGATGGCCGCCGGCTCGGCGCCGACCTGCTGCAGCTGCTCGGCAGCGACAAAGCGGTGCTCCTCGTTGGCGATCACCAGCGGGCCATGCGCGGCGATCGGCGCCACCCGTTTCCAAGTGGCCTGCAGCATCGTCAGTTCGCCCGCCAACGGCAGGAACTGCTTCGGGTACGCCTCGCGCGACAGCGGCCACAGGCGGGTCCCGGAGCCACCGGACAGAATGACGGGCTGGATGATGCTCATGGTCGTCCTTGATTACTGCTGGATTAGGCGGGAAATTTCGTCGGTACGCGCCTGCATCAGCGCGGCGTCACCACGGGCTTCGACATTCAGGCGCAGCAGCGGTTCGGTGTTGGAGCTGCGCAGGTTGAAGCGCCAGCCGCCGAAGTCGGCACTGATGCCGTCGGTGTGATCCAGTACCGGTGATTGCGCCGCGAAGTGCTCCATCACGCGGGCCACGGCAGCCTTGGCATCGGCCACCTTGAAGTTGATCTCGCCACTGCACGGATAGGCCGCCATGCGGTCTTCGACCCACTCGGCCAGTGAGCGGCCGCTCTCGGAGATCAGCTGCGCGATCAGCAGCCACGGGATCATGCCGGAGTCGGCATAGGCGAACTCGCGGAAATAGTGGTGGGCGCTCATCTCGCCACCGTACACGGCGTCTTCGGCGCGCATCTTTTCCTTGATGAAGGCATGGCCGCTCTTGCACTGCACCGGCACACCGCCCGCCTGTTCGACCATATCCACGGTGTTCCAGACCAGGCGCGGGTCATGCACGACCTTGCCGCCGGGATTGCGTGCCAGGATCGCCTTGGCCAGCAGACCGACCAGGTAGTAGCCCTCGATGAAGCGGCCGGTGTGGTCGAAGAAGAAGCAGCGGTCGAAGTCACCGTCCCAGGCAATGCCGAAATCGGCACCGTGTTCACGCACCGCATCGGCGGTGGCGGCGCGGTTCTCCGGCAGCAGCGGGTTGGGAATGCCGTTGGGGAAGCTGCCGTCCGGTTCGTGGCAGATGCGGATGAACTCGAACGGCAGGTGCGGGGCCAGCAGGTCGACGATCGCGCCCGCGCCGCCGTTACCGGCATTCACCACCAGCTTCAGCGGCTTGAGCCTGCTGGCATCGACATAGCTGAGCAGGTGCTGGATGTAGGCGCTCTTGTCGTGCTGGGCAACCTGCCCGGCACGCGGCGGCTGGGCCTCGGACGTATCGGCGGAAACCGCGTCAGAGATTGCGAACAGGCCGGTATCGGAGCTGATCGGCCGGGCATTCTCCTTGACCAGCTTCATGCCGTTGTAATCCATCGGGTTGTGGCTGGCGGTGACCATCACGCCGCCGGCCGCGCCCAGATGGTCGGTCTGGAAATAGACTTCTTCCGTGCCGCACAGGCCGATGTCGATCACCTCGCGCCCGGTACCACGCAGGCCGGTGGCCAGTGCATCCTGCAGCGCCGGGCTGGTCAGGCGCACATCGTGGCCGAGGACCACTGGACCTGGAGCGAGCTGCGCGGCCAAGGCGACGCCGATGCGGCGGGCCAGGTCTTCGTTCAGTTCTTCCGGCACACGGCCGCGGATATCGTAGGCCTTGAAGGCGGGCAGGGGCATCGATCAGTTCCTTTGTGAGCTCAGTCCCCAATTGTAGTCCCAGTCATGTATGGGAATCGTTTCCATCGGGGAACGCCACCTGACTGGCGTCCGGAGGTCAGCTCCGCGTCGACCGCTTGCCCGCTTTGCGCAAACGCTTGCCGGGCAGGCCCGGCAACGGCGCCAGCAGCGCCTGCACGTCTTCTTCGCTGAAGCGTGGCCCCGTAGCGCCGCCGCCTTCGAGAATGGCGTCGGCCAGCGTGGCCTTGCGCTCCTGCAGCTCGGCAATCCGTTCTTCGATGCTGCCTGCGGCGATCAGCCGGTAAACGAACACCGGCTGCTGCTGGCCGATGCGATGGGCGCGATCGCTGGCCTGGTTTTCGGCCGCCGGATTCCACCACGGGTCGAAGTGGATGACGGTATCGGCGGCGGTCAGGTTCAACCCGACGCCACCTGCCTTCAGGCTGATCAGGAATACCGGCACCTCCCCCTGCATGAAGCGCTGCACCGGCGTGGCCCGGTCCTGGGTGTTGCCGGTCAGGGTCACATAGGCCAAGCCCAGCTGATCCAGTGCCTGCGCGATCAGCGAGAGCATGCCGGTGAACTGCGAGAACAGCAGGATGCGCCGGCCTTCCTCGACCATCGACGGCAGCATCTCGCGCAGCAGGTCCAGCTTGGCTGAGCCCGCATTGCGCGCCGGGGCATCACCAGGCAGCAGGCGCGGATCGCAGCAGACCTGGCGCAGCTTCAGCAACGCATCCAGTACCACGATGTGGCTGCGCGCCAGCCCGCTGCCGCTGATGGCTTCGCGCACCTGCTTTTCCATCGCTGCGCGCACGGTTTCATAGAGATCACGCTGGCCGCTCTCCATTTCCACCGCGCGGGTAATGACGGTCTTGGGCGGAAGCTCTGACGCCACCTGGTCCTTGCGCCGGCGCAGTATGAACGGACGCAGCCGTTGCGCCAGCAAGGTGGCGCGGCGGTGGTCGCTGCCACGTTCGATCGGATGGCGCCAATGCTGGTTGAACTGTTTCTCGCTGCCTAGCAGGCCGGGCAGCAGGAAGTCGAACTGCGTCCACAGTTCGCCCAGGTGGTTTTCCAGCGGCGTGCCGGTCAGGCACAGCCGGTGGCGCGCCTGCAGCGTGCGCAGGGTGATGGCCGCGCGTGACTTCGGATTCTTCACCTGCTGGGCTTCATCCAGAATCAACAGATGGTAGGTATGTGCCTGCAGCGCCTGCTCGTCGCGCCACAGCAGAGGGTAGGTGGTCAGTACAAGGTCGTGCCCGGGAATCGCCTCGAACAGCGTTTCACGTGCCGGCCCGTGCAGGGTCAGCACGCGCAGGCCCGGGGTGAAGCGTGCCGCTTCGCTCTGCCAGTTGTGCAGCAGCGAAGTGGGCACCACCAGCAGCGTCGGACGGTCCAGGCGACCGGCTTCCTTCTCGACCAGCACATGCGCCAGCGTCTGCACGGTTTTGCCCAGGCCCATGTCATCGGCCAGCACGCCCCCCAGGCCCTGCTGGCGCAGGTACTGCAGCCACGACAGGCCTTCGCGCTGATAGGGACGCAGCGTTGCCACCAGCCCTGCCGGCGGCGGCACTTCGCCCAATGCGGGTGCCTGCATCAGCCGCTGCACCAGTGCCTGGGTGTCCTTGCGCCCGCGGAACTGCAGGCGCGCCGTGTCCTGCAGCGCCTGCAGGCGGCCACGGTCAAGCACAGACAGGCGCAGCGGCGCGCCACGCTGGGCGAACAGGTCCGTCAACAGGGCCATGATCGGTTTCAGTCGTGCGGCCCGCAATGCCAGGCGCGTGTTGTCGCCCGCCGTCAACAGGATGTTCTCATCATCGCCGATGGCGTCCAGCTGGCCACGCATCCAGCGGGGATCGGACTGCAGCACCTGCTGCAGCAGCGGAACCATCGACACGTTGCGGCCTTCCACCTGGATGTCCAGGCCCAGGTTGAACCAGCCCGCATCCGCCGGGTCCGCCTGGATGTCCAGGTCGATCTCATCCACCCGGGTGATGCGATGGCGGAAATCGTCGTCGGTCTCTACCTTCCAGCCCAAGGCTTCCAGGCGCGGTACGTCGTCCAGCAGGAACCGTGTCCAGTCATGGGTGCGCAGCTGGAACTGAGGTCCTGCGCCCTCCAATGGCGCCCGCGGCGCCGTGTCGCGATGCAGTCCCACCGTGCGCAGCTCGGCCTCGCGCCGTGATTCCTCGGCCAGGTCGCGGGGCAGCAGCGCAAGCTGGCCCTCCGGATCGTGGGCGAACAGGCTCGGATCATCCAGGAACCGCACGTGCTCGTCGTATTCGAAGGCCACGGTGGCGATATCGGCCCATTGCG
Source organism: Stenotrophomonas sp. YJH_SMC_20 (assembly GCF_059367845.1). Lineage (NCBI taxonomy): Bacteria > Pseudomonadati > Pseudomonadota > Gammaproteobacteria > Lysobacterales > Lysobacteraceae > Stenotrophomonas > Stenotrophomonas sp. YJH_SMC_20. The sequence continues at coordinate 250,510 of NZ_JCAFRG010000005.1, read as the reverse complement.
AAGGGTCGCGTGGGCCGAGCCACGGCGGACGGAACTCGACCGTGTGCAGGCGCAGGACGGGGGTCATCGAACGGATCAGCAGCGTTGGCAGCGTGCTGCTGTCGTCGGGCTTGGGGGGCGTATGGTCGATCTGCTGCAGCATCTGCGCCAGCACAGCCGCCACGTGCATGCAGTCGTGGCTGAGCGGGCAGGAACACCGGTTGCGCAGCAGGCTGCGCGGATGGCGAAGACTGGCGGCCAGGTCGATCTCCACCCGGTAGGAGTACTTGGCCGGGATCTTTACCTCAGCGACCAGAATGTCACCGAACAGACGCATGCTATGGACTTCCGACAGGCCATGGTCGCTCATTTCCAGCGTCCGGCCTTCCATCCAGCGGAGCAGGTCTTCTTCGGTGTAGGTATGGGCCATCAACGAGGGTGGGGCGGGCACGGGGCCGGCCATTGGCAGGGGAACCCGGCATTCTACGGAACCCTGTGCGATGCCCGTGCAATGCTGCGGCGCATCCAGGCCCTTCGCCGCCCTCCAGCTAGAATGCGGTCATCCTCAACGTGCAGGGTAGTACAGCAATGCAGCAATCGACTTCCACCGGCAAGCGCAGCAAGCGCTTCGCCAGTGCGGCGGAGGCCCTGCAAGGGGTGGTCGCCGATGGCCAGACGCTGGCCGTGGGCGGCTTCGGCCTGTGTGGCATTCCCGAGGCATTGATCGCCGCGCTGCGCGACAGTGGCGTCAAGGGCCTGACCGTGATCTCCAACAATGCCGGGGTCGATGGTTTCGGTCTGGGCCAGCTGCTGGAAACCCGGCAGATCAAGAAGATGATTTCGTCCTACGTGGGCGAGAACAAGGAATTCGAGCGCCAGTTCCTGGCCGGCGAGCTCGAGCTGGAATTCAACCCGCAGGGCACCCTGGCCGAGCGCCTGCGTGCCGGTGGTGCAGGCATTCCGGCGTTCTTCACTGCCACCGGCTATGGCACGGTGGTGGCTGAAGGAAAGGAAACCCGCGAGTTCGACGGCAAGCACTACGTGATGGAAACCGCGCTGCGCGCCGACGTGGCGCTGGTCAAGGCGTGGAAGGCCGACGAAGCGGGCAACCTGGTGTTCCGCAAGACCGCGCGCAACTTCAACCCGGCCTGTGCGATGGCCGGCAAGGTCTGCATCGTGGAAGTGGAAGAGGTGGTGCCGGTGGGTGCCATCGATCCGGACCAGGTGCACCTGCCGGGCATCTACGTGCACCGCATCGTGCACAACCCGCATCCTGAGAAGCGTATCGAACAGCGCACCATCCGCGCGGAGGGCAACTGACATGGCGTGGACCCGCGATGAGATGGCGGCGCGTGCCGCCCGCGAACTGACCGATGGTGCCTACGTGAACCTTGGCATCGGCCTGCCGACCCTGGTCGCCAACCACATCCCCGAAGGCGTGGACGTGTGGCTGCAGTCGGAGAACGGCCTGCTGGGCATCGGGCCGTTCCCGACCGAAGCCGAGGTCGATGCCGACCTGATCAATGCCGGCAAGCAGACCGTCACCGCGCGTGCCGGTGCCAGCTACTTCGGCAGCCACGACAGCTTTGCGATGATCCGTGGCGGTCACGTCAATCTCGCCATCCTCGGCGCCATGCAGGTCACCGACAAGGGCGACTTGGCCAACTGGATGGTGCCCGGCAAGATGGTCAAGGGCATGGGCGGCGCGATGGACCTGGTGGCCGGCGTGCAGCGCGTGGTGGTGTTGATGGAGCACACCGCCAAGAACGGTGAGCACAAGATCCTGGCCGAATGCACGCTCCCGCTGACGGGTGTTGGCGTGGTCGACCGGATCATCACCGACCTGGCGGTGTTCGACGTCACCGATGCTGGTCTGGTGCTGGTGGAAGCGGCGCCGGGTGTCAGCAATGACGAACTGAAGGAAAAAACGGGCGTGGCGTTCGCGCGCCGCTGACGTTCCGGGGCGGCCTTCGGTCGCCCCGCCCTTTCCCTTGGGGCGCCCATGCTGTTCCCCCACGACCTTCCCGATGCCGACGTCCGCCACCTCCCGGCCTGGCTGTCTCCCGCCGAGGCCGATGCCTTGCAGCGCGATCTGCAAGCCGGCGTGCCGTGGGAGGTGCATCGCATCCGCATGTTCGGCAGCTGGGTGGATTCGCCACGGTTGAGCTGCTGGATAGGTGATCCGCAGGCGCGCTATCGCTACTCGGGGGCAGAATTCGTGCCGCACCCGTGGCCGCCGTCCCTGCAGGGCATGCGCGAGCGCCTGCAGGACGATGGCTTCGGCCGCTTCAACAGCGTGCTGCTGAACCGCTATCGCGGCGGCGGCGACTACATGGGATGGCACAGCGATGACGAGCCGGAGTTGGGTCCGGCCCCGGTGATTGCGTCGCTGAGTCTGGGCGCATCGCGTCGATTCCTGCTGCGCCGGCGCGATGATCCGGCGCGCAAGGCCGAGTACCTGCTCGGCCATGGCGATCTGCTGGTAATGGCGGGGCAGACGCAGAGGTTCTACCAGCACGCGCTTCCGAAGATGGCGCGGGTGCAGGGTGAGCGGATCAACCTGACGTTCCGCTGGATTGCGCCGCGCTGATCGATCAGCGCGCGACGTTAGGCTGGTCGGCCTGCCCGCTCACCAGTGTCCACCCCACCACATCCTGCGCCAGCTGCTGCAGGCCACGTTCGAACGCCGCGGTCACCGCCGGTACGTCGGTGCTGCCGACCGGCTGCGCCTGGCGGAACGTACGGTCGGCCACCACGCGCTGGTCGGCGACGTGGATCAGCTTGGCGTTGACCTCGATCACCACGGTCGGCGTGGTCTGGCCCTGGTAATCCGATTCGAAGCGGCGCACGTCGGTGGACAGCTTGTAGTCGGCACGGATGCCGGCGGTGCTGCGCGCCACGCCGCGGATGCGCCCGGAATCCTCGAAGCCGCGCAGCAGGGTGTCCTCGATCATGTCGGTGGCCGGCTGTGCCCAGCTGGCGCCCTTGTAGATTTCCATCTGCGAAGGCGTCGGCCGCACATTGATGCGCGGGCTGTCGACCAGGCGCGCGGCGCTCGGCTTGGCCAGTACCAGCTGCCAGCTGGCCTGTGGCCACGCCGGGTCGGCCTTCACCTGCACCGAGGGCGAGTACAGCGTCACTGCGGTTTTCTCGCTGCTGCCAAGGATGGAGCAGCCGCCCAGCAGGGCGACCATCGAAGCGGCCAGCAGCAGGCGCGGAAGGGGGGGCGGGCTCATTTGGGTTCGAACTCCTTCGGTGCGTCGCGGCCCAGCAGGTAGCGCGCGGGGTTGTTCTCGAGGCGGTCGCTGACCCGGCGCAGGTCGCGGATCAGGCCGCGCAGTTCGGTCAGCGTCGGGCCGAGCTGACCGAGGCCATCATTGGCGAAGCTGTTGATCGCGGCGCGGTTCTCGCCAAGGATCGAATCGGCGTTGCCGGCGGCCGAGTCGAGCTTGGCCAGGGTGGCATCGAGCTTGTCGATGATGCCCGGCAGCTGCTGCACCAGGTTCCTGTCCAGGCGCTCGATGGTGCCGTTGGTGGTCTTCAGCGTGGTGTCCAGGCTGCGGGCGGCATCGCGCGCGCTGAGCAGCAGCGCCTGGGTACCTTGGTCGCGGTCGGCCAGGCCACCGCTGATGGTCTCCAGGTTGGCCAGCGTGGCGTTGATCGAGGCTACATTGCGGTCGCTGAGGATCTGGTCCATGCGCTCGACGATGCGGTTGGCAACATCGGTGATGTTCTGCAGCGCCGACGGCGTGGTCGGTATGATCGGTGCCGGATCCTTGTTGACCGTGGTCAGCGCCGGCGACTGCGGCGTACCGCCGCTGAGCTGGATGATCGACGGGCCGGTGAGGCTGGTGATCGCCAGCTTGGCGCGGGTATCGGTCTTGACCGGCGTGGTCGAGTTCAGGCGGATGCGTGCGACCACCTGGCGCGGGTCGTCCGGCACCAGGTTCAGTTCGACGATCGACCCGACCGCGATGCCGTTGTACTGCACCGGGCTGCCCACCGACAGGCCGGTCACCGCCTCGCGGAACACCACGCGGTATTCCTGCCAGGTGCGGTCGGAAGAGTACTTGGCCGCCCACAGGCCGAACGCCAGCAGGGCCAGGCCGGTGATCAGGGTGAACGCGCCGATCAGCACGTAGTTGGCTTTGGTTTCCATGGCTCAGGCACTCTCGATCTGTTCGCCACGCGCGGCGCGCGCGCGGGGTCCGTGGAAGTATTCCTGGATCCACGGATGATCCAGTTTCTCGATTTCCGGGAGGGGGGCGTTGGCAACGACCCTGCGGTCGGCCAGCACGGCCACGCGGTCGCAGATGGCGTACAGGGTGTCCAGGTCGTGGGTGATCAGGAACACGGTCAGCCCCAGCGCTTCCTGCAGGGTCTTGATCAGTCGGTCGAACGCGGCCGCGCCGATCGGGTCGAGGCCGGCGGTGGGTTCGTCCAGGAACAGCAGCGGCGGGTCCAGCGCCAGCGCCCGGGCCAGGCCGGCGCGCTTGCGCATGCCGCCGGACAGCTGCGAGGGCAGCTTGTTGATCGCGTCGGCGGGCAGGCCGGCCAGCTTCACCTTCAGCAGTGCCAGCTCGTAATGCCAGCGCTCGGGCAGTTCGCGGTGGTGTTCCTTCAGCGGTACCTGCACGTTCTCGCCCACGGTCAGTGACGAAAACAGTGCGCCGTCCTGGAACAGCACGCCGGTGTTGCGTTCGATGTGCAGGCGGCTCTCGGCGTCGTCGGCACGCGCGTCGCGGCCCAGCACTTCGATCTGGCCTTCGTCGGGCGTGCGCAGGCCCAGGATGGAGCGCATCAGCACCGACTTGCCGGTGCCGGAGCCACCGACCACGCCCAGGATCTCGCCGCGACGCACGTCCAGGTCCAGGTCTTCGTGCACGGTCTGGCTGCCGAAACGGTTGACCAGGCCGCGCACGCGGATGGCCAGCTCGTGGCCGTCGTCGTCCTGCATGGGAATGTCTTCGGGCGTCGGATGCGTGCTCATGTCACCAGCCCATGTGCATGAACCACAACGCCGCGAAAGCGTCGATGATGATCACCAGCGAGATCGTCTGCACCACGCTGGAAGTAGTGCGTTCGCCTACCGACTGTGCCGTGCCTTCGACCTTCAGGCCTTCCAGGCAGCCGATCAGGCCGATCACCAGCGCGAATACCGGCGCCTTCGACAGGCCGACCAGCATGTGCCGCACCTCCATGGTCTCGTGCATGCGCGCGATGTACATCTGCGGCGGGATGTCGAGGTCGAACGCACCGACGGTGACGCCGCCGGCCAGGCCGGCGATCATCGCGATGAAGGTCAGCAGGGGCAGGGTGACCAGCAACGCCAGCAAGCGAGGCAGCACCAGCAGGTCGACCGGGTCCAGGCCCAGCGTGCGCATCGCATCGATTTCCTCGCGCGCCTTCATCGCGCCGATCTGTGCGGTGAAGGCGCTGGCGGTACGGCCGGCCAGCACGATCGCGGTCAGCAGCACCGCGAACTCGCGCAGGAAGGCGATGTTGACCAGTTCGACCACGTAGATCTCGGCGCCGAAGTCGCGCAGGATGGTCGAGCCGAGGAAGGCGATCACCGCACCGACCAGGTAGGACAGCAGTGCCACCAGCGGCACCGCATCCAGCCCGACCTGCTCCATCTGGTGCACGGTGGCGGTAAGGCGGAAGCGGCGCGGTTCCTTGACCAGGCGGGCCGCCTTGACCAGGTTCTCGCCGAGGAAACTGCACAGCGCCTTGATGTTGTGGCCGGTGGCATGGACGCTGACACCCAGCCGCTCCAGTGCCGCCAGCACGCCGAAGTCGCGCTTGGGCTTGGGCCGGTCGTCGGCGACTTCCTCGATGGTGCACACCAGCGCCTGGTGATCCGCGCGGAACTTCAGTGCGTCTTCGCCGAGGTCGGCGCGATGGGCCACGCGCAGCACCTGCAGCACGCCGGCCGAATCCATCTTCTCGATGGCGGTGGCATCGATGCCGGTCAGCGTGTCAGGAACGCCACGCAGGACCTCGGCCGCGGCCAGCGCGGTCTTCAAGGTCCAGGTGCCGGACAGGCGGATCACGCCCGGATCATGGGCGTCCTGTTCGAGCTGGGGGGCGTGGTTCGGGGTCACTTGGGCCATTCCGGTCGCAGCATAACCGTTCTGTATTGGCCATCGCGTCGAACTCGGATGAATTTCTCCGGTCAGGCCCCGCCTAGGTAATACTACGGCGCATGTCCGCAGATGCTCACACGATCCCCACGCCCCAGGCCACCTACGCGCAGCGGGTGGCCTTCGTTTCCGAGATCGCCGGACGCCTGCACAGCTATGGCACCACGGCCCAGCGCCTGGAAACGGCGGTGGTGGCACTGGCTCGCCAGCTCGACCTGGATTGTGAACCGTGGTCGAACCCCACCGGCATCATCCTCAGCTTCAGCGATCCGGCGCAGGCGATCGGCTCCAGTGACATCACCCGGGTGATCCGCCTGGCGCCCGGCGAGAACGACCTGCACAAGCTCAGCGTCGCCGACCATATTGCCGAAGAAGTGGCCAACGGCCGGATGAGCATCGCCCAGGGCCACACCGCGCTGCGCCAGCTGGACAAGGATCCGGGCCGGCGCGGCAAGCTGCGCACGATCCTCTCGTTCACCCTTGGCGCGGCCGGCGTGGCCGGCATGTGGAAGCTGCCGTGGCTGGACATTGCGACCGCCGGTGTCATCGGCCTGATGATCGGCCTGCTCGGCATGGTCACCGACCGTCGCCCGGCCACCCGCGAAGCCGCCGAGGCACTGGCCGCGCTGTTGGCCGGCCTGGTCGCCACCCTGGTTGCGTCCTTTATTGGTGCGCTCAACCTCAACACGGTGATCATCGCCTCGCTGGTAGTGCTGCTGCCCGGCATGTCGCTGACCAATGCGGTCAACGAACTGGCCAGCCAGCACTGGGTATCGGGCACCGCGCGCTTTGCCGGCGCGCTGACCACCATCATGAAGCTCAGCGTCGGCGCGATGATCGCGGTGACCCTGGCCGACGTGCTCGGCCTCGACCCGGTGATCCGCGCGGCTCGGCCGCAGGGGCCGTGGGTGGAGTGGGGCTCGCTGCTGACCGCGGCATTCGCGTTCGCGATGCTGTTCAAGGCCAATCGTCGCGACTATCCGTGGGTGATTGCCGCCTCGGTGGCCGGTTATGCGATCTCCAAGTTTGGCGGCCACGCCTGGGGCGCGCCGGCCGGCATCTTCCTGTCGGCGATGCTGCTGACGGCCGGTGGCAATCTGTTCGGTCGTCTGGTCGGGCGTCCGGGCGCGATCATCCGCCTGCCCGGCATCATCATGATGGTGCCCGGCAGCACCAGCCTGCGCGGCGTGCTGACCCTGGTCCAGCAGCAGGACGTGGGCGCCGGCCAGAGCGTGTTCCTTACCGTGCTCAACGTGGTGATGGCACTGGTGGCCGGCCTGCTGTTCGGCAATCTGCTGATGCCCGCCCGCAAGACTCTGTAGAGCCGAGCCCATGCTCGGCTTCGGATATGGATAGCCGAGCGTGGGCTCGGCTCTACAAACAAAAAAACGCCGGCTTTCGCCGGCGTTTTTCATTGCATCCCGATCCGGCCTCAGGCCTTCTTGATCAGGAAATCTTCCGGCTTCTTGTTGCCCTTGGCAGTCAGCTCAGCCATCCAGCGCGGCTGCTTGCCACGGCCGGTCCAGGTTTCCTTGGGGTTGGCCGGGTTGCGGTACTTCGGGGCAACCTTGCCCAGCTTGCGGCCGGCGGTCTTCGACGGGGCCTTGGCGGCCGGAGCGGCCTTGCGGGCACGCGTGGCCGGGGCGCTGCCGAACAGTTCTTCGATGGTGTAACCCTCGGTCTTGGCCAGCTTGGTCAGCTGGGCCCGGACCTTGGTGATCGGCCGGCGCTTGGCGACGATGGTCTGCTGCTTCTTGGCGGTACGGATCAGGGCGCCCAGCTCGCGTGCTGACAGGCCGGTCAGGTCAATGCTCATTTACGGTTACTCCGGAAACTAATGTGTGGACGGGACAAGCCAGTCCATGGCGTCGGCGGACAGAATAGAGATGAATTAATCACAGCACAAATGCAGGCGGGTCATGGCGTGGCGGCATGCAGGCGCCGTCGCGGTGATTTTGACCGGATTATGTCCGCTGCAATATCGGGGAAGACCGCGGCAGAAAAAAAAGACCGGGGCAGGGCCCGGTCTTTTTCCTGATCAGCCCTGCAGACGCTGCAGCAGGGAGGCCTTGTCCAGGCTTTCCGCTTCGCTGGCGCGGCGCGAGCGGTATTCGTAGGTACCGGCGGCCAGGCCGCGTTCGCTGACCACCACGCGGTGCGGGATGCCGATCAGTTCCATGTCGGCGAACATCGCGCCCGGGCGCAGGCCGCGATCGTCAAGCGCCGCGTCCAGGCCGGCATCGCGCAGTTCCTGCAGCAGGTTGGCCGCAGCGTCGGCCACGGCAGCATCGCCCTTCGGGTTGATCACGCACACCACCACCTGCCACGGCGCCATCGCGTCCGGCCAGATGATGCCGGCATCGTCATGGTTTTGTTCGATCGCGGCAGCTACCACGCGCGAGATACCGATGCCATAGCAGCCCATCGCCATCACCGCCGCCTTGCCGTTTTCATCCAGCACGGTGGCATCCAGCGCTTCGGCGTACTTGCGACCGAGCTGGAACACGTGGCCGACTTCGATGCCACGGGCGATCTTCAGTTCGCCACCGTCCAGTGCGCGGTCACCGGCACGCACGTTGCGGATGTCCGCCACTTCCGGTTCCGGCAGGTCGCGGCCCCAGTTGACGCCGGCCAGGTGGAAGCCGGTTTCGTTGGCGCCGACGACGAAGTCCGACATCGCCGCCACTTCGCGATCGGCGACCACGCGGATGGGCTTGGCCGGGGCAACCGGGCCGAGGAAGCCCGGCACGCTGCCCAGATGCTCGGCGATCTCCGCCTCGCTGGCGAAGCGCTGTTCGTCCAGGCCGGCAACCTTGGCCAGCTTGATCTCGTTGACTTCATGGTCACCGCGCACCAGTACCAGCACGAACTGCTGTGCCTTTCCTTCACCCGCGATCAGCGCCACCGACTTCACCGTGCGCTGCAGGTCGATGCCGAGCAGGGCCGCGACCTCCTCGCAGGTCTTCTGGGTGGGGGTGTCGACCTTGCGCATGGCTTCGCTGGCGGCCGCACGCGGCGCCGGATCGGCGGCAATCGCCGCTTCCATGTTGGCCGCGTAGTCCGAGCCGGTGGAGAACACCAGCGCGTCTTCACCGGAATCGGCGATCACGTGGAATTCCTGCGACGCATCGCCGCCGATTGCGCCGGAGTCGGCCTGCACCATGCGGAAGTCCAGGCCGAGGCGGGTGAAGATGCGGCTGTAGGCCGACTTCATGTTCTCGTATTCGCGCACCAGGCACTCGTCGTGCAGGTGGAACGAATAGGCGTCCTTCATCAGGAACTCGCGCGAACGCATCACGCCGAAACGCGGGCGGATCTCGTCGCGGAACTTGGTCTGTACCTGGTAGAAGTTCACCGGCAGTTGCTTGTAGCTGGACAGCTCGCTGCGCGCGAAGTCGCAGGCTGCTTCCTCGGCGGTCGGGCTGTAGCAGAACACCTGGTCCTTGCGGTCCTTGATCTTCAGCAGCTGCGGGCCGAACTTCTGCCAGCGCCCGGTCTGCTCCCACAGTTCCTTCGGCTGGATGGTCGGGATCTGGAATTCCACGGCACCGGCGCGGTCCATTTCCTCGCGCACGATGCGCTCGACCTTGCGCAGCACGCGCAGGCCCAGCGGCGACCAGGTGTACAGGCCCGATGCCAGCTTGCGGATCATGCCCGCGCGCAGCATCAGCCGGTGGCTGGTGAGCTCGGCGTCGCTGGGGGTTTCCTTGGTGGTGTGCAGGTGGAACTGGGAGAGGCGCATCGTCGGCTTCGGATAACGGCAGAGACGCCTATTCTGCCAGCCCGGCCGGGGGGAGGGGTATCGGCAGGGCTGCGCCCTGCACCCGCCTCAAGCAACGTCAGCTGCAACAGCAACAGCAACAGCGGGCTTCCCGTGGGATGGCGGGGTGGGTCCGGTTGCGGGAGACGCCGTAAACCCCGCTCCGCGGTCCGGCCCAGCCGCTGGCGGCTGTGCGTTCGGGCGCTTGCGAAGCAGTGCTTCGCGAGCAAAGCGCCCTCACCCATGGGGGCTTGGCCGCGGCATCCATGCCGCGGACACTCCCGCAACCGGACCCACCCCGCCTTCGACAGTTTCCTGCGAGCTGTCGGAATGGCTCCTGGGGTCAGATCCGTTTTCCGCAGGAAAACGGATCTGACCCCGGATTCAATTCGAGATCCGACAGATTTCATCCACGCATGGCGTGGATCTATTGGCCACCGGGAATCTGTCGGGGGTGGGGCGGTGTCGGATTGCGGGGTGTCAGCCGCATGGATGCGGCTGCCAAGCCTACATGGACGTACTTGCGGCGTCCCCGCAATCCGACACCGCCCCGCCATTCCACGGAATGCCCGCTTTTGACGTTGCCGTTGCCGTTGCATGCAGCCTCTGCAGGTGCAGGGCGCAGCCCTGCCGACCCCCTTAACTTGCCGGTGGGCAGTACGCCTTGATCGCGGCCTCCGCCAGCCCCTTCTGCGCGGTGCGCTGCTCCGGGCTCAACGGGGTATCGGCCTTGCCATCACCATCGGCGTCCTGCATCACCTGGCCGCCACCATCCAGCAAGGCCAGGTTGGCACGGGCGGTGCTGCACTGCTCGGGCACCGGTGCAGCCGGAGTCTGGGTGCTGGCTGCAGTCTGCGGGCTGCGCGCCTGCTCCCGGGTCTCGTACTTTTTGCCGGCCGGCGGGGTCTCCGAGTACTGGGTCACGCCATGGGCGTCCTTCCATTTATAGACCGGGCCAGCCACGGCGCTGGCACTGGCCAGCAGCAGCAGGCATCCAAGGCAGGACAGGGCACGCATGGCAAACTCCGCGGAATGGGCGTAGAACGCCGATTGCAGCATTGGCGCCGAGCACTGGCAAGTCGATTAAACTGGATTCCATGGACCCGATCACACCGCCGCCGCGTTCGCGCACGATTTACCTGCTGCCCAACCTGTTCACCACTGCCGGACTGTTCGCCGGCTTCTACGCGATCATCGCCGCGGCCAATGGGGATTTCGTCAACGCCAGCATCGCCGTGTTCGTGGCGGCGGTGATGGATGGGCTGGATGGGCGCGTGGCGCGCCTGACCGGCACCAGCAGCGAATTCGGCGTGCAGTACGACTCGCTGGCCGACCTGGTCAGCTTCGGCATGGCTCCGGCGCTGGTGATGTATCACTGGTCGCTGTCGTGGCTGAAGTTCGACGATCCGCTGCTCGGCCGCGTTGGCTGGGCCGTAGCGTTCCTGTACGCGGCCTGCGCGGCACTGCGCCTGGCCCGCTTCAATACCCAGGTGGCGGTGGTCGACAAACGCTGGTTCGTCGGCCTGGCCAGCCCGGCCGCGGCCGGCCTGATGATGTCCTTCGTCTGGGCGTTCGCAGATGGCAACCTGGGCTGGGACGGCAACCAGCTGCGCTACGTGGCGCTGGCGGTGACGATCATCGCGGCGCTGCTGATGGTCAGCCGCATCCGCTTCTGGAGCTTCAAGGGCGGCGGCGCCAAGGGTACCCGTTCCGACCGCGTGCCGTTCCTGGTGCTGGCCCTGGTACCAGTGGCCATCGCCATCGCGGTGATCGACCTGCCGCGCGTGCTGTTCGCGGTGGGCATCCTGTACGCCCTGTCCGGCCCGGTGATGTGGGCCGTGCAGCGCCTGCGCAAGAAGCCCGAGGCCGCGTGAGCCAGGACCTGCCCGTGCTGTGGTCTCCGGCCCAGCAGGCCTGGCTGCAGGCCATGGGCTACACCGTCTATCACGACGGCCAGCTGGCCGCCGAGCTGGACGCCGCGCTGCAGCTGAGCGTGGCCGAAGCCGAGGCGGCTGCCGCGCCAGCGGTGGAGCAGGCGCGGGCACCCACCGCGCCCGCGCGCGAACCTCTGGCTGCGCCAACACCGGTTTCCCGGCAGGAACGCCAGGCGCCACCACGTCGCCAGACCCCGGTCAACGCACCGGATACCGCGCCGGCGGCGGCCCGCCCGCTGCCCGGCGGCAATGCCCGGCAGCCGGTGGTGCGGCTGCCGGATCGCCTGCAGATCGCCTTGCTGCGCGCGTCCGGCTGCAATCCCAATGATCCGGCCACGCAGGCGCTGATGGACAGCTGGCCGTTGGACCAGCTGCGCCAGGATCCCGCCGCCAAGCGCGCGCTGTGGCCGCAGCTGCGTGCCCTGCGCAAGCGGGGCGCACCGTGAGTGCGGTCAGCCAGCCTGGTCCGGTCAGCCTGCGCGCGCTGCGCGAGAGTGACCTCAACGCGGTGATGGCGATTGAGGTACGCGGGTATCCGTTTCCGTGGACCCGCGGCATCTTCGTCGATTGCCTGCGTGCGGGCTATCCCGGCCTGGCCATGGAGCGCGATGGCCAGTTGATCGGCTATGGGGTGCTCAGCATCGCGGCCGATGAGGCACATGTATTGAACATCTGCATCGATCCGCTGGCGCAGTCGCGTGGGCTGGGTCGTCAACTGCTGCGCGCGCTGGTACAGCTGGCTGGCGACCGGGGGGCACAGCGTGTGTTCCTCGAAGTGCGTCCGTCCAATACGCCGGCGCTGGCGCTGTACCACAGCGAAGGCTTCAACGAGATCGGCCGCCGCCCGCGCTACTACCCGGCCGCACAGGGCCGCGAGGACGCGGTGGTGATGGCGATCGAGCTGGTCGATGGCGACCTGCAGGCGATGCCGCCGTTGTGACGGAGAAGGGTGCCGGCCAGCGGCCGGCACTACCGCTAGCCGCCAACCTTGGTTGGCACGCTTCTCTCACGCCATCCGCAGTGCGAGCACGCCACCCACAATCAACGCCGCTGCCAGCCAGCGCGCACGCGGAATCCGCTCGCGCAGCACGAATACCGAGATCAGCAACGCGAACAGGATCGAGGATTCGCGCAGCGCCGAGACCATCGCCACCGGTGCCTGGGTCATGGCCCACAACGCCATCGCGTAGGAGGCGGTGGTGCCGACGCCACCGGCCAGGCCCAGTGGCCAATGCTGCCGCGCATAGTCCAATACCGCGCCGCCGCGGGTGTACAACGCCCACAGCGGCAGCGGAATGCCCGACAGCAGGAACAACCACAGCGTGTAGCTGAGCGCGCTGCCGGACTCGCGCGCGCCGTGCGCATCGACCAGGGTGTAGGTGGCGATCATCGCCGCAGTCAGCAGCGGCAGGCGCAGCTGGCCGCCACGTGCACCCAGTGCCATGCACAGGATGCCGGTGCTCACCAGCACCACGCCCAGCCACGCCGCCGGGGGCAGTTGCTCGCCCAGCAGGGAGCCCGCCAGTGCAACCAGGATCGGCGCGCTGCCACGCATCAGCGGATAGGCCAGGCTCATGTCGACCCGCTGGTAGCAGCGTGCGACCAGCCCGTGGTAGGTCACCTGCAGCAGTACGGATGCAGCCAGCCAGGGCCAGCTTTGCGCGGCCGGGAACGGCAGGAAGGGCAGGGCCGCCGCCGACAGCAGCGCAGCGCTGCCGGTCACCAGCACGGTGCCGAGGAACTTGTCCGGCCCGCGTTTGACGATCGCATTCCAGCTGGCATGCAGTGCCGCAGCGGCGAGGACCAGCAGGAAGATGGAAAGCGGCATCCGGTGATGATGCCATGCCGGGAAAATGTTCCGGGTTTGCTGGGTGCCAACCTTGGTTGGCACCCACCAGGGCGAGGTGTTACAGCTTCGCGCGCTGTTCGCGCAGGCCGGCCAGCTGAGTGTTCCAGTCGGCCAATCGCACGCGCTCCTGCTCGACCACCGCCGGTGGAACCTTGTCGGTGAACCTGGCCAGCTTGGTTTCGCTCTTTTCCTGCTCGCCTTCCACGCGCTTGATCTCCTTGTCCAGGCGTGCGCGCTCGGCGTCCAGATCGACCAGGCCTTCCAGCGGCACCAGCAGCTTCAGCTCGCCCACGATCGCGGCGGCCGCCGGCGGTGCGCTTTCGCCTTCGGCCAGCCATTGGACGCTGTCCAGCTTCAGCAGGAACGACAGCGAGGCGCTGAAGCGTTCAATACGCACGCGGTCCTGCGCCAGGCCGGCCTGCAGGCGCAGCGGCACCAGCTTGGACGGCGCGACGTTCAGCTCACTGCGCACGCGGCGCACGGCACTGATCACCGCCTTCAGCCATTCCACGTCGGCCTCGGCCTGGGCGAAATCGCCTTCGAACTCGGCGGCGGTCGGGTACGGGCGCAGCGACAGCGTGGTTTCGGTCAGGCCCAGGCGCGGGGCCAGCTGCTGCCACAGCTGTTCGGTGATGAACGGCGTGAGCGGGTGCAGCAGGCGCAGCAGCGCTTCCAGCACGTACAGCAGGGTGTGGCGGGTGCTTTCGGCGTCGGCGGCGTCTGCACCGTTCAGTGCCGGCTTGCTCAGTTCCAGGAACCAGTCGCAGAACGCGTTCCAGGCGAACTCATACAGGCACTGCGCCAGCAGGTCGAAGCGGTAGGCGGCGAAATGGCCCTGCGCTTCGGCGGTGGTGGCGGCCAGGCGCGCAAGGATCCAGCGCTCGGCATCGGTACGCGGCTTCGGCACGCCGGTGAACGCAGCGCCTTCGGTGTTCATCAGGGCGAAGCGGCTGGCGTTCCACAGCTTGTTGCAGAAGTTCTTGTAGCCCTCGGCGCGGTTCATGTCGAACTTGATGTCGCGGCCGTGGGTGGCCAGCGCGGCGATGGTGAAGCGCAGCGCATCGGCACCGTGGGCAGCAATGCCGTCCGGGAATTCCTTGCGGGTGGCCTTTTCGATCTTCTCCACCATCTTCGGCTGCATCAGGCCGCCGGTACGCTTGGCGACCAGGTCGTCGATGGTGATGCCATCGATGATGTCCAGCGGGTCGAGCACGTTGCCCTTGCTCTTGGACATCTTCTGGCCCTGGCCGTCGCGGATCAGGCCGGTGAAGTAGACGTCCTTGAACGGGATCTTCCCAACCAGGTTGTCGGTGGCCATGATCATGCGCGCCACCCAGAAGAAGATGATATCGAAGCCGGTGATCAGCACCGACGATGGCAGGTAGCGGTCGAAGCCGCGCTCGGCCATGGCCTGCTCATTCGGCCAGCCCAGGGTGGAGAACGGCCACAGCTGCGAGGAGAACCAGGTCTCCAGCACGTCGCTTTCCTGGTTCAGCACCACGTCGCTGCCGAGGTTGTTCTTGGCGCGCACTTCCTCTTCGCTGCGACCGACATAGCAGCTGCCGGTGGCGGCATCGAACCACGCCGGGATGCGGTGGCCCCACCACAGCTGACGGCTGATGCACCAGTCCTGGATGTTGTTCATCCAGTGGCGGTAGGTGTTGATCCAGTTCGGCGGCACGAAGGCGATACTTCCGTCCTCGACCAGTTCCAGGCCACGCTTGGCCAGGTCGTCCATCTTCACGAACCACTGGTCGGTCAGGTACGGCTCGATCACCTGGCCGGTACGGTCACCGCGCGGCACCTGCAGCTTGTGCGCCTTTGTCTCGATCAGGATACCCAGGTCTTCCAGTTCGGCCAGCACGGCCTTGCGCGCTTCATAGCGGTCCAGGCCCTGGAAGCGCTCCGGCGCGTTTTCGTTCAGCGCTGCCACCGGCGTGAACAGGTTGATCATCGGCAGGCTGTGGCGCACGCCCACTTCGTAGTCGTTGAAATCATGCGCCGGGGTGACCTTGACCACGCCGGTGCCGAACGCGCGGTCCACGTAATCATCGGCGATCACCGGCACGCGGCGGCCGGTCAAAGGCAGCACCACGTTTCTGCCGATCAGGTGCGCGTAGCGTTCGTCTTCCGGGTGCACCATCACTGCGGTATCGCCCAGCAGGGTTTCCGGACGGGTGGTGGCGACGACCAGGTAGTCGCGGATTTCGCGCAGGGTTTCCACGCCATCGGCATCGCGCTCGACGTGCTCGTAGCTCAGGCCTTCATCCAGCGTGTAGGCGATCGACCACAGGAAGCCGTCTTCCTCGGCGCTCTCCACTTCCAGGTCGGAAATGGCGGTCTTCAGCACCGGGTCCCAGTTCACCAGGCGCTGGCCACGGTAGATCAGGCCCTGCTCGTACCAGCGCACGAAGGCTTCGTTGACCGCCGCCGACGGCTGCGGGTCCATGGTGAAGGTGCTGCGCGACCAGTCGGCGGAGGTGCCGAGGCGGCGCATCTGGCGTTCGATGGTGTCGCCGGACTGCTGCTTCCACTCCCAGACCTTGCCGATGAAGCCTTCGCGGCCGAGCGAATCACGGGTCTCGCCCTTGCCTTCCAGCGCCAGGTTGCGGCTGACCACCATTTCGGTGGCGATGCCGGCGTGGTCGGTGCCGACCTGCCACAGCGTGTCGTAGCCGCGCATGCGGTGGTAGCGCACCAGCGCGTCCATCAGGGTCTGCTGGAACGCATGGCCCATGTGCAGCGTGCCGGTCACGTTCGGCGGCGGCAGCAGGATGGTGTAGGGCTCGCCCGTGCCGGACGGCTTGAAGTGGCCGGCCTTCTCCCAGGCCTCGTAGAGGTCGGTCTCGAAGGACGTCGGGTCGTAGCTGGAGGCGAGTTGGGTCATGCGGGGGAACCAGGAGGTAATCGTTGAAGGATCAGGGCGCGGCGGCGGCCCATCAAGGGACCGGGGCGCGCTTACATGTCGTGCTTGTTCAGGTCGTAACCGGCGGCCTTGTACTGGCGCCAGCGTTCGCGCAGCGGTTCGCGCGCTTCCGGATCGGCCGGAACCACTTCCAGCACGCGCTCGCACTGGCCCAGCCAGGGCTCGTCGCGCAGGTTGATCACCAGCGGACGCACCGGTGCCTCGGTGCCGGGCACGGCGATCAGCACCAGGGCTTCTTCCTCGTCCATGTCTTCGCCGGCAATCTGGTGCGGGATGTAGGCATCGTTGTCGAACGCCCACAGCAGTTCGTCCAGCTCCTCGGCCTGGGCCTGGTCGCGGGCCAGTACCAGGGTGAACAGCCCGGCGTCGTTGGCCTTGCGCGCCAGCTCGCAGACCAGGCGCAGGGGCTCGGTCAGGAAACGGGGCTTGGCGATCAGGTAGAAGTCGGCGCGGGGCATGGCAGGGTCCGGGTCAGGCAGGGTTCCGGCGGTGCCGGGCGAGGCCCGGGCCGGCGTCTGCCGGCCAGGGTCGGGTACGGCATCAGGCGCGGGCGGCCTGGTCCAGCAGCCACTGGCTCAGCAGGCCGACCGGGCGGCCGGTGGCCATGCCGCGCTTGCCTTCATCGCTGGCCACGCCGGCGATGTCCAGGTGGGCCCAGCGCTGGCCTTCGGCGAAGCGCGACAGGAAGCAGCCGGCGGTGATCGCACCGGCCCAGCGGCCGCCGATGTTGTAGACGTCGGCGAAGGTCGAATCCAGCATCGGCTGGTATTCGTCCCACAGCGGCAGGCGCCAGGCGCGGTCGAACACCTGCTCGCCGGCGGCCAGCAACTCGTTGGCCAGGTCGTCGTGCTTGCTCATCAGGCCGGCGGTCTGGTGGCCCAGGGCGACCATGCAGGCACCGGTCAGGGTGGCGACATCGACCAGCGCCGCCGGTTCGAAGCGCTGCGCGTAGGTCAGCGCATCGCACAGGATCAGGCGGCCTTCGGCGTCGGTGTTGCCCACTTCAATGGTTTTGCCCGACATCGAGGTGATCACGTCGGACGGGCGGTAGGCGTTGCCATCGATGGCGTTTTCAACGGCCGGCACCACCACCACCAGGTTCAGCGGCAGCTTGGCCTTGACCGCAGCGACGAAGGTGCCGATGACGTTGGCGCCACCGCACATGTCGTACTTCATTTCCTCGATGCCGCCCTGGGTCTTCAGGTTGACGCCACCGGTATCGAAGGTGATGCCCTTGCCGACCAGCACGTAGGGCTTGGCGTCGCCGCCATTGTTCCACTTCAGCACGACCAGGCGCGGGCGGTTGGCCGAGCCACGGGCCACGGCCAGCAGCGAGCCCATGCCCAGCGCTTCCATCTGGTGCTCGTCGAGGATCTCGGCTTCGGCACCGTCATGCTCGCCGGCGAACTTCACGCCCACCTCGGCCAGGTAGGCCGGGGTGCAGTAGTTCGGCGGCAGGTTGCCCAGCTCGCGGGCGAACTCGACACCGGCGGCGATGGCCTGGCCCTGGGCCAGGGCCTGCGCGTCGTCACCGGCGATGGCCAGCTGGGCCAGGCCGGCGTCGTCGGCCTTCTTCTTGCCCAGGGTGGCGGTGTAGCGGTAGGCGGCGTGATCGGCGGCGATCACCGCCTGGCGGATCGCCCAGGCCGCGTCGCGGTCCTTCACCGCCACTTCGGACAGGGTGAACAGTGCGCTGCGGGCAGCGCCGGCCTTCAAAGCACGCACGGCGTCGCCCACGGCCTTCAGGTACTGCGGCACGCCGAAGCGGGCGGCGTCGCCGAGGCCGACCACCAGCACGCGCGGCGCGCTCACGCCCGGCAGGTCGTGCAGCAGGGTGGTGGCGCCGGTCTTGCCGGACAGGTCGCCACGCTGGGCCAGGGCGGCCAGGCGGCCACCGCTGGCGGCATCCAGCGCCTGCGCGGCCGGGGTCAGGGTATGGTCGGCATACGCGCCGACCACCAGGCAATCAACGGTGGCGGCGGCCGGAGCAACGTGGTTCAGGGTGAATTCGAGGGCCATTGAGCAGATTCCATTGGCGAGTCCGTACAATCGCAGGCCGTTTACGCCCAGACAGTAGACTGGGCGGCACCGCGAACGAACCCCAGAGTTTAAACCACCGCCCCATGCTGAAGCTCGACCGATACCTGCTGGGCGATTTCGTCCAGAGTTTCCTGGCTACCCTGATCGTCCTGCTGGTGGTCAGCGTGGGCGGCGTGCTGGTGGACATCCTCGGCAACATCGCCGACGGGCGCCTGCCGGCCAAGCTGCTGTTCTCGCAGCTGGGCCTGCAGTTCATCGCCTACCTGCCGCTGATCCTGCCGCTGGCGCTGATGCTGGGCCTGCTGCTGGCCATCGCCCGCCTGTACCGCGACTCGGAGATGGCGGTCATCACCGCGATCGGGGTAGGCCCAAAGCGGCTGCTGCGGCCGCTGCTGATGCTGGTGGTGCCGGTGGTGCTGCTGGTCGGCGCCTGCTCGCTGTGGCTGGGCCCGTGGGCCGGCCGGGTGGCAGAGCAGATGGTCATCGAGGCCAACCGCAGCGTGCTGATGGCCGGCCTGGAGCCGGGCCGGTTCACGCCGCTGCCCAACGGCGGCGTGGTCTACCTGTCCTCGATCTCGCCCGACGGCACCCAGCTGGGCAAGGTGTTCCTGCAGCGGCAGAAGGATGATCGCCTGGAAGTGGTTTCGGCCAACAGTGGCCGCATGTACTTCGAGGGCACCCGCCAGCGCTTCCTGGAACTGGATGATGGCCACCAGGTGGAAGGGCCCGTGGCCGGTGGGCTCGACTACCGGCTGGCGACCTTCGCCCGCAATGACGTGGCCCTGCCCGACGGCGCACAGACCCGCACCGAGGACGACCCGGAACTGATGCCGACCCTGAAGCTGATCGGCGATGCGCGCCCGCAGGCGCAGGCGCAGCTGCACCGTCGCATCGCACCGCCGCTGATCGCGCTGGCGTTCGCCCTGCTGACCGTGCCGCTGGGCCGCAGTTCGCCGCGGCAGCAGCGCTATGGCCGCATGATGCTGGCCCTGATGGCCTACATGGTGGGTACCAACCTGATGTTCATCGGCAGTGGCTGGATTGCCAACGGCAAGATTCCGGCCGCGCTGGGCCTGTGGTGGTTGACGGTGCCGCTGCTGGCGCTGGCGATCTGGATGTATGCACGTGATGGCCGCCTGGGCCACCCGAAGGGAGCCCGCGCATGAGGCTGCGCCCGATGCGTTTCGACCTGTACCTGGGCCGGTCGGTGTTCACCACGGTGCTGCTGACCTGGGCGGTGCTGGTCGGCCTGGACGTGGTGATGGCCTTCTCCGGCGAGTTCAAGGACATCGGCAAGAACGGCTATACGCTGGGCCATGCCGCCGCCTGGGTGCTGTACACGGTGCCGCGCCGCGCCTACACGATGTTCCCCACGGCCGCGGTGATCGGCGCACTGATGGGCCTGGGCCAGCTGGCAGCGACCTCTGAACTGACCGCGCTGCGTGCACTGGGCCTGTCGCGCAAGCGCCTGAGCGTTTCGGTGGCGATCGCGCTGTCACTGCTGACCGCGGTGATGGTGCTCAGCGCCGAGACGCTGGGCCCCTGGGGCCAGGACCGCGCCGATGCGCTGAAGTCCAGCGCCAAGTGGGGCCGGGATATCGCGACCAGCCGCTACTCCGGCCTGTGGGCACGCGAAGGCGATACCTTCCTCAACGCGCAGAGCGGCGAGGAGCAGCTGGTCGGTGACAAGGGCACCCGCCTGATCCTGCGCGACGTGCGTCTCTACCGCATTGCCGGGAACGGAGGGATCGCCTCGTTGACCCATGCCGCCACCGCCGAGCACGACAAGGACGGCTGGGTGCTGACCGGGGTGCGTCGCGACACCTTCGGCGAGCGTTCGGCGACCCGCCAGGAAGTGGCGCGCGAGCCGTGGAACTCGAATCTCGATGCGGCGGCACTGGCTACCGGCATCGCCAAGCCGCGCAACCTGAGCGTTGCCGAGCTGAGCACCAGCATTGCCTACCGCCAGCGCAACGGGCTGGATGCGCGCGATTTCGAGGATGTCTACTGGAGCCGCTGGTTCTACCCGGTGAACGTGCTGGCACTGTGCCTGGCGGCGGTGCCGTTCGCGTTTGGTTCGCTGCGCAGCGGCGGCATGGGCAAGCGCCTGTTCCTGGGCATCCTGTTCGCGCTGGGCTTCTGGCTGCTGCAGCTGTTCTTCGGGCGCATGGCCGGCGCGTTGAAGTTCGACTACCGCATTGCCTATGCGTTGCCGCCGATCGTGATGCTGGCGGTGTCCGGACTGTTGTTCCGGCGCAAGTCGGGCTGATTCTGGTGGCGCGGGGCCATGCCCGGCGCTACCGGGGCAATCCACCGCTTCGGCATCCGTGCCAGGACCACCAGCATCCCGGCCCAGCGTGCTGGATTCTGTAGAGCCGAGCCCATGCTCGGCTGCTTTTTGCGCACCGCCTGCCAGCCGAGCATGGGCTCGGCTCTACAGGTCGTGCATCACCGTTTCGGCATGCGCACCAGACGGGTGCCGCTGGCGCGGTCGTGCCAGGTCAGGCGTTGACGGTCGACCCACGCCCACCAGAATCCCAGCCCGCCCAGCAGCAGTGACAGCGTACCTACCGCAAAGCGCAGCCACAGCTGGTTGCGCCGCAGTGGCGTGCCATCGCTCGATTGCACTTTCAGCCGCCATGGACGCATGCCCAGCGTCTGTCCGCCGCGGCGCCAGCTGGCCGTGGCGTACCACCCCGTGATCGCCCAGCACACCGCCCACAGCAGCCACTGCCAGGCACTGAATGGCGCGATGTTCTCGCGTTGCGCGTGGCCGCTGAGGGTGTAGGCGAGGGTGAACAGCGTGCCGGCGAGCATCCACAGTGCCAGCACCGGCAGTGCGTCGTAGACCATTGCCAGCATGCGCCACAGCAACAATGCGCGCGGATGGGGCATTTCGGTAGCAGCGGCAGAGGCCGTGTCGGTGGCAGGCTGGGACATGCGTCGAGCATACGCAAAGCTGGCCGTGCCCGCAGTGGCCCCCGTATCCTGCACGCATGGCCCATGTTTCCACCCCCGCCGAACGCCGCCAGCTGGTCCAGCAACTGCCCGAACTGCGCGCCGACGACAGCGCGCGCATCCAGCGCTTCCTTGATGCGATCTGGGCCGAGAACGGCCTGGCCCGCGCCACCCTCGACAGCTACCGGCGCGATCTGGAAGGGCTGGCGCGCTGGATGGATGGGCGCGACGGTGGCCTGGCCGGCATCGAGCGCCCCGGACTGTTCGAGTATCTGGCCTGGCGCACCCGGCATGGCTGGTCGCCGCGCAGCAATGCGCGCCTGCTGTCGGCGTTGCGGGCGTTCTTCGCCGATGGCGTGCGCCGCGGCGAACGCAGCGAGGATCCCAGCGCGCTGCTCGACCCGCCGAAGTTGCCACGGCTGCTGCCCAAGGCGCTGGCCGAAAGCCAGATCGACGCGCTGCTGGCAGCGCCCGATACCGACAGCGCATTGGGCCTGCGCGATCGCGCCATGCTGGAACTGATGTACGCCGCCGGCCTGCGCGTGAGCGAGCTGGTGCTGCTGCCCGCGACTGCGGTCAACCTGCGCCAGGGCGTGCTGCGGGTCACCGGCAAGGGCAGCAAGGAACGGCTGGTGCCGTTGGGCGAGGAATCCCAGCACTGGCTGGAGCGCTACCTGCAGCACTCTCGGCCGCAGCTGGTCGGGAAGGGCAAGGTGCAGGCGCTGGCCGATGGGCAGACGCCGTTGTTCATCGAGCCGTCGCTGCATGCGCTGACCCGGCAGGTGTTCTGGCACCTGGTCAAGCGCCATGCGCAGGTGGCCGGCATCGACCCGGCGCGGATCAGCCCGCACGGCCTGCGCCACAGCTTCGCCACCCATCTGCTCAACCGTGGTGCCGACCTGCGCGCGTTGCAGATGCTGCTCGGCCACAGCTCGCTGTCCACCACCCAGATCTACACCCTGGTAGCGCGCGAGCACCTGCAGAAGCTGCACGCCCGCCACCATCCGCGCGGCTGAGCAGGCCCCTGAATCCCGGCCACAAACCATGGGCGGTGCCGCTGTCCGGTACCGCTGGCTGTGTCAGAATCCAGGGTCTTCTTCTGTCGCGGATCGTTCCATGCTCCGATTTGCCATCGCCGCCGTGTTCGGTGCGCTCAGCCTGACCGCCTGCGCCCAGCCGGCCCCGCCGGCCGCCAAGGCGCCTGCTGCTGCCGCTGCGGCCAAGGCCGCCCCCGCCGCCAACGCGTCGGCCGACCAGGCGGTACGTGCCGCGTTGACCGCGCTCAATCCCGGTTTCCAGGTGGATTACATCGGTGCCGCACCGTTCCCGGGCTTCCGTGAAGTGGTGGTCTCCGGCCAGCTCCTGTACGTGTCCGATGATGGCCGTTACCTGTTCCAGTCGCAGCCTTACGACACCCGTGCCAAGGGCCCGGCCAACAGCGAAGGCCTGCTCGGCTACCGCCGCGATCTGCTGGCCAAGGCCAACCATGGCGACCGCATCGTGTTTGCCGCACCGAACGCCAAGTACACCATCAGCGTGTTCACCGACATCGAATGCGGCTACTGCCGCAAGCTGCACCAGGACATCGCCGAGCTCAACCGCAACGGCATCTCCGTCGAGTACCTGGCATTCCCGCGCATGGGCCTCGGCAGCAAGGACTACACCGACATGATCTCGGTCTGGTGTGCGGCTGATCGCCGCCAGGCACTGACCAACGCCAAGCGCGGTGGCAGCGTGCCGGCAAAGAACTGCACCAACCCGGTGGCGATGCAGTACGCACTGGGCCAGCAGCTGGGCGTGAACGGCACGCCGGCGATCTTCGCGCCGGACGGCACCCAGCTGGGGGGCTACCTGCCGCCGGCACAGCTGCGTGCGGCGCTGGAAAAGCTGTCGGCCAAGCGCTGACGCGACCGACCTTGTTTCTGTAGAGCCGAGCCCATGCTCGGCTGATGTTTCCGCAGCCGAGCATGGGCTTGGCTCTACAGGTAGGAAGCCGGGGGCGCGCAGCACCCCCGGCTTTTTTCTTACTTCAGGCCATCACTGACCGCCTTGGTCAGCGTGCCCTGCGCATCGTCACCACTGAACTCCCAGACGAACGCGCCGCCCAGGCCCTGGGTCTTCACGTAGCCCATCTTGCGGGTGATGTTGGCCGGGGTGTCGAAGCTCCACAGCGTGCTGCCGTTGTAGATCCAGGTGGCACCTGCGGTGTTGTCGGTGTAGCCCGGCCACGCCAGGTTCTTCAGCACCTTCCAGTCTTCGATGCCGGCTTCATACGTGCCCGGGGCAGCGCCGGTCGCGGTCTGGTACAGGCCGTTGTTGGCGTTGGCCACACCGGTCCAGCCACGCCCGTAGTAGCCGATGCCCAGGTTGAGCTTGGCCGCGGGCACGCCGCGGCTGATGAAGGCCTCGATGGCGTCGTTGCTGTTGTACAGCTTCTGGTCGCCGGTGGACGGATCATTGGGCGAATCGAACAGCGCCGACTGGTGATTGGTCTTCGCATCCCACGCGCCGTGGAAGTCGTAGGTCATCACGTTGATGTAGTCCAGGTACGGGTGGTACGCGGCCGGATCGGTGACGCGGATCTTGTCGATGCCGGCGCCCACCGCCACCGTCAGCAACAGGCCCGGACGCACCGCATCGAGCTGGCGGCGGAACTCGGCCATCAGCGCGGTGAAGTTGGCGTTGTCTTCCGGCTTGCCGCATTCGATGCCGCAGGCCACCGGGTATTCCCAGTCGATGTCGATGCCGTCGAACACCCCCAGCGCGGCACCGGCACCACCGGCACCGTCGGTCACTGGCAGATTGCCCTTGATGTACGCGTCGATGCACGAGGCGACGAAGGCCTGGCGGTTCTCCGGGCGCGCCGCGCTGGAGAAGCCGCGCGACCAGGTCCAGCCACCCAGCGAGATCAGTACCTTCAGGTTCGGGTACTTGGCCTTGAGCTGCTTGAGCTGGTTCCAGTTGCCGCGCAGCGGCTGGTCCCAGGTATCGGCGCTGCCGCTGACACTCTCGGCGGCACTGAAGGCCTTGGTGTAGTCGGCGAAGGCATCGCCACCGGCACCGCTGTTCGGGTCCGACGGCTGGGTGATGCCGACTTCGCAGCGGTTGTTGCGCACGTTGCCGAACGCGTAGTTGATGTGGGTCAGGCGCGCGGCCGAACCGCTGCTGTCGATGTTCTTGACCCGGTAGTTGCGGCCGTAGATGCCCCACTGGGTGAAGTAACCGATGACCCGCTTGCCGGTGGTTCCGCCGTCGCCGGCCAGCGTGGTGGCGCTGATCTCGGTGCCCTGCGCTGAGGCATTGCCGGCATTGTCGCGGGCGCGTACGCGATAGCGGTAGGTGGTGGATGCAGTCAACCCGCCATCGACGTAGCTGGCACTGGACGGTGAACCGACCAGGCTGCCGTTGCGGTACACGTCATAGCCGGCCACGCCGCTGCCACCGGTGTTGTCGGTGGACGGGCTCCAGCTGAGCGCGATGCTGTTGGCGGTACGGGTGCCGACCGCCAGCCCGCCCGGCACGCTCGGCGCGGTGGTGTCGCCGCTGGCGGCGTTGACGGTGATGGTGATGGTCGCCGTGCTGGTGGTGGCGTTGTTGTTGTCGGTGGCCACCGCGCGCAGGGTGTGGCTGCCGGCGCTGGCGTTGGCCCAGCTGGCCGCATACGGCGCACTGGTGGCCACGCCGAGCGTGCTGCCATCGCGGAAGAACTCGACCTTGGCGACGCTGCCGTCTGGATCACTGGCGGTGGCGGTCACGTTCACCGTGCTGCCGGCACTGAAGGTGGCACCGTTGGCCGGCGAGGTCAGGCTGACCACCGGCGGCTGGTTGGCGCCGCCGCCATCGCAGGCGCCGAGGTTGGTGTAGTAGGGCGCGCCGGCCGGATGGTCCGGCGGCGCGTTCCAGATGTCCTGGTTCGCCCGATAGAGGACGCCTCCTTTCTGCAGGGTATCGCCGGCCCGGTAGATCTTGGCCTGGTCCCATTCGGCCACCCCGGCACAGCTGGCGGCCTGCGCCAGGCCGGGCAGGACGGCGGCACCGGCGGCCAAGGCAAGCAGCCAGGCCAGGCGGCGGGGACGACAGCTTCGGGTCGAACGGTCGGCACTGCGCACAATCGGGTCGTACATGGGTAAGTCTCCGATCAAAGGGCGCGCGGGCCCCGATGGCGCCGCGCGTGACGCAGGTCCGGGCATCGCCGGGGAAGGCGACGGAGGGGCCGGACGGAAGGGCACCTGGGAGGCCGGGGAGAGAGTCCGGCACCAGGTGGGGACAACGTTGTCATCAATTGCGTGGTCAATCCGTGAGCAAGCGCATGGTTCGGGGAATCGGGCGGAGAGCGCGCTGCGCGCGGTCGGCGGCCATCGGCGGAGCCCCTCGTGGCTGGGGCTTTCCGCGAACAGCGGATTTCTGGGGGTTGGCCGGGCGGGTGGGCTGCGCAGGGGACGCTGCAAGTACGTCCATGTAAGCTCGGTCGCCGCTTGCTCTTGCGCGCAGTCCTGCACGCGCGGCAAGGCCAGGGTTGGGCGTCCTGCCCAACCCGCCCGAGGCATGCCTCGGGCCCATGCGGCTAACGCCCCTGCGCAGCCCACCCGCCCGGCCACGGACAGGTTCCTGCGCGGCCAGCCACGAAAGACAGAAGAAAAAACAAAGGCAAAAGCCGGTCGCTGCGCTCTTCAATGCCTGATTTCTGACATTTCCTGGGTGCCGGCCAGCGGCCGGCACTACCGGGGAGCATTCACGCATGGCCGCAGATCGCGGAAATCTGTCGGGGGCGGGGTGGTGGGGGCCAGCAGGACCGTTGGCGCCATGGATGGCGCCATCGAGCCCCCATGGATGGGTTTACGGCGTGTCCTGCTGGCCCCCACCGCCCCGCCAGCCCACAGGAAGCCAGCTCTTGCTGTTGCTGTTGCCGTTGCCCTGGCCTCGGCGGGTGCCGGGCGCCGCCCGGCCAGAGCCCTTCCCCCGCTTCCGGTACAATGTCGGGCCCGTTTCCCAACTACGGTTCCCCGGACATGATGGTCCTCGAGGGCGCGCCCGCCCTGTCGCCGTTCCGCCGCGAACGTCTTGAATCCCGCCTGCAGTCCATCGCTCCCTCCCTGCGCATCAGCGGTGCCTGGCACGTCTACTTCGTGCAGCCCGAAGGCAGCGCCGCCCCCGACCTGACCACGCTGTGCCGCATCCTCGAAGCGGCGCCGCAGGCCGAAGCCGTGGCCGAAGGCGCAGTCAGCCGCATTGTGGTGCCGCGCCTGGGCACGCTGTCGCCGTGGTCGAGCAAGGCCACCGAACTGGTCCGAGGTGCCGGCCAGCCGGTCAGCCGGGTCGAGCGTGGCCTGCGCATCGACGTGCAGGGTTGGCCGGCCGATGCCGCCGCCCAGCAGGCGCTGGTCAAGGCGCTGCACGACCCGATGACGCAGTCCGTGCTGGAGACCGTGGAACAGGGCCAGGCGCTGTTCTCGGCACCGGCCCGGGGTGAACTGGAGCGCGTGCCGGTGGACCAGCTGGAGGCCGCCAACCAGCGCCTCGGCCTGGCCATGGCCCAGGACGAGATCGACTACCTGCGCGAGCGTTTCACTGCGCTGGGCCGGTCGCCGTCGGACGTGGAACTGATGATGTTCGCGCAGGCCAATTCCGAGCACTGCCGCCACAAGATCTTCAACGCCAGCTGGACCATCGACGGCCAGGAGCAGGACCGCTCGCTGTTCCGGATGATCAAGAACACGCACCAGCAGACCCCGCAGCACACGCTCAGCGCGTACAGCGACAACGCCGCGGTGATTGAAGGCCATCCGGCGTCGCGTTACCGCCCGGATCCGGCCAGCGGCGAGTACCGCCGCGAGCCGCAGGTGCCCAGCGCGTTCCAGATCAAGGTGGAAACGCACAACCACCCGACCGCGATCGCGCCATTCCCGGGCGCCTCGACCGGTGCCGGTGGCGAGATCCGCGACGAAGGCGCGACCGGCCGCGGCGGCAAGCCCAAGGCCGGCCTGACCGGCTTCACGGTTTCGCACCTGCGCATTCCGGAACTGCCGCAGCCGTGGGAGGCGCCGCGCGCGCTGAACCCGCGCATGGCACCGGCGCTGGAAATCATGACCGACGGCCCGCTCGGTGGCGCGGCGTTCAACAACGAGTTCGGCCGCCCGAACCTGCTCGGCTACTTCCGCAGCTTCGAGCTGCCCGAAGGCGCCGATCTGGTGCGCGCCTACGACAAGCCGATCATGCTGGCCGGTGGCCTCGGCGCGATCGACCGCGTGCAGGTCGACAAGATCCCGCTGCAGGCCGGTGATGCGGTGATCGTGCTGGGTGGCCCGGCGATGCTGATCGGCCTGGGCGGCGGTGCGGCCAGTTCGGTGGCCTCCGGTGAAAGCGCCGAGGACCTGGACTTCGCCAGCGTGCAGCGCGACAACCCCGAAATGGAGCGCCGCTGCCAGGAGGTCATCGACCGCTGCGTGGCGATGGGCGCCAACAACCCGATCAAGTTCTTCCACGACGTCGGCGCCGGTGGCCTGTCCAACGCCATCCCCGAACTGCTGCACGACTCGAACGTCGGTGGTGTCATCGACCTGGGCAAGGTGCCCACCGATGATCCGTCGCTGTCGCCGATGCAGCTGTGGTGCAACGAGTCGCAGGAACGCTACGTGCTGGGCGTGGCCCAGGAACGCCTGGCCGAGTTCGCCGCGCTGTGCGCCCGCGAGCGCTGCCCGTTCGCTGCAGTTGGCGTGGCCACCGCCGAGGAACATCTGGTGGTGGCCTACGGTGCCGTGCCGGGCCACACCCCGGCCGATGCACCGATCGACCTGCCGATGGACGTGCTGTTCGGCAAGCCGCCGAAGATGCACCGCGATACCGCGCACCCGCCGGCACCGCGCTGGCCGGCGCTGAAGACCGGTGGCCTGGATCTGCAGGAAGCAGGCCTGCGCGTGCTCGCGCACCCGACCGTGGCCTCGAAGAACTTCCTGGTCACCATCGGTGATCGCAGCGTCGGTGGCCTGACCGCACGCGAACAGATGGTCGGTCCGTGGCAGCTGCCGGTGGCCGATGTTGCGATCACCCTGGCCGACTTCGACGGCGTCGCCGGCGAAGCGATGTCGATCGGCGAGCGCACCCCGCTGGCCCTGCTCGATGCCGCTGCTTCGGCACGCATGGCGGTGGGCGAAGCGCTGACCAACCTGTGCGCGGCCCCGGTCGATGCGCTGGATGAGATCAAGCTGTCGGCGAACTGGATGGCCGCGGCCGGTCACCCGGGCGAAGACGCGCTGCTGTACGACGCGGTGAAGGCGGTGGGCATGGAACTGTGCCCGCAGCTGGACATCAGCATCCCGGTGGGCAAGGACTCGCTGTCAATGCAGGCGCAGTGGCACGACCAGGGTGAAGCGCACAAGAGTGTGTCGCCGGTGTCGCTGGTGATCTCGGCGTTCGCGCCGGTCGCCGACGTGCGCCAGCAGTTGACCCCGCTGCTCGACCGGGAGGTGGACAGCGAGCTGTGGCTGATCGGCCTCGGTGCCGGCAAGCAGCGCCTGGGGGGTTCGATCCTGGCCCAGGTGCATGCCGACCACGGCGACCTGCCGGCCTTCGCCGGTGCCGCCCCGGACCTGGACGATCCGCAGCGCCTGCGGGGTTTCTTCGAGCTGATCCGCGATGCGCGCCAGTCCGGCCTGCTGCTGGCCTATCACGACCGCAGCGACGGCGGTGCCTTCGCCGCGTTGTGCGAAATGGCCTTCACCTCGCGCCTGGGCCTGGACATCACCCTCGATGCCTGGGGTGACGATCCGTTCCGCAGCCTGTTCAACGAAGAACTGGGTGCGGTGGTGCAGATCGCACGCGAAGACCGCGCCGCGTTTGCCGACCTTGTCGAACGCCATGCATTGACCGAATGCGCGCAGCGCATCGCCAAGCCGACCACCGCACCGATGGTGCGCGTGTCGCTGGGTGGCGAAAACCTGGCCGAATGGCGCTGGGAAGCGTTGTTCGACGCGTGGTGGTCGGTTACCCACGCGATGCAGAAGCGCCGCGACAATCCGGCCAATGCCGACGCAGAGCGCGAGGTGGCACGTGCCTTCAACGCACCGGGCCTGAAGCCTAAGCTCAGCTTCGATCTCAACGAAGACGTGGCCGCACCGTTCATCAGCAGCGGTGCGCGCCCGCGCGTGGCCGTGCTGCGCGAGCAGGGCGTCAATGGCCAGATCGAAATGGCCAACGCCTTCGAACGCGCCGGCTTCCGCGCCTTCGACGTGCACATGAGCGACCTGATCGAAGGCCGCGTGGCGCTGCAGGAGTTCACCGGCCTGGTGGCCTGTGGTGGCTTCAGCTATGGCGACGTGCTCGGTGCCGGCCGTGGCTGGGCTACCTCGATCCTGGAGCGCAGCGCACTGCGTGATGCCTTCGCCGCGTTCTTCGCACGCGAAGACAGCTTCGCGCTGGGCGTGTGCAATGGCTGCCAGATGATGAGCCAGCTGAAGAACATCATTCCGGGTGCCGAGCACTGGCCGCAGTTCCGCCGCAATGCCAGCGAGCAGTTCGAAGCCCGTACCGCACTGCTGGAAGTGGTGGAGTCGCCGTCGATCCTGCTGCGTGGCATGGCCGGCTCGCGCCTGCCGGTGGCGGTGGCGCATGGTGAAGGCCAGGCCGTGTTCGACACGGCCGTCGACCAGGCCGCGGCCCGCGTCTCGCTGCGTTACATTGATGGCCATGGCAACGTTGCCAGCCAGTATCCGCTGAATCCGAATGGTTCGCCGGATGGCATCACCGGCCTCACCAGCAGCGACGGCCGGGTCACCATCATGATGCCGCACCCCGAGCGCACCCCGCGCGCGCTCAACATGAGCTGGGCGCCGGCCGAATGGCAGGGTGATTCGCCGTGGATGCGCATGTTCCGCAACGCACGGGTGTGGTGCGGCTGATCGCAGCATTGCGCGCACGGCGCAATGCCATCGCGTATGGAAAACCCGCCGCGTTGCCGGCGGGTTTTTCTTTGCGCGCGCGAAACCCTTGTCGCGCCCGCTAGTTACATCGATTTTCATGCGCCAGCAGTTCGTCACGTGTGCATAACGAAGTTCTTTTATAAACACGCGAAATGGTGAACTGCTTCACGGCAATAGGATTTGCCGTGTCAAAGTCTTGACGATCTGCAAAGTTGCCGTTAACACTTGAAGCCCGTTTCAGAATCATTCATTTCGCAGTAACCGCTTGGCGCATGCGCTCGGGTTTCTGTCGCTGCGCGCCGTTCGGCATTACCCGCAGTAAATCACGCGAATAGACGCCCCCAGGGGACGCTGGGCCAGAAGGCTCGGCGATGGCGTCGCTTTGCCCAAAACCAGTCCAATCAGGAGCCGTACCGATGAATCGGATTTATCGCAAGGTCTGGAACAAAGCATTGGGTCAGTTGGTGGTGGCCTCGGAGCTGGCCTCCTCCGACAGCAGCGGTGGTGTTGTCGACCAGCGCCGCGATACGACACAGGCCACGCCCGCGCTGTTGGCGGTGGCACTGGGCCTGGTATTGGGATTGGGCATGAGCAGTTCCGCCGCTGCACAGTCGGTGCAGATCGGTGGCAGCGCCACCTGTGTGGCACTCAGCGGCAAGCTGCTGGAAAAGTGCCTGGTTGAAGGCACGGCCAGTGCCAAGGGCAGCAACGCGGTGGCGATCGGTGGCAACAGCAGCGCCAGTGCAGCCAACAGCGTTGCGCTGGGCGCAGGCTCCAAGGCTACGCGCGCCAACACGGTGTCTGTCGGCGATGCCGGCAAGGAACGGCAGATCACCAACGTGGCCGCCGGTACCCAGGCCACCGATGCGGTGAACAAGGGGCAGCTGGATGCGCAGGCGCGCGCCACGCAGGCCGCGCTGGCGGATGTCGCCGCAGCTGGGGACCGCTACTTCAAGGCTGATGGCGCAGGTGATGACAGCGACGCGGCCAAGATCGACGGGCAAGGCGCGGTAGCCGCCGGTGCCGGCGCCCAGTCCTTGGCCAATGCCACCACCGCCGTCGGCACCCAGGCCATTGCCGCCGGTCTCGGCGCCAGTGCGTTCGGACAAGGCGCATTGGCGATCGGCGATGCCAGCGTGGTGGTCGGGCAGAGCGCCGCAGCGTTCGGTCTCGGTGACACCGCCGTTGGCGCCAGCGCCTATGCCGCCAGCGAGAACGGCGCGGCCACCGCGCTGGGTGCGTTGTCCGAAGCAAGCGCCGACGGCGCCACTGCCGTAGGTGGTGGCGCTGTGGCGATGGGCCCAGGCAGTTCCGCACTGGGTCGAGGCGCCACTGCCGCAAACGAAGCCTCGATTGCGGTGGGTGCATTCAGTACCGCCGTGGGCGAATACAGCACCGCACTGGGCTCCAATTCGGCGGCGGTTGCCACCGGCAGCGTGGCGCTGGGCGCAGGCTCGCTGGCCGACCGTGTCGATACGGTGTCCGTCGGTGCGACCGAGTACGGCCTGACCCGGCAGATCACCAGCGTTGCGGCAGGTACTGAAGATACCGACGCGGTCAATGTCGGCCAGCTGAAGGACGTGGCTGCCGTGGCCGATGCCACCGCCAAGCGGTTCCAGGCTACTGGCAGCAGCAACAGCGATGCCGGCGCGCTGGCCGAAGGTGACGAGGCACTGGCGGCCGGCGAGGCGGCCAACGCCATCGGCAACGGCGCCACCGCTGTGGGCGCGGGCGCCAACGCCATTGCGCAGAACGCGACCGCCGTGGGCAACAACGCACTGGCCTCGGGCCAGAACAGTGCCGCGTTCGGCAACAACGCACAGGCCAACGGCCCGGGCAGCGTCGCCGTCGGTGGTGCCGCTGTCGATGCCGATGGCAATCCGCTGATCACCAGTGGCGGCGTACCGGTGGAAACCGGCGCCACCAGTGCCGGTGTCGGTGGCACCGCGGTGGGCGCCAGTGCCGAAGCCAGCGGGTTTGCGGCGTCGTCCTACGGGGTAGGTGCCTATGCCGCCGGCGCGCAGGCATCCGCGTTCGGTGCGGTCGCCAATGCCATCGGTGATTACTCCACGGCGCTGGGTACGCAGAGCAACGCCACCGGCACCAGCAGCGTGGCCATCGGTGGCCCGGCCGACCTGATTCCCGGCCTGGGTTTCTTCGTGCAGACCCAGGCCGGCGGCGAAGCGGCGACAGCCGTCGGTGCCGGTGCCATCGCAAGCGGTGACCGCGCGGTGGCCAACGGCAGCCTGACCGAAGCCTCCGGCGCGGAATCCACCGCCGTCGGCTACTTCGCTTACGCCCCGGGTGAGAATGCCAGCGCACTCGGCGCGCAGACCTGGGCCAGCGGCGCACAGAGCACGGCCGTCGGGTACTACGCCACCGCGCGTGGCGCCAACAGCGTCGCGCTTGGCGCGAATTCCGAAGCGGTGCGCGCCAACAGCGTGGCCGTCGGCAGTGCCGGCAACGAACGGCAGATCACCAGCGTCGCTGCCGGCAGCGAAGCCACCGATGCAGTGAACAAGGCGCAGCTGGACGCCGTGGCCAGTACCGCGGACAACACCGCGCGCTTCTTCCAGGCCCAGCCGGAAGCGGGCAGTAATGCCGGTGCGCTCGCCGAGGGCGAAGGCGCGGTGGCGGCCGGTTCGTCGAGCAATGCGATCGGCGCCGGTGCGGTTGCACATGGCGCCGCCGCTTCGGCGATCGGTGATGACAGCGTGGCGGTGGGTCGCAACAGCAGCGCCACCGGCAACGGCGGTGTTGCCATCGGTGGCCTCGGCCAGGCCTACGACGAGTACAACCAGCCGATCATCGGTGCCGACGGCACGGCGCAGCAGGTAGGCACCACCGCCGTCGCCAACGCCACCGCAGTGGGCAGCGGCGCACAGGCCACCGGCGCCGCCAGCAGCGCGTTCGGCAATGCGGCCAAGGCCAGCGGGGACAACAGCTTCGCTGCTGGCGGCACGTCTCGTGCAACCGGCAGCTATGCGGTCGCGGTTGGTGACAGCGCCTTCGCCAGCAGCGATGACAGCACCGCGGTAGGGGGTTACAGCTGGGCGACGGCCAGTGGCGCAGCAGCGTTCGGTTCGGGTGCGTGGGCCACCGCCACCAACGCGTCGGCCTTTGGCAACGCGGCCTGGGCCAGTGGCAGCGGCGCAACCTCCATCGGCTACAACAGCTGGGCCAATGGGGCCAGTTCCACTGCGGTCGGCCGCGGTGCGTTCGGCTATGGCGACAACAGCGTGGCACTGGGCTTCCAGGCGCTGGGCAACAGCATCAACAGCATCGCCATCGGTACCAATACGGTGGCCGGCGGCGAAAGTGCGATCGCGTTGGGCGCCGGCAGCAACGCCAGCGCCAGCAATGCTGTCGCGCTCGGTGCCGGTTCAGTTGCCAGCCGTGCACGCACGGTGTCGGTGGGCAGCAGCGGCAACGAACGCCAGGTCACCAACGTCGCTGCCGGTACCCAAGCCACGGACGCGGTGAACAAGGCACAGCTGGATGCAGTGGCAACCACCGCCACCACCACCAGCCGCTTCTTCCAGGCCAGCGGCAACGGCGACGACGTGACTGGTGCCCTGGTGGACGGTGACAACGCGCTGGCCGCCGGTGATGCGGCCAACGCCATCGGCAACGGCGCCACCGCGCTCGGCAGTGGTGCCAATGCGCTGGCCAACAACGCGCAGGCGATCGGCTTCAACGCGCTGGCCAGCGCCGCCAACGCCAGCGCCGTCGGTGCCAACGCGCAGGCCACCGGTGATTACGCCACCGCACAGGGCGCGGAAAGCGAAGCCAGCGGCGAGCAGAGCGCGGCGTTCGGCGCGGCCAGCGTTGCCAGTGGCGCCGGAAGCACTGCCAATGGCGTTCTGTCCGAAGCGTCCGGTGAAGAGGCCGTAGCCGTGGGCTACTTCAGCAATGCCATCGGCGATGCGGCCACCGCTGTCGGCAGCGAGAGCGTGGCCAGCGGCACCGCGTCGGCAGCGTTCGGCATCGGTGCAGAAGCGACCGGTGGCTACAGCACCGCCATCGGTGGCTATGCGCAGGCCTCGGCGTTCAACGCCACCGCCTTCGGCAACTTCGCCAATGCCTCCGGTTCCAACAGTGTGGCAGTGGGTGGCGATGCGGAAGCCTCCGGTGCCTACAGCACGGCCACCGGCCAGGGCAGCCTGGCCACCGGCACCAACAGTGTTGCCGTCGGCGGTTCGCTGTTCGGCGTGCTGGCCACCGAAGCATCGGGCAACTACTCCACCGCCGTCGGTGGTGGCGCCTGGTCCGGTGGCATCAACAGCACCGCACTGGGCAACGCCGCCGAATCGCGCGCGGCCAACAGCGTGGCGCTGGGTGCCGATTCGATCGCCGACCGCGACAACACCGTGTCGGTGGGCGGTGGTGGCAATACCCGCCAGATCACCAACGTGGCTGCTGGCACGCAGGGCACTGATGCGGTCAACAAGAACCAGCTCGACGCCGTAGCCGCTGCAGCGGAAAAGACCAGCAGGCAGTTCCAGGCCAGTGGCAACGCCGATGGTGAAACCGGCGCCCTGGTTGAGGGCGACAACGCGTTGGCCGCCGGTGATGCGGCCAACGCCATCGGCAACGGCGCCACCGCACTCGGTAGCGGCGCCAATGCGCTGGCGGCCAACGCCACGGCGGTGGGCCTCGATGCGCTGGCCACCGGCGACAACGCCGCAGCGTTGGGCAGTGCCGCACAGGCCAACGGCGAAGACAGCCTTGCGCTCGGCACCGGCGCCAGCGCCACCGAGCTGGGTGCCAGTGCCGTGGGTGCGCGTGCACAGGCCAGTGGTGCATACAGCACCGCGACCGGCACTGAATCCAACGCCAGCGGCACGCAGGCACTGGCCAGTGGCTTCCGCAGCGCCGCCTCGGCCGATGGCACCACCGCCGTCGGTGGCTATGCCGAAGCAAGCGGACGCCTCGGCACCGCGTTGGGCTATGGCTCGGCGGCCAGTGGTGCCAACACCACGGCAGTCGGCT
The DNA here is from genome assembly GCF_059367845.1 of Stenotrophomonas sp. YJH_SMC_20. Lineage (NCBI taxonomy): Bacteria > Pseudomonadati > Pseudomonadota > Gammaproteobacteria > Lysobacterales > Lysobacteraceae > Stenotrophomonas > Stenotrophomonas sp. YJH_SMC_20. The sequence continues at coordinate 215,014 of NZ_JCAFRG010000005.1, read as the reverse complement.
TCGGCGCTGCCGCGGCCGGTACCGGTGCCGTGGCCGTAGGTCAGTCCAGCGAGGCCAGTGGCGAGGAGAGTGTGGCCATTGGTGGCAGCACCTTCTTCGGCTTGATCCCGTCGCGTGCCAGCGGCACTGGTGCAGCGGCATTCGGTGCGGGTGCGTGGGCGACCGAAGACTACGCGACCGCGATCGGCTGGAACTCGTGGGCGGATGCGGCGGATGCCACTGCGCTGGGTGCCGGTGCCACCGCCAGTGGGTTGAACAGCGTGGCGCTGGGCGCCGGCTCCAAGGCCGAGCGCGACAATACCGTGGCTGTGGGAACCGCGGGCGGTGAGCGCCAGGTGACCCATGTTGCAGCCGGCACTGAAGCCACCGATGCGGTGAACAAGGGCCAGCTGGACGCGGTGGCCAGCGTTGCCGACAAGACCAGCCGCCAGTTCCAGGCCAGCGGCAATGCCGATGGCGAAGCAGGCGCACTGGTGGAGGGTGACAACGCGCTCGCCGCTGGCAATGCGGCCAATGCAATTGGCAACGGCGCTACCGCGTTGGGCAGCGGCGCAACGGTGGTCGCTGCCAATGCCACGGCGGTCGGCGTCGACGCACTGGCCACGGCCGAGCAGAGCGTGGCCATCGGCAGCGGTGCCAGCAGCACCGCAGACAGTGCCGTTGCGCTGGGTGCACAGAGCAGCAGTGGCGGCGCCGCCAGCATTGCGATCGGCGCGCAGTCGCAGTCGCAGGGCATCGGGGCGACCGCTGTCGGCGGCATGGCCGAGGCCGCCGGCCTTGCGGCTACCGCAGTGGGCTACGGCGCGATCGCCGATGGCCGCGAAACGACCGCAGTCGGCAACTTCGCGCAGGCCAGCGGCTGGCGCGCCACGGCGTTTGGTGCAGGTGCCAGCGCCGGCTTCTTCGGCACCGCCGTAGGCAGTGCTGCGCAGGCCGCCGATGTTTCCACGGCGGTGGGCCAGGGCACCATCGCGCAGATCGCCGGCGCCGGCTTCGGCGTGCAGGCAAAGGCTGGCGAGTACGGCACCGCTCTGGGCAACAACGCCGCCACCGGGTTGAACGGCGTGGCGGTCGGCTTCAACGCACTGGCCGGACAGGATGCCGCCAGCGCCAGCGCCGGCCAGTTCACTACCGCCATCGGCAGTGAAGCGTGGGCCACCGAAGATGGCGCCACCGTGGTCGGTTACAACAGCTATGCGCAGGCCAGCAACGCGACGGTGCTCGGCAGCAACACCTGGACCACCAAGGACGCCGGTAACAGCGTCGCGTTGGGCGCGGGCTCGCTGGCCGACCGCGCCAACACGGTGTCGGTGGGTGCTGCGCAGGAGTGGGTCGATGCCGCCGGCGTCACCCACAGCGCGATCAACCGCCAGCTCACCAATGTCGCGGCGGGTACGCAGGCCACCGATGCGGTGAACAAGGGCCAGCTCGATGCAGTGGCCGCCACCGCCGATGCGGTCGGCCAACGCTTCAAGGCCAACGGTTCGGGTACCGCCAGTGCCACCGGCACCGATGCCGTGGCCATTGGCGGCAACGCCAACGCCAGTGGCGGCCGCAGCAATGCGTTGGGCAGCGGTGCCGCGGCCATCGGCAATGCGACGCTGGCACTGGGTGCCAACAGCGGCGCCAGCGGCAACAACTCGGTGGCATTGGGTGCCGGTTCGCGCGCGCTGGAGGCCAACGTGGTCTCGGTCGGCGGTGGCAACGGCACCGCCGGTCCGGCCACGCGGCGCATCGTCAACGTCGCCGACGGCCGCATCGCTGCCGGCAGCACCGATGCGATCACCGGCTCCCAGCTCAACGTCACCAACCAGCGGGTGGGAGCAGTGGAAACCCGCGTGGGTGACTTCGACTCGCGCATCGCGACGGTCGAGACCACGGCGGCCAGTGCGGTCGGCTACGACGACGCCAGCCGTGACCGACTGACCCTGTCCGGTTTCCAGGGCACCACCATCGACAACGTCGGTGCCGGCAGCATCGCCGCCGGTAGCCGCCAGGCGATCAACGGCGGGCAGCTGTTCCAGTCGCTAAGTGATGCCGCCAGCTTCCTCGGCGGTGGCGCCAGCGTTGGCATGCAGGGCGTGTTCGTGGCGCCGAACTACGTGATCCAGGGCGCCACCTACAGCAACGTCGGCGATGCGCTGGGCGCGCTGGACCGCAAGGTCAGCGAGATCGACCGTCGCACCGCCGGTGGCACGCGTGCCGGAACCGCCAGCCTGCGCGCGATGAGTGCCTCGCTGGATGACAGCCCGCTGGCCAGCGCCGCGGATGCGCGTGCAACAGCCGATGCAGCACCGGCCGGCACCGCGCGGGTGCAGGGTACGCCGACGGCCGCCGCGGCGGGTGCTGGCATTCCGGTCGGGACCCCGGCGACCGGCGCCAATGCGGTGGCCATGGGCGAGGGCGCCGTCGCCAGCGGCGCGTCGTCCACCGCCGTCGGCCAGGGTGCCAGTGCCACGGCTGCCAACGCCGTGGCACTGGGCCAGGGTTCGGTCGCCGATCGTGCCAACACCGTGTCGGTCGGCAGCGAAGGCAACGAACGCCAGGTCACCAACGTCGCCGCCGGCACCACCGCCACCGACGCCGTCAACAAGGGCCAGCTGGACCGTGGCGTGGCCACGGCGAACAGCTACACCGACAGCCGCGTCCAAGCCGTCGCCGACAGCTTCGATGTGTTCAAGGGTGAAATCGATGGACGCCTGCGCCACATGGACCGCCGCATCGACCGCCAGGGTGCGATGAGTGCGGCGATGCTCAACATGGCCACCAGTGCCGCCGGTATCCGCACCCAGAACCGGGTCGGCGTCGGCATCGGTTTCCAGGGCGGCGAGTCGGCGTTGTCGCTGGGCTACCAGCGTGCGATCAGCGATCGCGCCACGGTTACCTTCGGCGGTGCCTTCAGCAGTGACGACAGCTCGGTTGGCGTCGGTGCCGGCTTCGGCTGGTAAGCCAAACCACTGCGCCGGCGGCCACCCACGCCGGCGCCAAACCTGCAAACAGGGCCTGGGGGGAGGTCACGGCAATCCCGGCTGGGCCGGCCGGGAGTCGTCAAGGAATGATGGCCGCAGTGTTGGTTCGATCCATGACCCAGAAGAGGAATTCGACGTGATCAAGAAGCAGAACCTTCGCATCAATGTGCTTGCCGCCGCCGTGCTGTCGATGACCGCCGTCGGTGCCGTCCACGCCGCCGGGTTGCCGACCCGTGAACCGGTGCGCCAGGCCAGCACCGCCGAGCCGGGCACCCAGCGCATCATCGTCAAGTACCGTGCCGGCACCGCTGCGGCGGGCGACCGGTCGGCCAAGCTGTCCACCGTGCAGTCCGCGCTGACCCGCGCCAGCCTGTCCGGTGGCACTACCCGCGCCAGCGCGCTCGGCCCGCAGGTCGTGCGCAGGCTGGGCGTCGGTGCCGACCTGATCCGCCTGCAGGGGCGCCTGGCGCCTGCCGAACTGCAGCGCGTGCTGAAGGAACTGAAGGCCGATCCGTCCGTGCAGTACGCCGAGGCCGATGTGAAGCTGCGCCGTACCGAGCTGCGTGCCGGTGACGTGCAGCCGGCGCTGGCGCCGAATGATCCCTACTACCAGCAGTACCAGTGGCACCTGCACAACGCCACCGGCGGCATCAACGCACCGTCGGCGTGGGATGTATCGCAGGGCGAAGGCGTGGTGGTGGCGGTACTCGACACCGGCATCCTGCCGCAGCACCCGGACCTGGTCGGCAACCTGCTGGAAGGCTACGACTTCATCAGCGATGCCGAGACGTCGCGCCGTGCCACCAACGACCGCGTGCCGGGCGCGCAGGACTATGGTGACTGGGTCGAGAACGACAACGAGTGCTACACCGGCTCCGTCGCCGAGGACAGCTCCTGGCACGGTACCCATGTGGCCGGTACCGTGGCCGAGCAGACCAACAACGGCGTCGGCATGGCCGGTGTCGCGCACAAGGCCAAGGTGCTGCCGGTCCGCGTGCTCGGCAAGTGCGGTGGCTACCTTTCCGATATAGCCGACGCCATCACCTGGGCCTCCGGCGGCACGGTGGCCGGCGTACCCGCCAATGCCAACCCGGCCGAGGTCATCAACATGAGCCTCGGCGGCAGCGGCAGCTGCGACGGGACCTACCAGGAAGCGATCAATGGCGCGATCTCGCGTGGCACCACCGTGGTCGTGGCGGCCGGCAACGAGACCGACAACGCCTCCAAATACCGTCCAGCCAGTTGCGACGGCGTGGTGACCGTCGGCGCCACCCGCATTACCGGCGGCATCACCTACTACTCCAACTACGGCACCCGCGTGGACCTGTCCGGTCCGGGGGGTGGTGGCAGCGTCGACGGCAATCCCGGCGGCTACGTCTGGCAGTCCGGTTCCGATGCGGCCACCACGCCGGAGTCGGGCAGCTACAGCTACATGGGCATGGGCGGCACGTCGATGGCCTCGCCGCACGTGGCTGCCGTCGCTGCACTGGTGCAGAGCGCGCTGATCGCCAAGGGCAAGGATCCGCTGGCCCCCGCCGCGATGCGCACCCTGCTGAAGGAAACCGCGCGTCCGTTCCCGGTCAGCATTCCGACCGCCACTCCGATCGGCACCGGCATCGTCGATGCCAAGGCGGCGCTGGCAAAGGCGCTGGAAGAGCCGTGCACCGAGAACTGTGGACCGGTGGCGACGCCGCTGACCAACAAGGCCGCCGTGGGGGGGCTGAACGGCACGGCCGGCAGCAGCCGCCTGTACAGCTTCGAGGCAGCCGCTGGCAAGCAGCTCAGCGTGATCACCTACGGTGGCACCGGCAACGTGTCGGTCTACATCGCCCAGGGTCGCGAGCCGAGCGCCAGCGACAACGATGGCAAGTCGACCCGTCCCGGCACGTCCGAAACGGTACGGGTGAACAAGCCGGTGGCAGGCACCTACTACATCAAGGTAGTGGGCGAAGCGGCCTATAACGGCGTGAGCATCCTCGCCACGCAGTAAGCCTGACGTGTCGTAGTTGAACGGCCGAGGCCCGTCATCCTGTGTGACGGGCTTCGTCTTTTTACGAAAGCTGGCCGCAGGGCGGCGGAAATCATGGCTTAACTGCTAAAGTCGGTCCGATTGACAGGAGAGTCACGTGAACGCGCTCGCTGCAACCGTTACCGACGATGCCGAAGGCCGCATCCTGGATGCGCTGCTGGCACGCGGCCGGCTCAAGGAAGGAGACCTGGCGCGCGCGCGGCCGTTGCACGCCGAGGCCGGCGGCAGCCTGCTGGGCCTGCTGGTGCGCCTGGGCCTGGTGTCTGAACGCGACCAGGCACAGACCAGCGCGGAGGTGCTGGGCCTGCCGCTGCTGGAGGGCAGGCAGGTGCCGGAGGCCCCGCCACAGGCACTGGCCGAGGGCATGCCACTGTCGCTGCGCTTCCTGAAGCAGTTCCATGTGTGCCCGCTGGAGTTGAATGAACACGGGGTGCGTCTGTGGCTGGCCGATGCCCACGATGCCTATCCGCAGCAGGCCGTGCAGTTGGCGCTGGGGGTTCCGGTGACACCGGTGCTGGGCATGCGCGCGGAGATCGATGACCTGGTCGAGCGCTGGTTCGGCCAGGGCCGCAGCGCGATGGGCGCGATCGTGGAGACCGCAGACGGCGAGGGCGGCGCGGTCGACGATATCGAGCACCTGCGCGACCTGGCCTCGGAAGCGCCGGTGATCCGCCTGGTCAACCTGGTGATCCAGCGTGCGGTGGAACTGCGCGCGTCGGACATCCATGTCGAACCGTTCGAGAGCCGCCTGAAGGTCCGCTACCGTGTCGATGGCGTGCTGGTGGAGGGCGAAAGCCCGCCGGCCAACCTCACCGCAGCGGTGATCAGCCGCATCAAGATCATGGCCCGGCTCAACATTGCCGAGCGCCGCCTGCCGCAGGACGGCCGCATCATGCTGCGCGTGCAGGGCAAGGAGCTGGACCTGCGCGTGAGCACCGTGCCGACCGCGCACGGCGAAAGCGTGGTGATGCGCCTGCTCGACCGCGAGACAGTGGTGTTTGATTTCCACCGGCTGGGGTTCACCGATGCGTTCCTGCCGCAGTTCCGCAAGGTGCTGGAACAGCCGCACGGCATCCTGCTGGTGACCGGCCCGACCGGCTCGGGCAAGACCACCACGCTGTACACCGCGCTGAGCCAGCTCAATACCGCCGACGTCAAGATCATCACGGTCGAGGACCCGGTCGAGTACCAGATCGAGGGCATCAACCAGATCCAGGCCAAGCCGCAGATCGGCCTGGACTTCGCCAACGCGCTGCGCAGCATCGTGCGCCAGGATCCGGACATCATCATGATCGGCGAAATGCGCGATCTGGAAACCGCGCGCATCGCGATCCAGTCGGCACTGACCGGCCATCTGGTGCTGTCCACCCTGCACACCAACAATGCCGCCGGTGGTATCACCCGCCTGCTCGACATGGGCGTGGAAGACTACCTGCTCACCTCCACCATCAACGGGATTCTGGCCCAGCGCCTGGTGCGCCGGCTGGAACCGACCCACGCCGAGCGCTACGAGGCTTCGCCGGAGGAAATCAAACGCTTCGAGCTGCGCCGCCTGCAGCCGGAAGGGCCGATCCATCTGTTCCGCCCCAGGCCCTCGGCGCTGGCGCCGACCGGTTACCTCGGTCGTACCACCATCATGGAATTCCTGGTGATGAACGATGCGCTGCGGCGTGCGGTGATGCGCCGCGACGGCATGGGCGAGATCGAACGCATTGCCCGCGAAGCCGGCATGCGCACGATGTACGAAGACGGCCTGTCCAAGGCCCTCAGTGGGCAGACGACCATCGAGGAAGTCCTGCGTGTCACCGAGGAAAGCTGATGCGCGCAGGACGACGGGGCTGACATGCCGACCTACCGTTACAAGGCACTGAATCCGCACGGCGAGATCTTCGACGGGCAGATGGAAGCGGCCAGCGAGGCCGAGCTGGTCGCGCGCCTGCAGGACCAGGGCCATCTGCCGATGGAGACACAGCTGGCCGATGGCGGTGCGATCGGTGGCGGTACCTGGCGCAACCTGTTCCGCCAACGGCCGCTGCAGGGCGCGGCATTGCTGCAGTTCACCCAGCAGCTGGCGACACTGCTCGGTGCGGGCCAGCCGCTGGACCGCGCGCTGTCGATCCTGCTCGGGTTGCCCGAAGACGATCGTTCGCGTCGTGCGATCACCGACATCCGCGATGTGGTGCGCGGTGGCGCGCCGCTGTCGATCGCACTGGAACGCCAGCACGGGTTGTTCTCGCGCCTGTACGTGAACATGGTGCGTGCCGGTGAGGCCGGCGGCAGCCTGCACGAAACCCTGGAGCGCCTGGCCGACTACCTCGAACGCAGCCGGGCCCTGCAGGGCAAGGTGATCAACGCGCTGGTGTACCCGGCCATCCTGCTGGTGGTGGTGGGTGGTGCGCTCCTGTTCCTGCTTGGCTACGTGGTGCCGCAGTTCGCGCAGATGTACGAGAGCCTGGATGTGGCGCTGCCGTGGTTCACCAACGCAGTGCTGCAGCTGGGCCTGTTCGTGCGTGACTGGTGGGTGCTGCTGCTGGTGGTGCCGGCGCTGGTGGCGCTGTTCTTCGAACGCAAGGCGCGGCAGCCGGCCTTCCGGTTGGCGCTGGATGGTTGGCTGCTGCAGCGCCGCGGCATCGGCCGCCTGCTGGGTGAACTGGAGACTGCCCGGCTGGCGCGAACGCTGGGTACCCTGCTGCGCAATGGCGTACCGCTGCTGGGTGCCCTGGGCATCGCCCGCAACGTGCTGGGCAACCGCGCGCTGGCTGCCGATGTGGAAACCGCCGCCGATGAAGTGAAGAACGGTGCCGGCCTGTCGCTGGCACTGTCGCGAGGCAGGCGTTTCCCGCGCCTGGCCCTGCAGATGATCCAGGTTGGCGAGGAGTCCGGCGCGCTCGATACCATGCTGTTGAAAGCGGCTGACACCTTCGAACAGGACAGCGCGCGCCGCATCGACCGCCTGTTGGCGGCGATGGTGCCGGCGATCACCCTGGTGCTGGCCTCGGTGGTGGGTGCGGTGATCGTTGCCGTGCTGGTGCCGCTGTACGACCTGACCAATGCCATCGGTTGACGATGGATCCCTACGCAACCCCGACACTCCGCAACTGAAAGGACCGACCATGATTGCTTCCCGTCGACCGATCCGCCTTTCCTTCACCGCAGCGCGCAACCAGTCGGGCATGAGCCTGCTGGAGATCATCATCGTCATCGTGCTGATCGGCGCGGTGCTGACCCTGGTCGCCAGCCGCGTGCTGGGTGGCGCCGACCGCGGCAAGGCCAACATTGCCAAGGCACAGGTGCAGACCGTCGCATCCAAGGTCGACAACTACCAGATCGATACCGGCAAGCTGCCCGGCTCGCTCAATGATCTGGTGACTGCACCGGCTGGCGTGGCTGGCTGGCTGGGGCCCTATGCCAAGCCGGCCGATCTGAACGATCCGTGGGGCCATGCGCTGGAATACCGCACGCCGGGCGAGGGCCAGCCGTATGAGCTGATCAGCCTGGGCAAGGACGGCAAGGCCGGTGGCAGCAGTGTCGACGCCGACATCCGCTACCAGCCGTAACCGGGCATGTCGCGTTTCCTGCCGCGCCGGTTGCAACGCCCGCGCCTGCCCGGCAGGCGCGCAGCGGGCCTGTCGCTGCTGGAAATACTGCTGGTGATCGCGCTGATCGCCGCGATCGGCCTGATCACCGCTGCCGGCCTGTCACGCGGTTTCGCTGGCATGCAGCTGCGCAGCGCCGGCAAGGACATCGCCAACCAGCTGCGCATGGTGCGCGCGCAGGCGATCACCCGCGGCGAGCCGCAGCGCTTTGTCATCGAGCCGGCCAAGCGGCGCTGGGAAGGCGCCAACCAGCGCCACGGTGACGTGCCGGCACAGCTGCAGGTGCAGTTCGAAGGCGCCGCGCAGCTGGCCACCGCGCCGGGGCAGGGCGTGATCGAGTTCCACCCCGATGGCGGCTCCAGCGGTGGCCGCATCCGGCTGCAGCGTGACGACGCCGAATGGCGCATCGACGTGGGCTGGCTGACCGGTGAGGTCCGCTCTGGCCCTTGGCGGGCGCAATGAAGCGGCGCGCCCGCGGCTTCACCCTGCTGGAAGTGATCATCGCCTTCGCCCTGCTGGGCCTGGCGCTGACGCTGCTGCTGGGCAGCCTGTCCGGCGGCGCAAAACAGGTGCGCGATGCCGAGCTGCGCACGCGCGCGGTGCTGCATGCGCAGTCGCTGCTGGCCGAAACCGGCGTCGCCTCGCCGCTGCAGGCAGGCAGGCAGCAGGGAGACTGGGAGCAGGGGCGCTACCACTGGGAATTGCAGGTCCAGCCGTGGGCGGAGCCGCGCGCAGGCAATGTCGCGCAGGCAACGTCACCGGGAACCCCCTGGCTGGCCGAACTGCAGCTGCAGGTGCGCTGGGGTGACAGCGAGCGCGAACAGCTGCGCTGGCGCAGCCTGCGCCTGTTGCCGCCCGACCTGGAGAATGCGCGGTGAAGCGCCGCGCCGCAGGGTTCACCCTGGTCGAAGTAATGCTGGCCACCGTGCTGCTGGCCGGCGGCCTGGCATTGGCCTTTGCCAGCGTGCGCTCGGCGATGGCGGTCAGCCAGCGCGGCGAACAGATCGCCGCCGAAAGTGAACGCATGCGGGCGGTCGAGTCTCTGCTGCGCAGGCAGCTGGCCGGCGCACTGCGCACCCCGCTGGAGGTCCCGGACCCCACCCGCGAACCGGTGTTCTTCCAAGGGGAAGAACAGCGCATGCTGTTCGCCGCCGACCTGCCCGGCTACCTCGGCCGTGGAGGCTCCTACCTGCACGCGCTGCAGGTGGACGGACGCGAGGGGCAACAGCGCCTGCTGCTGGACCTGGTGTTGCTGCAGGAAGGCGAGCGCATCGCCGAGAATCCGCCACGCCCGCCGGAGGTGTTGGTTGAGAACCTGAAGTCGGTGCAGCTGCGCTATCGCGGCATCGATGCGGGCACCGGTCAGATGAGTGACTGGATGCCGCGCTGGGACGATACCCGGCGGCTGCCGATGCTGGTGGAGATCAGGATCGTGCCCGCCAAGGGCGAGCCCTGGCCATTGCTGGTGGTGGCACCGCGCGCCGGTGGCAGTGGAGGTGCGCGATGAACCGGCAACACGGTGCGGCGCTGGTGCTGGTGCTGTGGCTGATCGCATTGATGACCGCGCTGGTCGGTGCGTTCGCGCTGAGCGCACGGGTCGAGCATCTGCAGCAGCGGGTACTGGATGACGAGGCACGCGGGCAGGAACGTGCGCGCGCCGGCCTGGAGTACGCGCTGCTGCGCCTGTCCGCTGATCCGCTGCGGGCGCCCTGGCGTGCCGATGGCCGCACCTACCGCTGGCAGTTCGATGACGCCAGCATCGAGATCAAGGTGCTGGACGAGAATGGCAAGATCAACCTCAACCTGGCCGACGTGACCCTGCTGACGGCGTTCCTCAAGGCACTCGGTGAAGACGAAGGCGCTGCCCGGCAGATGGCCGGCGCCATTGTCGACTGGCGTGATGAAGACAGCCTGCTGCAGCCCGGTGGCGGTGCCGAAGCGCCGGACTACGCGGCGGCCGGGTTGCCGTATGGCCCGCGCAACAAGCGCTTTGAGACACTCGGCGAACTGCAGCGGGTGCTGGGCATGCGCGGCCCGCTGTACAAGGCCATGCTGCCCCACCTGACCCTGTACAGCCGCCAGGCGCGCCCGGATCCCCAGTTCGCCAGCGCGCCGGTGCTGACCGCACTGGGGCTGGATGCGGATACCGTGCTGGCGCAGCGCGCCCAGCAGGAGCGTGACGCAGATACCGCTGGCGGTGCGACAACGCTTGCCAGCAGCAGCGGCACCTATAGTATCGAGTCCCGTGCAACCGACAGCAGTGGACGCCGGTCGGTGTTGCAGGCAGTGGTACGCAATGGCTCGGGCGGGGTTCCCGGGCGGTCCTACACAGTGCTTCGCTGGGAGCAGGGAATGACAGCAAGATGACGGCATGGCAGGACAGTGTGCGGCAGGTGCAGGGCCGGATCGGCCCGGGCGCCGGTCGTTTCCTGCGCTGGTGGCGGCAATCGCTGCTGGCGTGGGTGCCGGCCCGTTGGCAGTGGGCGCTGGGCTGGGCACAGGCGCGCCTGCTGCTGCAGCGCCAGGGTGACCAGCTGCAGGTCTGGCGTGAGGCCGGTGAACGCCGCGAAGCGGTTGCCAGCGTGCCATGGCCGCTGTCGCCGGTGGAACTGGACCGCGTGCTGGAACCGCGGCTGCGCAGCCTGCCACGGGTGTGGCTGCTGCCGGCCAGCGAGGTACTGCGTCGTCATCTGCGCTTGCCCGCGGCTGCGGCCGACCGCCTGCGCGCCGTGGTCGGTTTCGAGATCGACCGCCAGACGCCGTTCGAATCGAGCCAGGTCAGCTTTGACGTGCGTGAGCTGGGGGGCGCAGCCGAGGGCCAGCTGCAGGTCGAACTGATCGCCTGGCCGCTGCGCCAGCTGGAAGCGTGGCGGGCCAGCGTGGGCGAGTGGGCCGATGCACTGGCCGGTGTCGATGCCATCGACAGCGAGGGTGAGCCTCTGCAGGTGAACCTGCTGCCACCGGCGCAGCGCCAGTTGCGCGCGGATCCCATGCGGCGCTGGAACGTGCTGTTGGCCGTGGCCGCGCTGGTGATGCTGGTGCTGGCCGCCGTGCAGCTGCTCGACAACCGCCGTGACGCTGCCGATGCGCTGCGTGCGCAGGTCGAGCGCAGTGCACGCAGTGCGCGTGGTGTCGCCAGCGAACGCGCGCAGCTGCAGGCGCTGATCGATGGTGCCGCATTCCTGGAAAAGCAGCGCAGCCAGCGTGCCGGAACGGTGGAAATCTGGAATGAACTGACCCGGCGCCTGCCGGAGGGCACCTATCTGGAAAAGCTGGCCATCGAGAACAACAACCTGCAGCTGATCGGCCTGAGCCGCGAGGCCTCGCAGCTGGTGCAGCTGCTGCAGGATGCGCCGCAGTGGCGCAAGGTCAATCTGACCGGCGTACTGCAGGCCGATGGCGCCGCCAGTGGCCGTGACCGCTTCACCATGACCGCCGAACTGCAGCCGTTGCCGGCTGCGGCCCCGACCCGGGAGGCGGCCGATGCCGATGCCAAGCGCACGCCGTGACCGCTGGCTGGCACTGGCGCTGCTGCTGGCAGTGCTGGGCCTGGCCTACCTGCTGCTGGTGCACCCCTGGTTCACCCAGCCGCTGCGCGAAATCGATGCCGACGTGGCCGCCCTGCGCGAGCGCGAACAGCGCGTGCAGGCGCAGCTGCGGCAGCAGCCGCAGATCGAACAACGCCTGCGCGCCACCCGCGAGGCACTGCAGCAGCGGCCGGGCTTCCTGCGTGAAGCGACCGCCGAAGCTGCAGCCGCTGCGCTCGGCGCGAAGCTGCAGGATGCGGTGGCGATGGCCAGCCCGGGCAACCGCAGCTGCACCATCAGCAACCGCACGCCACTGGCCGACAACCGTCGTGACGCCGAGTTCGTGCGCGTTGCCATGCAGGTGCGCCTGCGTTGCGGTGTGGCCGAACTGGCCACGGTGCTGCACAGCCTGGAAACCGGCAGCCCGCGCCTGTTCGTCGACAACCTCAACCTGATCGCGCAGCGCTTCCAGCAGTCGCCGAATGAATCCGGGCTGGGCCTGGACGTGTCGTTCGAACTGGCCGGTTACCTGCTGCCCGGTGCCGCTGCCGATGGCGCTGCGCCGGCACCAGCAGCCGAGCCGGGCGCGGCGCCGCAACCGCCTTCGGCTGCACCGGCACCCTCACCGGCTGTGCCGGAAGAGGGGCAGGAGGTGGCCGATGAAGCTTGAGCAGATCAGCCTGCGCACCGGTTTCCTGCTGGCACTGGCCGGCTGGGCGGCAGCGGTCTGGCTGGCCACCGGCTTCGGCCTGGGCAGCCAGCTGCCAGGTGCGGATGGCGATGCCGATGCGGTGCCTTCGTTGCCGGTGCTGCCGCCGTTGGCCGCAGAACGCATGCCCAGCGCCGACAGCTACAGTGCCATCGGCGAGCGACCGCTGTTCGCCGAGGACCGCAGGCCGAAGCCCTATCTGCTCGGTGGCAGCGAGCCTGCCGCCAGCGCCGCGCTGCGCCTGACCGGCGTGCTGCTGACCGGCGACTTCGGCATGGCCACCTTCACCACCGAACAGAACCGTTCGTTGCGCCTGCGCCTCAACGGTGAAGCCGTCGACGGCTGGCAGCTGGTGGCACTGCAGCCGCGCCAGGCCACCGTGATCGGCCCCGGTGGCAACCAGGTGCTGGAACTGGCGGTCTTCAACGGCCAGGGCGGTGAGCCGCCGACCGTGCTGCGCGGCGCCAACGGTGCGCCGCCGGCAGGTGCGATCGTTGTGCCGCCCCCGGCAGGCGCTCCGCCGGCACCGCCGCCGGTTGCGGCAACCCCATCGCCGTCGCCTGCTGGCAGTGCGCCAGCGCCCTCGGCTGCGGCATCCGCCCCTGCCACCAACAACGGCCCCAGCGAAGCGCAGATGCAGGCCATCCGCGAACGCATCCAGGCCCGTCGCCGCCAGCTGCAGCAACAACAGCAGCAACAACCGTCGCCGCCCCCGGGCGATGGCACCAACCGATAGAGTGAATGCATGAGCCTGCGTTTCCTTCCCTGGTCCTTTGCCCTCGCGCTGCTGGTCGGCTGCAGCACCGTGTCCGCGCCGCATGTGCAGCGCAAGGGCAATCTGTCGCCCACTGCCGAGGCCGGCCAGGCGGCCAATGTCGCCGCAGATGCTGCCCGTGACGCGCAGGGCGCTCCGCAGGCGGTGATCCGCCGTGGCACCGGCACCATGATCAACCGCGAAGCAGCACGCGCACCGGCACCGGCACTGCATGGCGCCAGCACCGGTGAAGCAACCTTCAATTTCGAAGGCGAATCGGTGCATGCGGTGGTCAAGGCCATCCTCGGTGACATGCTGGGCCAGAACTACGTGATCGCACCGGGGGTGCAGGGCACGGTCACCCTGGCCACGCCCAAGCCGGTGTCGCCGGCGCAGGCGTTGAACCTGCTGGAGATGGTGCTGGGCTGGAACAACGCACGCATGGTCTACAGCGGTGGCCGCTACAACATCGTCGCCGCCGACCAGGCGCTGGCCGGTACGGTCGCGCCGAGCACGGCGCCCGCTGCCAGTGCGCGAGGCTTCGAGGTACGGGTCATCCCGCTGCAGTTCATCTCCGCCACCGAAATGAAGAAGGTACTGGAGCCGTATGCGCGGCCCAATGCCATCGTCAACGTCGACAGCGGCCGCAACGTGATCACCCTGGGTGGTACCCGCGCCGAGCTGGAAAACTACATGCGCACCGTCGAGATCTTCGACGTCGACTGGCTGTCGGGCATGTCGGTGGGCGTGTTCCCGATCCAGTCGGGCAAGGCCGAGCAGGTGGCTGCCGACCTGGAGAAAGTATTCGGCGAGGAGAGCAAGACGCCCAGTGCCGGCATGTTCCGCTTCCTGCCGCTGGAAAACGCCAACGCGGTGCTGGTGATCACCCCGCAGGTGCGTTACCTGGACCAGATCCAGCAGTGGCTGGACCGCATCGATACCGCCGGTGGCAGTGCCCGCCTGTTTTCCTACGAGCTGCGCTACATCAAGGCGCGTGACCTGGCCGAACGGCTCAGTGAAGCATTTGCCAGCAGTGGCAACCGCGGCGGTTCCAGTCCGGCCTCGCTGGCCCCGGGGGCGATGCCGTCGCAGCTGGGCAGCGACTCCGATCGTGGCATGGACAGCACCAACAACAACAGCAGCAGCTTCGGCTCGGTCCCGGGCAGCAGCTCCAGTGGCGGTGGCAACGGCAGCATGAACCTGCCGCAGCGCCAGTCCGGCAACGTCAGTGTCAGCCTGGAAGTGGAAGGCGACCGCGTGGGCGTGTCGGCGGTGGAGGAGACCAACACCCTGCTGGTGCGTTCGACCCCGCAGGCCTGGCGGTCGATCCGCGAGGTGATCGAGAAGCTGGATGTGATGCCCCTGCAGGTGCACATTGAAGCCCAGGTGGCCGAGGTCTCGCTCGATGGCGACCTGAAGTACGGCGTGAACTGGTTCTTCGACAACGCCGTGGCCGGGCGTGCCCTGACGGGCGCATTGGGCGGCGTGACCCTGCCGGCGGCAGCGGGTGGCTCGTGGAGCAGCTTCGCCGGTGCCGCAACGGGCGGCGAAGGCCTGGGCTGGGCATTCACCGGCCACAATGGCGCGGCGGTGGTGAGTGCGCTGGACAAGGTCACGGATGTACGCCTGCTGCAGACGCCTTCGGTGTTCGTGCGCAACAACGCCGAGGCCACGCTCAACGTCGGTGACAAGGTGCCGATCAACACCACCACGGTGAATACCGGCATCGGCACCAGCAGCTACAGTTCGGTGCAGTACATCGACACCGGCGTGATCCTGAAGGTGCGCCCGCGCGTGACCCGCGACGGCACGGTGTTCCTCGACATCGTGCAGGAAGTGAGCAGCGCCTCGAACGTGCCCGACAACTGCAATCCGACCGAGCGCAACTGCAACCCGCGCATTTCCACAAAGAAGCTGTCGACCGAAGCGGCAGTGCAGAGCGGCGACACCATCATGCTGGCCGGCCTGATCACCGATTCGGGAACCGATGGCAGCAGCGGCATTCCCGGCCTGAGCCGGATTCCGGTGGTTGGCGCGCTGTTCGGGCAGAAGAGCCGCTCCAGCCGCCGTTCCGAAGTGATCGTGCTGCTGACCCCGAGCATCGTGCGCAACAGCCTGGAAGCGCGGAATCTGACCGACGAGTACAGCCAGCGTTTCCGCGCGATGGAGCCACTGAACCAGCCGCGCGCAAAGAAGTAAGGGGTTTGCGGCCGGGCTGCGCCCGGCACCCGCCGAGGCCGGAGCAACAGCAACAGCGGGTTTACTGAGGGATGGCGGGGCACTGTGGGTTTGCGGGGACGCCGTGAATACGTCCATGTAGGCTTGGTCGCCGCATCCATGCGGCTCACACCCCTCAAACCCACAGTGCCCCGCCTTCGACAGTTTCCTGCTTGCTGTTGGTAGGTGTCGACCTTGGTCGACACGATCCACGCCATGCGTGGATGACTCTCCATCGAAATCGAATATTTCGATATCTGAGATCTGAGCCGAGCACGGCTCGGCTCTACAGAAGAGCAGGCAGGTCGCGGAAAACTGTCGACGGTGGGGTGGGTCCGGTTGTGGGGGCGTGAGCCGCATGGATGCGGCGACCGACCTACATGGACGTACTTGCAGCGTCCCCCGCAACCGGACCCACCCCGCCAACCCCAGGAACCCAGCTCTTGCTTCGGCTGTTGCTGTTGCCCTGGCCTGAAGCGGGTGCTGGGAGCAACCCGGCCGATACCCTCCCGGTGCTAGGCTGTGGCCACCGACAACCACGGAGGCGGGATGGGGGCGATCGTGTTGTTGCCGCTGTGCGTGGACGATGCCGCGCTCGACCGCTGCCTGGCCGCACTGGATGCGGGCACCGCGCCGGGCACCGCGGTCTGGCTGGCCGACGATGCGCAGACCGGGCCGCGTGCGCAGGCGGTGGTGGAACACTGGCTGGCACATACGCCACTACAGGCCGAGTACACCCGGCGCGCGCGGCCACTGGGCGAGGTCGCCCATCTGGACGAGATGCTGCGCGCCTGCGATGGCCTGGACGTGGCCGTGCTGGCACCGGACAGCGTGCCTGCGCCGGGTTGGCTGCAACAATTGCAGGACGCCTTCGCCCGCGATGCCGCCATCGCGACCGCAACCCCGTGGTGCAATGCCGGCGAAACCGCAGCGTGGCCACGGTTGGGCGAGATCAATCCCGAGCCCGAGGATGCGGCGCTGCTGGCACAGACCTGCGCCGCCTTGCCGGCGCTGCACCCGGAACTGCCATCGGCGGTCACCCATGCGGTTCTGGTGCGTGGCAATGCGCGCCGCCGCGCCGGTGGCCTGGATGTGGACAGCTACGCTGGCTGGAACGCGGCCCTGGTCGACCTCAGCCTGCGCATGGCCGGCCTGGGCTGGCGCAACGTACTGTGCGAGACCGCCTTTGTGAGCCGGGCGGGCGAGGCGGCCAGCCGCGATGGCGACCTTGAGGCGCTGGCTGCGCGTTGGCCTGGCTGGGTGCCGCGCCTGGCCGATTTCCTGATGCACGATCCATTGCACGGGCTGCGCGCCGACCTGCAGCAGCGCATGCGGCAGGCGATAATGCCGAAGGAACAGGGCGACCTGTTCGTTCCTTCCGCGCCGGAGTCACTCGCTTGAATGTTGCCATTGCCACCATCGTCGTGACCTACCAGAGTGCCAGCACCATCGATGCCTGCCTCTCGCGCCTGCGCCAGGCGCAGGACGTGGCCGAGATCCGGGTGATCGACAATGGCTCGATGGATGGCACGCTGGACATCGTGCAGCGCCATGCCAGCCACGATCCGCGCGTGCGTTTCGTCGGCAACCCGGACAATCCCGGCTTCGCCGATGCCAACAACCAGGGCGTGGCCGATTCGCGCAGCCCCTGGTTGGCCTTCATCAACCCGGACCTAATGGTCGAGCCGGAGACGTTGGCCGCACTGCGCAGCCGGGCGGAAGCACTGGGCGATTGCCTGCTCGGTGTCGAGCAGGTGGACGAGCAGGGCCATGCCGACGAAGCCGTGCGCCGCCGCGACCCGGATTTCCTGATGATGCTGCGCTCGCCGGGAAAGGGCTCGAAGCTGGCGCTGCCGCGTGACCCGCAGCAGGTGCTGCAGCGGGTGCCGGCACTGTCTGGCGCACTGCTGATGATGCCGCGTGCATTGTTCGACCGGATCGGAGGCTGGGACGCCGGGTATCGTCTGCACGCCGAAGACCTGGACCTGTGCCGGCGTGCACGCGAAGCCGGGGCCGTGGTGGCGATTGCAAACGACCTGCAGGTCACCCATGTACGTGGCGTCTCGAGCCGATCGCGGCCGTTCTTCGTTGAATGGCACAAGCACAGGGGCCTGTGGCGCTACTTTCAGAAGTTCGAGGCCAGGCAGCGTTCGCTGCCGGTGCGCGTGGCGGTGTGGGCCGCGATCTGGGGGCACGCCCTGATGCTGGTACCGCGCCTGTTGCGCAGGTCGTTGTAGGGCCGAACCTGCATCCACGCATGGCGCGGATCTACCCACGCGGAGAGCCGAGCGTGCCCGCGGCCACCCCGGTTCACCCGTCCGGGCGCATAATTCGCCTCATGCCTATCATCCAGTCCCTGCTCGACACCGACCTGTACAAGTTCACCATGATGCAGGCGGTGCTCCACCAGCACCCCGGTGCCCAGGTGCAGTACCGGTTCAAGTGCCGCACGCCCGGCATCGACCTGGCCCATTACATCGACCAGATCGACGAAGAGATCGACCACCTGTGCAGCCTGCGTTTCAGCGACGCGGAACTGGACTACATGCGCGGCCTGCGCTTCGTGAAGCCCGACTTCGCCGATTTCCTCGGCTTGTTCCATCTGGACCGCAAGTACATCCAGCTGCGCGCGTCGACGGCCGTGCCCGGCGAAATCGAACTGGACATCACTGGCCCGTGGCTGCATACCATCCTGTTCGAAGTCCCGCTGCTGGCGATCATCAACGAAGTCTGGTTCCGCAACACCACCACCGCTGACTTTGCCGAGGGCGAGCGTCGGCTGCAGGCCAAGGCAGCGCTGCTGCGTGATACTCCCGGTTTCGAACAGTGCCGCATTGCCGACTACGGCAGCCGCCGCCGTTATTCGCGTGACTGGCATGCGCGCCTGCTGCCGCTGCTGCGCGATGCGCTTGGCCCGCAACTGGTCGGCACCAGCAACGTGCACTTCGCCCGCCTGTACGGCATGACCCCGCACGGCACCATGGCCCATGAGTACCTGCAGGCATTCCAGGCACTTGGCCCGCGCCTGCGTGATTCGCAGGTGGCGGCACTGGAATCGTGGGCACGCGAGTACCGCGGCGACCTCGGCATCGCGCTGTCCGACGTGGTCGGCCTGGATGCGTTCCTGCGCGATTTCGACATGTATTTCTGCAAGCTGTTCGACGGCGTGCGCCACGACTCGGGCGATCCGTTCGACTGGGGCGACCGCATGCTGGCGCATTTCCAGCAGCGCCGGGTGGATCCGCGCACCAAGGTGCTGGTGTTCAGCGATGGGCTCGACATCGCCAAGGTGATGCGCCTGTACGACTACTTCCGTGGTCGCTGCCAGGTCGCCTTCGGCGTTGGCACCCACCTGACCAATGATCTGGGGCCAACGCCGCTCAACATCGTCATCAAGATGGTCCGCTGCAACGGCCAGCCGGTGGCCAAGCTCAGCGATTCGCCAGGCAAGAGCATGTGCGACGACCCGGGCTACCTGGCCTACCTGCGCCAGGTGTTCGAGCTGCCGCCGGCGTAAGCGTGCCGGCTTACAGGTAGTCGACCACCACCAGATAGGCGCCCTGCAGCGGCTGCTGCGTCGACGCCTGCACGCTGTAACGCTCGGAGAAGGCGATATCGCCGGCGCGCAGCGCGCTGGCCGACACCGACAGCTTCTGGCCGTGGCGCTTGCCGTCGCGCAGCGTCGCGGCCTGGCCGTTGGCCAGCGCCGTCACTTCCACCGTCGAGCCCTTGGCCGACGGCGGGCAGGCGGCCAGGCTCAGCTCGCCCTGGGACAGATTCGTCGTGCAGCCCGGCTCGGCGATGCGGCCACTGAAACGGATGCTGCCGCTGCTGGCCTGGGCCAGCGCACTGACGGACATCAGGGCCACGCACAGCAGAATGGAATTCCTCATGACACGTTCTCTGGTTCGGTGTGTCCTAGTTAGCGACAGCTTCGATCAGCCTTTAATAGGACGATTCCGAATCTGCTAGGGCCATCACCAAGAAAGAGTGATGCGCATCAAAGAAGGCGATTTCCGCCGGGAAAAGGTTTGTTTCCGTGCATGCCGAACGCGCCACCCGAAGCGTCATCCAGGGTCGCTTCTGACCTGATCCGGCGACCGTCGGGTTCCCGAACCCCCGTGGGTCCTGATTTCGGCTATCACGTCACATTTCCAGCGTCAATGAATTGACGTTCAGAAAAATAATGAGACTTTCATCACACTTGCACCTATACGTGCGTCACGGATTCAGGGAAAGCTACGTCCGAGTCCGGCCACAGGTGAGACGCAAGGATGGGTCTTGTTAGCCCGGCAGTGCTCCTTGCTTCCTCCTCTACTTCTCATCTCTTCAGTAGGGTTAGGTAAAAGCGAATGCACAAGATCAATATCATCGCCGCTCTGATGCTGGCCGCCGCTCCGCTGGCCGCCAACGCCGCCGACGGCACCATCACCTTCAATGGCAAGGTGACCGACAAGACCTGCACCATCTCGACCCCGGGCGGCAAGGACTTCGCCGTGACGCTGCCGACCGTGTCCAAGAACACCCTGGCCACCGCCGGCGCCGTTGCGGGCCGCACCCCGTTCGCCATCAACCTGACCAAGTGCAGCGCCGGCAACGTCGCCACCTACTTCGAGCCGGGTTCGACCGTCGACTTCAACAGTGGCCGCCTGGTCAACCAGGCCTCGGCCAACGCTGCCACCAACGTGCAGCTGCAGCTGCTGGGCTCGAACAACCAGTTCCTGCCGATCAAGGCGGCTGGTGCTGGCCTGGCCCAGACCAACTCGCAGTGGGTCACCGTCGGCACCGACGGCTCGGCCGACCTGAACTACTACGCTGAGTACTACGCCACTGCCGCCGCCACCCCGGGCGACGTCACCAGCAGCGTCAAGTACACGATCATCTACAACTGATCGCAGTCATGCCCCCACTGGCCGGCGTTCGCGCCGGCCGGTGTTCCGCGGCCGCTGGCCACACCCCTCGAGCGTAGTACTTCCGATGAAAGCACTCTTTCCCCGGGCGCTGCTGCTGGCAGCGTTCACGCTGCCCTTCTGCCAGAACGCACTGGCCGGCGTGGTGGTCAATGGCACGCGAGTGATCTATCCGGCGCAGGCGCGCGAAGTCACCGTGCAGGTCGACAACGTGGGCGATTCGCCGGCGCTGGTGCAGGCCTGGATCGACAGCGGCGACGCCAACCAGACCGCCGATACCAGCGATGCCCCGTTCGTGCTTACACCGCCGATCGCGCGTGTCGAGCCGGGCCGCAGCCAGGCGCTGCGACTGATCTTCTCCGGCGCGCAGCTGCCGACCGACCGTGAGTCGGTGTTCTGGCTCAACGTGCTGGATGTGCCGCCGTCCCCGGACAACGCCGAAAGCGGCGAACAGAATTACCTGCAGGTCGCGTTCCGTTCGCGCCTGAAGCTTTTCTACCGGCCGCAGGGCCTGAAGGGCGTCGCCAACGACGCGCCGGCAGCGCTGCGCTGGACCCGCAATGGCGACCGCCTGCGGGTGGAAAACCCGAGCCCCTTCCACGTCACTCTGGCCGAAGTACATGCTGTAACCGGCAGCAGTGAAAAGGCCGTCGAGGACAAGGGCGCGATGGTCGCGCCGAAGCAGAGCCTGGAGTTCGCCGCACCGGCGGGCACCGACCACGTCCGCTTCATCACCATCAACGACTACGGCGGCCGGGTGGAACACACCATCCGCCTCGGCAGCACCGGGGGCTGAACGCGCCGCGCCGGCCCCTGGCCTGCGCATCCCGCCACCGCCGCTGTGCGGCGAATTGAAGGAATGTCAGTGTGATCGGAAACAGATTGACATTGTCGATCCATCAGGCGCTTTGCCTGTTGGTTGCTGGTGTGGCCTGCCCAGGATGGGCGCTGGCGGCACCGGCCAATCTCGGCGAACAGGCGCTGATGGCGCAGAGTGGTGCGGCCAATGCGCGTGCACCGGAATCGGCCCAGTTCAACTCCAGCTTCCTGTCTGGCCAGGCCAAGCAGGTCGACCTGGCGGCCTTCAGCAACGGCAATCCGATGGTGGCCGGCAACTATCGTGTCGACGTCTACGTCAACGGTGCCTGGCAGGGCCGTCGCGATCTGCAGTTCAAGGCCGATGCGCAGGGCCGTGTCGACGCCTGCCTGCCGCTGCCGATGCTGGAAGAAATGGGCGTGGACAGCGAGGCCGTGCTGCTGCAGCAGGATCCGTCCGTGCCCACCGACAAGACCAGCTGCGTGCCGGTCCAGCAGCGCATGGCCAATGCCTATGGTGTCTATGACAGCGGCAACCTGCGCTACGACCTCAGCATCCCGCAGGTGTTCCTGCGCCGTGAGGCGCGCGGCTACGTCAACCCGGCGCTGTGGGACCGTGGCATCAATGCCGGCTTCGTCGGCTACAGCTTCAACGCCATCGACAGCAACAGCCGTGTGGAAGGTGGCCAGCGCAACCGCAGCGCCTACCTCGGCCTCAACGCCGGCCTGAACCTGGGCGGCTGGCAGTTCCGCCATGATTCCAACCTGACCTGGTCCGAGGGTGACGGCCGCCATTGGCAGAGCATCGCCACCTACGCACAACGCGGCATCCCGCAGGTGCGCGGCATGCTCACCATCGGTGAGGCCTACACCACCGGCGAACTGTTCGATTCGATCGGCTACCGTGGTGCCAGCCTGGCCAGCGACGACCGCATGCTGCCGGACTCGCTGCGCGGTTACGCGCCGGTGGTGCGCGGCATCGCCGAGACCAATGCGCGCATCGAAGTGCGCCAGAACCAGCAGCTGATCTACTCCTCCACCGTCTCGCCGGGCAGCTTCGTCATCGACGACCTGTACCCGACCGGCTACGGCGGTGACCTGGAAGTGAGCGTGATCGAGGCCGATGGCCGCCGCCGCGAATTCAAGGTGCCGTTCGGCTCGGTGCCGCAGATGCTGCGCGAAGGCGTGTCGCGCTACTCGCTGACCGCCGGCCAGGTGCGCAACAAGCTGCTGGCCGACGAACCCTGGCTGGTGCAGGGGACCTACCAGCGTGGCATCGGCAACCAGCTGACCCTGTACGGGGGCACTGCGCTGAGCGACGGCTACCTGTCGCTGCTGTATGGCGTCGGCCTGTCCACGCCGGTCGGTGCGTTCGCTGCCGACGTCACCCATGCGCGTACCTCGTTCGACCACTACGGCAGCCACACCGGCGCCAGCGTGCGGCTGAGCTACAGCAACATGATCGGCGAGACCGGCACCAATCTGACCCTGGCCGCCTACCGCTATTCGACCGAAGGCTTCTACAGCCTTCAGGATGCGCTGTATGGCCGTGATTCGGACACGCGCGGCATCGATCCGACCACCCGTGGCCGTCAGCGCAGCCAGTTCCAGATAACGCTGAACCAGCCGCTGGGACGTCGCGGCGGCGCGCTGTACGTGACCGGCTCGGTGCGCGACTTCTATGATCGTTCGGGCACCTCCAAGCAGTACCAGGTGGGCTACAACAACGCCTGGCGCTCGGTGAACTACGGCTTCTCGGCGCTGCGCACCGAAGAGGGCGTGCTCGGCCGTTCCGACACCCAGTACCTGCTGTCGATGAGCGTGCCGCTGGGCCGTGGCACTCACCCGGTATCGTTCAGCGCCGACCTGGGCATGCGCGATCGCGGTGGCTACGACAACAGCCGCGTCGGCATCACCGGGTCGGCCGGCGTCGACAACAACTTCAGCTACGGCGTGGCGCTGTCCGATTCCCGCGAGGGGGGCACCACGGCGGTCGGCAACGCCGAGTACCGCAGCCGCTACTCCGCGTTGAACGCGACCTACAGCCACTCGCGCGATTTCCGCCAGGCTTCGGTCGGTGCCAACGGCAGCGTGGTCGTGCATCCGGGCGGCTTCACCTTCACTCCGCAGCGGGGCGACACCATGGTGCTGGTGGAAGCGCCGGGTGCGCGCGATGCGATCGTCAGCAACGCCCCGGGCCTGCGCGTAGATGGCCGTGGATATGCAGTGGTTCCGTACGTATCGCCGTACCGCCTCAACACCGTCACCCTTGACCCGCAGGGCATGGCCCATGACGTCGAGCTGGAAAGCACCAGCCAGTCGATCGCGCCGTTCGCCGGTGCCATCAGCTACCTGCGCTTCGATACCCGCAAAGGCAATGCGCTGCTGATCCAGGTACGCAATGCCGATGGCCGCAGCATGCCGTTCGGTGCGCAGGTCAAGGATGAGCAGGGCCAGCCGGTGGGCATGGTCAGCCAGGGTGGCCGCCTGTACGTGCGCAGTGAAAAGAGCCAGGGCCGCCTGCTGGTGGAGTGGGGCGCCGGTGCAGACCAGCGCTGCACCATCGATTACCAGGTTCCGTCGGGCGCCGATGCGTCCAAGACCGGCTTCATCCCGCTGGAGGCAGCATGCCGATGATTTCTTCCCGCAGCCGCACCCTGCTTGCCGCCATGGCCGTGATGGGGGGTATCGCCGTGGCCAGCCCGGCGTTGGCGACCTGCTATATCACCCAGCAGGGCTTTGTCGCGCAGGACGTGCAGATGGACATGGGGCAGATCGTGATCCTGCCCAGCCTGCCCGTCGGTGGTGTGATCAAGGAGTTGATCGTGCCGATCAACCAGCGCGACAGCATCGGTTACTGCGATCGCTGGGGCGGTAGTGCCAACGGGCGTTTCGTCAACGCCGCACAGCAAAACGCAGTCCCGGGTTTCAGCAACGTCTATGCGACCGATGTAGCGGGAGTGGGTATCCGTGTCTATCGTGATTCGGGCACCATCCAGACCTACTACCCGCACACGCTGCAATTGGGGGGCAACCGGACGTTGACCCTCAATGGTGGCCGCTTCCGCGTGGAGCTGATCAAGACCGCCGCGCAGACGGGTTCGGGCATCATCGCGCCCAACGGCCGCTTCACCACCTACTATCTCGACGGCGACGGTCCTGGCCGTCCGGAGCTGACCTCGACGTTCAAGGGCTCGGGTACCACCGTGGTCAGCCCCACCTGCGAAGTGCAGGCCGGCAGCCGCAACATCGCCGTCGATTTCGGCAGCGTGCCCAACACCACCTTCACCGGTGTCGGCTCCAAGGCCGCTGATCGCGATTTCGAGATCCGCCTGAACTGCCAGGGCAGCAACGTGGCCGCCTACCAGAGCAAGATCGGCATCCGCCTCGACGCCGACCAGGACAGCTCGAACATGCCGGGCGTGCTCAAGCTCAGCGCGACCAGCAACAGCGCCACGCGCATCGGCATCCAGATGGTCCAGCGCGACGGCAGCACCGAGCGAGAAGTGCGCTTCGGCCAGACCATCAACGTCGGCACTACGGCGCCGGGTACCAGCGTCATGGCGCTGCCGTTGCGCGCGCGCTATGTGCAGACCCAGGCAGGTACCGTCGGTGCCGGCACCGCCAACGGGCAGGCGACGTTCACCATCCAGTACGAGTAGCGCAGGTCTCCCATTGCTGAGTTTGGAGCCTCACCCCCCCGCTCCGCGGGGGGCGTTGACTGCGTCTTGATCCCGCAGACGTGAAGATCAGGGCTATCATTGCCGTACAGACACATGAATGTGATGTGCGTCATGGAAATGATCCCCTCTCCACTGCAGCGCCCCCGCTGCCGGGCCGTCGGTCTGGGTGAGGGGCAATGAAAGGATCCGGCGTGCCAGCAACACACCTTGCCATTGCCGGACTGCCCACCGAACTGGTGGAGATGCGCAGCGGGGGCCTGTATTGGGTCGTTGCCGCGGGCAGCGCGCCGACGGATCTGCTCGGTGCCGGTGTGCTGGCCACGGCCGACGCACTGGATGAGGCCGTGCTGGTCACGCTGGGGCGGGGGGCCGAATCGATGCTGACGCTGCTGCCGGCCGATCAGGGGCCGGCCCGCCTGCGGCTGTTCCAGCGGTCGCATCACGGCATGCAGCAGGCGCTGCGCGGGCTGACCGGCGATCTGCCGCGCACCGCCTCGGGGCGCACCCGGCTCAGCGTGGTGCAGTTCCCGGTGGCGGCGCTGGACGGCTGGGATGATGCCCGGCTGGCGCGCTGGTGCCAGCAGCTGCAGGACTGGGCCGGGCAGGCGCAGCAGGTGCTGCTGTTGCTGTGCCATGGCGAAGTGGCGACCCTGGCCCCGCGCCTGTTGTCATTGAACCGGAGCTGCGCCGGTGTGGCCCAGCTGCATCCGCATCGTGGTGCCCTGCAGCTGCTGCTGCACTACTGGTCCAACAGCCATGGCGTGGTGGCCCAGCGATCGTTCGGCGTCGAGCAGGAAAGCCGCGGGCTGCGCCATCTGGCCGAGGCCGATGCCGCCGGGACTGGGGTCGATGCCACCAGTGGCAGTGATCGCGATGTCTTCCTGGCCCAGACCGAAGTACTGGACGGTGCGCCGCCACTGTCGGCAGCCTGGCACCTGTATGACGGCTGGGCTGGATTGTTGCCGGCCGCGCTGCAGGCGCGCGAGGCCACCGTAGTGCTGGCCATCGACGAGAACGCCAAGGTGGATGCACTGGCCCGACTGCTGCACCGCCTGCGCCGGGAACGTGGCAATGCACTGAAACTGGTGGTGCGCGAGCTGCAGCCCTGCCTGCGCTACGCTGATGAGCGGTTGCTGATGCAGTGCGGCTGCAGCCTGGTAGTG
This sequence comes from Stenotrophomonas sp. YJH_SMC_20, assembly GCF_059367845.1. Classification (NCBI taxonomy): domain Bacteria; kingdom Pseudomonadati; phylum Pseudomonadota; class Gammaproteobacteria; order Lysobacterales; family Lysobacteraceae; genus Stenotrophomonas; species Stenotrophomonas sp. YJH_SMC_20. The sequence goes on along the minus strand of NZ_JCAFRG010000005.1, from coordinate 188,641 downwards.
CCGTCAGCCACGCCGTTGCCGCGCCTGCTGACCCTGCTGGAAACCGTGCAGCGTCAGCGTTGGCAGGGCCAGCTGGCTGACGATCCGGAGCCGCTGATCCGTGCGCATCGGCCGCCACCGGTAAGCGGCCTGGTCAACGCCGCACGCTTCCGCCAGATCGCCGGCGAACGCATCGACCAGGACGGCAGCGCGGTGGAAAGCGCCGTGCTGGCGTTGCAGCCGGTGGCCGGCCTGCGCGCCGAGCAGACGTTGCAGCAGCTGCGCATCCGCCGCCAGGGCGATCTGGCCTGTGTCTACCGCGGGCAGGTGCGCCTGTTCCTGTTCGGGTGCCGGCGTGATGCGGTCGAACAGGCCCTGGGCAATCTGTTCCGCCTGCCCTGGCGGGAGCTGTTCGATGGCTACCAGCGTCTGGCCGAATACGACATTGCAGCGATGAACGCCGGCAGCAGCGATCCGGAGGCCGAGGTCCTGCCCGAAGCCCCCGCCGTCCTGCCGCCGGTGGCCCCGGCGCTGGAGGCGCCTGTTTTCACTGTCCCGAAGCCGCTGCGACTGGGAGATCGCGCATGACCACCGACCAGCAACTCTGGACCCTGATCGTCGCCTGTGCGCTCGTGATGATTCCCTTCGGTGCCATGCTCGGTACGCTGTGGCGTGCGCTGCGCCGCCGTGCCGCGCGCTGGCTGCCCCCTCGCCACCTGCGCCGCGCCGGTGTACGCCTGCGTGCGCCGCGGGGGGCTGCATGAGTCCGCAGGTGGCTCCCGCATCGCCCTTCGCCTGGGCCGACCTGCGCGGCTGGAACCTGTATTTCCTGTCCAAGGTGGTACTGGCCTGGATGGGCGCGCTGGATCTGAAGATCCTGCCCAACCTGCTGTTCCTGGGCGCGCTGCTGGTTCCACTGCGCTGGCGCTGGGCACGCATCGCGCGTACTGTCGCTGCGGTACCGGTGGGCGTGGCGCTGTACTACCAGGACACCTGGTGGCCGCCGTTCCGGCGCCTGTTGGTGCAACCTGGCGTGCTGGACTTCTCGGCGGATTACTGGCTCGAGCTGGCCCAGCGCTTCATCAACTGGCAGATGGTGGCGGTACTGGCGATGCTGGTGCTGGCCTACGTACTGCTCAAGCCGTGGCTGCGCATCACCACTCTGAGCGTGCTGGGCATGCTTGGCCTGGCTGTGATGGCGATACCGATGCCGGCGGGCTGGAACTGGGGGCAGGGTACCGCCACCGCGGCCACCGCCAGCGCCGGAGGCACCTCAGGTGCCGGCCTGCCGCCGGCCAACAACGAGACGCTCAATGCATGGCTGGCCAGCTTCTACCAGCAGCAGGCCAGCCTCAAGACCAGCTTCCCCGCACCGGGCAGCGGCGCGCCGTTCGACGTCATCATCCTCAACATCTGCTCGCTGGCATGGAGCGATCTGGATGAAGTGGGGCTGCGCCAGAACAATCTGCTCGACCACATGGACGTGGTGTTCGACGACTTCAACTCGGCAACCGCCTACAGCGGCCCGGCGGCGATCCGCCTGCTGCGCGCCAGCTGTGGCCAGACCTCGCATACCGGGCTGTTCGATCCGGTGCCGGCCGAGTGCCAGCTGTTCTCGAACCTGCAGCGTCTGGGCTTCCAGAGCGAGCTGGCGATGAACCACGACGGTCACTTCGACGACTTCATCGGTGAACTGCACCAGTACGGCGGGCTGCAGGCACAGCCGATGGATATCAGCGCGTTTCCTAAAGCGCTGGTGGCGTTCGACAAGTCGCCGCTGCGCCGCGATGGCGATGTGCTGATGGCGTGGTGGAAACAGCGGCTGGCCGGGTCCAGCCAGCAGGTGGCGCTGTTCTACAACACGATTTCGCTGCACGATGGCAACCGCATCGTCGGCGCCGATGGCCGTTCGAATGCCGCCGACTACAAGGCACGTGCGGAAATGGTGTTGGGCGACATGGCCGGTTTCGTCGATGCGGTGGAGAAGAGTGGCCGCCGCGCGATGATCGTGGTGGTACCCGAGCATGGCGCGGCCCTGCATGGCGACCGCATGCAGATTCCGGGCATGCGCGAGATTCCCAGCCCGTCGATCACCCACGTGCCGGTGGGCGTGAAGCTGATCGGCATGGGCGCGCCGGCGGCCGGCGGCCCGCGTCATGTCCCCGAACCGAGCAGCTACCTGGCCGTGTCCGAGCTGGTTTCGCGCGTGTACGCGCTCAATGCCCAGTCGCCGCCGAGCGAGCGCAACTGGGACAGCCTGCTGAAGGGGCTGCCGCAGACACCGTCGGTGTCGGAAAACGAAGGCGCCAAGGTCATCGAGTACGCCGGCAAGCCCTGGCTGCAGCTGCAGGGCAGCCAGGCCTGGAGCCCCTACCCCGAGGAGGCACGCTGATGCCTGCCGACATCCTTGCCGTACCGGTCACGCTGTCCGTGGAAGAGGACGATATCGACCTGCTGCGGCGCAGCCTGGGCATGCCGGGGCTGCCCTACGTGGACTTCTCTGCCCAGCATGAGCGTGCCCAGGCGCTGGCGCGCTGGCCGTTGCTGGCCGAACTGGAGCCGCGCCGATGAGCACCGTGCTGTCGCTGCAGGGCATCCATGGCGGAACCGGTGTCACCACGGTGCTGGCCGCACTCGGCCAGGGCTTGCACGCGCAGGGCCAGCGCGTCCTGCTGGTCGAATGCAGTCCGGACCAGATGCTCGGCCTGCACCTGGGGCTGCCTGCCGACGTGGACAACGGTTGGGGGCGCGCGCAGCTGGACGGCACGGACTGGCGTGATGCCGCCTACGCCGTTGCAGCAGGACTTGCGGTGCTGCCCTATGGTCGCGTCGATAGCGAGGCCGCAATGCGCATCGAACAGCAGCTGCAACAGGCACCGGGCACCTGGGCCGAACGCATTCCGCTGCTGGAGACCCAGTTCGACTGGATCCTGTTCGACCTGCCGCAGCGCCTGCCGGCGCATGCAGCGGCCATCAACCAGCACGTGCGCTGCACGCTGCCGCTGCGCCTGGCCTGTGTCGATCCGGTCAGCCACGTGTTCCTGCAGCGGCAGCCGGAGGACACACGCCTGTTGCTGGCCAACCGCTATGACCCGGTCATCCCGGTGCAGCGCGATCTGATGCAGCTGTGGCTGCACGCGCACGGCCCGCGGCTGGTGCCGCAGCCGCTGCACGAGGATGCGCGGGTGCCCTCCGCGCTGGCCAGCAAGCAGCCACTGGGCGCTATGCGACCGATTCGCTGGCCGCTGCCGATGTCGATGGCCTGGTGCTGTGGTGCCTGGCCGAGGCCGCACGGCGCCAGCCCGTTGCGGGGACACGCTGATGGGCGCCCGCGTCTACTACCTGGACTGGGGGCGCCTGCGCGAACGCGTGCATGCGCCTTGGCCAACCCGCTCGCTGCTGTGGCTGCTGCAGTGCGTGGGCTGGGCGTTCCTGCGCCTGGAAGGGCCGGCATGGCAGGCACAGGCCCCGCGCCTGCGCAACGCCTTCCCGCAGATCCAGGGTGACCGCCGCTGGCGCCCGGGCGATCCACTGCGGTTGTTGATCCAGGCCATGTGGCTGTCGGTGGTGCGGTTGGTACCGCAGCCCTCGCTGAGGCGGCAACGGTTGGCCCGGGCCCGGCGCGAACGCATTGCCGAACTGCGCGGTGCGGCCGGTCGCGGCCGCCTGCGCTACCTGCGCGCCATGCGCGATGCACCCAGTGAATTCTGGAACAGCCGCGTGGCGGCATGGTTCGGCCGGAAGATGGGCAGCCTGTCGCCGCGTTCGCGGCACCTGCTGACCCTGCTGGTCGGGTTGGCCACGCTGGGGCTGGCGGCGCTGTGCATCACCCAGCCGTTCACCTATCTGGCGCAGTTCGTGTTCGTGGTGCTGCTGTGGGCCATCGCGCTGCTGGTGCGGCGCATGCAGGGGCGCTATGCGACGCTGGTGCTGGTCGTGCTGTCGATCACCGTGTCCTGCCGGTACCTGTGGTGGCGCTATACGGCCACGTTGAACTGGAACAGCACCTTCGACCTGGTCTGTGGCGTGGTGCTGCTGGCGGCGGAAACCTACTCGTGGCTCGTGCTGATGCTCGGTTACGTGCAGGTGGCCTGGCCGCTGCGGCGCCGCCCGGCGCCGTTGCCGGCCGATATCCGCCAGTGGCCGACGGTGGATGTGCTGATCCCCACCTACAACGAAGACCTGGCGCTGGTGCGGCACACCGTGTACGCGGCGATGGGCCTGGACTGGCCGGCCGACAAGCTGCGCATCCACATCCTTGATGATGGCAAGCGCGAAGAATTCCGCGCATTCGCCGAGCGCACCGGGGTCAACTACATCACCCGTGCCGACAACCGCCATGCAAAGGCCGGCAACCTCAACCATGCGTTGACCCTGATCGATGGCGAGCTGGTGGCCATCTTCGACAGCGACCACCTGCCGGTGCGGTCGTTCCTGCAGATCACCTGCGGCTGGTTCCTGCGTGATCCCAAACTGGCGCTGGTGCAGACCCCGCACCACTTCTTCTCGGCCGATCCATTCGAACGCAACCTGCAGGTGTTCCGCAGCGATCCCAACGAAGGCGAGCTGTTCTACGGCCTGGTGCAGGACGGCAACGACCTGTGGAACGCGGCGTTCTTCTGCGGCTCCTGCGCGGTGCTGCGGCGCGAAGCCATCGATGCCATCGGCGGGTTTGCCACCGAGACCGTCACCGAGGATGCGCACACCGCGCTGCGGCTGCACCGCAAGGGCTGGAACTCGGCCTACCTGCGTATTCCGCAGGCGGCCGGCCTGGCCACCGACAGCCTCGGCGCACACGTCAACCAGCGCATCCGCTGGGCGCGTGGCATGGTGCAGATCTTCCGCATCGACAACCCGTTGCTGGGCAAGGGCCTGAGCCTGTTCCAGCGCTTCTGCTATGCCAACGCGATGCTGCATTTCCTGGCTGGCATTCCGCGCCTGGTGTTCCTCACTGCGCCGCTGGCGTTCCTGCTGCTGCATGTGTACATCATCTACGCACCGGCGCTGGCCATCCTGTTGTTCGTGGTACCGCACATGGCCCACGCCAGCCTGACCAACGCACGCATCCAGGGCAAGTACCGGCGTCCGTTCTGGGGTGAGGTGTACGAGACGGTGCTGGCCTGGTACATCGCACGGCCCACCACCGTGGCGCTGTTCAGTCCGGGGCGCGGCAAGTTCAACGTCACCGACAAGGGCGGTACCCAGGCCGGCGATCGTTTCGACTGGCGCGTGGCGCAGCCCTACCTGGTGCTGGCGCTGCTGAACGTGCTGGGCCTGTGCTTTGCCGTGTGGCGCTTCGTGCACGGCCCACTTGACGAACGTGGCACGGTGATCGTGAGTTCGCTGTGGGTGCTGTACAACCTGCTGATCATCGGCGGTGCGCTGGCGGTGGCGGCCGAAGTGCAGCAGGTGCGACGCACGCATCGCGTCACCACCCGTCTGCCGATGGCGCTGCAGGTGCCCGATGGCCGCCGCCTGCGCGGCGTGCTGCAGGATTACTCCAACGATGGCGTGGGCGTCGAACTCGGCGAAGACGCACAGCTGGCCGAAGGCCAGCGCGTGCAGGTGCTGCTGGGGCGGGGTCGCCGCGAGTTCGCATTCCCGGCGCGCGTGCAACGCACGGTCGGCCAGCGACTGGGCCTGCTGCTGCTGTTCGAGGACGAGCGCCAGCGCGTCGAGTTCGCCCAATGCACCTTCGCCCGCGCCGATGCCTGGCTTGACTGGCACGCCGGCTACCAGCCCAAGAGCCTGCCGCGCAGCCTGTGGAGCGTGCTGGTCCTGGGCTGGCGCGGCTACCGGCGGATGGGTGATTTCGCACCGTTCGACCTCGACCGCCCCGCACATTGGAACCGTCGCCTGCTGCGATGGCTGGCCAGTTTTGCTCCGCAACGTCCGCTTCCTTCCCACCCGGCTGACCCAGCCGCTGATCCAGGGCTTCGTCCATGACCCGTCCGTCCTCTCTGCGTTGGCTGCTGCTGCCCCTGCTGGCCCTGCCCGTGGCGTCAGGCAACAGCGCGCCTGCCCCGGCGCCGGTTGTCCCTCCCACTACCGCGCCTGCCGCTCCGCCGGCGCCGGGGGTGCCGGCCGCGCCAGCCACCACGCCTGCCACCGGTACCGAGCCCGCGCTGGCGCAGACCTGGGCGGGCAGCGCCTGGCCCTGGCAGCGGCAGAACACCTTCGCGCAGCTGGGGCGCCGCCAGGACACGCTGCTGTCGGGCGTGCGCAATGCCACCACCTTCGAGTTCCAGGTCCGCCGTGACCGCCTGGTCCGCGATGCCGAGCTGGATCTGAGCTTCACGCCTTCACCGTCGCTGCTGCCGACCCTGTCGCACCTGCGGGTCTATCTCAACGACGCGATGATGGGTGTGGTGCCGATCAGCAACGAGCAGCTGGGCCGCCCGGTGCAGGCCAAGCTACCGCTGGACGCGCGCCTGATTGCTGATTTCAACCAGGTCCGCCTGGAGTTCGTCGGCCACTACACCGACATCTGCGAAGAGCCGACGCACAGCTCGCTGTGGGTCAATCTCTCCAGCAACAGCACGCTGCGCCTGGGCGGCCAGCCGCTGGCGATGCAGGACGACCTGGCCAACTTCCCGCTGCCGTTCTTCGATCCGCGTGATACAGCACGGCTGGAACTGCCAGTGGTGTTCGCCGCTGCGCCGAGCCTGGCACAGCAGCGGGCGGCGGCGGTGATGTCCTCGTACTTCGGCAGCCTGTCCGGCTGGTGGCGCCAGGCACGTTTCCCGGTCAGCTTCGGCACGTTGCCGGACAAGGGCCACGCGGTGGTGCTGGCGGTCAACGGCAGGTTCCCGCCGGTGATCGCCAACCATGCTCCGGTGAAGGGCCCGATGATCGAACTGATGTCGCTGCCGGAGGATCCGCAGCGAAAGCTGCTGCTGGTGCTGGGCCGCAACGATGACGACCTGCAGAAGGCCGTGGCTGCGATGGCGGCCGGCAACGTGCTGTTCCGCGGCCGCCAGGTCAGTGTCGATGAGGTCAAGCCACTGGCCCCGCGCAAGCCGTACGACGCACCGAACTGGGTGCGCACCGACCGCGCCGTCCGCTTGGCTGAACTGCTCGACTATCCGCAACAACTGCATGCCAACGGCGTGTCGCCGCAGCCGATCACGGTCAACCTCAACCTGCCGCCGGATCTGTTCATCTGGCGCAACCAGGGTATTCCGCTGAACCTGCGCTACCGCTACACGCCCCCGTTTGGCAGCGATGAGTCGCGGCTGGGCGTGGCGATCAACGACCAGTTCATCTCCAGCTTCCCGCTGGTGCGCCGCAACGGCAAGCAGGGCCTGGAGGAAATCCGCTTGCCGGTGCTGGCCGGCGATGCCGGTGCCGATGACGGTCGCCTGCTGATTCCGGCGCTCAAACTGGGCGACCGCAACCAGCTGCGTTTCGATTTCAACTTTGCCAGCGTGATGGGCAGTGCGCAGCGCGATCATTGCCAGACCGTGCTGCCGCCCAACCTGCAGGCAGCGATCGAAGACGACTCGACCATCGACTTCTCCGGATTCCATCACTACATGGGCCTGCCGGACCTGTCCGCGTTCGCGCTCAGTGGATTCCCCTTCACCCGCATGGCCGATCTGTCGGAGACTGTCGTGCTGGTGCCGCCCCAAGCCAACGAGGCACAGGTCAGCCTGCTGCTGAACCTGATCGGTGGGCTGGGCGTGCAGAGCGGCTATCCGGCCTATGGGCTGCGCCTGTCCGATGACTGGAAGCAGGCCAGCGCGCTGGATGCGGACCTGCTGATGCTGGGCGCCCTGCCGGCCGAACTGCGCGGTAGCCAGCAGCTGTCGCTGCTGATCGACGACCAGCGCACGCGCCTGCTCAATGGCCAGTCTCCGTCGCCGCAGCAGGCGATGGAACAGGCCCGCCGTGGCAGCCGCGATGGCGATCCAGCGGTGACCGAAGTGGCAGTGAGCGCGCAGGCACCGTTTGCCGCGATCATCGGCATGCAGTCACCGACGCATGCGCAGCGCAGCATCGTTTCGCTGGCCGCCAGCAATGCCGCCGACTACGGCCTGCTCCACGATGCGCTCAGCGATACCGGCAAGCGCGAAGCCATCGCCGGATCGGTGGCGATCCTGCGTACCTCGGGCATTCACAGCCAGTTCGTCGGTGATCACTACTACGTTGGCGCGCTGCCGTGGTGGCTGCTGCTGTGGTACCACCTGGCCGACCACCCGGCGCTGCTGGCGGTGCTGGCCACGCTGGTGGTGCTGATGGTCGCCTTCCTGCTGTGGCGCGCGCTGCGCTGGGTCGCGGCCAAGCGCCTGGACCCGGGGCACTGATGGCACGTACGCGGCATCCGCTGGTCACCGCGTCCGGCCTCGTCCTGTTGGGACTGGCCGGTGCCGGGCCCTGCGCGGCGCAGGCCTTGCCCGATACGCCGGGCGGAACCGTCGCCGAGCAGCGCCAGTGGCTGTTGCAGCAGGTGCGCATCGGTGAGGCCACCGGTCGCCAGAGCCTGATCGAAGACGCACTGGCGCGGCTGCGCATGCTGGCACCGGATGATCGCGGCACCTTGGTGGCGATCCTGGAAGTGCAGCTCTCGCAACAGAAGCTGCAGGATGCCGAGGCGACCCTGAAGCGCCTGCGCGAGATCGGTACAGGTACCCGTGAACTGGCCGCCGGCGAACGCCTCTGGAGGGCCTACCGCGGTGATCTGCAGCAGGATCTGCAGCAGGCGCGCCTGTTCGCTGCCGGTGGTCGCAGCGCCGAAGCGCTGGCGATCTACCGCCGCCTGTTCAACGATGATCCACCCGGCCTGCAGCTGGGCCTGGAGTACTGGCGCCTGCGCGGCGGCCAGGCGGATGGGCGTGCACAGGCGATCCGTGCGCTGGGCGAACTGGACCGCAGTTATCCGGGCAATGTGCCATTGCTGCAGGCGCTGTCGCAGATGCTGTTCGCTGCCGGCCGCGATGCAGAGGCGCTCGCCGCGCTGCAGCGCATGGGGCGTAATCCGGAGGCCCGCGGCATGGCGGCGGACGCCGAATGGGCCTACCTGAAGGATCAGCCGGCCGACGACCGCAGCGTGCGCCGGCTGCAGGACTTCATCACCCGCAACCCAGCGTTTGCCGACATCGCGTTGGTGCGCGAGCGCTACACCGACCAGCACAAGCGGGTCAGCGACCCGGCGTGGCGCGCCGGCCTGCGCGGCCAGCAGCTGCTCGACGCAGGCCGCAATGCAGAGGCCGAGCGCGCTTTCCTGCAGGCGTTGCGCGGCTATCCGCGCGAGCTCGACCTGTTGGGGGGGCTGGGCATGGCGCTGATGCGCCAGGGCCGCCGCGAGCAGGCCATCAGCTATTTCCAGCGTGCGGTGCAGGCCACCCCGGCCGGCGACAGCAACGACAAGTGGCGCGACCTGATCGCCAGCACCCGCTACTGGCTGCAGCTGGACCAGGCCGATGCGGCGCTGGCGGCCGGCCGGCTGGACGAGGCCGAGCGCCTCTATGCGCAGGCGCATCGCCAGCAGCCCCGCGACGTCAATGCTGCACTGGGCCTGGTCGACGTGGCCGTGGCCCGCGGTGACGACGCCGCAGCCGAACGCCAGCTGCAGGTTGCGCGGCGGATGGCGCCCAACGATGCCAACGTGATCCGCAAGCTGGTGCAGCTGTACGGCCGCACCGACCCGCAGCGGCTGGAAGCCTTCATCAACGCATTGCCCGCTGCGCAACGCAGGTTGTATGCCGAAGACCTGCGCCAGCTCCAGATCAGCCGCCTGCGTGAGCGTCGCGAGCAGGCGCTGGCTGCCGGTGATGCGACCACCGCGATCATGCTGGGGCAGAAGCTGCGCGGCGAACTGCCGGGCGATGCATGGCTGGCCTATGCGCTGGCCAACGAGCTGCGCGCCGCTGGCCGGCAGGACGAGGCCGACGCGGCGGTGGCCGACATGGCCACGCATAACGACAGCGCCGAAGCGCGCTACGCGCAGGCGCTCTACCTGTCGGGATACGATCGGCTGCCGCAGGCGCTGGCGGTACTCGACGCGCTGCCGCAGGCGAAGTGGAACGACGACATCCGCGCGCTGTCGGCGCGCCTGCAGCGGCAGCAGCTGGTCGATCATCTGTGGGATCTGCGTGCGCAGGGCAGGGAGGCCGAAGCCATCGCGCTGCTGCAGCAGCAACCGCCCAGCACCGACAATGATCTGATGATGGCCGAGTGGGCGCGCCTGCGCGGCGATCACGCGCAGGCGCTGCACTACTACCAGCGCGTGCTTGCCGCACAGCCGGACAATGTGGATGCGCAGCTGGGCCAGGTCCAGGCCTGGATTGGCACCGGCGATCTGGCCAGCGCACGCCGCCAGATGCACGACGCACCGCCGGCAGTGGACGATGACGAGATCGGCCAGCAGCGTCAGCTCGCCACCATCTGGACCGACCTGCGCGAGGACACGAAGGCCCTGGCGATCCTGCGCGCGTTGCTTGCGCGCAAGACCGGGCCCGACGCACAGTCCTGGCGTGATGCGGCACGGCTGGTGCGCCGCGATGATCCGCAGCAGGCGCTGGACATGTACGCGCAGGCGATGGCCGACAACGGCGTGTTGGCTCCCGGCCAGGTCACGCCGCGCGACAACCGCGCGTTGACCCTGGCCAGCCGCGAGACAGCCGGCGATGACTGGTTGCGGCGCAGCCTGCGCAGCGATGTGGAAACCCTGTACCAGCAGGAGAATCCCACCCTGACGGTGATGCAGGACACCGGTCGCCGCAGCGATGGCACGCCGGGCATTTCGCGGCTGTCGCGCGATACCCGCATCGCGCATCTGGACGCGCCATTCGCCGGTGGCCTGGGCTGGGCGCGCATCGAGCAGGCCAGCTTCGATGCGGGCCGCTTCCAGACCGATGAGAGCGGCGCCTACGACGAGGATTTCGGCAGCTGTGACCTGGATCTGCTGCAGGCCGACGACAGCCGCCTGCGCGCACCGGGCTGCACCCGCTTCGTGCACCAGCGGCGCACCTCCGGTGCCGGCTTCGCCGTCGGCTGGCGCACCCTGGATGACCGCTGGAACGTCGATATCGGCCACACCCCGTCCAACTACGTGGTCGGCAACTGGCTTGGCGGTGTCACCCTCAATGGCGACCTCGGGCGCTTCGGCTGGGGCGCCACGCTGTCGCGGCGGCCGATGACCAATTCGCTGCTGTCGCAGGCCGGTGCGGTTGATCCGCGCAGCGGCATCAGCTGGGGCGGCGTCACCGCCAACGGCGTGACCTTCAGCCTCGGCTACGACCAGGGCGGCCGCGATGGCGTGTGGTCGAACTGGAGCTGGCATCGGCTGACCGGGCACAACGTGGTCGACAACACCCGCGCACGCGCGATGGTGGGCTGGTACCACAAGCTGATCCAGAGCCCCGACATGCGGCTGGATGTGGGTACCACCGCGATGTACTGGCGCTACCAGAAGGACCTGGGCGGCTACTCGCTGGGCCAGGGCGGCTACTACAGCCCGCAGCGCTATGCATCGCTGAGCCTGCCGGTCAGCTTTGCCTGGCGCAACGACGTGTGGTCGGTGCGCCTGGATGGCTCGGTCAGTGTGTCCAGTGCGCGTACCTCGTCGATCAGCCGTTTCCCCGACCAGGCCTTGATCGAGCGCGTGATTGCACAGCTTGAGCCGCAGTACGGCCCGCTGCGGCTGGACGAGGCCGGCCTGTACACCGGTGACAGCAGCAGCACGGGCACCGGGTACCGCCTGTACGGCGCGGTGGAGCGCCGCCTCGGCGACCACTTCGTGCTGGGCGCTGCCGGCACCCTCCAGCGCAGCCGCGATTTCTCGCCGAATTCGTTCCAGCTCTACCTGCGCTACACCTTCAAGCCCTGGCAGGGAAACCTGCCGCTGCCCGTATCACCACTGGTGCCGTATGGCGAATTCCGCTGACCTGCGGCGACGGCGCCTGCTGCAGGCGGTCGCCACGCTGCCGCTGCTCGGCGTGTGCCGTGTGCAGGCCGCGCCCGCCCCGCGCTGGCCGGCGTGGCAGGTACTGCTCGACAGCAGTCTGAGCCGCGACGGGCGCATGATCGATCGCAGCCAGGACGATCAGCGCAGCACCTCCGAAGGCCAGTCCTATGCCTTGTTCTTCGCCCTGGTCGACAACGACCAGGCGCTGTTCGACCGCATCCTGGGCTGGACCCAGGACAACCTTGCCGGTGGCGACATGGGCAAGCGCCTGCCGGCCTGGCTGTGGGGACGCGATGACGCCGGCGCCTGGCGGGTGCTGGACGACAACCCGGCCTCGGACTCCGATCTCTGGCTGGCCTACGCGCTGCTGGAAGGCGCGCGGCTGTGGCGCCGTCCGGCGCTGAAGGCCATCGCGGAGGGCATGCTGGTGCAGGTGCGGGCGCGCGAGATCGTGGATCTGCCCGGGCTCGGCCCAATGCTGTTGCCAGGCCCACAGGGGTTCATTGAAGGGGACGCCACGCGGGTCAACCCCAGCTATCTGCCACTGCCGCTGCTGCGCCGCTTTGCGGCGGAGGATCGCAGCGGGCCGTGGCAGGCGCTGGCGCGCAACAGCGTGCAGTTGCTGCAGCAGAGCAGCCCGCACGGGTTCGCACCGGACTGGGCGGCGTGGAAAGGCGATCGCTTCGTCGTCGATCCGGTGCGCGGTGCGGTCGGCGGCTACGACGCCATCCGCTGCTACACCTGGGCAGGCATGACCGCATCGCGCGATCCGTTGTTCCGCGCGCAGCTGGCGGCGCTGTCCGGACCGCTGCAGCGCCTGCGTAGTGGTGCACCGATGTGGGAAAAGATCGACACCCGCAGTGGCCAGGGGCAGGGCGAAGGCAACTACGGATTCCGCGCGGCCCTGCTGCCCTATCTGATCGCGCAGGGCGAAGCGGAGCGCGCGCAGTCGCTGCGGGCCAGCCTGCCCAGCGCCGAGCAGCAACGCGCCGATGCACCGGCCTATTACTCGCAGATGCTGGCCCTGTTCGGCGTGGGTTGGGCCGAAGGACGCTGGCGCTTCGCCACCGACGGCCGCCTGCAGCCGCGCTGGTAGCTGCAGCGCTGCGGGGTCAGGTACCTACGCAGCGCAGTGGGCTCCGACCAACCCTCAGCCAGGCATCATTCCAGCGCGTAGCGCAGGGTGAACAGCACCGCCACCAGCCACACCGCCGGATGCACTTCGCGCCAGCGGCCGGTGCCCGCCTTCAGCGCGGCATAGGCGATGAAGCCGAAGGCCAGGCCGTTGGCAATGGAGTAGGTGAACGGCATTGCCAGCGCACACAGCGCGGCCGGCACCGATTCGGTCAGGTCGCTCCAGTCCACCTCCACCAGTTCGCGCAGCATCAGGCCGGCCACGAACAGCAGCGCCGGTGCGGTGGCATAGCTGGGCACCATCGACGCCAGCGGGGAGAACAGCAGCGCGGCCAGGAACAGTGCCGACACAACCAATGCGGTCAGGCCGGTGCGGCCGCCCACCTGCACGCCCGAGGCGCTTTCGGCAAAGGCCGTGGTGCTGCTGGTGCCGAGCACCGAACCGGCCACGATGGCGGTGCTGTCGGCCAGCAGCGCGCGGCCGAAACGCTTCTGCGCGCCGGGCAGCTTCAGCAGGCCGGCGCGACCGACCACGCCGTACAACGTGCCGGTGGCATCGAACACTTCCACCAGCACGAACACCAGCACCACCTGCAGCAATACGGCGATCGGCGCACCACCGTCGTGGTGCAGCAGGCCCGGCAGGTCCAGCTGCAGGAAGGTCGGCGCCAGGCTCGGCGGCAGCGAAACCAGGCCCTGGTACTGCACATCGCCCAATGCCCAGCCGGCGCCGGTCACCGCCAGGATGCCGATCAGGATCGCACCACGCACGCGGCGCGCTTCCAGCACCGCGATCAGCAGGAAGCCGGCCAGTGCCAGCAGCGGCGGCGCCGTGTTCAACGGTCCCAGTGCCACCAGCGTATCTTCATTGCCGACAATCACGCCGGATTTCTGCAGCGCGATGATCGCCAGGAACAGGCCGATGCCGGCCACGATGGCCGAGCGCAGCGACGAAGGAATGCCCGATACCAGCCATGCCCGAACGCCGGTCAGTGACAGCACCAGGAACACCAGGCCGGAGATGAACACCGCCGCCAGCGCCTGCTGCCACGGCAGGCCGGCAGCACCAACCACGGTGAAGGCGAAGAACGCGTTCAGGCCCATGCCCGGTGCCATGCCGACCGGGAAGTTGGCGGCCAGCGCCATCACCGCCGAACCCAGTGCAGCAGCCAGGCAGGTGGCCACGAACACCGCGCCGGCGTCCATGCCGGTGGTGCCGAGGATCTCGGGGTTCACGAAGACGATGTAGGACATCGTCAGGAAGGTGGTGACACCGGCCAGCAGCTCGGTGCGCACGGTGGTGCCGTGCTGCTGCAGCTGGAACAGGCGCTCGAACAGGGACATGGGGAATCTCGACCCGTTGGTGGTGGGTACCGACCGTTGGTCGGTACGCCTTGAAGCGTCACCACCAACGGTGGTGACCTACCGAAAGGAGAAAGGCCGCGCGAGCGCGGCCTTTCCGGTTGCCTTACTTCAGCGCCTTGAAGCGCAGGCGCTTCGGCGCAGCGTCGTCGCCCATGCGGCGCTTCTTGTCTTCCTCGTACTCGCGGTAGTTGCCCTGGAAGAACTCCACGTGCGAGTCGCCTTCGAAAGCGATGATGTGCGTGGCGATGCGGTCCAGGAACCAGCGATCGTGCGAAATCACGAAGGTGTTGCCCGGGAACTCCAGCAGCGCATCTTCCAGCGCACGCAGCGTTTCGATGTCCAGGTCGTTGGACGGTTCGTCCAGCAGCAGCACATTGCCACCCTGCAGCAGGGTCTTGGCCATGTGCAGGCGGCCACGCTCACCACCGGACAGCGAACCGACCATCTTCTGCTGGTCCTGGCCCTTGAAGTTGAAGCGGCCGATGTAGGCGCGCGACTGGATCTCGATGCCGTTGATGTTGAGGATGTCCAGGCCGCCGGCGATTTCCTGGAAGACGTTGTGGTTGCCTTCCAGCTTGTCGCGGCTCTGGTCCACGTAGGACAGCTGCACGGTCGGGCCGATCACGATCTCGCCCGAATCCGGCTTTTCCTGGCCGGTGATCATCTTGAACAGGGTCGACTTGCCGGCGCCGTTCGGGCCGATGATGCCGACGATCGCGCCCGGCGGAATCAGCATCGAGAGGTTGTCGATCAGCAGGCGGTCGCCGAACTTCTTGGAGACGTTCTTGAACTCCATCACCATGTTGCCCAGGCGCTCGCCCGGCGGAATGAAGATTTCGTTGGTCTCGTTGCGCTTCTGGTAATCCTGCGACTGCAGCTCTTCCAGGCGGGCCAGACGGGCCTTGCCCTTGGAACGGCCGCCCTTGGCGTTCTGGCGCGACCACTCCAGTTCCTTCTGGATCGCCTTCTGGCGGGCCTTTTCCTGGTTTTCTTCCTGCTTCAGGCGCTCATCCTTCTGCACCAGCCATTCGGTGTAGTTGCCCTTCCACGGAATGCCGCGGCCGCGGTCCAGTTCCAGGATCCACTCGGCGGCGTTGTCCAGGAAGTAGCGATCGTGGGTAACGGCCACCACGGTGCCGGTGTAGCGCGCCAGGAACTGTTCCAGCCATTCCACCGACTCGGCGTCGAGGTGGTTGGTCGGTTCGTCCAGCAGCAGCATGTCCGGCTTCTGCAGCAGCAGGCGGCACAGCGCCACGCGGCGCTTTTCACCACCGGACAGGTTGGCGATCTTGGCATCCCACGGCGGCAGGCGGAGCGCATCGGCGGCCACGTCCAGCTGGTTTTCCAGGGTATGCGCATCACCGGCGGCCAGGATCGCCTCCAGGCGCTCCTGCTCCTTGGCCAGCGCGTCGAAGTCGGCACCTTCCTCGGCGTAGGCGGCATACACCGCTTCCAGCGCAGCCTGCGCCTGCAGCACTTCGCCCACGCCTTCCTCGACCGACTCGCGCACGGTCTTGTTCGGGTCCAGTTCCGGTTCCTGCGCCAGGTAGCCGACCTTGATGCCCGGCTGCGGGCGGGCCTCGCCCTCGAAATCGGTGTCCACGCCGGCCATGATCTTCAGCACGGTGGACTTGCCGGCGCCGTTCAGGCCCAGCAGGCCGATCTTGGCACCCGGGAAGAAGGACAGCGAGATGTCCTTGATGATCTGCCGCTTGGGCGGGACCACCTTGGACACGCGGTTCATGGTGTAGATGTATTGCGACGACATGAGGTCTCCGTAGGCGCGGCCCTGCACCCGACCCGTCACGGGAACATCCCGTTGCGGCAGCGGGCACAGACTGGAATGGAATACCGCCAATTATAGCCGGAACCGGTTCCGGGCCGCGCCCGGCGCAGGGGCGCCGGCTGGCCGTGGCCTGAATACTCCGTCACAGTCCTGCAGCGGGAAGCGTTTCCAGCCGGAAACGGTTCAGATCGGTTGCGCAATATGGGCTCACCACCACCCAAACAGAGGTCTGACATGCGCATCAATCGAGTAATGGCCAGCGCCGTGGCCTCTGTGCTGGCGCTCGGTGCCGTGGCTCCCGCCTTCGCCGACAACGACCACCGTCGCGGCCACGACCGCCGCGAGTGGCGCGAGGACCGCCGCGAGTGGCGACAGGACCGCCGTGACTGGGAACGCGACCGCCGTGAGGCCCGGCGCGACTGGGAACGCGACCGCCGCGACTGGCACCGCGACCATGACCGCTACTACCGCCCGGCACCGCCGCCGCGCGTGGTCTATCGACCGGCCTATGGCCCTGGCTACGGCTGGAAGGTCGGCCACCGCTACCGCGACTACTACCGTGGCCCGATCTACGTGGTGAACGACTACCCGCGCTACCACCTGCGCCGCCCGCCGCATGGGCACCACTGGATCCGCGATGACCGCGGCAACATGCTGCTGGTGGCGGTGGCAACCGGCATCATCGCCGACTACATCATCAACAGCCGCTGAGCCGGCGGCCACGTCCACGCATGGCGTGGATCCACTGGCATGCACGGGGCCGGATTCCTTCGGAAGTGCCGGCCCCGTCCTTTTCGGCCCCGGCGGGCCGGTGCGGGGCTACAATCAGGGGCTGAGCCGTACCCCTTTCCCTGCCTGCTGGAGTACCCGATGTTCCCGCGTGACGTCCGCATCGAATCCTACGATCCCGAACTGGCCAAGGCCATTGCCGCTGAAACCCAGCGCCAGGAAGACCACGTCGAGCTGATCGCCAGCGAGAACTACACCAGCCCGGCGGTGATGGAAGCCCAGGGCAGCCAGCTGACCAACAAGTACGCCGAAGGCTACCCGGGCAAGCGCTACTACGGCGGCTGCGAATACGTGGACATTGCCGAGCAGCTGGCGATCGACCGCCTCAAGCAGCTGTTTGGTGCCGACTACGCCAACGTGCAGCCGCACAGCGGCTCGCAGGCCAACCAGGCCGTGTACTTCGCCCTGCTGCAGCCGGGTGACACCATCCTCGGCATGAGCCTGGCCCACGGCGGCCACCTCACCCACGGTGCCAAGGTGAATGCCTCGGGCAAGCTGTTCAACGCCGTGCAGTACGGCGTGAACGACCAGGGCCTGATCGATTACGACGAAGTCGAGCGCCTGGCCCTGGAGCACAAGCCGAAGATGGTCGTTGCCGGCTTCTCGGCCTATTCGCAGGTGATCGACTGGGCGCGCTTCCGCGCCATCGCCGACAAGGTCGGTGCCTACCTGTTCGTCGACATGGCCCACGTGGCCGGCCTGGTCGCCGCTGGCGTCTACCCGAGCCCGCTCGAGCACGCCCACGTGGTGACCTCCACCACCCACAAGACCCTGCGCGGCCCGCGTGGCGGCATCATCATCGCCAAGGGCGCCGACGAAGACCTGGTCAAGAAGCTGCAGTCGATCGTGTTCCCGGGCATCCAGGGCGGTCCGCTCATGCACGTCATCGCCGGCAAGGCCGTGGCCTTCAAGGAAGCGCTGGAACCGGCCTTCAGGACCTACCAGCAGCAGGTGGTGAAGAACGCCCAGGCGATGGCCAACACGCTCATCGCGCGCGGCTACAAGATCGTCTCCGGCGGCACCCAGAACCACCTCATGCTGGTGGACATGATCGGCAAGGACGTGTCCGGCAAGGACGCGGAAGCCGCGCTGGGCAAGGCCCACATCACCGTCAACAAGAACTCGGTGCCGAACGACCCGCGTTCGCCGTTCGTGACCTCGGGCCTGCGCCTGGGTACCCCGGCGGTGACCACCCGTGGTTACGTCGAACAGGACTGCGTGGACCTGGCCAACTGGATTGCCGACGTGCTCGATGCACCGAACGACGACGCTGTCATTGCCCGCGTGCGCGACGCCGTCAGCGCGCAGTGCCGCAAGTACCCGGTCTACGGCTGATCGGGTTGGGGTCGGACCCCTTCCCGCAGGGAAGGGCTCTGACCCCGGCATTGCAGCGATCGCGCATGGATGAGCGCCGCCTCAAATACCTGTACGCCACCCTGGCCGTGCTGTTCGGCCTGCCCAGCCTGGTGGCCGGCGGCGTTGCGGCACTGATGCTGCTGCTGACGGGGCTGGGCCAGTTCGGCCATGGCACGCTGGCTGCGGTGACCGTGATGCCGCTGTGGGGCCTGGCCGGCATTGCCGGCTGCCTGGCTTGGTTGTGGCTCAGCGCCGGGTATCTGCTGCAGGGGCGTGCCGGGCTGCAGGTGCATCGCCTCTGGTGGTGGATGCTGCTGGCCGGCGGTCTTGCCGCCGTGCCCCCGCTGGGGCTGGCGCTGTGGTGGAGCAGCACCGTCCACGCCGAAGGCATCGCCCTGCTGCTGTTGGGCCCGTCGATGCTGGTGCCGGCTGCGATGCTGGTGTGGATCAAGCGCCGGGCATGACGTGGCCCATGGAAGGACATCGAACGCATGGATGAGCGCCTGCACAAGCGCTGGATGGCGATCGCCGGCCTGCTGGTGGGCCTGCCCACCGTGGCGGCAGGCGGCACGGGTGCCGTGCTGGGGCTGATGGCCGTATGGGACGGCAAGTACCTGACGGGCGACGAGTACACGCTGTTGCTGCTGTGGTCGTCGGCCGGCATCATCGGCCTGCTGTCGTGGCTGTGGCTGAGCGGGCTGTTCCTGTGGCGCGGTGTTGCCGGCCTTCGCCAATCACCGGTTGCCGCCTGGGCCGGCCTGGCGCTGGGCGTGCTGGCCGCGTTGGGCGTGGTCGCCGCCACGCTGTACTTCACCTTCAAGCACGGGGAGATCTCGACATTGGGCTTCCTCGGCTTTGGCCCACCGCTGTTGGTGATGGCCGGGCACCTGGTGTGGCTGCGCCGGGGCGCGACCGACGCTGTGTGACTGGTGGTTGGAAGTTTCAGAGAAATTGCATGGTGTGCTGCAGGCGTCAGAACTAGGGTCTTCCGAACTACTGAAAGGAGCCCCCGATGCAACCCTGGCGCCGCCGACACGGCCTCTACCTGCTTCTCCACAGCCTTCTTTTTTCCATTCCCTGCGCGTTGGCTGGCCTGTTGGGTTCGCTGCTGTTGCTGCTAGGGGTATGGGCGCGTGGCGGTGACAACAGCGCAGTTCTTGGATTGCTTGCGATGTGGGGTCTGCTCTCCGTGACGGCGATCCCGCCTGTTTACCAGCTCACAAACACGTGGCAGATGCACGGACCGGATGGATTGAAGCCCGCCGCGCCAGTGCTGGGAACGCTGTTTCTAGTTTCAGCTGCTCAGGCTGTGTCCGCGTTGGTGATAACAGTTTCAAGTCTTGGAGTGCATCCGATACTGCTGATATTGGCAATCGGTTGGGGGGCTCCCTGGATCAGCCTTGCCTGCCACTTCCGATGGCTGTCGAAAGCCAGCGGACAAGTGAAGTGAAGCCGAGTTTGCTGGTTGGGCCCTTCTCAAGTGCTGTTGCGACTCAGTCATGACCGTGCCAGCAGGTATTCCCCTGAGCCAGGCGTGCCGATTCGCCTTCGGCATGGTCGCCGCCACGTTGTAGATCACCGTCAAGCAATGAGAGATATCGACGCTGGAGTTGCTCGGGCATGGGCCGCGATTGCTTGTGATGGAGGGGCGGCTGGTGTGGCTGCGCAGGGAGCACGAACGTCGACTCTCCCACGCAGCTGACTTTCAGACAAATTGCATGGTGTGCGGAAAACCTGCCGCTCAACCTTTCCGCAGTCTTCATTCCGGGGTAGCCCATGAACACGCCGGGTCGCCAGAAGCCTGTTGGTTTGCTTCTGCATCTCCTGCTGTTTTCCATTCCATGTGCTCTGGCGGGGGCATTGATCGCGTTGGTGCTTCTGATGGCATGGCTCAGCCGCCAGCCATCGGAAGTGTTTCTGATGGCCGCCGCAAGTTGGGCGCTCATGTCGGTATGGAGTGCCTACACAGCGCCGATGCTGGCGAACACCTGGCGGACTGCAGGTTCCCAGGGGCTGTGTTCCAAAGCTGCCTGGTTGGAGGCTTTGCCCATTGTTTCTGCAGTCCAGGCGGCGGCAGTTGCGGCGATGCTCTTTGCGGCGATTGGGTGGGACCCCGGACTATTGCTGGTTATGCCTTTCCTGATCGTCTTCGGTGCGCCTTGGGCCAGCCTGAGCTTGCACTTGCGATGGCTGGCAAAGCTGGAGAAATGAGTTGCCCGGTGTGCGCGCCGCCGGTATCTCCGCCCCGAACGGCCATTCTCCGACGAGCCGCGATGGGGCGTTGGGTCTACAGTCTACGCATCACGGTGGTAGTGCTGGCGCCCGACACTCCCCGACCACGGCCGAGCGCTGCCCGGATTTGCTGCCGAACGCTTTCTCAGGTACCTTTGCGACGCTGCCATGACCATGGCAATTGCTCCCTGAGCCAGGCGTTCCATGCATTGCCCCTTCTGCCAACATGCCGATACCCGGGTCATCGACTCGCGCGTCTCTGAAGACGGCGCGACGATTCGCCGTCGGCGGGAATGCGAAGCCTGCGGCGAGCGCTTCAGCACCCTGGAAACGGTCGAGCTGAAGCTGCCGGCCATCGTCAAGAGCGATGGCACCCGTGAAGCGTTCGACCAGCGCAAGGTCCGCGCGGGGTTCGATCGCGCGCTGCAGAAGCGCGCGGTGCCCGAAGAAAAGATCGAAGCAGCGGTACGTGCGGTGGTGCACCAGCTGCGTATCAGCGGCGAGCGCGAAGTGCCCTCGATCAAGGTTGGCGAGTTCGTCATGAACGAACTGCGCAAGCTCGACCACGTGGGCTACGTGCGCTTCGCTTCGGTGTACCGCAGCTTCGAGGACGTCGCCGATTTCCGCGAGGAGATCGAGAAGCTCGAGCGCGAGCTGCCGGCCAGTACCGAACAGCTGCAGCTGCTGGGCGATGTGATTGCCCTGACCAAGAAAAAGAAAGGCTGACTGCCTCTGCCTTGGGGGTGCCAACCTTGGGGGGGCACCGGTGGCCGCATTCACTGGTGGGTGCCAACCGTTGGTTGGCACTGACGGCATGGATCCACACCGGCGGCGTTACCATGGCCGCATGACCACCCCGTTCTCCGCCCTCGACCACCTGCACATGGCCAACGCGCTGCGCCTGGCCATGCGCGCTGCCTACACCACCCGTCCCAACCCGATGGTCGGCTGCGTCATCGCCCATGGCGAACGCGTGGTCGGGCAGGGCTGGCACCAGCGCGCCGGTGGCCCGCATGCTGAAGTGTTCGCGCTGCGCGAGGCCGGCAGCGGCGCCCGTGGCGCCACCGCCTACGTCACCCTGGAACCCTGCGCGCACTACGGGCGCACGCCACCGTGTGCGCTGGCACTGATCGAAGCGGGCGTGTCGCGTGTGGTCGCGGCGATGCGCGATCCGTTCCCCAAGGTCGATGGCGGTGGCTTCGATCTGCTGCGCAATGCCGGCATCGACGTCGCCGAAGGGCTGATGGCGGCACAGGCGCGCGAGCTCAACAAGGGTTACCTGTCGCGCGTGGAGCGCAACCGCCCGTGGCTGCGGGTGAAGCTGGCCGCCAGCCTCGATGGCCGCACCGCGATGGCCGATGGCAGCTCCAAGTGGATTACCGGGCCGGCCGCGCGCGAAGACGTGCAGCACTGGCGCGCACGTGCGGGTGCAATCCTGACCGGCGCCGACACCGTGATTGCCGACGACCCGATGCTGACCGTGCGCCTGGCCGATACCGAGGTGATGCCACCGCTGCGCGTGGTGCTCGATTCGCGCCTGCGTTCGCTCGAATGCAGCCGCGTGCGCGAAGGCGGGGCCCCGACGCTGTACCTGCACGATGCGGCGGTGAGCGCGCCGGATGCGGCCGACGCCGAATTCGCCAGCGTGCCCAGCGCAGAGGGACGGTTGGATCTGGGGGCGGTGCTGGCCCTGCTGGCCGAACGCGGTATCAACGAAGTGCATACCGAAGCCGGCGCGACGCTGGCCGGTGCCTTGCTGCGCGGCGGCTGGGTGGACGAGCTGCTGCTGTACCAGGCCCCCACACTGCTGGGCGACGGCGGACGCCCGTTGCTGACCGGCCTCGGCATCGATGGCATGGACCAGCAGCGCCGCCTGCGGGTGGTTGACCAGCGCCAGGTCGGCGAGGACATCAGGCTGCTGCTGCGGCCGTGAGGGAATGGCGGTATCTCCGGCGTCGTCAGGTGCCCTTGTCCTCGTCCTCGTCTTCGTAGGCGGGGCACTGTTCTTTCCACTGCTGCTTCCACAGCACGTGCAGGTCGCGGCAGTAGGCACTGAGCGCTTCCCCCGCCAGCTCTGTCGACTTCGACCGTAGTCTGCGGCGGCTGATGCCGTCGTCGTACTCGTCCGGCAGGACCGTCGGTGCACATCGATCGTGGTACTGCAGGAAGGCGCGGCAGTCGTCGTTCTCGCTCAGCTGTGCATCGATGTCCCTGTCACGTAGCTGGTTCGACTCGAAGGCAACCGATGGACGGACGATGAAGGTCTTGGGTCTGTACGCTTCGGCCTGCCCACTCACCATCAGCGCCAGCAGCATGACGGTAGTCGACGTCGTACGATGTTTCATGCGGTTGCCCCGGTGGAAGAGGGCAACAGCATTGACCATGCGGGCCGCGCAAGGCCATGCAACGGTTCCGAAAGTGCGCTCGCCGTTGCCGCAGGTAACGATGAGCCGAGCGTGGACCCGGCTCTAGCTCGCGCTTACGCGCATTCGTCGGTCCACATCATTTCGGCGATCGGGCGCAGCGCCTTGCACTCCTGCGTCATCTCATCGGCTGACTTCACCTGCGCCTTGGCCTTCAGTTCCTCGGCCATCGCATCCACGCCGCTGATCTGGTCCGGCGCGATCTTCGCCACGCAGGCGCGGTGCTGCTGCAGCAACAGGTCGCAATCCGGAACGCCGGTCACCTTCGGCGCGTTGGCCGCCTGCGCGTCCTGCATCCAGTCCTCGAACGGCGCCAGCGCACCGGCTACGGTGCCCACCAGATCGTCAAAATTACCGCTGTACCAGTAGCCGTTGTCCTTGGCCGGGTACAGGGTGAAGGTGCCGTTGACCGGCACGCGCATGCCACTCAGCAGTGCCTGGGTATAGGCATCGGTGAACTGCTTGCGCGCGGCCGGGCTGGCATCGTCGGCCAGGCTGGCGGCGAACAGCGGGCGGACCTTGCCCAGGTCGGGCACCTGGCAGCTGTAGCTGATCCGCGCCAGCTTCTGGTCTTCAACGTATTCGTTGTCTTCGATCACGCTCTTGGTCGCGCGGCACTTCGAATCGCGCAGCGCCTTGGCATACAGCGCTTCGGTGCCCGCAGCGTCGACCTTGGCGCCGGTGCTGGCCAGTACCGTCTGCCAGGGTTCGGCCAAGGCCTTGGCCAGCGCACCCGGGTTGGGGGTCACGGCATCCTGGCCCTCGAACGCCGGCTTCAGTGCGTCGTTGAGCGTGCGCGTGGCGGTGGCATCGTCCTCCAGCAGCACGCGCGCATACAGGTCGAAGGCCTGCTCGGGTGCCAGTTGGGCCGGTGCCGCGCTGGCAATCAGCGGGGCGCACAGCAGCACGCTGGCCAGAAGGGTACGGGTGGGGGTCTTCATGACGGTGTTTTCCTGTTCCAGAGGCGCGCAAGCCTAGCGCATCCAGCACTACTTTCGATGGCGGCCAGAGGTCACATGGCGGTGTACCCCGGCCAAAAAAACGGGCCCCTTGCGGGGCCCGTTCGATCGCACGACGAGGAGCGATCGTTGGATCAGAAGCTGGCGCGGACGCCGGCCGAGTACTGGGTGACGTCGCGGTAGCCGGAGATCTCGCCCACCAGACCCCAGGTCCTGGTGAAGTTGATCTGGCCGCCGACGGTGCCGACCCAGGTGCCCTTGAAGTTGTTGCCGCCGTCCATGTAACCGGCCTTGACCCAACCTTCGGTCATGCGCGACGGCTTGCCACGGATACCCAGGGTGACGCGGCCCAGGTTGGTGTGGTCCTTCTGGCTGAAACGCAGGCCGTCGTAGCGGACGGTGGCTTCGGCGTTCTGGCGCACCCATGCGGCATCGGCGGTGAAGTCCAGGCGGTCGGTCCACGGCATGTGGTAGCCGATGCCGAGCTCCGGCTGGTTCAGTTCCAGCTTCAGCGAATCATTGCCGTAGTGATTGGTCTTGCTGGTGCGCGACCAGCCACCGAACACGTAGACCTGTTCGGCGATCGCCACGGAACCACGCAGGTAGCCGCCGTCGACCTTCGGGTCGTCCAGTGCGTTGTCGTCAACCTTGACCTGCGTCCAACCGCCTTCGACGTAGGTGTAGCTCAGGGCGTCGGCCGAAGCCGAGAGCGGGGCGGCGGCCAGCAGGGCGGCCACGATCAGCATCTTGCGCATGGGAATTCCTGTGAATTTCAGTCCATTGGCGGGCCAGCCCTCTCGGCTACCCGTGGGCGACCTCATGTCGTCCGCTGCGAATTTTAATGAAAGTTTTACAAATTGCGAGCGACGGCCGTCACAGCTGTGGCATCCAGCCCCGTTCAGCCCGGGCTGGTACACTGGCCACGCCGGTTCGCCGGTACACAAACGTCTTCAGGGCGGGGTGCAACTCCCCACCGGCGGTAGGTGCGCAAGCACGAGCCCGCGAGCGCTCCGGCCCACGGCCGGGGGTCAGCAGATCCGGTCCAATGCCGGAGCCGACGGTCATAGTCCGGATGAAAGAAGACGGTGCCACAGGGCCTTCGCGGCCCTGCGCCCGCCTGTTTGCCTTGCGGCGTTTTTCGCTCACTTTTCGCGGAGAACGTTACTTGTTTACTGGAATCATCGAAGGCGTCGGCCGTCTGGCCGCACGCGAATCCATCGGCGGCGATGTCCGCTTCACCTTCAATGTCGGAAACCTGCCGTTCGACAACGTGCAGATGGGCGAGAGCATTGCCATCAACGGCGTCTGCCTCACCGTCATCGCATTCGACGCCAGCAGCTTCCAAGCCGATGCCTCCACCGAAACCCTGGGCCTGACCACGCTGGGCCAGCTGGGTGAAGGGGCGGTCATCAACCTGGAGCGCGCCATGCGGCCGACCGACCGCCTCGGCGGCCATCTGGTCAGCGGCCACGTCGACGGCCTTGGCCAGGTCCTGTCCATCCACGAAGACGCGCGTGCCCAGCGTTGGCGTTTCGCCGCGCCGGCCTCGCTGCGCCGCTACATCGCCAGGAAGGGCTCGATCTGCGTGGACGGCGTCAGCCTCACCGTCAACGAAGTGGACGATGAGGGTTTTGAAGTCGCCCTGATCCCCCACACGGTAGCCAACACCGCCTTCTCCGCCACCGGCGTGGGCAACGCGGTCAATCTGGAAATCGATCTGGTCGCCCGTTACGTGGAGCGGCTGATCAGCGTGCCGACCAACGGTCAGCACCCCCAGGGAGACGTCGCATGAATTTCGCCCCGATCCCGGAAATCCTGGAAGACATCCGCCAGGGCCGCATGGTGGTCATCGTCGATGACGAAGACCGCGAGAACGAAGGCGACCTGATCATGGCCGCCGAGCTGGTCAAGGCAAGTGACATCAACTTCATGGTCACCCACGGCCGCGGCCTGGTGTGCCTGCCGCTGACCCGCACCCGCGCCGCCGACCTCGGCCTGGCGCCGATGGTGCAGGCCAATACCGCGCAGTTCCAGACCAACTTCACGGTCAGTATCGAGGCCGCCGAGGGCGTCACCACCGGCATTTCGGCACATGACCGCGCGCACACCATCCGCACCGCGGTGAAGCCCAACGCCAAGCCGTCGGACCTGCACCAGCCGGGCCACATCTTCCCGCTGATCGCCCAGCCGGGCGGCGTGCTGACCCGCGCCGGCCACACCGAAGCCGGCGTTGACCTGGCCATGCTGGCCGGGCTGGAGCCGGCTGGCGTGCTGGTGGAGATCCTGAACCCGGATGGCAGCATGGCGCGCCGCCCGGAGCTGGAAGTGTTCGCCCGCGAGCACGGCCTGAAGATGGGCTCCATCGCCGACCTGATCGCCTACCGCCTGGCTACCGAAAAGACCGTCGAGCGCGTGGACGAGCGCGAGATCGACACCGAATTCGGTCCGTTCAAGCTGGTGACCTACCGCGACCGCATCGCCCACGACCTGCATTTCGCTCTGGTCCGCGGCACCCCGGACGCGGACACCCCGACCCTGGTACGTGTGCAGGTGGAAAACCCGCTGGCCGACCTGCTGCACTGGCGCCGTGACGACTTCGGCGTGGCGGCCACCGATGCCCTGCGTGCGATCGATGCCGAAGGCGCGGGCGTGATGGTGGTGCTGTCGGCCCCACGCGACGGCGAAGCCCTGCTGGCCCGCCTGCGCCAGCAGCCGGCACCGGTGGTGCCGGGCAAGGACAAGGATGTGGGCCAGTGGCGCCGCAACGGTGCCGGCGCACAGATCCTGTCCGACCTGGGCCTGGGCAAGCTGCGCGTGCTGGGCACCCCGCGCCGCCAGATCGGCCTGGCCGGGTATGGCCTGGAAGTGGTGGAGACGGTCACTCTGTAATGGGTAGTGCCGGCCGCTGGCCGGCAACCGCATTCCCTGGGATTGCCGGCCAGCGGCCGGCACTACCGGTAGGTGCCGACCATGCCCTACCTCGGGTGGGTGCCGACCGTTGGTCGGCACAGCCCTGGGCCTCCGCCAGCCACGGCCGGGGCCCATCCACGCTAGAATTACCCCCTTATCGAGTCCCCAAGCCGCATATGAGCCACTTCGAAGGCGATCTTCGCACTCCCGAATCGGCGCGCTTCGCCATCCTGGCCAGCCGCTGGAATGCCCGCATCACCGACACGCTGGTCGCTGGCGCCCGTCAGAGCCTGGCCGGCAACGGCATCACCGAAGCCAACATCGACGTGATCCGCGTGCCGGGTGCCTGGGAGCTGCCGCTGGTGGCCGCGCGCCTGGCCGCCGCCCACGAACACGCCGCCATCCTCACCCTGGGTTGCGTGATCCGTGGCGATACCCGTCATTACGAACACGTGGCCGACCGCTGCGCCGAAGGCCTGATGCGCGTGCAGCTGGATTTCGGCGTGCCGGTGCTGAACGGCGTGCTGGCGGTGGAACGCGTTGAAGACGCCGAGGCCCGCGCAGGCGGCAGCCACGGCAACAAGGGCGAGGAAGTCGCACTCGCCGCATTGGAAATGGTCAATCTTCTGGAGCAGCTGCCATGAACAAGAACACCCAGGGCAAGCCCTCCGGTAAACCCGTCCGTCGCGATGGCGTCGATCCGGTGCTGCGCTCGCGCGCCCGCCGTCGTGCCGTGCAGGCCATCTACGCCTGGCAGATCTCCGGCGGCAACGCACAGTCGCTGATCGCCCAGTTCGCCCACGAGCAGGCCCGCGAAATTGCCGACCTGGCCTACTTCGAGGCGCTGGTGCACGGCGTGCTCGACAACCGTCGCGACATCGACGAAGCCCTCGGCCCGTACCTGGACCGCGGCATCGAAGAAGTGGACGCGATCGAACGTGCGGTGCTGCGCCTGGCCGCCTACGAGCTGCGTTACCGCCTGGACGTGCCATACCGCGTGGTGATCAACGAAGCCATCGAATCGGCCAAGCGTTTCGGTTCCGAACATGGCCACACCTACGTCAACGGCGTGCTGGATCGTGCCGCCGTGGAATGGCGCAAGGTCGAATCGGGTCACTGACCCGATTCCTGTAGAGCCGAGCCATGCTCGGCTCACCGTGCAGCGCACGGTTGCGTCCGGCAGTGCGGCGCGTGATCGAACTGCAGCCGAGCATGGCTCGGCTCCACATGAAAGTAGAACGCCCCATGTCCCTGGCCGAATTCGCCCTCATCGAACGCATCCGCGCCCGTACCCTCGAGCGCGACGACATCCTGCTCGGCATCGGTGACGACGCCGCGCTGCTGCAGCCGCGCGCCAACGAGCAACTGGTGGTCACCGCCGACACGCTCAACAGCGGCGTGCACTTCCCGGTGGAAACCCCGGCCTTCGACATCGGCTGGAAGACCCTGGCGGTCAACCTGTCGGACCTGGCCGCGATGGGCGCGCGCCCGGCGTGGTGCACGCTGGCACTGTCACTGCCGGAAGCGTCTGAAGACTGGATCGAGGCCTTCGCCGATGGCTTCTTCGCCCTGGCCGACCAGCACGACATCGCGCTGATCGGTGGCGACACCACGCGCGGTCCGCTGTCGCTGTCGGTGACCGCGATGGGCCAGGTCGGGCGTGGCCAGGCCCTGCGGCGCGACCGCGCACAGGCAGGCGATGACATCTGGGTCAGTGGCACGCTGGGCGATGCCGCCGGCGCGCTGCGCCTGTGGCAACAAGGTGCGTTGAGCATCGCCACCGCCACGCTGCTGGCCGACTACGAAAGCCTGCGCCTGCGCCTGCTGCGGCCGACGCCGCGAGTGACTCTGGGCCTGCGCCTGCGGGCCTTCGCGCACGCGGCGGTGGATGTGTCCGACGGCCTGCTGGCCGACCTCGGTCATATCGCCACGCGCAGCAACGTGGCCGCGCATGTGGATGCCGATTCGCTGCCGATCTCGCACGCGCTGCGCGATCTGCTCGGCCGCGACGGTGCGCGTGACTGCGCATTGCGCGGTGGCGATGACTACGAGCTGTGTTTCACCGCCGCCGCCGATCAGCGCGACGCGCTGCACTACCTGGCCGAATCGCTGGACGTACCGCTCACCCGCATCGGCCGCATTGCCGAAGGGCAGGGCGTGCACGTGGATGGCGAAGCCGCCGACGGCGGATACCAGCACTTCGCGTAGCCGCAGCGGTACCGCCCTGCTGGGTGCCAAGCTTTGGGGGTGGGGTCAGATCCCTTTGCGCCGCAAAGGGATCTGACCCCAAGTGTGCACTATTTGGTTGACGTGGCATTTGTAGAGCCGAGCCCACGCTCGGCTGCAATCCGATTGGATCGTGATGAGCCGAGCGTGGGCTCGGCTCTACAGTTGCCATTACACCGCCCGCAACTGCACATCCACATACTCGGCCAGCCCACGGCAGGCCAGCAGCAGCCCTTCGCGCGCGCCGTCATCCATGTGTTGGTCGATATCCCCGTCCACGCGGACGCGTTCGGTGGCGTGCAGCAGTTCCAGCAGGAAACTCAGCCCCGCATTGGCGCGGTCGATGCGCGCCAAGGCCAAGCGCTGCCCGGGTGTGCGGTTGCTGCCGGGCCACGGCTGGCCATCGGCGGCGTCGCCCTGGCGGATGTACTGCAGGCAGGCCTGCAGGGTGATGGCCCCGGCGCTGTTGCCGCTCTGCAGCGCAACGAAGGTGTCTTCCAGCGTGCGGGCCAGGTCATCGGGCAGGCGCGTGGCGGCCTCGCCCAGGGTGGCGAACAGGTGCGGGTAGGGGGAAGCGGTCATGGCGGCGTCCTTGTGCAAGCGGCAAGGGGCCACCCTGCTTAACAGCGAGGGTGGCGGACGGTGCGTGGTTGCAATACCGGTGACCGATGTAGAAACGCCGGCGGGCACAAGGCCCCCGCGCACCGTCCGCCATGTAGGCATAGACGGAATGCCTGCCGACGCCGCCCAGGCACAGGGGAAGGAGGCGACGCCGGCAGGCAAGCGTAAACAACATCGATCAAACGGGATTGCAAGCCCGTGCCACCCGTTGTCGGTGGCGCCACATGATTTGCATGAAGCGCCAATGCTGCCAATGAGAATTGTTGGAAAGTTCGAAAACGTTGCAAATGTTCCGCTCGCACGGGAGCGCGTCAATTACGACAAAGTATGTAGAGCCGAGCCCATGCTCGGCTCATAGCGCAATGCACGGGGTTCAGCCCGATCTGGCCGCAAAGCAGCCGAGCATGGGCTCGGCTCTACAGAAGACGGCTCGCGCGTCAGGCTGCGCTCAAGGGGAGATCTTCGCCTCTGCATCACGCGGCGTGCCGTAATCGTCCAGCCATTGGAACCTTACCGACGCAGGCACCGCTGCGCCGCCAGGAAGCGGCAGCCGCAACTCGGCGCCCGGCGCGACCATGTCCGTTTCCACCGTGCGGCCGTCGGGCAGTGTCAACGTGCTCAGGGTCACGTGGTAGGCGCTGGGGTTACTTACCTGCAGGGCGCCGGCCCGCGCACGCCATTGCAGTTGCCCGGCGGCATCGCGCGGCTTGCCGGGCAGGCCGGCCGGGCGATGGAACAGCTTCACCCGGGTACGCACCGCGAACTGCAGCAGGTTTTTGCTGGCGGCATCGGTGGGTTTGGGCGGAATGTCCAGCAGGTTGAAGTAGAACAGCGATTCACGATCCGTCGGCAGCGGTGTCTCCGACGGGCGCGGCGCGTAAGTAATGCGGTACGCCTGCCCCTGGTGGGCCTGCAGCAGGCGCGGGTCGGCCGGCGTCAGACGGAAGGGCGTGCGCACGTTCTCGGGGCGTGCATGGCTGTCGCCATCGTCAATCCAGACCTGCACCATAGCGGCCTTGTCGCCACCGTTGGTGGCCTTCACGGTTACGTCGCGACCCTGGGCCGCGTCATGCACGATGCGCGTGCCCTGCAGCGTCACCGCTGCTGGTGCCGGCAGCGCCAGGGCACCAGCCAGCAGCGCGGTCATCCACGACATGGCACGAATCTTCATCAGGTCATCCTCCAATAAGGCGCGCCACCACGGGGGTGGCGCGCAGGGGTGTGCCTTACTTGTAAAGCACGATGAAATCGCCCGAGGCGTTGGCCGTGCCGGCCCTGGCGTTCTTGCCCGGCGAGGAATACCAGGCGCTGTAGTCCAGCTGGCCCTTGCCGGCCGCCGGAATGTTCACCCACTGCAGCGGGTCCTCGCCCAGCTTCTGGTGGTTGCCCGCAGCGTCATACAGCGCCACGCCCACGTTGGTGGCCGTGGACGCCGCAGTCAGTGCCAGGTTGCCGGTGCTGCCGTCGGGCGTGCCGCCAAATCGCACACCTATATCCTGCGCAGCGCCGGAGCCGGTGCAGTCCAGCAGGATGCTGAAGTTCTTCATGCCGGCGCGCTCGGCTTCATTCACCCACGCGACGTCCACCTTGCCCATCGGCACGGTGATGGTGCCGCCGGTGGCATCCACCGAGCAGGTGCTGGTCATCAGCTCGCCGGTGATCTCCAGCGTCTCGGCGAAGGCGGTGGGGGATAGCGCCAGCGCAAGCGTGCCAGCAGCAATCAGCTTCAGTCGGTTCGACATGGGAATGTCCTTGGTTAGGAGTCAGGGGATCCGCAGTGAATGTGCCAGCGAATGCGCACAGTGTTTCCAGATGGGTGCGGGACGGACATCCAATTAGTTGCAAGCGTGTTGCCGGTTCCTTGCGATAGCCGCGCCGTTCGGGTCGGTGTTGTCGCTTTGCAATAAATTCAATGGGAAGGCAGGGAGGCGCTGTCTACGCTGCGGCCCTCATTGATCTCGAGCGATGTCGCCTGCGATCTCATCGAGTGATGCCAGCCATGAACAACCGCCTCTTCCTACTACGGGTATCGCGCCGTCCTGCCGTTCACGTGCTGGGCCCGGCGATTGCTGCCACCGTGGCAATGATGATCACCGGACGCGCGTGTGCCAGCGGCGATGCGCCCCTTCAGTTCAGCGAAGGCTTCCTGATCGGCGGCAAGGCCATCGACCTGCAGCGCTATGCGCAGGGCAATCCCATGGAGCCGGGCGTGTATCCCCTGGACGTGATGGTCAATGGCCAGTTCCACGACATGCGCGATATCACCTTCGTGGCGGCACCGGCACCTCTGGGGGCGACCCCGTGCCTGCCAGCCGGGCTGGTACGCCAGTTGCCGCTGAAGGAGATGTTCCTGGCCGATCTGGACCAGGATGATGAAGGCTGCGTCGTGCTTCCCGACTTGATCGAGGGCGCCACGGTCGAGTTCGATGAAAGCAATCTGCAGCTTCTAGTGAACGTGCCACAGGCCGCGCAGGCGCGGCGCGCGCGCGGCTACGTGGCACCGGACCAGCGCGACCGCGGTATCACCGCCGGCTTCTTCGATTACAGCCTCAACCACAACCGCAGCGGTGGTCGCGACAGTACCTATCTGGGCCTCAACGCTGGCCTAAATCTAGGCGCCTGGCGGCTGCGCCATCGCGCATCCATCAGCCACGGCAGCGAAGGCCGCCGCCACGACGTGATCGGCAGTACGCTGCAGCGCGATCTGCCTGGCTGGGACAGCCAGTTGCTGCTGGGCGAAAGCAACACCGGCGGTGAATTGTTTGAGAGCGTGGCCTTCACAGGCCTGCGCCTGGGCACCGACGAACGCATGTTGCCGGATTCACTGCGCGGTTTCGCGCCGGTGGTGCGTGGCATCGCCGAGGGCAATGCGGTGGTGCGCATCCGCCAGAACGGCAACATCATCCACGAAGCCACGGTGGCGCCCGGACCGTTCGTCATCGAGGATCTGTACCCCACCCACTTCGGTGGCGATCTTGAAGTTACCGTTACCGAGCCCGATGGCCGCGAGCAGCGCTTCAACGTCAACTTCTCCGCTGTGCCGCAGGCGTTGCGCCCCGGCGCCAGCCGCTTCAGCGCCACCGTCGGCCAGCTGCGCGACAACAGCGACCGTTGGGACGAACTGCACTTTGCCGAAGCCACCTATGCGCGGGGCATCAGCAACCGCCTGACCGTGCTGGGCGGCGCGCAACTTGGCGAGGATTACCGGTCGCTGCTGGCCGGTGCGGCGGTGAACACGCCGGTGGGTGCCTTCGGTGCCGACATCACGCATTCGCGGGCACAGCCGCTGCATGTCGGCGCGGTCAGCGGCAACAGCTTCCGCATCAACTACCAGCGCTACGTGGCGCGCACCGGCACCAATTTCGGTCTGGCCGCCTACCGCTACAGCACACGTGGCTACCTGTCGCTGGGTGATTTCGCGCGCGTGCGCAGTGATGACTGGGGCTACACCAGCCGCGCCCGCCAGCGCTACCAGATGAACTTTTCGCAGAAGCTGGGCCAGCGCAGCACGCTGTACCTCAGTGGCGGACACACCCGCTACTGGGATAGCACGCGACGCCAGAACGACGTGCAGCTGGGTGTGCAGACCGTGGTGGGCAGGGCCAACATCGGCCTCTCCGCGCTGCGCTACCAGATAGGCGAACGCCGCCAGGACACGCGCTATGCGCTCACCGTCAGTGTGCCACTGGGCCGCAGCCCCAGCGCGCCGCGCCTGGGCGGCCAGCTCAGCCATGCCGCCAACGGCACGCAGGCGCAGCTGGGCATCAACGGCGTGCTGGGCCAAGATCGCGCGCTCAGCTACAGCCTGTCGGCCAGCGACGGTGGCGGCAGCAAAGGCAACGCCAGCGCCTACGCCGCCTACCAGGGCAGCCGTGGCAACGCAAACGCCGGCTACAGCCGCAGCGGTGACTACCGCAACCTGTCGCTGGGTGCCAGCGGCAGCGTTGCCCTGCATCGCGGCGGCATGAACCTGGGCCCACCGGTGGGCGAGGGCTTTGCGCTCATCCATGCCGATGGCGCGCAGGGTGCGCGGGTCGGCTATGGCGGCCACGTGCGCGTGGCAGGCAATGGCTACGCGCTGCTGCCGCACGTCAGCCCATACCGCTGGAACCAGATCGATCTGGATCCGTCCGGCCTGCCGATCGAGGTGGAGCTGCTGCAGACCTCGCAGCGGGTAGCACCCACTGCGGGCAGCATCGTGGGCGTGGCGTTCGGCTCGCGCCGTGAGCGCACCTTGTTCATCGACGCCACCGACGCCCTCGGCCAACCGTTGCCGTTCGCTGCGCGGGTGGAGGACGAATCCGGTACGCCCAAGGGCGCCGTCGGGCAGGGCGGTGTCATCCAGCTGCGTGGTGCGCAGGATGCCGGCGCGCTGATTGTCGACCCGGACGGCGCACACCGATGTCGCCTGGAATACCGCATGCCTGACGCCCCCGACGGCTACGGCCTGTCGTGGAGCCAGGCGTTGTGCATGCCGTTGGCTGCCCCCGTGCGTGGCCTGCAGGCCGCCGCTCCCGCAACCCCCTGATCTGTCATTCCTTTCCACAGGAGATTCCCCATGAACGTTGTTGCCTTGCGTAGGGTCACCTTCCTCGCATTGATTGCCACTGCGCCGGCCGCATTGGCCGATACCGCCACCCTCACCATCAGCGGCCGCGTGCTGCCCGGTACCTGCACATTGAACGCACCTGCCATCACCCTGGATCCGGTGCAGGCCAGCGAGATCACCCAGGGCGACAACAAGCTCAAGACGGGCAGTCTCGATTTCACTGGTTGTGTGGGCGTGACCAAGGCCACGTTGTCCTTCGCCGGCACCGCTGCCGATGGTGATGCCGAGCGCTGGAAGAACACCGCCACCGTCGATGCGGCCGATGGTGTATCCATCGCGTTGCTGCAGGGCGCCACGGGTACGACGTATCTCAAGGACGGCGATACCGGCATCGAGGTGCCGGTGACCGGTGCGACCGCTAGCTTCGCGCTGCGCGCCGGGTATTACGTGCCCACGGTGGGTGCCATGACGGCGGGAGCGGTGCAGACTGACATCACCGTGACGGCGGATTACCAATGAAGTGGACGGCGCGCGAACTGCTCTGCGGCGTGCTGGTCGCGCTGCCTGCCTCGGCGCCGCTGGCTGCGCATGCATGCAAACTGCACGAGGCCCGCGTCATCAACGGAATCACGGCCACCGTGCCGAACGAGCTCAGCCCGGACGTGATCCTCTACCCCTTCCGAGGCACCGGCAGCACGAGTCTGAAGGAATGTGCCAACGACGTCTCCTTTCCAATCACGCTGACGCCCACGATGGCGGGCCTGACCTATGTGCGCAATGTGCATATTGACGGGGCCTCCTACCCTGCCTACGGCTGGCATGCGACGTCGCCGTTGATCGCATTCAAGTATCGGCTCGCCAATAACTGGGGCGAGGTATCCAGTGGGCCATTGGACATGGCGCGACCTACCAGCGTGGCAGGATGGAGCAACGGCTACCTGTTCATGTCGGTGCAGATGGCGATCATCTCCCGCGGCGGAAGCATGACGAGCGTGGGCAGGGTTTCGATGGGGTCGGTGGGAACAACCTTCTCCAAGTTTCCCACGCTGCAGTTGAGCAATGGACTGGCCGGGGATGTAAACATGCAGAACGAGACCTGCTACATCTTTCCTCCGCCCGTCACGCTGCGCGATGTCACTGTAGCCGACCTCGCGAGCCCCGGCCAAAGTGCTGCCGAGGTGGATGTGGAGGTGGAACTGCTATGTGAGGCCCTGGGGTTTGTGGATCTGAGCATCAGTGATGCAAGCGATCCCGGAAACCGGACAGACCAGCTGGCGCCCACGCCGGATTCGCAGGCAACCGGTGTGCATACGCAGATCCTGCTCAACGATGTTCCACTGGTCATGGGCACCCAATGGGCGTTTGGGCCGGTCCAGAATGGTGGATCGTATCTGCTGCCGTTCAAGGCGCGCTACATCCGCACCGTCGATACGATAGGACCAGGCATCATCAAGGGCCAAGCTGTGCTATCTGCAACGTACCGGTGATGTTCAGTGCTGGCGGAGAATACCAGCGCTCCGCGAACATTCCTGTAGATCCGAGCCTACGCTCGGCTCCAAAAAAGTAGAAAGCAGAGTGCAGCGGACGTACCGGGCCAAACAACAACGGCGCCGGAATCCTCCGGCGCCGTGCGTGTTTCTACATCACCACTTGTACGCCACGCTCAGATTGGCCGTCGCCTCGCGGTACCCATGGTCACCGCGCATCACACCAAATCCACCCCAGGCACTCAGCCCGGAACGGAAGTCCACGCGCGCACCGGCATTGAGCTCATAGCGGTTGCGCGGCACGCTGGCCTTCAGTGCTTCATCATCAAACGCCATGCCGTTGCTGGCGCCGTCGCGGTACCAGTTGGCCACCACATACGGGCTGACCGACGCACCGGCGGCACTGCGGCCTTCGCCCTGCAGGCGCAGGCCCACGCGGCCGGACAGACCGCTGTCGCCCAGGCTGCGCACCACCGTGCCGTTGGTTTCCTCGTGGCGGTCGGTGTTGGCATCGGTGTAGACCAGCTGCAGTTCCGGCTGCAGGCTCAGCACGGTATTGCCGATCTGGCCGATGCCGAAGCGGTAGCCAGCTTCCAGCGACGACTGCCAGATGTCCGAGTCGTAGCGCTCTTCGGCCAGGCCTTCGCCCTGCACGCGGTTGCGGAACTGGCCGCGCTGCACGCTGGCATCCACATACAGTGCATCGGTGCTCCAGTTGCCGTACACGCCCAGCGCACCGCCGTTGACCTTGCCGCGTGCGCTGTAGCCGGTCAGCTGCGAACGCGAAGTGGCATCGGACTTGGCCAGCGTGCCCATCACGCCCACGCGGCCCTGGCCGTTGTCGAACACGCCGATGTCCGCACCCAGCTGCAGGCGCGAGCGGTCCACGCGCAGGTCCAGCTGGTCTTCCACGGCAGACAGCTTGCTCTGCGCTCCGTCCACCCGCGCCCAGCCACGCACGCCATCAACGGCGGAGGTGCTGCCCCCCTGGCGGTCACGCATGCCATGGCGCAGCATCTGGTCCATCGCGAACTGGTTGGCCAGGT
This sequence comes from Stenotrophomonas sp. YJH_SMC_20, assembly GCF_059367845.1. Taxonomy (NCBI): domain Bacteria; kingdom Pseudomonadati; phylum Pseudomonadota; class Gammaproteobacteria; order Lysobacterales; family Lysobacteraceae; genus Stenotrophomonas; species Stenotrophomonas sp. YJH_SMC_20. The sequence goes on along the minus strand of NZ_JCAFRG010000005.1, from coordinate 151,871 downwards.
AGGCGCCGGCTTCCGGGCGCAGCACTGGCGTGGGGTCAACCGGATCGACCGGGTCCACCGGATCGACCGGCGTGCACTCCGGCAGTGTGGGATCCACCACGCACGGGTCCGGCGTGCCGGCCAGCTCCGAGCGCAGGTACCAGCCGCCGTTGGTCGCGTCCTTGAACAGGAAGTACTCGTACTGCCCGCCCACCGCACGGCCCTGCAGGTCGAACTGCGCATTGGACGCACCGCCCACGCGGATCAACTCGATGCCCTTGTCGGTCTTCGCACCGGCACCGCCAGCGTTAAGCACGCGCACGTTGGCCTGGCCGTTGGCATCGCCCTTGATGATCAGTCTGTCGGTGGCCGAGCTGTCGTCTCCCAGCTGGGTGTTGAACAGCAGGGTGCCGCCGGCGCCATCGAAGGTATCCACGGTAAGGGTGTTGAACGTGCTGCCATTACCCAGCGCGACGGTGCCGGTGTTGCCCAACGCCAGATGGCCGACAGTGCTGTCGCCGGTCATCAGCCAGGTGCTGTCGCTGTCGATGCTGGCCGAGGTAACGTTGATGAAGCGGCCGTCGATCTGTGCCTTGTTGCGCAGGAAGACGTCGAGGCTGCCAGTAACGCTAGCGGAATCGAAATTAACATTGCCGGCCAGGCGGGAATCATCAACGGTGAAGGTGACCTCAGCCTTCCTGCCGCTCGTGCCGAAATTCTGGACGTTCAGCAGGTTGCCGTCGCCACCCTTCAGTTGGCTGTCATTGGCCACGGTGATGTCGTATTCGGCTGCGTCACCGGTCGGCCGCACCCAGATGGCGGCATTGCGGCCGGACTGCACCAGTGAGTTGTCAATGCGGACCGCAATCGGCTGGAGTACGCCCGGGTAGGCCGCCAGCAGGATACCGGCATTGTCCGCATAGATCTGCGAGTTGTTACGTATATCTACTTGTCCCTGCATCAAACGGACGCCATGGCCGTTGTTGAGGTCATTGCCTGCCGGCGTTTCAGAGACGACGATGGTGGTGTTGTCGATAACCGCACGGGTATTGTCTGAAACATCGCCGAACAGGCTGAGCAGGTCCACACCAATGCTGTAGGCGTCGGTGGGCAGCAGCCCAGTGCCCAGCTGCGAGTAGATCGTGCTGTTGCTGATGGTGGCGGTGGAATCCTTCATGACCTGTATCCCGCCCAGGAAAGCACCATGGTCAGCGGTCAGGTTGGAACGACCATCAAGGATCACGGCAACGGGCGATCCGGCAATTGATGCACGTTCGATCACCCCGCCGAAAGAGACAGCGACATCGGAATCGAGTGCCCTGATCTGGTGTGCAGTTCCGCGCAGCGTCAGCTTCGAGCCATTCCTCAGCGTCCAGGCTTCCACAGGATCACCTACGGTCACTTCGGCCTGCTGGTTGTCCAGGTCGCCTGCAAAGGCAGCAGCCATCGGTGCGGTGGCCAGGGCCAGCAGCAGGCTGCGGGCCAGCGGTCGCAGCGACGGAGTACGGTCGGGTGAATTGCGCATGGTGAGTCCTCGGGATCGAAAGCGGATGGGACTGCGCACTGCGATGACCTGGATCCCCGGTTCAGGTTGATGGCGTATACGCCAACGTTGTGTGAAGGCGGGGTGATCCGGGCTAATTGCGACAGTGCGTGTCTGGAACGGAGCCCAGTGTTCCAGCCACGCCCGGGCGATCCCATGCAATTTGTTGCAAAGCTCGCTTGACCTCCGGCGTGCGGCCGGGGGCCGTTCAGGCAGGCTCCTCGCAGCTGCGACGAACCGCCGCACCTGTGGCGGAACGCAACGAATTCGATAGCCCCGGGGGGGCGTCCCGAGCATATCCGGCACTTTTTCCGGAGCCTTGCCATGCACTTTCCGCTTCCGCGCCGCAGTACCCTCGCCCTGGCGCTGGCCACCGTACTTTCCACAACAGCGCCGGTGCTGGCGCAGCAGGTGGTTGCCGACGGCGACGAGCAGATGCCCGCTGCCGGTGATTACAGCATCACCGAGCCGGTGGACGCGGGCAGTACCGCGGGTTACGCCTTCCATGCGCTCAATGGCGGAAGCATCATTCCCGCCGGTGAGGTCAATCTGCGCACGGAAGGCAATGGTGCGGCCGCGGCGAGGGCGCAGGGTGCGGGTAGTCTGATCCGCTTGGACGGGGGCACCATCACCACCCTGGGCAGCAGTGCTGCAGGTGTGTCGGTGGTGGACGGCGGCCGGGTCGAACTGAGCGGCACCCAGATCGAGACCCTCGGGCGGTCGTCAGTGGGCATCGCGGCGTCCCGGGCCAGCGTGTCCGCGACCGGGGTCGGCATCGTCACTCATGGCGCCGGCAGCCACGGCGTGCAGGTGAGCAATGGCAACCTTGCGCTGCGCGACAGCCATCTGCAGATCAACGGCGATGCCAATGGCATCCATATGCAGGGCAGCACCGTGACGGCTGAGAACCTGCGCATCGAACAGAACGGCGCGGGCCACGCGCTGTGGATTGCCATGGGTTCGGACGCGGTACTGCGCAACGTCCAGATCAGTGCCAGTGGCGCGGGCGCGAACGGTGCGCTGGTGGCGATGGGCAGCAAGGCGGTGTTCGAAGATCTGCGGATCGATCTGGGTCATGAGCGCTCCGGCATCGGGTTGGATGTGGGAGGCGACGTCGAAGTCCATGGCGGCGCCATCCACACGCGCGGTGAGTACGCCAGCGCAGTCAGTTTCGCCACGGGAGGTGGAGGTACGCTGCTGCTGGACGGTGTTGATCTGTCCGGGCATTTCGGCATCAACATGACCGAAGGTTCTGAACTGACCCTGCGCAACAGCCAGCTGGTCAGTGAGAGCACCGGCATCGACATCAACCAACGTGATGGCGAGGCCAGCGTGGAAGGATCGGTCATCACCGCGCGCGATGGCATCGCCGTGCGTCTGATGAATGAAGGCAAGCTCGACATCGAGCGCTCGCAGATCACCGCCGAGGGCGACCGTTGGCAGGCGGTTGCGTTGTACGCGGGTACCACGCAGATCGGCGCCAGCCAGCTGCGCACACTGGGCCTCAATGGGCATGGGCTGTATGTGCAGGGCGGGCCTGGGCAACGGCCATTGGCTGAGGTCAGCGGCAGCGACATTCTGACCGAAGGCGATGGCGCCATCGGTGCAATTGCGCGCCTGGGTGGCACCGTGCATTTGGCCGACAGTGTAGTGCGCACCACCGGCATCAATTCACACGGTGTGCTGTCTGGCGGCACGGGCGAAATGACGCTGAGCAACACCCATGTGCGCACCGAAGGCGAGGGCGCGTGGGCGGCGGTGATCAATGACAACGGGCGGATGCGCATCGACGGTGGTTCGCTGGTGAGCGCCCAGCATGGCGGTGTATGGCTGCGCAGCAGCCGCGATGCAGGCCTGACCCTGTCCAATGGCGCGCTGGTATCGGGCGGCAACGGCATCGCGCTGGCACTGGATGCCGCAGTGGCCGGACGCTTCGATGTGGTGCTGGAGAGCGGCTCGCAGATGGAGGGCGACATTGTCATCACGCCGGAGGATGAGGACGCGGGATTGCCGCCACAGTCCGACGTGCACGTGCGGCTGGCGGATGGATCGCTCTGGCAGGGTTCGTCGGGTCTGGTGCAGACGATGGCGATCGAGAGCGGCAGCCAGTGGACACTGAGCGGTGATGCCACGGTAGGCGAACTTCAGGTGCTCAACAGTGGCGTGGCACTGTCCGACGGCACCGGTCGCTTCAACACGCTCACCGTGAACGGCGACCTGCACAGTGAGGGGGCTACGTTCCTGTTCCAGGGCGCGCTGGCCGGCGACGACAGCGCGATGGACCGCCTGCACGTGCGCGGCGACACCTCCGGCGATGCGCTGATCGCGGTGAAGAACATGGGGGGCGTGGGTGCGCCGACGGTCGATGGCATCCAACTGATCGAGATCGACGGTGCATCACGGGCGAGCTACGCACTGAGCGGCCGCGCGGTGGGCGGATCGTACGAGTATTTCCTGTTCAAGGGGGGCGTGACGGATCCCACCGATGGCAACTGGTATCTGCGTTCGCAATGGTTCGATGTCTGCCAGGACAACCCGGCTGCGCCGGGGTGCGCGGTCGATCCGGGCCCGGATCCGATCGACCCGACGGATCCGGTGGATCCAATCAATCCGATCCTGCCGCCGCCGGTACTGCGCCCGGAAGCCGGTGCATATCTGGCAAACCAGTCAGCAGCCATCAACATGTTTTCCCATCGTATGAACGACCGCATCGGGGCCGTATCGCTGGATGAAGGCCGTGCCGCGTGGGCGCGTGTGGGCCGGCAGCAGGCGGACTTCAGCGCGGTCGGCGGTCAGCTGTCGATCGACGGCAACACCTCGGTGCTGCAGATCGGCAGTGACCTGGTTCGCCGAGGCAATGCAGCGTTCGGCGTGATGTTGGGCACGGGGCGTGCTGACAGCAGTGCAGTGTCCGATCTGACCGGCTACAGCGCCAAGGGGCGGGTGCGTGGCAGCGCGGTGGGTGTGTACGGCACCTGGTTGCAGGCGGCTGACGGCACGCAGGGCGCGTACATGGATGCGAACCTGCAGTACGGCCGCTTCGATAACCGGGTGCAGGGCATCGGCCTGGCGCCGGAGCACTACGATTCGCGCATGGCCAGTGTGTCGCTGGAGACCGGCTACACCTTCAACGTGTGGCAGGGCAGCGCCAGCGCGCTGTACGTGCAGCCGCAACTGCAGCTGAGCCATGTCGATTTCCGCGCCGATCGCCACGTGGAGAGCAACGGCACGGTGATCGACCACGCCGATGCCGGTGGCCTGAGTGGGCGCCTGGGCGTGCGTGTGTTTGGCCATGGCACTGCAGCCGACAATGCCGTGCAGCCGTACCTGGGCGTGAACTGGCTGCGTGGCAGCGGCGGCAGCACGTTGCAGTTCAACGGTGACACGCTGGGCGCGGACGTGCCGCGCAACCGCTACGAGGTGCAGGCCGGTGCCGAGCTGAAGCTGGGCCAGCGCTGGGGTGCGTGGGGTGGCCTGACCGTGCAGCGCGGCGACCACGGTTACCGCAACGTGGGCGGCCAGCTGGGCCTGCGCAAGGCCTGGTAAGCGGGCGTGCAGCGGGGTCGGATCCCATTGCCTGGGCAATGGGCTCTGACCCCGCTGCTGCTGTAGAGCCGAGCCCATGCTCGGCTCAACGCGATCTGAACGAAGAGCAGCCGAGCATGGCTCGGCTCTACAACTGCCTCGAGCAGGGGCGGGTCCTGAACGATGTCCATGTCTGTCGCGATTGTCCATTGAATGACTGCGCAAACGGTGGCGATGCTGCCGGATCGCTCGCTGCCGGTCACCCGCATGTCCCCTCCCGAACGTTCCCACAATGCGGCCATTGACGGCCTGCGCGCATTGGCGGTGCTGGCCGTCATCCTGTTCCACACCAATGCGGCATGGTTGCCCGGTGGCTTCACCGGCGTGGACCTGTTCTTCGTGGTGTCCGGCTTCGTGATCAGCCAGTCGTTGGCGTCGCGCACCAACGCATCACTCGGCGCACTGCTGCTCGACTTCTACCGTCGACGCGTGCTGCGCCTGTTGCCGGCGCTGCTGGTAATGCTGATGGCCACCTTCGTGCTGTCGGCGCTGTTCATTCCCCGCGCGTGGCGCAACGAGCAGTTCGACCAGACCGGCTGGGCCGCGCTGGTCGGCTTCAGCAACATCGTGCTGGCTGGGCAGCAGGACGACTATTTCTCACCCGGCGCCGAACTCAACCCGTTCCTGCACACGTGGACGCTGGGTGTGGAGGAGCAGTTCTACCTGGTCTTCCCGCTGCTGTTCTTCGTCTGGCTGCGCGGGCGTGAGCGCTGGCCGTGGTCGCGTTGGCTGTTGCCGGTGCTCACCGCGCTGTCGCTGGCGTGGGCAGGTTGGCAGGCGCAATCGGCACCAGCGGCAGCGTTCTATCTGCTGCCGGCGCGGTTCTGGGAGCTGGCCGCAGGCGCGCTGCTGTACCAGTGGATGCGCACGCGCACGCCGGGCCAGAACGCTGACATGGTCGCAGTGGTCGGTCTGGCGCTGCTGGCCGCAGGTGCGCTGATCGCCCCGCAGCTGGCGATGCCGGTGCCGGGTGTGCTGGCGACCGTGGCCGGTACCCTGCTGCTGTTGGCGAGCGTGTCGACAGCGGGGTCATCGCGCATCGCCCGCGCGCTGGGCTGCGCACCGCTCGCCTACCTGGGGCGCTTGTCCTATTCGCTGTACCTGTGGCATTGGCCGTTGCTGGTGCTGCTGCGCTGGACCTACGGTCTGCAGGGAGCGGCACTGTGGCTGTACCCGGTGCTGCTGCTGGCGGTATCCGCTGCGTCCTACCACTTCATCGAACGTCCGCTGCGCCGTGCAGCGCCCCTGCTGCGGCTGGCACCGACCAAGGTGCTGGCGATGGCGTTGCCGGTGGTGGCGCTGTGTGGCGCGGGTGCCTGGGCCACCGTGGAGTACCACGAGCAGGTCTCGCTGAGCGTGACCCGCGACGGCTATGCATGGCAGGCGCGTCGCTACCCCGCGTGGCGCCCATTGGAGCCGGTGAGCGCGCCGGCGCTCGAAGGGCGGCGGCTGTTCGTGGTGGGGGATTCGCACGCGGCGGCGTATCGCACCATGACCAGCATGGTCGCGCGCCAGACCGGCATGGAGGTGCGCCAGCAGGATCGCGGCGGCTGCAGCTTCGTCAACCTGCTGCGGGCCAGCCCGTACGACTGCCAGGGCTTCATTGAGGACGCGTTGTCGACCATCGAGCGCGAGGCGCGCCCGGGTGACATCGTGGTGCTGGCGGCCTTGCGCATGCCGGAGCTGCGCGGATTCGACTGGCAGCGACAGGATGCACAGCAGATCTATCGTCAACTGCTTGCCGAGCGCACCCCGACCAATGCGCAGGCCGCGCGTGATGAGGCTGATCGTGTTCTTGGACGTCTGCAGAAGCTGGGCGTGCATGTGGTTTTGGATGCGCCGCTACCGTTGTTCAAGGCCGGTGCGTACCGCTGTTCGGACTGGTTCAACCGCCGCAACCCGGCTTGTGCCGGGGGCCTGAGCATGCCGCGCGCTGATCTGGAGAGGCTGCGGGCGCCGCAGATGGCGTTGCTGTCCGAACTGACAGCGCGCTATCCATCGCTGACGGTGTGGGATCCACTGCCGCTGCTGTGTGGGCCGCAGACCTGTTCGGCCGTGGAAGAGGGCGGACCGTTGTTCTTCGACAACGATCATCTGAGTGGGCACGGTAATCGCGTGCTGCTGCCCAGTTTCCGGCAGACCCTGATCGATATTGCGAACGACAAGCCTTTGTAGAGCCGAGCCCACGCTCGGCTGCTCTTCGTTCCGCAGGCGGGAAGTCCGCGCTGCGCGCGGTGAGCCGAGCATGGCTCGGCGCTACAGGAGTGCGCGCGGTCTACACCGGCGGCAGCACCTTGCCCGGGTTGAGAATCCCATCCGGGTCCAGCGCGGTCTTGATCGCGCGCATCGTCGCCAGCGTGGCCGGGCTGAATGCCTGCGCCATGAAATCGCGCTTGGCCAGGCCAATGCCGTGCTCGCCCGACAGCGTGCCGCCCAGTGCCAGGGTCAGCTCGAAGATCTTCGGCAGCGCGGCATGCGCGCGCGCGTTTTCGTCGGCATCCTCCGGATGGTAGAGGATGTTGACGTGCAGGTTGCCGTTGCCGGCATGGCCGAAGGTGACGATGGTGAGTCTGTAGTCACGCGCCAATGCCTGCACGCCAGCCACAAGCTCTGGAATGCGCGACACCGGCACCACCACGTCTTCATTGATCTTGCCGGGCGCGACGGTGCGCAGTGCCGGCGACAGTGCCTTGCGCGCGGCCCACAGCTGGTCGCGTGCACGGCCTTCCATCGCCACGTCCAGTTCGATCATGCCGTCGCCTTCAGCGGCGCTGGCCAGTGCCTGCAGCAGATAGGGCAGGGTGTCGTGGTCACCATCGGCTTCCACCAGCAGCATCGCACCGGCCTCCGGCACGTCCGCACCGTTGAGACGCAGCAGCTCAAGGCTGCGCGCGTCCATGAATTCCAGGCGCGTGGGTACCACCGGCTGCGACATCAGGCGTGACACTGCGGCGGCGGCCGCATCGGCGTCGCGGTACAGCACGCGCAGTCCGGCCTGGCTGACCGGCAGCGGGGTGAGCTTGAGGGTGGCTTCCACGATCAGCGCCAGCGTGCCTTCGCTGCCCACCAGCAGGTGAGTGAGGTCGTAGCCGGTGGAATCCTTGGTGTAGGCACCACCGCAGCGGATCACCTCGCCGGTGCCGGTCACCGCCACCAGACCCAGCACGTTGTCGCGGCTGGTGCCGTACTTCACCGCGCGTGGGCCACCGGCATTGCAGGCCAGGTTGCCACCCACGCTGCAGATCTCCGCGCTGGACGGGTCCGGCGCCCAGAACAGGCCATGCGGGGCGAGCGCCTGCTGCAGGGCGCCATTGAGCACGCCCGGCTGCACCACCGCGCAGCGATCACCGGCGCGGATCGCCACGATGCGGTCCATGCGGGTGAACGACAGCACGATGCTGCCCGGCAACGGCACGGCCGCGCCGGTGGTGCCGGTGCCTGCGCCGCGCGCGACCAGTGCCACGCCATGCGCACGGCAGGCACGCACCAGCGCCTGCACCTGTTCGATGCTGGCGGGCAGCGCGACGGCGGCAGGGCGCTGGTGGCGCCACGAGTTGTCCTGTGCGTTCGCCTCCAGCGCGTTGTCATCCATGCGCCAGCCATCGGCACCCAGCAGGGCGGACAGTTCGGCAACCAACGCGGCGGGCAGGACAGTACTCATGATGGATCTCGCGGGACAGCAGGGGCGGGTTGGATCAGTTTCCAGGCAACAACGGCGCCGGCCAGCGGCAGCCAGACCCAGCGCAGTTCAGAGAGCAGGGTGGCGATGCCGCGCGCGCTGAAGAACTGGGGCGCGAACGGTGACACGCGGATCGGTCGCCACGGTGCGAAGAAGCGTTGTTCGCTCCACGGCCAGGCGAGGGCAACGCCGAGGCCACCGGAGGTCATCGCATCCAGCAGTGGATGGCTGGCGGCGCAGACGAAGACGAATGCAGCGGCTTGTACGGTAGATGCCAACCTTGGTTGGCACAGAAGCGCCGACCAAGGTCGGCGACTACCGGAGCTGTGCTGCGCCGACCATGGTCGGTCGCTACCAAAGAACGCCAACACCGCGGCCAATGCAGCCAGCACGCCGGCAAACAGCAGTGAATGACTGGCGCCACGATGGCCGAACGCATCGGCGTAGGGAATGTGCAGCGCGAAGGCCAGTACATCGGCATCGGGCAGCATGGCGGCCATCACGCCGGCCGCAAGCAGGCGCGGCGGGATGCGGCCACGATCAGCGGCGCACCACAGCGCCAACGGCACAGCGGCATGGGTGATGATCGAAGGCATCAGTCACGCACCATGGTCGTGCCGGCCAGGCTGCGCGCTGGTAGGTGCCAACCTTGGTTGGCACAGAAGCGCCGACCAAGGTCGGCCTCTACCAAAGCGGACGGTAGCCATCAGCAATCATCCAACCGGAACGCATCGCGCAGCCACTGCAACTGCGGCGGCTCGCCCGTAGCTTCCACCACATCAAAGCGGCACGGCGCATCGGCCAGCGCGGGATTGTCCTGCAGGTACAACAATGCGGCATGTGCCAGGCGCCGACACTTGCGCACATCCACCGAGGCCGCGCCGCCACCGAAATCGGATCGCGCGCGATAGCGCACTTCCACGAACACTACGGTGCCGGCATCGTCCATCACCAGGTCCAGTTCACCGCCGCGATAACGCACGTTGCGCGCACGCGGCCGCAGTCCGGCCCGTTGCAGATGCTGCTCGGCGGCGGCTTCCACCGCCGAGCCACGTTGGCTGCGCTCAGCGACCACCGACGATCGGCATCGGCCGGCCGCCATTGAAGGTCGACCAGGCCGGCTGGCGCAGGATGTTGCCATTGCTGTCCAGGAACAGGGTGCCGGTGGCACCGTCCAGGCCGCCTTCGTTGGACAGCTTGTCCAGGTAGGCGGTGATCTTCCAGGCATCGGCGCCGAAGGCGAACAGGCGGCCGGCCGCACCGCGTGCGCTGGGCAGGGTGCTGGCGACCTGGCTGGCCGAGGGCAGGCCGGACACGCTGCGCACGTTCCAGGCTTCGTTCGGGTAGACGATGCCGTCCAGCGCCACGTCTTCTTCCACCTTGCCGCTGCCGACGGTCAGCTGCGAGGTGCCAACGCGGGTGGCGCCACCGGCACCGGCCAGCGCCAGCTGCGGCGCCAGCAGGCGGGCCTGCGGCGCGCGCACGGCGAGGAACACGGCATCGACCTGCCCGGCATTGCGCACCTGCGCACCGACATCGCCAACCGCGTCGCTGACGCCGACGGTGGCCACCACCTGGCCACCGCGCTGCGCGAAGCGCTGGGCGAAGGCGGCGGCGGCACGGCGGCCGGTATCGTCGGCGCTGTTGATCACCAACGCCTTGCCGCGCTCGCGGCCGCGCAGATATTCGGCAGCGACGATGCCGTCGTCTTCCGGTGCCAGCGAGAAGCCGGCGCTGCCGGCCGGCGGCGCGTCCTTGCCACGGTTCAGGGCCAGCACCGGTACCTGCAGCTGCTGGCGGCCGTACACCGCGTCCACTTCGTCGCGGCCCAGCGGACCGACTACGAAGTCGGCACCGGAGGCGACGGCCTTGTCATAGGCGGCCAGGGCGCCGGCCGGGGTGCCGGCGGTGTCGAAGAAGTTGATGTCCGGGCGGCGGCGGCTTTCACCGTAGTAGGCGCTCAACAGGCCATCGCGCACCGGCTGTGCGGCAGTGGCCAGGCGGCCGCTGAGCGGCAGCAGCACGGCAAGCTTGGCCGGCGGGCGGTAACCGTCGCTCATCGCCGGCGGGCGCTTGCTGGTGTCGAACTGGGCGGCGCCATCGCGGTCGAACGGGCGCGGCAGCGGCAGGCCGCGCGCGATCAGTGCGCGGCCGGCGAAGTTGTACAGCGGGTCGTTGGCCGGCAGGGCAGCGGCACGGCTGCGCAGGGTGGCATCGTCAAGCGTACCGAGCAGACCGGCGATGGCGGCCTGGTTCTCGCTGCGCGCGCTGCCGGTCAGGCTGGCGTGGGCGCGGGCGCGCTCGGTGGCGGCACCGAAGGCATCGCCGGTGCCCTGCAGCGCGTTGGCGCGGGCTACGTGCCAGCGCGTGCGCAGCGCGGGGAAGACGTTGTCGCCCTGTTCCTTCAGCAGGACCAGGGCCTGCGCCGGCTGCTTGTCGGCCAGTGCCAGCTCGGCGCCGGTCAGCTGGTAGCGCTGCAGGCTGGCGCCGGACAGCTGGCGGGCGGTGAGCTGGCCAAGCAGGCTGCGCGCGCGGGCACTGTCGCCGGCCAGGTGCCAGGCCCAGGCGGCATCGGCCAGGGCATTGCTGCGGGCGCCACCTTTCAGGGTTGCGGCCAGCGCTTCCAGCTGCAGGGCGGCGTCGCGCGGTTTGTCTTGTTCGATCAGCGCCAGCGCCTGGCTCTGGGCCGGCGATTCGGGCGCGCTGGTCAGGCTGGTGGTGGCACAGCCGGCCAGCAGCATCAGCGACAACGACAGGGCGGAGATCCGTGCGGCGGGCTTGTTCATGATCGGGTCCATGCGATGAGGGCAGCGGCCTTGGCCGGGTACACGCTACGATTCTACCCTTGCCCCGTGAGTACCGCTGAAATGAGTGTGCCAACCCTGTACGTCGTCGCCACCCCGATCGGCAACCTGGCCGATCTGAGCCCGCGCGCGCAGGAGGTGCTGCGTTCGGTGGCGGCCATCTGTGCCGAAGACACCCGCCGCAGCGGCCAGCTGCTGTCCCATTTCGGCATCCAGCAACCGTTGGTGGCCCTGCACGAACACAATGAAGAGGCCCTGGCGCAGCGCCTGGTTTCGCGATTGCAGGCCGGCGAGTCGCTGGCGCTAGTCAGCGATGCCGGTACCCCGCTGGTCAGTGACCCCGGTTTCCGCCTGGTGCGTGCCGCGCGCGCGGCGGGTATCAAGGTCAGCCCGGTGCCCGGTGCCTGCGCCGCCATCGCCGCGCTGAGCGTGGCCGGCCTGCCCAGCGACCGTTTCAGCTTCGAGGGTTTCCTGCCGGCCAAGGCCAGCGGCCGCCGCGACCGCCTGCAGGCGCTGGCCGGCGAAGTGCGCACGATGGTGTTCTACGAATCCTCGCACCGTATCGCCGAGTCGCTGGCCGACATGGCGGCGATCTTCGGCGGCGAGCGCCCGGCGGTGCTGGCCCGCGAGCTGACCAAGCTGTTCGAGACCGTGCTCGACGGTGACCTGGCCGGCCTGTTGGCGAAGGTGGAAGCTGACGAGAACCAGCGCAAGGGCGAGTTCGTGGTGATGGTGCAGGGCGCCGGCGACGATGAGGAAGCGCAGCTGGCGCATGGCCGCCGCGTCTACGCCAAGCTGAGCGAGCATCTGCCGCCGTCGACCGCCGCGAAGCTGGCCGCGGAACTGACCGGTGCGCCGCGCAAGGCGTTGTACGGCAGTTGATCGATCGTGCGGACCAAGGTCCGCACCCACCAGAGCGGAATCCGCACCCACCAGGGCAGCGGCATAGGTAGATCCACGCCACGCGTGGATGGATGAACCGGACGCCGCGATCGGCACGGCAGGAAAGGCGTGCGTACGCTAGAATGCGCGCTGGCGGAGTCGGCCAGACAGTCGCGTCATCCCTTCGGGGGTGCCGAGGAAAGTCCGGGCTCCATAGGGCAAGGTGCCAGGTAACGCCTGGGCGGCGCAAGCCGACGGAAAGTGCAACAGAAAGATACCGCCTACGTCTTCTTCGGAAGGCCGGTAAGGGTGAAATGGTGCGGTAAGAGCGCACCGCGAGTCTGGCAACAGACCGGCACGGCAAACCCCACCTGGAGCAAGACCAAATAGGGATCCTTTGGCGCGGCCCGCGTTGGATCCGGGTAGGTTGCTTGAGCGTTGCGGTGACGTAACGCCTAGAGGAATGACTGTCCACGACAGAACCCGGCTTATCGGCCGGCTCCGCCTCTTTCTTACGGTAGGCCGAGCATGGCTCGGCTCTACAGTAGAGCCGAGCCATGCTCGGCTGCTCTTCGCCCAGATGCTTGGGATGTTGTTCAACCCGGCGTGCGGTACTGCCCGGCGGAAATGAACTGCTCGAACCGTTCGCACCACACCACTACGGTGGTGTAATCGTCCACGTTGACGCTTTCAGGCACGTCCACCAGGAAACGGTTGAAGGTCTTCACCTCGCCGATGCGCTGGGCCTGCGCCTTGATCTTCAGGAAGTCGGCCTTGTTGTCGACGAAGTCGCGGACCAGGTACACCTTGTAGTCAGGGCCCGGTCCCATCTTGCCGTCGAAGGCGACCTGGGTGGCGCTGACGCTGACCTTGCCTTCGGCCCAGTGCACCGCATCGCTGCCCTTGAGGTCGCGGCGGAACGTGGTGCGATAGGTCGCGTCTTTCATGGCCGCCTGCACCTGCGCGGCCGGCGGGTCATCGGGGGCGATCAGGATCGGCAGGAAGTAGACGCCCAGGCCGAAGCCCAGGCCGAGGGTGAGCAGGTGAGTGGCGAGCAGGATGAGGATACGGCGCATGGGGCCTCCTTGTGGTTGCGGTCGATCGCGCGGCGGAGTGCCGGGCGCGACCACCCTGGGAGGTCAGGGCCGACATTTATAGACACAGTGCCGAATGCGAAAAGGGCACAGTGGGCAGGCTGCGATACCGAGCCCCTGTGGCACGGGCGGATCGCGGTCGCGGCTGGAAGCTGAATGACGTTTCAGGCCCGTTGCGATGACGGCTGCCGTCGCGTGGATCGCGACAGCGCGCTGTGGGTAGTGCCGGCCGCTGGCCGGCAGCTTCATGGCGAATCCGAGCATCCAAAGGTTGCCGGCCAGCGGCCGGCACTACCCCGCTGGCAAGAGAATCCGCCCAGTGGCCGGGACGGCCGGGTCAGAAAATGACGTGGCTTTGTCCGCTCGGTGCACCCTGCGGGCCGAAACGGCGTTCGTGGATCTCGCCGTGGCCGTCGGCGTCGATCAGCAGCACCGTGCTGGCGCGGGTGCCATAGTCGTCGCCGCGGATGAAGGCCGGGCTCAGCCAGCGCTCGCGTTCCAGCCCGATGCCGGTGTCGGGCAGGTCGCTGTCGGCGGGGCGATGTTCGTTCGCCAGGGCGGCCCAGAGCGGGGTCAGGTCCTCATCGCCGGCCTCGAACCAGGCTTCAAGCGCGGCCATCAGTCGTCGGGTCTTCGGCCAGGGTGCGTCCAGCGCGCCGTTGGACATGCCATGCACGCCCGGGCCCAGGCGCTGGCGCTCGGCGGGGTGGTTGCCCAGGTACTCCAGGCTGTCGCCATCGGCCAGCAACAGGTTGAAGGGCGCATACGCGCCCGCCACGGTCGCCAGCCGGTCGATATGCACGGCGGCCGGGTCGCGGCCGCGCAGGAAGTCGGCCACCAGCGCACCCCGTGAAGGACCGGTCTGTGCGGCCAGCGGGTCGCGGACATTGGTGACCACGGCCATGCGTCCGCCCGCACCGACGCCGGCCCAGCCGCCGCCGGAGCGCAGGTCGCGCCCCCCGATGACGGAGGTCTCATCTTGCCAGGGGGCCAGCGCCGCTGTCGGGCGGGCGTGGAACTCATCACGGTTGCCGGTCATCACCAGCCGCCAGCGCGGGTGGTGCATCCAGCCAAGAGCGAGCAGGCACATGGCCTCATTGTGCACGGTTTGCGCAGTCTGGCGCCGCTTCCTGCCCGTCCCGGATGAATGCGCGAGCGATGTTTCACGCTCTGTCCACACCCCTGAACTTCCGTTCAATCTCAAAAATTGAGACGGATCAGCAACTTGTGGATAAGCCTTGAACAATTCTCTAAAGGTTGTTGCAAGCCATTGATGCGGCTGGCGATTTCCCCGCTGAAAAGTTGTTGACAACCCTTCGGCCGCTGCTAAGGTGGGCATCAGAGGGAAATCCGGGTGTTTTGTGGGTTTTCGTGGTTCAATGTTTCACCGGGCGAAGGATAGGTGCACGCGTCGTGTTCCAGGGCGAGACGGCCATCACAGTTGACGATAAAGGGCGCATGGCGGTTCCCACCGCTTACCGCGACCTCGTCGCGCGCGCCAGCAACAACCGTCTCGTGCTGACCTACAACCCGTTCGAAGCCGGCTGCCTGTGGCTGTATGCAGAGTCGGAATGGGAGCGGGTCCGCGACGACGTCATGTCCAAGCCCAACACCCAGCGCGTCGTGCGCCTGTTGCAGCAGAAGCTGGTCGGCTCGGCCGCCCATCTGGAACTGGACGGCAACGGTCGCATCAGCATCCCCGCCAGCCACCGCGGTGCGGTGGGCATTGAAAAGAAGGCGGTATTGCTCGGTATGGGCGACAAGTTCGAATTGTGGAGCGAGCAGGCGCATCGGGCCCTGATCCAGCAGACGTTGTCTGACGAGGATCTGGGTGATGGGTTGCTCGACCTGAAGTTGTGAGCCGGGGTGCCCGGATGCGCCCAGAAGCGCAGACCGGTCACCTTCCGGTGTCGCAGTCGCCGGCGGTGCACCTGCCGGTCCTGTACACCCAGGTCCTTGAAGGCCTGAGGGTGATCGAAAACGGACGTTATCTGGATGGCACGTTCGGTCGTGGCGGTCATGCACGTGGCGTGCTCACCCAGCTCGGTCCCGAGGGGCGCCTGCTGGTCATGGACAAGGATCCGGAAGCCATCGCCGTTGCCGAGCGCGATTTCGCGCCGGACCCGCGCGTGTCCATCTTCCGTGGCAGCTTCGCCCAGCTGCTGCAGTGGGATGCGACGGCCGAAGGCCTGGACGGCGTGCTGCTCGACCTCGGCGTGTCGTCGCCGCAGCTGGACGTGGCCGAACGTGGCTTCAGCTTCGGCAAGGACGGCCCGCTGGACATGCGCATGGATCCGGACAGTGGTGAAAGCGCCGCGCAGTGGATCAACCGCGTGGAAGAGCGCGAGATCGCCGATGTGCTGTGGACCTACGGCGAAGAGCGCCAGAACCGCCGCATCGCCCGTGCCATCGTGGCCCGCCGTGAGAAGCAGCCCTTCTCCCGCACCGCCGAACTGGCCGAGCTGATCGCCTCGGTGATGCCGCGTGGAAAAGACAAGATCCACCCGGCCACGCGCAGCTTCCAGGCCATCCGCATCCACATCAACCGCGAGCTGGCCGATCTGGAGGCCGGGTTGGATGCCGCCGTCGAACGGCTCAAGCCCGGTGGCCGCCTGGCGGTGATCAGCTTCCATTCGCTGGAAGACCGCATCGTCAAGCAGTACATGAACCGCCTGGCCAAGGCGCCGCCGGCCAACCGCCGCCTGCCCGAGGCGGTCGCGTTCGTGCCGACGCTGGACCTGATCGGCGGTGCCATCAAGGCCACCGACGAAGAGCTGGCCGCCAACCCGCGTGCCCGCAGCGCCGTGCTGCGCGTGGCGCAGAAGCGGGAGGCTGACGCATGAGCCGGTTGCTGCTGATCATCCTGCTGGCTTCCACCGTGGCCTCGGCGATCGGCGTCGTGTTCGTGCGTCATCGTCACCGGCAGACGTTCATCGAACTGTCGCGCGCCGAGCGCAAGCGCGATGACATCAACCTGGAGTTCGGTCGCCTGCAGCTGGAACAGGCCACCCTGGCCGAAGCCAACCGTGTCGATCGCATCGCCCGCGAGAAGCTCGGCATGAAGTTCCCCGAGGCCGCCGACATCGTGGTGGTGCGGCCATGAGCAAGACCGGCCGCAACCGCCCGCGCAACGCCTTCAACCTGCGCCAGCGCCTGCGCTGGGTCGCGCTGGCGCTCGGCCTGTGCTCGGTGTCGCTGGTCGGTCGTGCCGCCTACGTGCAGATCATCAACAGCGACTTCTACCAGCGCCAGGGCGAGGCCCGTTACCTGCGCGAGCTGCCGATCAAGACCTCGCGCGGCATGATCACCGACCGCAACGGCGAGCCGCTGGCGGTGTCCACCCCGGTCGCCTCGATCTGGGTCAATCCGCAGGACCTGCTGCGTTCGCCCGAGCGCATTCCGGAGCTGGCCCAGGCGGTCGGCATGTCTGTGGATGAGCTGAGCAGCCGCCTGTCGCAGAAGTCGGACAAGGAATTCATGTACCTGCGTCGCCGGATCAATCCGGACGAGGCAGAAAAGGTGGTCGCGCTGAAGATTCCGGGCGTGGCCGCGCAGCGCGAGTTCCGCCGCTTCTACCCGCAGGGTGAGGCGATGGCGCACGTGCTGGGCTTCACCAACATCGACGACCGCGGCCAGGAAGGCCTGGAGTTGGCGTTCGACGAATGGCTGCGCGGCAAGGCCGGTGCCAAGCGGGTGATCCGCAACCGCAAGGGCGAGACCGTCGAAAGCGATCTGCTGCGCGCCGCCGAACCGGGCAAGGACCTGACGCTCAGCATCGACCGCCGCATCCAGTACCTGGCGTTCAAGGAACTGCGCAACGCGCTGGTGGCCAACAAAGCGGCCGGCGGTTCGATGGTGATCATGGACGTGAACACCGGCGAGATCCTGGCCATGGTCAACCTGCCCACCTACAACCCGAATTCGCTGACCGGCGCGCTGCCCGATGCGCGCCGCAACCGTGCGGTGACCGACCTGGTCGAGCCGGGTTCGACGATGAAGCCGTTGACGATTGCCACGGCGCTGCAGGCTGGTGCGGTGACCAAGGACACCATCATCGATACCAACCCGGGTTACATGCAGGTGGCCCGCTTCACCATCCGCGACGTGCCGCGCAACAACGGCGTGCTGAACGTAACCGGCGTGATCACCCGCAGTTCCAACATCGGCGCGGCCAAGGTCGCGGCAAAGATGCCGGACCAGGTGTTCTATGACGGCGTGCGCCGTTTCGGCTACGGCTCGGTGCCGCACAGCGGGTTCCCGGGTGAATCCGGTGGCGTGGTGCGGCGCCCGGCCAACTGGGACGGTGCCACCAAGACCACCATGTCCTACGGCTACGGCCTGAACGTGACACCGCTGCAGATCGCCACCGCCTACTCGGCGCTGGCCAATGGCGGCAAGTTGATCGCGCCGACCTTCGTCAAGGGCCAGCGCAACGAAGCGCATCAGATCATCGACGAGAGCGTCGCCAGGCAGGTGGTGGCGATGATGGAAACGGTGGTCACCCAGGGCGGCGCCAAGCAGGCAGCGGTGCTGGGTTACCGCGTAGCCGGCAAGACCGGTACCGCGCGCAAGACCGGCCCGGGTGGTTACGAGCGTGGCCATTACAACGCGCTGTTTGCCGGTGTGGTGCCGGCCACCAACCCGCGCTTCGCCACCGTCATCGTCATCAACGATCCGCAGGCCGGCAAGTTCTACGGCGGCCTGGTGTCGGCGCCGGTCTATCACAACGTGATGGAAGGCACACTGCGCCTGATGGACGTGCCGCTGGATGACCTGCAGTCGTGGCTGGCCGCACAGCAGTCCGGCAAGGTCGGCCACTCGGCCTCGATCCTGCCCGCGCCGCCGGCCGAGACCGCGCTGCCGGTGGATGCCGCCGCTGAATTCGATGCTGCGCTGCCGAGCGCGCACGCCCAGACGCCCCCCGTTACGGGAGGCACGCAATGAGTCCTTCGATGTTGCTTTCGCAGTTGCTTCCGGACGTGGCCCTGGCGGGCCATGATCCCGTTCTGACCGGGCTGGCGCTGGACAGCCGCGCCGTGCGTCCCGGCAATGCCTTCGTCGCCATCGCCGGTTTCGGCGCGCATGGCCTGAACTTTGTCGAGCAGGCCCGCGCGGCCGGTGCCAGCGCCATCCTGTTCGAGCCCCCGGCACCGGCCGAACTGCCGGCGCCAGCCGATGCGATCGCCGTGCCGGGCCTGCGCGCACGCATGGGTGCGATGGCCGACCAGTTCCATGGCGCGCCGTCGCGGGCGATGGCGATGGTGGGCGTGACCGGCACCAACGGCAAGACTTCCACCGTGCAGTTGCTGGCCCAGGCCTGGCACCTGCTCGGAACGCCCAGTGGCAGTATCGGCACGTTGGGCGCCGGACTTTATGGTGCGGTCGAGCCGACCGGTTTCACCACGCCGCTGGTGCTGCAGATGCATGCGCTGCTGGCACAGCTGCGCGACGCCGGTGCGCGCGCGGTGGCGATGGAGGTCAGCTCGCACGCACTGGACCAGGGCCGCGTCGATGCCGTGCACTACGACGTGGCGGTGTTCACCAACCTCACCCGCGATCATCTGGATTACCACGGCGACATGGCCAGCTACGGCGCGGCCAAGGCGCGGCTGTTCCATCGCCCGGGCCTGAAGGCAGCGGTGATCAATCTGGACGACGCCTTCGGTCGCCAGCTGTTCGCCGTCCTGCCGGTGGGCGTGCAGCCGATCGGCCTGAGTTCGCGTGGTGCCAGCGATGCCAGCGTGCGCGCCGAAGCGTTGCAGCTGGATGGTCGTGGCATTGCGTTTGAACTGGTCATCGACGGCCAGCGCGCGGCCGTGCATTCGCCGCTGCTGGGCCGCTTCAATGTGGACAACCTGCTGGCGGTGGCCGGTACCCTGCATGCGCAGGGCCAGCCGCTGCCGCGCATCGCCGAGGTGCTGTCGGCGCTGCAGCCGATCCGCGGCCGCATGAACCGCCTCGGCGGCGAGAATGGCCTGCCGACCGTGGTGGTCGACTATGCACATACCCCGGACGCGCTGGAACAAGCGCTGGGCAGCCTGCATGGTCACCTGCAGGGTACGCTGTTCTGCGTGTTCGGCTGCGGCGGCGAGCGTGACACCGGCAAGCGTCCGCAGATGGCCGCGATCGCCGAGCGCCTGGCCAACCAGGTCATCGTCACCGACGACAATCCGCGTGGCGAAGACGGTGACGTGATCGTCGCCGACATCCTGGCCGGCTTCCAGAATGCCGATGCCGTGACCGTGCAGCGCAGTCGCGCGCGTGCGATCGGCCTGGCGGTGAAGCGTGCCGGTGCCGGCGACATCATCCTGATTGCTGGCAAGGGCCACGAGCCGTACCAGGAAGTGAACGGTGTGCGCCATGACTTCGACGACACCGAGGTGGCTGCCGCTGCACTGGCGGCCAAGGCCGGTGTACTAGAGGCGCAGGCCGGGGAGGGTGCCGCGTGAAGCGCACTCTGCTTTCGCTGATCGCCCACTGGGCCGGCGGTGAGATCCACGGCGACGACGTGGCCATCGACGCGGTCAGCAATGACACCCGCAGCCTCGGTCCGGGCAGCCTGTATGTGGCGCTGCGCGGCGAGCGCTTCGACGGCCATGACTTTGCCGCCGACGCACAGGTGCGCGGTGCCAGCGCGCTGCTGGTCGAGCGCCTGCTGCCGGTCGAGCTGCCGCAGGTGCTGGTGGCCGACAGCGAGCTTGCACTGGCGAAGATCGCCACCGGCATGCAGCGTGACCGGGACACCGAGGTGTTCGCGATCACCGGCAGCAACGGCAAGACCAGCGTGAAGAGCCTGCTGCTGTCGATCCTTCAGCAGGTGGCCCAGCACGCCCACAAGGTGGTCTACGCCAACCCGGGCAACCGCAACAACGAGATCGGCCTGCCGCTGGCGGTGATCGATGCGCCGGAAGATGCCGACTACGCCGTCTACGAGATGGGCGCCGGCAAGCCGGGTGATATCGCCTACCTGACCGAAATCGCCCGCCCGCGCTATGCCCTGGTCAACAACATCGCCCCGGCACACCTGGAACGCATGGGCAGCCTGCTTGGCGTGGCCGTGACCAAGGGCGCAATCTATGCCGCACTGCCGGCCGATGGCGTGGCGGTGATCAACGCCGACGATGCCTACGGCCGCTGGTTCGAACAGCATTTCGTCGGTACCCCGGCACGCTGCCGCGTGCTGCGCTACGGCCTGGAACATACTGCTGATGTGACCGCGCGCGACATCCGCGCAGGTGCGCAGGGCAGCCAGTTCACCCTGGTCTCGCCGGCCGGCGAGGCTCGCGTGGTGCTCGGCCTGCCGGGTCGCCACAACGTCAGCAATGCGCTGGCTGCCGCCAGCCTGGCGCTGTCCGCCGGTGTCGATCTGTCGCTGATCGCGGCTGGTCTGGCCGAGGCGCAGCCGGTACCGGGCCGCCAGATTGCCCATCTGCTGCGCAATGGCGCGGTGCTGGTGGACGACAGCTACAACGCCAATCCCGGTTCGCTGGCCGCGGCCATCGACGCCCTGGCCGCCGCGCCGGAAGAGGGCTGGCTGGTGCTGGGCGACATGCGTGAGCTGGGTCCGGACGCCGGAGCGCTGCACGCGCAGGCCGGGCTCCGCGCGCGGTCGGCCGGCCTCAAGCGCCTGTATGCGCTGGGCCCGCTCAGTGCCGCTGCCGCTACCGCTTTCGGCGAAGGCGGCCGTCATTTCGCCACCCATGACGCGCTGTCGAAGGCGCTGAAGGACGAGCTGCACGCCGGCGTGCGCTGCCTGGTCAAGGGTTCCCGTGGCAGCGCCATGGACACGATTGTCAAAGCGCTGCTGGCGCAAGGAGAGGAATCCCCGCATGTTGTATGAACTGGCTCGATGGTTGCAGCAGTTGGAGAGCCTGTTCGGGCTGTTCAACTACCAGACGTTCCGCGCCATCCTTGCCGCGCTGACGGCCCTGTTCCTGTCGCTGTGGCTCGGCCCGGCGATGATCCGCAAGCTTGCCCAGTTCAAGGGCGGCCAGCCGATCCGCAAGGACGGTCCGCAGACCCATTTCTCCAAGGCCGGTACGCCGACCATGGGTGGCTCGCTGATCCTGCTGACCGTCACCCTGTCGGTGCTGATGTGGGCCGACCTGCGCAACCGCTACGTGTGGCTGGTGCTGGCAGTGATGCTGTGCTTCGGTGCCATCGGCTGGTATGACGACTGGATCAAGATCGTCCGCCGCGACCCGAACGGGCTGAAGTCGCGCTGGAAGTACCTGCTGCAGTCGATCTTCGGCCTGGCCGCCGGCCTGTTCCTGTTCCATACAGCCGACGTGCCGGCAGCGCTGACCTTCTACATCCCGATGTTCAAGTCGGTGGCGCTGCCGCTGGCCGGCATCGGCTTCGTGGCCATCGCCTACTTCTGGATCGTCGGCTTCTCCAATGCGGTGAACCTGACCGACGGCCTGGATGGGCTGGCGATCATGCCGACCGTGCTGGTGGCCTGCGCGCTGGGCGTGTTCGCCTACGCCTCGGGCAACGTAGTGTTCGCCAACTACCTGCAGATCCCGCAGATCCCGGGGGCCGGCGAACTGGTCATCATCTGCGCGGCCATCGCCGGCGCGGGCCTGGGCTTCCTGTGGTTCAACACCTATCCGGCCATGGTGTTCATGGGCGACATCGGCGCGCTGGCGCTGGGCGCGGTGCTGGGCACCATCGCGGTGATCACCCGCCAGGAGCTGGTGCTGGTGATCATGGGCGGCGTGTTCGTCATCGAGACGCTGTCGGTGATGATCCAGGTGGCCTCGTTCAAGCTGACCGGCAAGCGCGTGTTCCGCATGGCGCCGATCCACCACCATTTCGAACTGAAGGGCTGGCCGGAGCCGCGCGTGATCGTGCGCTTCTGGATCATCTCCGTCGTGCTCGTGCTGATCGGCCTGGCCACGTTGAAGGTGCGCTGAGATGAACGACCTGTCCCGCCAGGCAACACGCCTTGAAGCCATCGAAGGCAGCTACGACAAGTGGCTGCTGGGCGCGATCATCGCGCTCACCGGCATTGGCGTGGTGATGGTGGCGTCCAGCTCGATCGCGCTGATGAGCAGCCCGTTCTACTACCTCAACCGCCACCTGATCTTCCTGGCGGTGGGTATCGTGCTGGCGGTGCTTGCCGCCCGTACCGAGCTGAAGTCCATCGAGCAGTACAACCAGATGCTGCTGCTGGGCTGCTTCGTGCTGCTTCTGGCGGTGTTCGCGCCGGGCCTGGGCAGCACGGTCAACGGCGCACGCCGCTGGATCAACCTGGGCATCTCCAAGTTCCAGACGGTCGAGGCGGTGAAGGTGCTCTACATCGTCTGGCTGTCCAGCTACCTGGTGCGCTTCCGCGACGAGGTCAACGCGACCTGGCCGGCGATGCTCAAGCCGCTGGGCGTGGCCGGTGCGCTGGTGGTGCTGTTGCTGCTGCAGCCGGACTTCGGCTCGTCCACCCTGCTGCTGGCGATCACCGCCGGCATGCTGGTATTGGGCGGGGTGAACATGCCGCGCATGTCGATGCCGGTGATCATCGGCCTGGTCGGCATGAGCGCGCTGGCGATCATCGAGCCGTACCGCATGCGCCGCATCACCTCCTTCCTGGACCCGTGGGCCGACCAGCAGGGCGACGGCTACCAGCTGTCCAACGCGCTGATGGCGGTGGGCCGTGGCGAGTGGACCGGCGTCGGCCTGGGCAACTCGGTGCAGAAGCTGTACTACCTGCCCGAAGCGCATACCGACTTCATCTTCTCGGTCACCGCCGAGGAATTCGGCTTCCTGGGCACCTGCGTGATCGTGGCCCTGTACGCGCTGCTGGTCGGCCGGACCTTCTGGCTGGGCATGCGCTGCGTGGAAATGAAGCGCCACTTCTCTGGCTACATCGCCTTCGGCATCGGCCTGTGGATCAGCATGCAGACCTTCGTCTCGATCGGCGTGAACCTGGGCATCCTGCCGACCAAGGGACTGACTCTGCCGCTGATTTCCTCCGGCGGTTCGTCGGTGCTGATGACCTGCGTTGCGATGGGCCTGTTGCTGCGCGTGTCCTATGAACTCAAGCGTGCCGAGCGCCGCCAGGCCGTGCGCATCGGTGGTGCCGAAGACGCAGCTGCTGAGCCGGTGGGCGAGCCAGCCGTGCAGGTGGCCGCCAGCGCGCCGGTCAGCGCCGGGGCGACGGCCGCAGCTCCAGCTCCAGCAAACGCCGCGCGCGGCACCAGCCGCCTTCAGTCGCGTATCGAACCGACCTTCGGGAGGCTGTCATGAGCGCGGCCACCGACAGCGCGCGCCCGGTGATGATCCTGGCCGGTGGCACCGGCGGTCACATCTTTCCCGGCCTGGCTGTGGCCCGCGTGCTGCGCGAGCGCGGCGTGCCGGTGACCTGGATGGGCGCCGACGGCGCGATGGAAACGCGACTGGTGCCGCAGCACGGCATTCCAATCGACACGCTGGCCATCACCGGCCTGCGCGGCAAGGGCAAGCTGGCCCTGCTGGGCGCGCCGTGGCGGCTGATGCGCGCGCTGCGCGCTGCCGGCATGATCATCCGCAAGCGCCAGCCGCGTGCGGTGGTCGCCTTCGGTGGCTTTGCCTCCGGCCCCGGTGGCATGGCCACCCGCCTGCACGGCCTCCCGCTGCTGGTGCACGAACAGAATCGCGCGCCCGGCATGACCAACCGCATCCTGTCGCGCTATGCGCGCCGCCTCCTCACCGGCTTCCCGGGTACCTTCGCCGAGCGTGAGGAGTTCGTCGGCAATCCGGTGCGCGCAGAGATCGCCGCCACCGCACCGCCGGAACAGCGCTTCGCCGACCGCCACGGACCGCTGCGCGTGCTGGTGGTTGGCGGCAGCCAGGGCGCGCGTGCACTGAACACCGGCGTGCCGCAGGCGATCGCCGCACTCGGCCCCGGCATTCCGGTACAGGTGTGCCACCAGAGTGGCGAGAAAATGCACGCCGAAGCGGTGGAGGCGTATGCAAAGGCCGGCGTGCTGGCCGACATCACGCCGTTCATCGCCGACATGGCCGAGGCCTTCGCCTGGGCCGACCTGGTGGTGTGCCGCGCGGGCGCTTCGACGCTGGCCGAGCTGTGCGCGGTCGGTGTCGGCAGTGTGCTGGTGCCATTCCCCGCTGCCGTCGACGATCACCAGACCCGCAATGCGGAGTATCTGGTCGAGCGCGGTGCTGCGGTTTTGCTGAAGCAGGACGGAACGCTGGCCGACGGCATTGCCGCACTGCTGCGCGATCTGTCCGAAAATCCCGCCCGCCGCATGCAGATGGCGCAAGCCGCGCGTGCCCTGGCCAAGGTCGATGCCGCCGAGCGCATCGCCGATATCATTCTTGAGGAAGCTGTATGAAGAAGGCATGCCACCGCGCCTGCCCTGCGCGAGGCCGCGCATGATCCGTCGCCTGCACGACACCAACGACCTGGTGCGCGCGTTCCCGCGCGTGCATTTCGTCGGCATCGGCGGCACCGGCATGAGCGGTATCGCCGAAGTGATGCTGACGCTGGGCTATGAGGTGTCCGGCTCGGACAATGCCGACAACGTGGCAACCCGTCGCCTGGCCAGCCTGGGTGCGCGCATCATGCGCGGCCACTCGGCAGCCAACGTACTGGGCACCGACTGCGTGGTGGTCTCCAGTGCCATCCGCGAAGACAACCCGGAACTGATGGAAGCGCGCAGCCAGCGCATTCCGATCATGCCGCGTGCGGCGATGCTGGCCGAGCTGATGCGCTTCCGCCGCGGCATCGCCGTGGCCGGTACCCACGGCAAGACCACCACCACCAGCCTGACTGCGGCGGTGCTGAGCGAAGGTGGCCTGGACCCGACGTTCGTGATCGGTGGCCAGCTGCTGGCGGCCGGTGCCAACGCCAAGCTGGGCGGAGGCCAGTGGCTGGTGGCCGAGGCCGACGAAAGCGATGGCAGCTTCCTGCGCCTGAACCCGCTGATGTCGATCATCACCAACATTGATGCCGACCATCTGGAAAACTACGGCAACGACTTTGCCCGCGTGCAGGCGGCGTTCGCCGAATTCCTGCAGCGCCTGCCGTTCTACGGCCTGGCCGTGCTGTGCATCGATGACCCGGAAGTGGCCGCGCTGGCCGCCAAAACCCCGCGTCACGTGATGAGCTACGGCATGAGCCCGCAGGCCGACGTGCGCGCCGAGAACGTGGTGCAGGAAGGGCCGCGCATGCGCTTTACCCTGCGCCTGCCGCAGGGCACCAGCCAGGAAGTGGTGCTGGCGCTGCCGGGCAGGCACAACGTGCTCAACGCGCTGGCCGCCGCCGCAGTGGGCTGGCAGCTGGGCGTGGCGCCGGATGCCATCGCGCGTGCGTTGGAAAGCTTCGCCGGTGTCGGCCGTCGCTTCAACGATCTGGGCGAAGTGGCCACCGCCAGTGGTGCCAAGGTCCGTATCATCGATGACTACGGCCATCACCCGAGCGAGCTGGAGGCCGTGTTCGCCGCGGCCCGCGGTGGCTGGGCTGACAAGCGCCTGGTGGTGGCCTTCCAGCCGCACCGCTACAGCCGCACCCGTGACCAGTTCGACAAGTTCGCTGCGGTGCTGTCCAGCGTCGACGCACTGGTACTGAGCGAGGTCTACCCGGCCGGCGAGGAACCGATTGCCGGTGCCGACTCGCATGCGCTGGCCCGCGCCATCCGCGCCCGCGGTCGCAGCGAGCCGGTGGTGGTGGGCAAGGCTGCCGAACTGGCCAGCGTGCTGCCGGACGTGCTGCAGGACGGTGACCTGCTGCTGATGATGGGGGCGGGCGATATCGGCGCCGTGGCCACCCACATCGCGGTGGAAGGCTTCAAGGGGGAGGGCGAGGCGTGAGCACGCTGACCTTCCCGCCGCTGCGCGTGACCGACCCGGCTGTGTTCGGTCGCGTCGCCGTGCTGCTCGGTGGCACTTCCAGCGAACGCGAGGTGTCGCTGGATTCCGGCCGCAACGTACTGGAAGCACTGCAGTCGCGCGGTGTCGATGCGTTCGCGGTGGACGGCATTCCGGCGCTGGCCAAGGCGCTGGCTGCCGGCGGCATCGACCGTGTGTTCAACATCCTGCACGGCCACAACGGTGGTGGTGAGGACGGCATCGTGCAGGGCCTGATGGACGCCTTCGGCGTGCCGTACACCGGCTCGGACGTGCTGGGCTCTGCGCTGAGCATGGACAAGATCCGTACCAAGCAGGTGTGGTTGTCGCTGGGCCTGCCGACCCCGCAATACCGCAAGGTCGACGCATCGAACGTGCATGCACTGGCGGCCGAGCTGGGCCTGCCGGTGGTGGTCAAGCCGGCCAACGAAGGCTCCAGCGTGGGCATCAGCCGGGTCACCGACGAGGCTGGCCTGGACGAGGCCGTGACCCTGGCCGCGCGCTACGACGGCCAGTTGCTGATGGAGCAGATGGTGGTGGGCGATGAGCTGACCGTGGCCATCCTCGGCGACGTTGCCCTGCCGTCGATCCGCATCGTGCCCAAGGGCCAGTGGTACGACTACAACGCCAAGTACATCGCCGAGGACACCCAGTATCTGTGCCCGGGCCTGGACGGTGACGACGAAGAAGAAATCCGGCGCATCGCGCTGGCCGCATTCCGTGCCGCCGGTTGCCGTGGCTGGGGTCGCGTGGACGTGATGCGCGATCGCAGCAGCGGCCGCCTCTTCCTGCTGGAAGTGAACACCGCGCCGGGCATGACCAGCCATTCGCTGGTGCCCAAGGCCGCGGGCCAGGCCGGCATCAGCTTCGAAGAGCTGGTGTGGCGCGTGCTGGAACAGACCCTGGAGGCCTCGCACGCATGAACGCGGTGCTGCGCATCTTCGTCTGGCTGTTGGCGCTGTCGGTGGTTGCACTGCCGGTGGTGGCCGTGGTCAATGGCTGGGTCGGCGCCGAGCGCTGGCCGCTGGCGAAGCTGCGCGTGCATGGCGAGTTCAAGCGGGTACCGGCCGAGCAGCTGCAGCAGGTGCTGCTGCCGTATGCGCGCGCCGGCTTCTTCGCGGTCAAGCTGCAGGACGCGCAGGACGCACTGGAAAAACTGCCGTGGGTGGAAAGCGCGCGGGTGCGCAAGCAGTGGCCGGACGTGCTGGAAGTGACCCTGGTCGAGCACAAGCCGTTCGCGCGCTGGGGCAACGACCGCCTGGTTTCCGAGCAGGGCAAGTTGTTCCCCACGCCGAAGAAGCTGGCCGACCTGGCGTTGCCCGAACTGGACGGCCCGGACAGCCAGACCGAAGAAGTGATGAAGCTGTACAGCGACTCGCGTGCATTGTTCGCACCGGCCGGCGTCGATGTGCGCCGGGTAACGATGGATGCACGCGGCAGCTGGTCGCTGGTGCTGAGCAACGGCACCGAAGTGGTGGTCGGCCGTGACGATGCGCGCTCGCGCCTGCAGCGCTTCGTCAAGGTACTGCCACAGCTCAACCGCCAGGACGCGCCGATCGAGCGCGCCGACCTCCGCTACACCAATGGTTTCACGCTGAGCTGGGGTACCCCGGCCACGCCGGCGAAAACGCCGGCGACCCCAGCCAGCAGGACGCAGGAAAGGACATGAATCGCAAGGGTGACAAATCGCTGATCGTTGGCCTGGACATCGGCACCTCCAAGGTGGTGGCGCTGGTGGGCGAGTATTCGCCGGGCAACCCGATCGAAGTGATCGGCATCGGCTCGCACGAATCGCGCGGGTTGAAGCGCGGCGTGGTGGTGGACATCGAATCGACCGTGCAGTCGATCCAGCGCGCGGTGGAAGAAGCCGAGCTGATGGCCGGCTGCGAGATCCGCTCGGTGTACGCCTCGATCTCCGGCAACCACGTGCAGTGCAAGAACTCGCCCGGCATCGTGCCGATCCGTGACGGGGAAGTGACCTGGGGCGACCTGGATCGCGTGCTCGATGCGGCCAAGGCGGTGGCGATTCCGGCCGACCAGAAGATCCTGCACGCGATCCCGCGCGAGTACGTGCTGGACGATTCGCAGGAAGGCATCCGCAACCCGGTCGGCATGACCGGCGTGCGCCTGGAGGTGCATGCGCACCTGGTGGTGTGCGCGCAGTCGGCCGCGGCCAACATCAGCAAGTGCGTGCAGCGCTGTGGCCTGCAGGTGGACGACCTGGTGCTGTCCTCGCTGGCCTCCAGCGTGGCGGTGCTGACCGCTGACGAACGCGAGCTGGGCGTGGTGCTGGTCGACATGGGCGCCGGCACCACCGACATCGCGGTGTTCGTGCAGGGCGCGATCTGCCACACGGCCTCGCTGCCGATTGCCGGCGACCACGTCACCAACGATATCGCGCACATGCTGCGCACGCCCACCCCGGAAGCCGAGCAGATCAAGGTGCGCTACGCCTGCGCCCTGGCCCAGCTGGCCACCGCCGAGGAAAGCATCCAGGTGCCGTCGGTGGGCGACCGTCCACCGCGCCGCATGCCGCGCCATTCGCTGGCGCAGGCGGTGCAGGGCCGCTACGAGGAGATCTTCGAGATGGTGCAGGCCGAACTGCGCCGCTCCGGCTTCGAGGAACTGGTGCGCGCCGGCATGGTGCTGACCGGTGGCGCCTCGAAGATGGAGGGCGTGGTCGAACTGGCCGAGGAAATGCTGCAGATGCCGGTGCGCGTGGGCATCCCGCAGCACGTCACCGGCCTGGGCGAAGTGGTCGGCAACCCGGTGCACGCCACCGGCGTGGGCCTGCTGCTGATGGGCAGCCAGATCGAGCACCCGCGGCGGCCATCGCTGCCGACCGGGCGCGCTGGAAGCATGTTCAAGAAACTCAAGACCTGGTTCCGCGGCGAGTTCTGACGCGGAACCCGCAACTCCGGGCCCGGCCCGGCGCAACACCCGCAGTACCCGCATCACAACGCAACAACGCAACAACGCAATACACAACCCACACAGCCGCAACGGCAACATGACACGCGAAGGCAGGAGGCCCGACCGTCCATGCCACCGACAAGCGGATACAACGAGGACACGGACATGGCGCATTTTGAACTGATCGAAAAGATGGCACCCAATGCGGTGATCAAGGTGGTTGGCGTGGGCGGCGGCGGCGGCAATGCCGTGGCGCACATGGTCAACTCGGCGGTGGACGGCGTGGAATTCATCACCGCCAACACCGACTCGCAGGCCATCAAGAATTGTGGTGCCAAGCTGCAGCTGCAGCTGGGTACCAACGTGACCAAGGGCCTGGGCGCAGGCGCGAACCCGGAAGTCGGCCGCCAGGCCGCGCTGGAAGACCGTGAGCGCATCATGGACGCGCTGCAGGGCGCGGACATGGTGTTCATCACCGCCGGCATGGGCGGCGGCACCGGCACCGGCGCTGCGCCGGTGGTGGCACAGCTGGCCAAGGAAATGGGCATCCTGACCGTGGCCGTGGTCACCAAGCCGTTCCCGTTCGAAGGCCGTCGCCGCATGCAGGTGGCGCTGAAGGGCATCGAGGAACTGAGCCAGCACTGCGACTCGCTGATCACCATTCCGAACGAGAAGCTGATCACCGTGCTGGGTCGCAACGCGACCATGATCCAGGCCTTCCGCGCCGCCAACGACGTGCTGCAGGGCGCCGTGCAGGGCATCGCCGACCTGATCGTGCGTCCGGGCCTGATCAACGTCGACTTCGCCGACGTGCGTACCGTCATGTCCGAAATGGGCCTGGCGATGATGGGCACCGGCACCGCCCGTGGCGATGACCGCGCCCAGGCCGCCGCCGAAGCCGCCATCCAGAACCCGCTGCTGGACGATGTGAACCTGGCCGGTGCCAACGGCATCCTGGTCAACATCACCGCCGGCGCCGACTTCACCATGGCCGAGTTCGACGAGATCGGCCGCACCATCGATGGCTTCGCTTCCGAAGACGCCACCGTGGTGGTCGGTACCGTGCTGGATCCGGACATGCAGGACGAAGTGCGCGTGACCGTGGTCGCTACCGGCCTGAACCGCGTTTCGGCCAGCAAGACCCAGCGTCCGGGCGAGCGTGCGCCGATCAAGCTGGTCCGCAATGCCACGACCGGCCAGCCGGAGTTCGGCGACTTCGACAACGGTGGCGACGCCGTGTCCAAGGCCGTCGGCGGCATGGGCCTGGGCCTGCGTCGCGCCAGCAGCGATACCGCGGCCGCTTCGGCCCCGTCGGCGCCGTCCTCCTCGGCCCCGGCTGCGGCGGAACTGCCGAACGACTACCTGGACATCCCGGCGTTCCTGCGCCGCCAGGCGGACTGAGCGGGGCGGCCCGGGGTTGTCCTCCCCGGGTAGCGCCACCATGTCCTGAAAACGCGGGCGCCGGGCCAGGATGGGCCCGGCCGCCCTGCTTCACGCGCGTCCTGCCGGCGTTTCAGCCGGGGTAGGGGAGCGTGCGTGTTAATCTAATGTGTCACTTCCGGTCCATCCCCCATGATCCAGCAACGCACCCTCAAGAACACGATCCGCGCCACCGGCGTTGGCCTGCACAGCGGCGACAAGGTCTACATGACCCTGCGCCCGGCACCGGTCAACCATGGCATCGTGTTCCGCCGCGTGGACCTGGACCCGGTGGTGGAAGTGCCGGCCAAGGCCGAGCTGGTCACCGAAGTGACCCTGTGCACCGGCCTGACCTGCAACGACGCCAAGATCCAGACCGTCGAACACCTGATGTCGGCGCTGGCTGGCCTGGGTGTGGACAACATCATCGTCGAACTGTCCTCGGCCGAGCTGCCGATCATGGACGGTTCGGCCGGCCCGTTCGTGTTCCTGCTGCAGTCGGCAGGCATCGTGGAACAGGATGCGCCCAAGCGCTTCATCCGCGTGCTGAAGACCGTGGAAGTGACCGAGGGCGACAAGGTGGCCCGCTTCACCCCGTACGAGGGTTACAAGCTGGGCTTCACCATCCAGTTCGACCACCCGATGATCCCGGCCAAGCAGTCGCGCCAGGAAATCGAGTTCTCGACGCTGGCCTACACCAAGGAAATCTCCCGCGCGCGCACCTTCGGTTTCATGCGCGACCTGGAATACATGCGCGAGCGCAACCTGGGCCTGGGCGGTTCGATGGACAACGCCATCGTGCTGGACGAGTTCCGCGTGCTCAACGAAGACGGCCTGCGCTACGCCGACGAATTCGTGCGCCACAAGATCCTCGATGCGATCGGCGACCTCTACCTGGCCGGTGGCCAGGTGCTGGGCGCTT
The DNA here is from genome assembly GCF_059367845.1 of Stenotrophomonas sp. YJH_SMC_20. Taxonomy (NCBI): domain Bacteria; kingdom Pseudomonadati; phylum Pseudomonadota; class Gammaproteobacteria; order Lysobacterales; family Lysobacteraceae; genus Stenotrophomonas; species Stenotrophomonas sp. YJH_SMC_20. Next base: position 120,211 of record NZ_JCAFRG010000005.1, on the reverse strand, counting down.
ACGAGGGCTTCAAATCCGGCCACGCGCTCAACAACAAGCTGGTGCGGGCGCTGATGGCCGACGCCACTGCCTGGGAATGGGTCAGCTTCGACTCGCCTGCCACCCCGGGTCCGGTCGAATACGCCACTCCGGCCTATGCCTGATTCCGTAGGCCGTTGAATTTAAAGATAAAAACGCCGCCACCCAAGGCGGCGTTGTTGTTTCCGGCGAAGACGACGCATTCAGTGTGCTTGAAAAGGCATCAAGGCCGGTTCGAGGTCACGGTTTTGTGAACCTGTTGGATCCGAAGCCTGAATTTAACGCCGTTTTAACAACAATCTAACGACAGGCCCCTGGATGGCCGCTAGGATGCGACCCGGCCCCCGAAATGTTTCACGCCGTGGTGACACGCGCGACGGGGAGCGGAGCCGGATGCTCCGTTGCCATCATGACCGTTTCTTCGGTTTGGAAGGAACGTCCTGCAGGCAAGCCAAGGCGTCGCGTAGCCCTTTGTGCGTGGCGGCTGAAACTGCGTGGGGTCCATTCCGGTTGTCGAGCGCTGGGGAGCGCGTGGGAGTGGGAGACGCAGTCTTGATGGTCACCTTGGTGGCCTTCAGCCCGATGGAACGGGCCGCGTCGAGCAACTGGGCTTCGGCAAGCCGCAACTTGGCATGCCAGACCGGGGATTCGACGAGAAAAACGAGGTGTTCCCCGTCCACATTGGCCAGCCGGCAGCGGCTGCGCAGAGGTGGCGGCAACTGGGGGCGCAACTGTCGGTCCAGCGCGTCGAGCCACAGGGCACGCCGCAGCGGGTTCCCGCTTTTGTCCGCCATTACCGCATCCAGCGCCGGTTTCGGTGCCGACGCGGGGCGAACGCTGGATTTCGGCTCAGACATGAAAACTCACTGATGGCATTCAAAAAGATCGTAATCAAAACGCGTGAAGGACAGGCCAAATCGTCGCCGATCACGCGTTTGCGGTTCTATTTCGAGGACCGCCCCCGCGCCCTGCTGGGCAGCGTGCTCGGGGTAGGCTGCATTATCGGCCTTGCTGGCGGCATTGGCGTCAGCGCGCTGAATGATTCCCGGCTGCAGGCCAAGGTCGAGCGCCAGGATGCGGAGCTGGCCAAGGTCAAGCGCGATGCGCAGACCCAGGTCAACGCGCTGGCGGCCCGTCTCGGCGAGCTGCAGGCCCAGGCCACCCGCCTCAACGCGCTCGGCGAACGGCTGACCCAGATGGGCAAGCTGGAGGATGGCGAGTTCGACTTCAACGAGACCCCCGGTCTCGGTGACGGTGACGCAGGCGGTCCGACCAGCGACATCCCGGTCAAGGACGTCAACGCCGACTTACAGGTGCTGGAGCAGCGCTTCGCTGCTTCAGGCCGCCAGTTGTCGGTGATGGAGTCGCTGATGTTTGACCACCAGCTGCAGCAGAACGCCGTGCCTTCGCGCATGCCGATCCGCAACAGCTACGTGACCTCCGGCTTCGGCACCCGTGCCGACCCGTTCGGCCGAGGCGCCGCCACCCACAAGGGCATGGACTTCCACGCCAAGGTCGGTGACCCGGTGATGGCCGTGGCCGAAGGCGTGGTCAGCTTCGCCGGCGTGAAGGGGGGCTACGGCAACGTGGTCGACGTCGACCACGGAAATGGCTACGTCACCCGCTACGCGCACAATTCCCGCCTGGTGGTGAAGGCCGGCGACCTGGTCCGTGCCGGCCAGGAAGTGGCCAAGGCCGGTTCCACCGGTCGTTCGACCGGCGCCCACGTGCACTTCGAGGTGTGGGAGAACGGCAACGTGGTCAACCCGCGCAAATTCCTCGGCGACGGCGGCAACACGCCGGTCGGCCGCGTCAGCCGCGGCTGATCCCGGGTCGGATCCCTTCCGCGCCGCGGGAGGGCTCTGACCCGATGCGGTTGACCTGGTAGTGCCGGCCGCTGGCCGGCAACCTCATGATCTTCGGCAGCATCGCGGATCACCGGCCAGCGGCCGGCACTACCCCCTCGGGGTTGAAACCTCAGCCGCCCGTCCCAAGCTACAATGGGTGTTGCCATCGACAGGGCGCCAGGCGCCCTGTTTCGTTTGCGGCGGACGGATCCCCAGGGGGAGGCCGGGCGTCGTGTCCATCCAACCCGGTTCCTTCAATGATCAACAGCCTGCTTACCCGCGTATTTGGCAGTCGTAACGAACGACAGCTGCGCCAGCTCAACCGCATCGTCGCCAAGATCAATGCGCTGGAGCCGGAGATCGAGAAGCTTTCCGACGAGCAGCTTCAGGCCAAGACGCCGGAGTTCAAGCAGCGCATTGCCGGTGGTGAAGCCCTGGACAAGGTGCTGCCGGAAGCGTTCGCGGTGTGCCGCGAAGCCGGCCGCCGCGTGCTGGGCATGCGCCATTACGATGTGCAGCTGATCGGCGGCATGGTGCTTCACCTGGGCAAGATCGCAGAAATGCGTACCGGTGAAGGCAAGACCCTGGTGGCGACCCTGCCGGTGTACCTCAACGCGCTGGAAGGCAAGGGCGTGCACGTGGTCACCGTGAACGACTACCTGGCCCGCCGCGACGCCGCGCAGATGGGCAAGCTGTACAACTGGCTGGGCCTGAGCGTGGGCGTGGTGTATCCGGGCATGCCGCACAGCGACAAGCGCGAAGCCTACGCTGCGGATATCACCTACGGCACCAACAACGAATTCGGTTTCGACTACCTGCGCGACAACATGGCGCTGTCCAAGGCCGACCGCTACCAGCGCGGCCTGCACTACGCCATCGTCGACGAAGTCGACTCCATCCTGATCGACGAAGCGCGTACCCCGCTGATCATCTCCGGTCCGGCCGACGATTCCCCGGAGCTGTACATCCGTGTCAACCGCGTCGTGCCGCACCTGGTCAAGCAGGAGAGCGAGGACGGCGAAGGTGATTTCTGGGTCGATGAGAAGGGCAAGCAGGTGCACCTGTCCGAAGCGGGCATGGAGCACGCCGAGCAGCTGCTGGTTGAAGCCGGCATCCTCAACGGCGAAACCGAAGGCCTGTACGCGGCGCAGAACCTGACCGTGGTCCACCATCTCAACGCCGCCCTGCGCGCTCACGCGATCTACCAGCGCGACGTTGACTACATCGTGCGCGACGGCGAAGTGGTCATCGTCGACGAGTTCACCGGGCGTACCCTGGCCGGCCGCCGCTGGTCCGATGGCCTGCACCAGGCGGTGGAAGCGAAGGAAGGCGTGCCGGTCCAGCGCGAGAACCAGACGCTGGCGAGCATCACCTTCCAGAACCTGTTCCGCATGTACAAGAAGCTGTCCGGCATGACCGGCACGGCCGATACCGAAGCCTTCGAGTTCCAGAGCATCTACGGCCTGGAAGTGGTGGTGATCCCGACCAACCGCCCGACCATCCGCAAGGACAGCCCGGACCAGGTGTTCCTCAACCGCAAGGGCAAGTTCAATGCGGTGCTGGCCGACATTGAAGAGTGCGCCAAGCGCGGCCAGCCGGTGCTGGTCGGTACCACCTCGATTGAAACTTCGGAAATGCTGTCCGAGCACCTGAGCAAGGCCGGTGTGAAGCATGAAGTGCTCAATGCCAAGCAGCACGACCGCGAAGCGACCATCGTCGCCAACGCCGGCCGTCCGGGCGCGGTGACCATCGCCACCAACATGGCCGGCCGTGGTACCGACATCGTGCTGGGCGGTTCGCTGGAAGCAGAGCTCCACGCGCTGGGCGAGGACGCGACCGACGAGCAGAAGGCCGCGGTCAAGGCCGACTGGCAGAAGCGCCACGAGGCAGTGAAGGCGGCGGGCGGCCTGCACATCGTCGGCACCGAGCGCCATGAGTCGCGCCGTATCGACAACCAGTTGCGTGGCCGTTCGGGCCGCCAGGGTGACCCGGGTTCGTCCCGCTTCTACCTGTCGCTGGAAGACAACCTGATGCGCATCTTCGCCTCCGACTGGGTGCAGAAGGCCATGCGCATGATGGGCATGAAGGAAGACGACGTCATCGAAGACCGCCTGGTCAGCCGCCAGATCGAGAAGGCGCAGCGCAAGGTCGAGGCCCACAACTTCGACATCCGCAAGAACCTGCTGGACTTCGACGACGTCAACAACGACCAGCGCAAGGTGATCTACGCCCAGCGCGACGAGCTGCTGGACGCCGAATCGGTGAAGGACAACGTCGACGGCATCCGCGACGACGTGATCTTCGACGTGGTGGCCCGCTTCGTGCCGCCGAACTCGATCGACGAGCAGTGGGACCTGCGAGGCCTGGAAGCGACCCTGGAGTCGGACTTCGGCCTGCAGATGTCGCTGACCGACCTGGTCAAGGAACACGAGGAGCTGGACGCCGAGGCGATTGCCGCCAAGGTGCAGGAACGCGTCAACCAGCACTTCGCCGAGAAGGAGGCCGGCGTGGGCGAAGAGACCATGCGCGCGCTGGAGAAGCACGTGATGCTGACCGTGCTGGACCAGAGCTGGAAGGAGCACCTGGCGCGCATGGATTACCTGCGCCAGGGCATCTACCTGCGTGGTTACGCGCAGAAGCAGCCGAAGCAGGAATACAAGAAGGAAGCCTTCGAGCTGTTCTCGGACATGCTGGAAAACGTCAAGCGCGAAGTGGTGACCCTGCTGTCGCGCGTGCGCATCCGCAGCGACGAGGAAGTGCAGGCGCTGGAAGCGGCCGAACGCCAGCAGGCCGAAGCCCGCCTGAGCCAGTCGCAGTTCCAGCACCAGGACGTGGGCGGCTACAGCGCCGACGAGGAAGCTGCGCAGGTGCAGGCTGCCCAGCAGGGCGTGGCGCAGATGCAGCGCGACGAGCCGAAGATCGGCCGCAACGATCCGTGCCCGTGCGGCAGTGGCAAGAAGTACAAGCACTGCCACGGCCAGCTGAGCTGATGCCGAAGAGCCCCGCGAAAGCGGGGCTTTTCGTTTGTGGCAGGGGAGTTGCAGCGGATCCGTGATTGCGCCGGCCGCCCTGTTCTGGGCATGCTTCCCCCCATGCCTTCCCCCACCCGATCGATCCATGTCGTGGCCGCCGTCATCACCGACGCCCGTGGCCGCGTGCTGCTCAACCGCCGTACCGAGAACCGCGACATGGCCGGCCTGTGGGAGTTTCCCGGCGGCAAACGCGAATCCGGCGAGACCTCCGAACAGGCGCTGGTGCGCGAGCTGCGCGAGGAACTGGGCATCGAGGCCGATGTCGGCGAGTGGCTGATGGATGTGCCGCAGCGCTATCCGGACAAGCACCTGACCCTGGAGGTGCGCCACGTGCGCAGCTGGAAGGGGACACCGCGTGGGCGGGAGGGCCAGGCGATCACCTGGGTGGCGCCGGACAAGCTGGGCCGCTATTCAATGCCGCCGGCAGACCTGCCGGTGGTGGCCGCCCTGCGCCAGCCCGACAGCTACCTGATCACCCCGGCGCCGGCCGATGATGAGGGCGGCATGCAGCATTGGCACGAACAGCTGCAGCGCGTGGTGGCTGCGGGCCAGCAGCGCATCCAACTGCGGTTGCCGACGGCCCATCCGCAGCGGCAGGCGATGGTCGAGCAGGTCGTGCGTGCGCATCGCCGCAGCGGCGTGCAATGGTTGCTCAACCGCGATATCGAACTGGCGCGTGCGTTGGGCGTGGGCGTGCACCTGGGCAGCGAACAGCTGCTGCAGCTGTCGCAGCGCCCGCTACCCCAAGGCCAGCTGGTGGCTGCATCCTGCCACGACCTGCAGCAACTGCAGGCCGCACAACAGTTGGGCTGCGACTTCGCTGTGCTGGGCCCGGTGCAGGCCACGCCCAGCCATCCAGATGCCGTGCCGCTGGGTTGGGATGCCTTCGCCGAGCTGCGCGCGCAGGTGTCACTGCCCATCTATGCGCTGGGAGGCATGGGCCGCAGTCACATTGCCGAAGCGCGCCGCCATGGCGGGCAAGGTATTGCCGCCATTCGCGGGCTGTGGCCGGAGTGAGCCGGCATGCGGGGTCAGATCCCTGCGCAGCAGGGCTCTGACCCCTCCCAATCACAACGTGATCCAGAAACACCCGTACTGCCGCCGTAATCCCACCACCGTCGAGGCACGCGCCACGCTGCCTGGCAGGGTCTGCTCCAGGCGCAGGCCGACCGGATGGCGAACAGCCGTCGGCTCAGGGGCGGATCCCTGCGCAGCAGGGCCCTGGCCCTCGTCAGTCACTGCGTCCTGGCCCTGTCCTGGATACACCGGCACGACGTCCACCAGCGGCCGCCGCACCAGCGATTCCAGTTGACCGAGGATTCGCTGCGCGCCCGCATCGGAGACCGCGCCCCACAGGTACAGCGAGGACAGCCGGTTCACATCATTGCTGACGATGCCGTTGCGCAATGCGTCCACCAGTTCACTCAGCCGCCGCGGGCAGCGTGCCCCCAGGGTATCGCGCTGCAGGATGTTGCCGCTGGGCGCAGGCGGTGGCACCCGCGACCGCGCACCCACACTGTCGCAGGGTCGGTCGGTATACACGCTTTGGCCCTGCGCATCGGTACAGCGGTTCAGGCGCATGGACTGTGCCTGGGCGACGCTCGGCAGCACGCACAGCGGCAGCAGGAACAGCAGGAAGGAAAGCCGTATCATTCCTGCAGGGTAGCGCCGATCACGCTTGCGCGTCGTGCTCTCAGCCCTGCAGCAGCTTCAGCACCGAGGTGGTCGGCTTGGCCAGGTTCAGGGTGTAGAAGTGCAGGCCGGGTGCGCCGCCCTCGATCAGGCGCTGGCACAGCCGGGCCACCACTTCCGTGCCGAATGCACGCACCGACTCCGCATCATCGCCATAGGCCTGCATCTTGCGACTGATCCAGCGCGGAATCTCCGCACCACACTGTTCGGAGAAGCGGCGCAGCTGGCTGAAGTTGGCGATCGGCATGATGCCCGGCGTGATCGGCACCTGCACGCCCAGCCGCCGCACTTCATCGACGAAATGGAAGTACGCGTCCGGATTGAAGAAATACTGGGTGATGGCCGCATCGGCACCGGCATCGATCTTGGCCTTGAAGTGCTTCAGGTCAGCCAGTGAATCGGAGGCCTGCGGATGCGTCTCCGGATACGCGCCCACTTCGATGTGGAACGCATCGCCGTGTTCGGCGCGGATGAAGGCGATCAGTTCGGCGGCATAGCGCATGTCGCCGGGAAAGCCCATGCCCGAGGGCAGGTCGCCACGCAGCGCGACCAGGCGGCGGCAGCCGATGGCGCGGTACAGCTTGAGCAGCTCGCGGATCTCCTGGCGGGTGCCGCCCACGCACGACAGGTGCGGCGCGGCATCGAACCCATGGTGCTGGTTGAGGTGGCGCACGGTCTCGGAGGTGTAGCTCAGGGTCGAGCCACCGGCGCCGAAGGTACACGACACGTATTCGGGGGCGTAGTCCTTCAGCTTGGCCGCAGCACGGTCCAGCTGGCTGCGCTGTTCGTCGGTCTTGGGCGGATAGAACTCGAAGCTGATGGCGGTCATGGCGCGGATGGCGGCGGTCGGAGCGAAGCAGTATATCTCTTCATCAAGATGGATGTTTGAAGATTGCGTGAGGGCCAGCCGTCCCCAACCCGCGACCGTTCGCCCCGCCGTCCGGCCGCTGCTCCGAAATCGCAACCGGCATGCGTCGGCCGGGCCCACGCTGCTCCCATCCCGGCAGCACCCACCCGATGAAGGAGCAGACGATGAAGATCTTCCTGGCACTCTGGTACGCAATGAAGGCGCTGGCCCGGCTGGCGATGATCGGCATGGCGATGGCGGTGCTCGGCTCCGGTTCGGCCCATGCGGCGGCCGCCACCGGCACCGGCAAGGTGCAGGTCGAGGTGGTCGGCAAGGGCCGTCCGCTGCTGATGATCCCCGGCCTGAACAGCAGCGCCGAGGTCTGGCGCGAGACCTGCCTGGCGCTGAAGGACGTGCAGTGCCATCTGGTGCAGCTGCCGGGCTTTGCCGGCGCTGCGCCTGCCGACCCGCGCCCGGCCGAATTCCTGACGGCGATGCGCGGGCAGCTGCTGGCCTACCTGCATGACCAACAGCTGGGCCCGGTGGTGGTGATCGGCCACAGTCTTGGCGGCCTGCTGGGGCTGCAGATGGCGCAGGCCGAGCCGAAGGCAGTCAGCGCGCTGGTGGTGGTCGATGCATTGCCGTTCCTGCCGGCCGCGCGTGACCCGAACGCCACCGCAGACAGCGTGCGGCCGATGGCCGACCAGCTGCGCAAGGGCATGCTCGCCGCCGATGTCGCGCAGTGGCAGGCGCAGCTGAAAGCCGGCCTGCCGGGCATGACCCGCGATCCGCAGCGGCAGGCCGAACTGGGGCGCTGGGGCGAAGCCAGCGACCGCCAGACCACCGCTGACGCCATGCATGCGGTGATCACCACTGACCTGCGCGACAGCATCGCCTCGATCACCGCACCGACACTGGTGCTGGGCAGCTGGGCCGGCTACCAGCCGATGGGCGGCACCGAGGACAGCACGCGCGCGGTGTTCCAGGCGCAGTACGCGAAACTGCAGGGCGTGCAGATCGCGATGAGCGCGCAGGGTTTCCACTTCCTGATGTGGGATGATCCGCGGTGGCTGCAGGAGCAGGTGCAGCGTTTCCTCGCCGCGCACCCCTGACCCTTGTCCTCGCCGAGAGCCCGCATGGACGCCACCACCTCATCCCGCCGTTTCTGGACGCTCAATGCATTGGCATGGGCGGGTTATGCGATGTACGGGCTGTGGGCGGGGATGCGGATCGGCGGCGGCGTGGTATTCAGCGGCATCGTGTTGATCACCGTCAGCGTGGCCGCCTGCCTGTGGCTGTGCAGCGGCATGCTGCGCGCGGTGGCGCTGCGCCAGCGCTGGTGGGAGGGGAGCCTGGGCAGCCTGGTGTTGAAATTGGCCGCCGGTGTGGTGGCCGGTGCCAGCGTCGCACAGGCGATGACGGCGGCGTTGCTGCTGCCGGCGCTGGCACTGGGCTGGGTGCAGCTGCCCGGTGGCCACGCGGATTACCGATGGTCTTCGCTGCTGGTGTACTGGATGAACACCGCGCTGTTCCTGCTGATGTGGACCGGCCTATGGGCCGGCCTGCACGGTCTGCGCCGGGCGCGCCACAGTGAACTGGCCCGGCTGCGAGCCGAAGCAGAACGCAGCGCACTGGAGCGCGATGCACTGCGCGCACGGCTCAACCCGCACTTCATGTTCAATGCGCTGAACAACCTGCGCGCGCTGATCCTGGAAGACCCGGAGCGGGCCCGCGACATGGTCACCCGCCTGTCGCGCACGCTGCGGCAGGCGCTGGCGAACAACCGCAGCGAGCAGGTCACGCTGGCCGAGGAACTGTCGGTCGTGGACGATTACCTGGCCATCGAGGCGATCCACTTCGAGCAGCGCCTGCAGGTAGGACAGCACATCGATGCCGGCGCCCTGCAGGCACAATTGCCGGCGATGGCGCTGCAGTTGCTGGTTGAAAATGCCATCAAGCACGGCATCGCCAGTCGCCCCGGCGGTGGCGGGATAGAGATCCGGGCCACGTTGGACGACGATGTGTTGCGCCTTCAGGTGGACAACCCGTTGGGCAACGCCAGCGAGCTCACCCACGGGCATGGTGTTGGCCTTGCCTACCTGCGTGCGCAGCTCGGCACGCAGGGGCGTTTCACCCTGCAGCCGGTCGGCGACCGCATGCAGGCCCTGCTGGAGATTCCACAATGAGTGCCATGCTGCGTGTGTTGATCGTTGATGATGCACGGCTGGCGCGCCAGGAGCTGCGCACGCTATTGTCGGCGCTGCCGTGGGTGCAGTGCGTGGGCGAGGCCGACGATGTGCCCGCTGCACGCGAGGCGATCGCCACACTGGCCCCGGACCTGGTGCTGCTGGATGTACAGATGCCCTCCGGCAGCGGCTTCGATGTGCTGGATGGGTTGGAGGCGGTGCCGGCGGTGGTGTTCGTTACTGCCTACGACACCTACGCGGTGCGCGCCTTCCAGGCCAATGCGCTGGACTATCTGGTGAAGCCGGTCGAGGCGCCGCGCTTGCTGGAAGCGTTGCAGCGGGCGCGCCAGCGCGAGGTGGTGGCGGGCGAAACGCCGGAGCCGCGCAGCACGCTGGGCGCGCAGGACCAGGTGTTCGTGCGCGAGGGCGAACGCTGCTGGTTCGTCGCGGTCTCCGAGATCCGACGGCTGGTGGTGGATGGCAACTACACACGGCTATGGTTCCGCGACCAGAACGCCCTGCTGACCCGCAGCCTGATCGCGCTGGAAGCACGCCTGCCGCCGGAGTTGTTCTTCCGCGCCAACCGCAACACGCTGGTCAACCTGCGCCGCATTCGTGGCGTGACGCCCAGCATTGCAGATGGCTACGACCTGACGCTGGACGACGGCAGCGAGGTGGAGGTATCGCGGCGGCAGGCACGTGAACTGCGCGAGCGGATGGCGTTGTAGGGGCTGCCAGCAGTTACCCTGTGCAGCAGAACTCCTGATCACACCTGCGCCATGTCCATCGTCCTCACCGATTTCGCCCGTCCCCGCCTGTTCCCGCGCGTGCCGCGCGGCAACACCATCCAGGACTGCACTGCCGAGCAGTTCGAGGCACACCTCAATGCGCACGCACCGCTGAAGGTGCTCGACGGCTACGCCCCGTTCTGCAAGCTGTTCGTCTACGAGAACTGGACCAGCACGCGCTGCCTGACGATGCCGGTCACCGAGGCCAACCGCCACCTGCTGCGCAGTGGTTACGAAGCGCGCAACCGCGAGGAATTGCCGGTGCTGGTGCGTTGGTTCGAGGGCGTGGAATCGCCGCGTGCGAACTACCTGGTGGCGATCCTGTACAGCGCCGAGCAGCTGGCCAGGGAAGGCTCGCCGATCGAGGCCGACTGGGGCATCGTCGGCTGCATCTACACCGCCGAACCGGAAGAGGTGCCAATGGCGCCGATCACGATGATGCGCAATGCGCTGGGCGTGGAGGAGGGCGGCTCCGGCGTGCCGCTGGACCGTGAGGCGTACCGGCGTTCTGTCGAGTTCTGGGAGAACAACGCGAACTGGCGGCCGTGAGCAATATTTGCCATCCACGCATCGCGTGAATGTGCGGACCGCAGTAGAGCCACGCCATGCGTGGCTGCTTGGCCTTCAGGCAGCTTTCCATTCCCACCACGGGTAATGGTACTCGCGGTCGATGGCCTGCCAATGCTGGCCGCATTGCGTGCAGGCAACGGTGTGGCAATCGCCCCAACCATCCTCGGCCTCCTGCAACGAGAGCAGCTGCATCTGCCCTTGTTCGATCAGGCGACGCGGATCGAAGAACGGGTAGCCGGGGTTGAGCGCACACAGGCATCCCTTACGCGCCTGCCAGTAGCGTAGCCGTTGCAGGCCCGCCTTGAGGTGTGCCTGGTTGCTGATCAGCATGCCGCCCAGGGCGATGCCCTCGCAGCTGCGTTCGATCAGGTCGACATGTGTGGCCAACGTGTCCAACGATGAGGCACTGAACAGCCGTGCGACGCTACGTGCGGCATCGGTGATGCGCGTTGCGTCGCGCGACAGCAGGTCCTGCAACAGCACATCGGCCTGTGCATCGTCGAGACGGGGAATCGGTGCTGCAGACCACGGCCAGCGCATCAGCGAGACTTGCCGATGGCAGCGTAGTGGCCGGCGGTGAGGCGCAGCAGGTCAGCCGGAGCCAGTTCCACTTCCAGGCCGCGGCGACCGGCGCTGACATGCAGCGCGGGCAATGCCTGAGCGCTGGCATCCAGGAAGGTGCGCAGGCGTTTCTTCTGCCCGAGCGGGCTGATGCCACCGACCAGGTAACCGGTCGCGCGCTGCGCGGCGTCAGCAGCAGCCATCTCGCACTTCTTGCAGTCGGCCGCTTCGGCCAGTGCCTTCAGGTCCAGCTGGCCGGCCACCGGTACGATCGCCACCAGCAGTTCGTGTGTCTCGGTGCTGGCCAGCAGGGTCTTGAACACCTGGGCTGGATCGAGGCCGAGCTTGTCCACGGCTTCGCCGCCATAGGATTCGGCGTGGGCGTCGTGCACGTAGCTGCGCACGGTGTGGGCGATCTTCTCGCGCTTGAGCAGGTTGATGGCCGGGGTCATGGCTGCATCGTAGCGCGCGCTGGGCGCGTTGCCTTGACCGAAGCTACTGCCGGAGCATCCACGCATGGCGTGGATCTACCAGTGGAGACTGGATGCGGGGTGTACGACCACACGCCAACGCAGAACGGGCGCCCGAAGGCGCCCGTCCGTGTCGCATGCACCGGTAGTGCCGGCCGCTGTCCGGCACCCTGCAGGCATCAGTAGCGATAGTGGTCCGGCTTGAACGGGCCTTCCACCGGCACGCCGATGTAGTCGGCCTGTTCCTGGGTCAGGGTGGTGAGCTTCACGCCGATCTTTTCCAGGTGCAGGCGCGCCACTTCCTCGTCCAGCTTCTTCGGCAGCAGGTAGACCTTCTTCTCGTAGCTGTCCTTGTTCGCCCACAGGTCGATCTGCGCCAGGGTCTGGTTGGCGAAGCTGTTGGACATCACGAAGCTCGGGTGGCCGGTGGCGCAGCCCAGGTTCACCAGGCGGCCTTCGGCCAGCAGGAAGATCGCGTTGCCGTTCGGGAAGATGTACTTGTCCACCTGCGGCTTGATGTTGACGTGCTTGATGCCCGGGTAGGACACCAGTGCGTCGACCTGGATCTCGTTGTCGAAGTGGCCGATGTTGCAGACGATGGCCTGGTCCTTCATCGCGCTCAGGTGCTCGATGCGGATGATGTCGCGGTTGCCGGTGGTGGTGACGTACAGGTCGGCACGGCCCAGGGTCGATTCGATGGTGTTGACTTCATAGCCTTCCATCGCCGCCTGCAGGGCGCAGATCGGGTCGATCTCGGTGACGATCACGCGTGCACCGTAGGCACGCAGCGAGGCCGCGCAGCCCTTGCCGACGTCGCCGTAGCCGCAGACCACGGCCACCTTGCCGGCCAGCATCACGTCCATCGCGCGCTTCAGGCCGTCGGCCAGCGACTCGCGGCAGCCGTACAGGTTGTCGAACTTGCTCTTGGTGACCGAGTCGTTGACGTTGATCGCCGGGATCAGCAGGGTGCCGGCCTGGGCCAGCTGGTACAGGCGGTGCACGCCGGTGGTGGTCTCCTCGGAGACACCCTTCCAGTCCTTGACCACGCGGCCCCAGTAACCGGGGCGCTCCTTGGCCACGCGCTTGAGCAGGTTCTTGATGACCTGTTCTTCGTGCGAGGCGGAGGCGGTGTTGACCCAGTCGCTGCCGTTTTCCAGCTCGTAGCCCTTGTGGATCAGCAGGGTCACGTCACCGCCGTCGTCGACCACCAGTTCCGGGCCGGTCAGGGTGCCGTCGGCCAGGGTGAAGGTCAGCGCGTCCAGGGTGCAGTCCCAGTACTCTTCCAGGGTCTCGCCCTTCCAGGCGAACACCGGGGTGCCGGTGGCGGCGATGGCGGCAGCCGCGTGGTCCTGGGTCGAGAAGATGTTGCACGAGGCCCAGCGCACGTCGGCGCCGATGTCCTTCAGGGTCTCGATCAGCACTGCGGTCTGGATGGTCATGTGCAACGAGCCGGTCACGCGCACGCCCTTCAGCGGCAGCTCGGCCTGGTACTTGCGGCGGATCGACATCAGGCCCGGCATTTCGTGCTCGGCGATGTCCAGTTCCTTGCGGCCCCAATCGGCCAGCGTGATATCGCGGATCTTGTAATCACCTTCGGTGGAGAAGGTCTTGGCAACAGCGTTCATTCGTGTGCTCCGGTTGTGGGCGAGCGGATGCTCGCATCTAGCCGGGCGCCGTTGTTACAAAGCCACCTTACCGAGCCTGGCCGGGCCTCGTGGGATCCGGTCGCAGCGCCCCTCGGCAGGGGAGAACCCCCATTATATCGCGGCCCCGGCATGACATCGGCATGACCCAACCATCGGCAGATGGGGCCGCGTGCACGGCCTGTTAAGGTCGGTGTTTTCACGCATCACACAGGTGGAACGATGAGCATGCACGCGCGCCGTACGCGGCGGTGGACCGGCCTGGTCCTGTCGATGGGGCTGCTGGCGGTGGCCCCGCTGGCCTGGGCGGCCGCCTCGCAGCCAGCTCCGGCGCAGGCGCAGGGCGTCAATGGCTACGAACTGCCATCGGCCGCACTGCAGGCAGTGGTCGACGCCCCGCGCGCGCCGTCGCTGTTCCTGTCGCCGCGCCGCGACGTGGCCGCGATGATGCAGATGCCGTCGCTGCCGTCGATCCAGGTGGTGGCGCAGCCGGAACTGAAGCTGGCTGGCCTGCGCATCAACCCGCGCACGTTCTCCGACAGCCGCTTCAGCTTCGGCGAGAAGCTGTGGCTGATGAACGTGGCCGACGGCAAGGAGCGGCAGATCAGCGGCCTGCCGGCCAAGCTGTCGATCGCCAGTGTGATGTGGTCGCCGGACCAGAAGTGGCTTGCCTTCAACCAGGTCGACGCTGCCAGTGGCGCCAATGAACTGTGGCTGGTGGACGTGGCCGGCGGCAGTGCCCGCCGCCTGGTTGCCGGCCTGAACACGGTGATCGGCAGCGGCTACCAGTGGCTGCCGGACAGCCGCGGCCTGGTGGTGTTCACCCGCCCGGCCAACCTCGGTGCGGCCCCGCCCGCCGATGGCATTCCGACCGGCCCGGCCGTGCAGCAGACCAGCCAGGGCGGCGGCGTGGTGTCGATCCGTACCTACCAGGACCTGCTGAAGAACGAGGCCGACGCACGCCAGTTCGACTACTACGCCACTACCCAGCCAATGGAAGTCGGCCTGGATGGCAGCACCCGCGCGATCGGCGCGGCCGGCATCTTCATGGGCTTCTCGGTGTCGCCGGATGGCCGCTTCGTGCTGCGCCAGCCGGTGCAGCGCCCGTACTCCTACGTGGTGCCGGTGAGCAGTTTCCCGCGCCGCATTGAAGTGATCGACCGTGCCAGCGGCAAGCTGGTGCACACCGTCGCCGTTCGCCCGCTGGTGGAAGGGCTGCCGACCGGCAACGATGCCGAAGTGACCGGCGTGCGCGACATCAGCTGGCGCGGTGATGCCGACGCCACCCTCGTCTGGGCCGAAGCGCAGGACGGCGGCGACCCGAACAGGGACGCCAAGGTGCGCGATGCGGTGCTGATGCAGGCCGCGCCGTTCGACAAACCGCCGGTCACCCTGGCCCAGCTTGGCAGCCGCCTGGCCGGCATCAGCTGGGGCCGCGGTGACCTGGCCCTGCTGACCGAATCGTGGTGGAAGACCCGCAGGACCAAGACCTGGCTGATCGCCCCGGACAACGCCGGTGCCGAGCCGCGCCTGCTGTGGGATCGTGACGCGCAGGACCGCTATGCCGATCCGGGCCGGCCGCTACTGGCCAGTGACGAGCGGGGTCGTTCGCTGCTGCAGACCAGCCCCGATGGCAGCAGCCTGTACCTGGCCGGTGCCGGTGCTTCGCCGGAAGGCGACCGTCCGTTCGTGGACCGCTTCGACATCGCCACGGGCAAGGCAACGCGCCTGTTCCACTCGCAGGCGCCGAGCTATTCGCTGCCGGTGGCGTTGCTGGACGACCAGGCCAGCTCGCTGCTGCTGAGCCGCGAGAGCCCGGATGAGCCGGCCAACTTCTACGTGCAGTCGCTGGCCGATGCCGGTGCTGCACCGCGCGCGCTGACCCATTTCGCGCACCCGCTGCCGCAGTTGAAGGGCGTGCAGAAGGAGCAGATCCGCTACAAGCGCAAGGATGGGGTCGACCTTACCGCGACCCTGCTGCTGCCGCCGGGCTACGACCCCAAGCGGGACGGCCCGCGGCCGCTGCTGATGTGGGCCTACCCGGGTGAGTTCAAGAGCGCGGCTGCGGCCAGCCAGGTGACCGATTCGCCGTACCGCTTCAACGCGGTCAGCTACTGGGGCCCGCAGGCGTTCCTGGCCAAGGGCTATGTGGTGCTGGCCAGCCCGTCGATGCCGATCATCGGTGAGGGCGACAAGGAGCCGAACGACACCTACATCGAACAGCTGGTGGCCAACGCGCAGGCAGCGGTGGATGAGGTGGTGCGCCGTGGCGTGACCGATCGCGATCACATCGCCATCGGCGGCCATTCCTACGGTGCGTTCATGACCGCCAACCTGCTGGCACACACCCGCCTGTTCAAGGCCGGCATCGCCCGCAGCGGCGCCTACAACCGCACGCTCACCCCGTTCGGCTTCCAGGCCGAGGAACGCAACTACTGGC
Organism: Stenotrophomonas sp. YJH_SMC_20; assembly: GCF_059367845.1. Lineage (NCBI taxonomy): Bacteria > Pseudomonadati > Pseudomonadota > Gammaproteobacteria > Lysobacterales > Lysobacteraceae > Stenotrophomonas > Stenotrophomonas sp. YJH_SMC_20. Next base: position 104,117 of record NZ_JCAFRG010000005.1, on the reverse strand, counting down.
AGGCACAGGAGGTCTACCAGAAGATGGCGCCTTTCAACTACGCCGACAGGATCAAGGATCCGATCCTCTTCATCCACGGCGTGGACGACAACAACTCCGGCACGTTCCCGATCCAGAGCGAGCGCATGTTCGCCGCGGTGAAGGGCCTGGGTGGCACCGCGCGGCTGGTGATGCTGCCGAACGAATCGCATGCCTACCGCGCACGCGAATCGATCATGACCATGCTGGCCGAGAGCGAGCGCTGGCTGGAGCAGACCATTGGCCCGGCCGAGCAGGGCAAGGCGAAGAAGAAGCGCTGACCGGACCCGGTAGTGCCGGCCGCTGGCCGGCAACCTCATGGACTCACGCAAGCTGAGGTTGCCGGCCAGCGCCCGGCACTACCAGATGAAACCATTTTTGCATCGCAGCACGCTGCCCGTTCTGGTTTAGGCTTGGGGTCTGGATCCGTTGACCGAGGCCTGTGCGTCGCCGATGAACGAGTACCGCAGCAGCATCGAGTTTGCTTCTCCCGATCTTCCGCTTCGCGATGACGTGCGCCGGCTCGGCGCGCTGGTCGGCGACCTGCTGGTTGAACAGGTCTCCGCCGCTTTCCTCGACGATGTCGAGGACGTGCGCACCCGCGCCATCGCCCGCCGCGAGAACCAGGCGGCGTTGTCCGAGCTGGCCGAAGGGCTGGCCGGGCGCACGCCGCAGCAGGCCGAGACCATGGTGCGGGCGTTCAGCACCTATTTCCAGGTGGTCAACATCGCCGAGCGCGTGCATCGCATCCGCCGCCGCCGTGACTACCAGCGTGCCGGTACCGCAGGGGCGCAGCCCGATGGCCTGCAGGATGCGCTGCAGCACCTGAAGGCGCAGGGCGTGACGCTGGACGAGCTGGCGCAATGGCTGCCGCGCATCGACATCGAACCGGTGTTTACCGCGCACCCGACCGAAGCGGTGCGCCGCGCGCTGCTGGAGAAAGAGCAGCTGATGGTGGCCAGCCTGGTCGACAACCTTGATGGCCAGCGCACGCCGGGGGAAGCGGCCGCCGATGCCGCGCGCTTCCGCATGGCGCTGACCGCTTCGTGGCAGACCACCGATTCCTCGCCGGTGCGGCCCACCGTGGACGACGAGCGCGAGCACGTCGGCTTTTATCTGGTACAGGTGCTGTACCGGGTGATCCCGGTGCTGTACGAATCGCTGCAGCAGGCGCTGCGCGATACCTTCGGCGAAGAACTGCCGCTGCCGCGCCTGCTGCGCTTCGGCACCTGGGTGGGCGGCGACATGGACGGCAACCCGAACGTGGATGCCACCACCATCCGCAACACGCTGGATGCACAGCGGCAGGCAGTGCTGGGGCGCTACCAGAAGGAACTGCTGCAGCTGGCCAGCCTGCTCAGCCAGTCTACCGAGCGAGTGGGCGTGAGTGATGCGTTGCAGGCACGCGTGGCGCAGTACCAGCAGCTGCTGCCGCAGGTGCAGTCGCGCCCGCGCCATGCCGACATGCCGTACCGCCTGCTCAACGACCGCATGCGCGCACGCCTGCAGGCCACGCTGGATGATGGCAGCGGCGCCTACGCCGGCCCCGCCGAACTGATCGACGATCTGCAGCTGATCCTCGACAGCCTGCGCGCCAATCGCGGCGAACATGCCGGCGGCTTTGCCGTGCAGCGTCTGCTGTGGCGGGTGAAGACGTTCGGCTTCCATCTGGCGCGGCTGGATGTGCGCCAGGAATCGAGCGTGCATGCGCGTGCGCTGGCCACGGTGCTGGGCAGTGACGTAGCGTGGGACGATCTCGATGCCGTGGGGCGTGCGCGCCTGCTGGCGCCGCATGCGAGTGGTGACACGCCGTTGCCGAAGGGCGACGACGAAGGCAACCAGCGGCTGGATGCGGTGTTTGCCGCGCTGGCTGATGCACGCGCACGCCATGGCGGCGATGCACTGGGCAGTTACATCATTTCGATGGCGCACGACCGCAGCGACGTGCTGGCGGTACTGGCGCTGGCGCGGCGTGGTGGCCTGGTCGACGCCGATGACACGGTGCCGCTGGACATCGCGCCGCTGTTTGAAACCGTGGATGACCTCAAGCGTGGCACGGCCACCCTGCGTGACCTGCTGGCCGACCCGGTCTACCGCGCCCATCTGCGTGCGCGCGACGACGTGCAGATGGTGATGCTCGGCTATTCGGACAGCAGCAAGGACGGTGGCATCGCCGCCTCGCGCTGGGGCCTGCAGCGCGCGCAGGTGGAACTGCTGGAGGTGGCGGCCGAGGCGGGCATCCGCCTGACCTTCTTCCATGGCCGTGGCGGCTCGATCAGCCGTGGCGGGGGGAAGACCACGCACGCGGTCGATGCGTCACCGCGCGGCAGCATCGATGGCCGCCTGCGGGTGACCGAGCAGGGCGAAGTGATCCATCGCAAATATGGCATCCGCGCGCTGGCCCTGCGCTCGCTGGAACAGGCCACCGGTGCGGTGCTGCGCGCCAGCCTGCGCCCGCGTGCCGCCGAGCCGCGCGAGGATGCGTGGCGGCCGGTGATGGACGCGGTGTCATCGGCCAGCAGCGAGGTGTATCGCGCCTTTGTTGGCCAGGCCGGCTTCATGGACTACTTCCGTACCGCCACACCCATCGACGTGATCGAGCGGATGACGCTGGGCTCGCGTCCTTCGCGCCGGCTCGGCCAGGATGCGGCACTGGGCAACCTGCGTGCGATTCCCTGGGTGTTTGCCTGGAGCCAGGCGCGTGCCGTCATTCCCGGCTGGTACGGCGTGGGCAGCGGCCTGCAGGCGGCGGTGGACGCTGGCCATGAAGAGACCCTGCGCGAAATGGCGCGTGACTGGCCGTTCTTCCGCACCTTCCTGGACGACATCGCGATGGTGCTGTCCAAGGGCGATATCACCATCGCCGAGCAGTTCTCGCTGTTGTCTGGCGACCTGCACGGGCGCTTCTTCCCGCAGGTACAGCGCGAACTGGAACTTACCCGGCACTGGCTGCTGGCGCTGATGGACCAGAAGACGCTGCTGGACCATGATGCGCGGCTAGCGCTGTCGATCCGCCTGCGCAATCCCTACGTCGATCCGATCAGCGTGCTGCAGGTGGATCTGCTGCAGCGCTGGCGGGCCAGCGGGCGCGAGGATGACGAGCTGCTGCGCGCGCTGGTGGCGTGCGTGAACGGTGTTTCGCAGGGGGTGCAGAACACGGGTTGATGCGTATCCGCCGGGCATGGCCCGGCGCTACCTGCCTCGGTGGGTGCGGGGCGTGCCCCGCACACCCTCACTCCTCCGGCGACGGAGGATTCGATGCCAGCAGTTCCAGGTGGCGCTGTTCCATTTCCTGGCGCAGTTGGCGGCGGATCAGCGCTGCGGCCTGGCGGCGCTTCTCGTCCGAGGTGACCGGCTGCAATGTTGGCACCGGCGTCGGCCGGCCTTCCTCATCCACGGCCACCATCGTGAAGAAACAGCTGTTGGCGTGGCGCACGCTGCGCTTGAGGATGTCTTCGGCCACCACCTTGATGCCGATCTCCATCGACGAGGTGCCGGTATGGTTCACCGAGGCCAGGAAGGTGACCAGCTCGCCCACCGCGATGGGCTGGCGGAACATCACCTGGTCCACCGACAGGGTGACCACATAGCTGCCGGCGTAGCGGCTGGCACAGGCATAGGCGACCTGGTCGAGCAGCCTCAGGATCGCGCCACCGTGGACCTTGCCGGAGAAATTGGCCATGTCCGGCGACATCAGTACGGTCATGGACAGCTGGTGGGTTTTCAGTTCGGTCGACATGGGCCGATTGTATCGGCGTGGCGTAGCCCTTGTAGAGCCGAGCCCATGCTCGGCTGCTCTTGTCGCAAGAAAAAGAAAGCCGAGCATGGGCTCGGCTCTACAGAAAGCAGAAGGGCCGCGTGAGCGGCCCTTCGTGTTTCTTACTTCAGCTTCGCATCGGCGCGCAGGGCGGCGGCGCGGTCGGTCTTCTCCCAGGAGAAGGCCGTGGCGTTGACGGTCTCGCCTTCGCCGTTGAGGTAGCTGAACTCCTTCGGCTTGCGGCCGAAGTGGCCGTAGGCCGCAGTCTGCTGGTACATCGGGTGGATCAGGTCCAGCATCTTGATGATGCCGTACGGGCGCAGGTCGAAGTGCTTGCGGATCAGCTTCTCGATCTTGTCATCGCTGATCTTGCCGGTGCCGAAGGTGGTGACCGAGATCGAGGTCGGCTCGGCCACGCCGATGGCGTAGGAGACCTGCACTTCGCAGCGGTCGGCCAGGCCGGCAGCAACCACGTTCTTGGCGACGTAGCGGGCCGCGTAGGCAGCCGAACGGTCGACCTTGGACGGGTCCTTGCCGGAGAACGCGCCACCACCGTGACGGGCCCAGCCGCCGTAGGTGTCGACGATGATCTTGCGGCCGGTCAGGCCACAGTCGCCCACCGGGCCGCCGATCTCGAACTTGCCGGTCGGGTTGATGTGGAACTTGGTGCCCTTGTGCAGCCACTTGGCCGGCAGCACCGGCTTGATGATTTCTTCGCGGACGGCCTCGATGAGGTCCTTCTGCTTGATGCCCGGGGCGTGCTGGGTCGACAGGACCACGGCGTCGATGGCCGAGACCACGCCGTTTTCATAGCGCAGGGTGACCTGGCTCTTGGCGTCCGGGCGCAGCCACGACAGCGGCGAGTTCTTCTTCTTGCGGATCTTGGCCTGCTGCTCGACCAAGCGGTGCGACAGGTGGATCGCGGCCGGCATGTAGCTGTCGGTCTCGTTGGTGGCATAGCCGAACATCAGGCCCTGGTCGCCAGCGCCCATTTCTTCCGGCTTCTTGCGGTCCACGCCCTGGGCGATGTGCGGCGACTGCTTGCCGATCAGGTTCAGCACGCCGCAGGTGGCGCCGTCGAAGCCGACGTCGGAGCTGTCGTAGCCGATGTCCGTGATGACCTTGCGGGTCAGCGCTTCCAGGTCGATCCAGGCGCTGGTGGTGATTTCACCGGCCACGATGGCAACGCCGGTCTTGACCATGGTCTCGCAGGCCACGCGGGCACGCTGGTCCTGGGTCAGGATCGCGTCCAGCACCGCATCGGAGATCTGGTCGGCAACCTTGTCCGGATGGCCTTCAGAGACCGACTCGGAGGTGAAGAGATAGCTGGACATCAGGCGTAATATCCCTTGATTCGGATGGAAAGATGGGCGCGCATGATACACGGGGTGCGCCGCCTGTGCATTGTGAACCGGTACCGGTTGCCGGTGGTTAAGCCCGCGTAGGCCTGGCAGGGGCCGTCGTGACGGGATTGGGGCCCGGCCTCGAGGCCCAGTGTTCCACCAGCGTGACGACGGACGGGGCTGTCCAACCCCGGACCGCGCAGGCCGCGACCCTGCCGGACCGGCCGTCATCGTTCTGCCCCGAAACCGCCATCTGGCTGCCGCCTGCCGGGCGCAGGCTGTCGGCCAATCCGGCCGCCGGGCATAAGTGGATCCGCCATGCAGGAACTCGAACAGCGTCTCCAGCAACGCTTCCCCGATTGGTTCCATGGCCGTCGTGGCCAGCTGGCACGGCCGCTGCTGCGCAGCGTCGGTCGCTGGTCGCGGTTGGACCAGATCGAGGCCTTCCTGAAGCGCAGTGCAGGGTTGCGCGGATTCGGCTTCGTCGCCGCCGCCCTGGAATTCGTCGATGGCCAGTACCAGGTGGATCCGGCCGCGCTGGCGAAGATCCCGGCCACCGGCCGCCTGCTGATTGTTGCCAATCATCCGTCCGGGGCGCTGGACGCGCTGGCGCTGCTGGACGCGGTCGGCCGTATCCGCCGTGACGTGCGGATCGTGGCGAACGATCTGTTGGGGGCTATCGCGCCACTGCAGGATCTGCTGTTGCCGGTGCGCATCCTTGGCGGCAAGGCCCAGCGCGGCAGTCTGCACGCGGTGGAGGAGGCGCTGGCCGCCGAGCAGTGCGTGATCGTGTTCCCGGCCGGCGAGGTCTCGCGCCTCTCGCTGCGCGGCATCCGCGATGGTCGCTGGCAGCGCGGGTTCGTGCGCTTTGCCCGCGCCGCCGGGGCGCCGGTGCTGCCGGTGCGGGTGGAAGCGCGCAACTCGGCGCTGTTCTACGGCGCATCAACCCTGTTCAAGCCGGCCGGCACCGCCCTGCTGGCACGCGAGATGTTCACCCGTCGTGGCCGCCCGCTGCGGCTGAGCATCGGCGAGCCGATGCGGCTGGGCGATGGCGGTGACCCGGGCGCACAGCTGCTGGCGGTACGTCGCGCGCTGTATGCGCTGGGCCGCAATGGCGCGGCCGGCAATGCCGCTGCCTGCGCAGGCCCTGAGCCGCTGGCCGCCCCGGTGCCCCCTTCGCAGGTCGCTGCAGGGATTGCCGCAGCGACCCAGCTGGGCCAGACCGCCGATGGCAAGCAGATTCTGCTGGCCACCTGTACTGCCGATTCGCCGCTGCTGCTGGAGCTGGGCCGCCTGCGCGAACTGACCTTCCGCCAGGTGGGCGAGGGCACCGGGCGCAGCCGTGACCTCGACAACTACGACCCGCAGTACGAGCACATCGTGATCTGGGACGCCGCCGCGCAGCGAATCGCCGGCGCGTACCGGATCATGCGCGGCGCCCACGCACTGGCCCGGCACGGCCTGTCCGGGCTCTACAGCGCGTCGCTGTTCCGCTATTCCGACGATGCCATCACCCACATCGCCGAGGGCCTGGAACTGGGCCGCAGCTTCGTGGTGCCCGACTACTGGGGCAGCCGCAGCCTGGACTATCTGTGGCAGGGCATCGGCGCCTACCTGCAGTGCCGGCCGGGCATCCGCTACCTGTTCGGCGCCGTGTCGATCAGCGCGGCGCTACCGCGTGAAGCGCGCGAGCAGCTGGTGGCGTACTACCAGCGCTATTACAGCGGTACCGCTGGCCTGGCCGAATCGAACCGCCCGTTCCAGTACTTCGCCGCACCGCCCAGTTTCGGTGAGCTGGATGCAGGCGCCGCGTTCGAGGTGCTCAAGGCCAACCTGGCTGCGCTCGGTACCGGCGTACCCACGCTGTACCGCCAGTACACCGATCTGTGTGAACCCGGTGGTGCCCGCTTCCTCGCCTTCGGTGTCGACCCGGACTTCAGCGATTCGATCGACGGCCTGATCGAAGTGGACCTGTGTGCGATCCGGCCGAACAAGCGCAAACGCTACCTGCGCGACGCGGGGACGCCGGCATGAGCGCGCTGGCGAACCTGTCGCCGCGCCGGCGCGCAGTGTTCGTCTCCGATGTGCATCTGGGTTCACGTCATTGCCATGCCACCGAGCTGGCACGGTTCCTCTTGCAGCTGCGTTGCGAACGGTTGTACCTGGTCGGCGACATCATCGACCTGTGGTGGATGGCGCATCGCCGGGCCAATTGGCGGCAGTCACACAGCGAAGTCATCCAGGCCCTGCATGCATTGCGCCGTGCGGGTACCGAGATCATCTACATCCCCGGCAACCACGATGCCTCGCTGCGCCAGGTCTGTGGGCTGATGCTGCCGGCGATGCAGGTCCGCCGCCGCGCCATCCACGTGACCGCCGATGGCCGCCGGCTGCTGGTCGCGCATGGGGACGAGTACGACGGCGTGACCCACTTCGGCGGCCTGCAGGAGAAATTCGGCGATTGGCTGTACTACCGCATCCTGACCGGCAACCAGGCGTTGAACGCGGTGCGGCGCCTGCTGGGGATGCGCTACTGGTCATTGTCTGAATTCCTGAAGAAGCGCAGCGGCGCCGCCGAACGCTACATCGAACGCTTCGTGCAGGCCGGGCTGGACGATGTCCGCCGTCGCGGACTGGATGGCATCATCTGTGGCCACATCCACCGCGCTGCGTTGATTGAACGCGATGGCCTGGTCTACGCGAACGACGGCGACTGGGTGGAAAGCCTGACCGCGCTGGCCGAAGACCACGATGGCGCGCTGCGCCTGCTGGACCACAACGGCCAGACGCTGGTGGAGCTGCCGGGCGCGCGCCTGTCGCAGGCGGCGTAACCCGCGTCTGTCCCCATGTAGAGCCGAGCCCATGCTCGGCTGCCGTTACACGCAATGAAGAGCAGCCGAGCATGGGCTCGGCTCTACATGCACCGCCCGCAAGCCGCTAGCATCGGCCCATGGACTCCCTGACCCAGATCGTGCTCGGTGGCGCCGTCGCTGCTGCCATCGCCCCGCCTGGCCACCGCCGCGCGGCCCTGCTGGCCGGTGCCGCGCTTGGCACCCTGCCGGACCTCGACGCCCTGTGGCTCGGTTTCACCGCAGCCGATCCGGTGGCGAACATGATCGAGCACCGCAGTTTCAGTCATTCGCTGCTGGTGCTGCCCTGGGTGGCCGCATTGATCTGGTGGCTGTTCAAGCGCTTCGGCAATGGCCGCGTCGCGCAGTCACCGCTGCGCTGGTTCTGGGCGATCCAGCTGGCGCTGGTCACCCATCCGCTGTTGGATGCGTTCACCGTCTACGGTACCCAGCTGTGGTGGCCGTTGCGGCCACATCCGACCATGGGTTCCAGTGTCTTCATCATCGATCCTGGCTACACGGTATGGCTGCTGCTGGGCTGCGTGCTGGCCTGGTTTGGCCGCGCCCGCCCCTGGGCGGGCAAGGTGCTGGGTCTGGCGTTGCTGGCCAGCAGTGCCTACCTGGGCTGGGGCCTGATCGCCAAGGCCCAGGTCGACCGTGCTGCCCAGCAGAGCCTGGCGGCGATGGGCCTGGGCGATGCGCCGCGCTTCTCGGTGCCGATGCCGTTCAACACCCTGCTGTGGCGGGTGGTGGCGATGACGCCGAACGGCTACGTGGTGGGCGACCGCTCGCTGGTGGCCGACCACGGGCCGATGCGGTTCGAAGGCCACGCGTCCAACGTGCAGGTACTGCGCGAAGCAGGGGGCATCCCGGCGGTGCAGCAGCTGACCTGGTTCAACCGTGGCTTTATGCGTGCGCAGGTGATGGACGGCCGGCTGGTGCTGAGCGACCTGCGCATGGGCCTGGAGCCGGACTACACCTTCAACTTCGCCGTGGCCGAGCAGGTCGACGGGCAGTGGCGGCCAATCACGCCCGAGCAGCTGCGGGCGGATTACAGCAGTCCCGCCGCGCGCGCTGATGCCGGGCGCCGGCTGGCGGCGATGTGGCAGCGGATCTGGCATGCGCCCGTAGTCGGCGCTGTCGAGTAGATCCACGCCATGCGTGGATGCGGGAGCATTGGTGCCGCGTCGGCTCAATACACCGTGGCGCGGCCCTGCACGAACGAATAGAAGAACACCGCATTCGGGTCGTTCTGCACCAGGCGGAACTCGCGACGCATGCCTTCCACGGTTTCCTCGTCCACCGAGCCGGCCTGCAGCAGTTGGTCGGCGGCCGACAGCAGCAGCTGCTCCCAGAACGCGATCATCGTCTTGCGCCGCGCCGGTTCGCGGTTGTCCAGGTGGATGGTCTTGATCTCGGTGTGCACGTCGCGGAAGCCGCCGGCCAGCAGCAGGTTGCCCAGCTTGGCGCCAACGAAGGGGTCGCCCCCGTGGTCGTACTGGAAATCGTTGAACGCCATCCAGTAACGCCAGATGTGCGGCGAATACGGGTCGAGCAGGAACGAGGCATTCATCACCTCGGTGATGTAGACCGGCGAACCCGGTGCCAGCACCCGGCGCACCTCGCTCAGCACGCGCGCAGGTGACGGCACGTGCTCCAGTACCCAGCACAGGAACGCCGAGTCGAAGCTGCGTGCCTCGAACGGGAGCTCGCCGGCGTCAGCCTGCTGCAGGGTGTAGCGATCGCTGCACCACGGCGTGCGCGCCAGGTTCTCGCGCGCGGTGGTCAGCTGGGTCTCGCTCAGGTCCACACCGGTCACGTGCAGCTCGGGGAAGCGGCGCAGCAGGATCTCGGTCTGCGCACCCACGCCGCTGCCGACTTCCAGCAGGCGCCGCGCGCCGCTGTAGTCGATCTGGCCGAAGATGCTCGATTCCAGCAGGCGCGCCTGGGTCATCAGGCGCTGCTGCTCGGTGCCGGAGAACCCGTGCAGGTAGGTCGGGGAGGAGATCGGCGGGGTCATGGGGCGGGCTCTTGTAGCGTCGAGCAGGCTCGACTGTCCGGAAACGCAGGATTGGCGGCTCAGGCCGCCGAAGACAACGCCGGTTCCCCGGCGATCAGGCGGTCGAAGTACTCGGTGGTCAGCGCGACCTGGCTCTGCGGGTCTTCGGCGCGGTTGACCACGGCGCGGAAGGCGGCGTTCTCCGGCCGGTCCTTGGCATACCAGCCCAGGTGCTTGCGCGCGATGCGCACGCCCTGCGGCTCGCCATAGAACGCATGCAGTGCGTGCAGGTGGCCGAGCAGGATGTCGCGCACTTCCGCCAACGACGGTGGTGGCAGTTCCTCACCGGTGGCCAGAAAGTGCGCCACTTCGCGGAAGATCCACGGCCGGCCCTGTGCCGAGCGGCCGATCATCACCGCGTCCACGCCGGTCTGCTGCAGCACGTATGCCGCCTTCTGCGGCGAATCGATATCGCCGTTGGCGATCACCGGAATGCGCAGCGCGGCCTTGATCTCGCCGATCGTGGCGTACTCGGCCTGGCCGGTGTAGTGCTGGTCGCGGGTGCGGCCATGCACCGCCAGCGCGGCGATGCCGCTGTCCTCGGCGATGCGGGCGATCACCGGGCCATTGCGGTGGTCGCAGTCCCACCCGGTGCGGATCTTCAGCGTGACCGGAACGTCCACCGCGTTGACCACGGCCTCGAGGATGCGCGCCACCAGCTGCTCGTCACGCATCAGCGCCGAGCCGGCCCAGGCGTTGCACACCTTCTTGGCCGGGCAACCCATGTTGATGTCGATGATCTGCGCGCCGTGGTCGACGTTGTAGCGTGCGGCCTCGGCCAGCTGCTGCGGCTCGGTGCCGGCGATCTGCACGCTGATCGGTGCCGGTTCGCCGTCATGGTCCATGCGGTGGATCGACTTGCGCGTGGTCCAGAAGCGCGGGTCGCTGATGGTCATTTCCGAGGCGGCCAGGCCCGCGCCCAGCCGTTTGCACAGCAGGCGGAAGGGTTTGTCGGTGACGCCGGCCATGGGCGCCAGCACGACGTTCGGAGCAATGGTGTACGGGCCGATCTGCATGCGCCCATTGTAGGGCGCCGACAGCGACGCGGCCGTATCAGCTGCGCCCCGGTTCAGGCCGATCGGCACCGACCTCATGCCGTACCGGCATCAGCAGATGCTTGACGGTTGCTTCCGCCGCCCCCAAGGGCGGGCGAAGGTGGGCGGCTACCCCAGGCGCTGCCAGGCCTGGCGGGTACCCAGTGCGAAGGCCAGCCCCAGGCTGAGGCAGACCAGTGAACTGACCATCCAGAAGCGCCGGCCGTTGTGGCCGGGCCGCAGCAGCGCCAGCCCGAAGCCCATCGCGGCGCGCAGCAGCAACAGCAGGGCGATGCCCGACAGGACCAGACGACTGGCCGGCAGTGGCGAATGCCAGCCCGCAGCGGCCAGTGCGTACAGCGTCCAGGCCACCAGCACGGCCGTGATGCCGGCGGTCATCAGCGGTGGCCACCAATGCCCGGCCTGTGCCAGCCGGACCACGCGCTGGCCGGCACCGAAGTACCTGTACCACGCGGCGCCGAAGGCGATGCAGCCGATATGCAGCAGCGCCGCAGCGGCACTGCCTGCGGCCGCGACCAGCAACCAGGGGAATCCGTCCATGTCCTGCCCGTGCAAGGAAGCTGCGCGGATCGTGAGCGAGGGGCAGGATGTGGGCAATGCGACAGGCGGTCGCAGGGGCTGGGCAATGGGCGAAAGAAAGGCCCAGGTGCCTGTGCACCCGGGCCTTGTCATCCACGCGTGGCGTGGAATTACTTGGCTTCGGCGTCGGCCGGGGTGAAGCGCGGCATCGCCGCTGCAGCGCCTTCCTTCTCGGTCGAGCGACCGGCGAACTGGTTGGCAAAGCGCACGTGGCGGGCGAACGGTGCATCGGCCACCTGTGCCAGCGACGCAGCCAGCGCACCGTTGAAGGCATCACCGGCACCGGTGGTGTCGATGGCCTGCACCTGTTCGGCACCGACGCGGTAGTACGGCTGGGTATCGCCGCGCAGGTTCTCGTCGGCGTGAGAGACGAACACGCCCACCGAACCCAGGGTCACCACCACCGTGCCGTTGCCGACCAGCTTGCGGCACAGCGCATGCAGGCTGGCGCCATCCAGCGCAGCGACGTCGTTGGCATCCACGCGCTCGCCGACATGGCGGCCGAGCAGGGCGGCGAACTCGGTCTCGTTCGGGGTGATCACATCGGCCAGCTTGAGCAGGCCGATGGTCGAGGGCGCATCGGCCGGCGCGGTGTTGAGCACGGTGGTGACACCGGCCTCGCGGGCCGTGGCCAGCGCCGCTTCGATGGTCTGCACCGGCGATTCCAGCTGCACCAGCACCACCTTGGCACCGGCCAGCAGGGCCTGCTGCTGTTGCAGGAAATCGGTGCCCAGCGCGGCATTGGCGCCGGGGCCGATCACGATCGTGTTGCGGCCACGGGCATCGACGTAGATGCCGGCGGTGCCGGTCGGCTCGCTGCTGGCCTCGGCGATCAGCGCGAAGCCATCGTGCGCAGCCAGTTCGCGCGCAGTGGCGCCACCGGCGTCATCGCCCAACGCACACACGAAGTGGGTGTCCGCACCAGCGCGGCAGGCCGCCACGGCCTGGTTGAAGCCCTTGCCACCGGGGCCGGTGCTGTAGCGGCCGGCAATGGTCGCACCCGGTGCCGGCAGCGTTTCGCACCGCCACACGTGATCGACATTGAAGGAACCGACGACAACGACACTGCTGCTCATAGGAAATCTTTTCTCAACCAGGGGTTCAACTGAAGTGCGTCAGCACGCCGGCGATGGTCGCCGTCATGAAGGTGGCAATGGTACCGCCCAGCACCGCGCGCAGGCCGAACTTGGCCAGGTCGTGGCGGCGCTCCGGCGCCAGGCCACCGATACCGCCGATCTGGATCGCGATCGAGCTGAAGTTGGCGAAGCCGCACAGCGCGTAAGTGGCAATCAGGCGGCCTTCGGCGGACAGGCTCACGCCCGGGATCTGGCCGTTCACGATCTGCGACAGTTCGGTGTAGGCGACGAACTCGTTGATCACGACCTTCTGGCCGATCAGCGAGCCGACGGTGGTGGCGTCGGCCCACGGCGTGCCGATCACCCAGGCGATCGGGGCCAGCAGATAGCCGAAGATGGTCGACAGGTTGGTCGGCTTGCCGATGGCAGCGGCCAGGCCGGTCACTTCGCCCACCCAGGTCAGCGGCGCGTTCAGCAGCGCGATAAGGGCGATGAAGGCCAGCAGCATCGCGCCGATGTTCAGTGCCAGCTTCAGGCCGTCACCGGCGCCGGCAGCGGCGGCATCGATGATGTTGCTGGAGGTCTTTTCGACTTCCATCTTCACCGTGCCGCGGGTCAGCGGGGTGCCGGTTTCCGGAATCAGCAGCTTGGCCACGACCAGGGTGGCCGGGGCCGCCATGATGCTGGCCGCCAGCAGGTGCTTGGCGTAGAAAGCCTGCTGCGCCGGATCGCCGCCGCCCAGCATGCCCACGTAGGCCGCCAGCACGCCGCCGGCGATATGCGCCATGCCGCCGATCATCATGGTCAGCAGTTCGGACTGGGTCATCCTGGCGATGTACGGGCGAACGGTCAGCGGCGCCTCGGTCTGGCCGATGAAGACGCTGGCGCAGACGCTGGTGGTTTCCGCGCCGGACACGCGCATCACCTTGGTGATCGACCAGGCCATCACGCGCACGATCGCCTGCATGACGTTGAGGTGGTACATCACCCCCATCAGCGCCGAGAAGAAGATGATGGTCGGCAGCACCTGGAAGGCGAAGATGAAGCCGTAGTTCTTGGTGTCCATCAACGAGCCGAAGATGAAGCCCGAGCCCTCGTTGACGAAGCTGAGGATCTTGACGAAGCCCTTGCCCAGCGCATCGAACACGTCGCGCCCGCCCGGCACCAGGATCACCAGCGCCGCAAAGGCGATCTGCAGGGTGATACCGGTGGCAACCAGCTTCCAGTCAACTGCACGCTTGTTGTTGGAAAACAACCAGGTGATGCCGATCAGCACCGCCAACCCGAACAGGCCGAAGCCGATCCTGCCCAAACCTTCGACCATGTGAGTGACTCCCCTGGGGCGTCGCGAAAAACGGGAAGCCTAGTGCAGGGCAGGGGCCGGGGCAAGAAAAAGCAGCGTGCGCGCACCCAACGGTACCGATCGGGCCAGCAACGGCAAGGGCTTGCGGCCGGCGGCGGCAGGTAGAATGGAGTTCGATCCCGGCCCGGATGCGGGCCCGCAGCAGGAGATTCGCATGCAATACCGTCGCTTGGGCTCCACCGGCCTGCCGATTTCCGCCCTGTCCTTCGGCGCCTGGGTGACCTTCGGTGACCAGATCCCGCGCGACGAGGCCCGCAACCTGGTGGCGGCCGCCTGGGATCATGGCGTCAACTTCTTCGACAATGCCGAGGGCTATGCCAACGGCCGCGCCGAACAGGTGATGGGCGATGTGATCGCCGACCTGCGCCTGCCGCGCGACGGTTTCTGCGTCTCCAGCAAGGTGTTCTTCGGCAGCGCCAAGGACCCGCGGCCGACCCAGCGCGGCCTGTCGCGCAAGCATGTGACCGATGCCTGCCACGCCGCGCTCAAGCGCCTGCGGGTGGATTACCTGGACCTCTATTACTGCCACCGCCCGGATCCGGACGCACCGGTCGCCGAGACCGTGCATGCCATGGACACCCTGGTGCGGCAGGGCAAGATCCTCTACTGGGGGACCTCGGAGTGGTCGGCTGTGCAGATCCAGCAGGCGCTGGACATCGCGCAGGCGCGCAACCTGCAGGGCCCGTCGATGGAGCAGCCGCAGTACAACCTGCTGCACCGCGAGCGCGTGGAGGTCGAGTACGCGCCGCTGTATGCCGGCGCCGGACTGGGCACCACCATCTTCTCGCCGCTGGCCTCGGGCCTGCTCACCGGCAAGTACGACCAGGGCATTCCGGCCGATGCGCGGCTGGGCCGGGAAGGCATGCAGTGGTTGCAGGACCTGGTGCTGGGTGCCGACGCCGAAGCCCGCCTGGCCCAGGTGCGCCGCTTCAGCGAGGTGGCGCGTGCGCTGGGGCAGGCGCCGGCCACGCTGGCCATCGCCTGGTGCCTGCGCAACCCGAACGTCTCCAGCGTGATCCTCGGTGCCAGCCGGGTCAGCCAGCTGCTGCAGAACCTGCAGGCACTGGAAGCGCTGGAGCAGGTCGACGCCGCCGGCTGGGCCGACGTCGAAGCCGCCTTCGCCTGAATCCCGGGGCCGACCGGGCCTGGGCCTCGGTCGGGCCGGCTCGGGCCCGTGCCTCGGTCGGGCCGGCTCGGGCCCGTGCCTCGGTAGAGTCGGCTGTTGGTCGACTGCTGTTGCTCGAAGCAGTCGACCAACAGTCGACTCTACACACATGCGGCGCCATTTGATTGATACGATCTATCGAATCTGAAGATTCGATCATTAATCCAATCAATCAAGTTGAGAATGGTTGTTGATTGTCAACTGAGAATCATTATCATTTAACTCGTCCCTCGCACGAGTCCAGATGCTCATGAATGCTCAACCTGTACTGCTGCGCCCCGAAACGCTGACCCTCCGCGATCGTCCGGTCCGTGTCGTTCCGCCGGAAGAGGTCATCGACAGCGAAGCCCTGCTCAAGGGCCGTCGTGAAATCCTGATCCAGCACGGCGACCGCTTCTATCGCCTGCGGCACACCAGCAACGACAAGCTGATCCTGACCAAGTAATCGCGGCCTGGTCGCCCGCCTCCCTCCCTCCTGCCGGCAGCGCCGACAGGGTGGGCGACCCGTCCGCTCCTGCTCTCTCCCCCTCGGTCTACCGCGTGCACCTTCCGGGTGTGCCGGTAACCGGGGGTTCCCCTGCCTGACCAAACGAACCCGATGACCCGCCATACCGCCCTTTGCCTTGCTGTCTGGATGGCGCTGCCGCTGTCCGCCCACGCTGCTGCCACTGCCGCACCCGATGCGCGCGAATTCGATCGGGTGCAGGTCACCGCCACCCGCACCGAGCGGGCCGTGAGCGACGTGGCGGCCACCGTGGACGTCGTCGACCGTGAGCAGATGGACCGGCATCTGGTGCAGGACATCAAGGATCTGGTGCGCTACGAACCGGGCCTGTCGGTCACCCGCAGCGCGACCCGCTTCGGCCTGGATGGTTTCCGCATCCGTGGCCTGGACGGCAACCGCGTGCGCATCCAGACCGACGGCATCGTCATGCCGACCCGGTTCGACATCGGTTCGTTCGCCAGTTCCAACCGCAACTTCACCGACCTCGATACGCTCAAGCGCGTCGAGATCGTGCGTGGCCCGGCCAGCTCGCTGTACGGCTCCGATGCACTCGGCGGCGTGGTCGCGTTCGTGACCAAAGACCCGGCCGACTATCTCAAGGACGGCAAGAACAGCTACTTCGGCCTGAAGTTCGGCTACGACGGTGAGTGGAAGGGCCTGCTCGGCGGTGCCACGGCCGCCTTCGGTGGCGACCACTGGAGCGGCCTGGTCAACGTCAACCACCACCAGGGCCAGGAAGCGGACAACAAGGGCACGGTTCGCAGCGACAACGACACCCGCACCGCGTCCAATCCGCAGGATCGCGACGGCCGCAGCCTGCTCAGCAAACTGGTCTATGTACCCAGCGAGGACCAGCGCTTCCGCCTGACCGTGGAAGGCAACGAAGACACCACCGATACCAATGTGCTGTCGGCGATCGCCAGCGTTGCACCGCGCCCCGGCGCGATGGCTGCGGCCACTGGCATGAAGTCCCACGACACCCAGAAGCGCAACCGCGTCTCCTTCGCCCACGAGATGGATGCGCTGGACCAGCCGTTCGCCGACAGCCTGCATTGGCAGGTGTACACGCAGAACAGCGAAACCCGGCAGCAGACCGACGAGACCCGCACCGACGGCACCCGTCGCCACCGCGTGTTCTCCTTCGACCAGCATGCCTATGGCCTGCAGGCGCAGTTCAACAAGGCGTTCGCCACCGGCAGCGTCGAGCACGCATTGACCTACGGTTTCGAAGGCACCCGTACCGAGATCCGCCAGAAGCGCGACGGCTATCAGGTCAGCAAGGCTGGCGTGGTCAGCAACACGGTGCTGCCGGACACCTTCCCGGTGCGTGACTTCCCGATCAGCAAGACTACCGAGCTGGGCCTGTATGCACAGGATGAGATGCGCTTTGCCGATGGCAGGCTGTCGCTGGTGCCGGGCGTGCGCGTGGACCGCTACGAGCTGAAGCCGGAAGTGGACAGCATCTTCGCCGAAGACAACCCGACCACGGCCGTGGCGCAGCTGAAGAAGACCAGCGTGTCGCCGAAGCTGGGCATGGTCTGGCGCTTTACCGACGAATGGTCGCTGTTCGCCGGTTATGCGCGTGGCTTCCGTTCGCCGCCGTACAACGACGTCAACATCGGCCTGACCAACATCGCCTTCCGCTATACCGCCATCGCCAATCCGGATCTGAAGCCGGAAACCAGCGACGGTTACGAACTGGGCCTGCGCTTCATCGCGCCGGCGGCGTACGTCAGCGTCAGCGGCTACTACAACGACTACAAGGATTTCATCCAGTCCAACGTCGATACCGGTCGCAACGCGCAGGGTTTGACCGTGTTCCAGTCGCAGAACATCGCCGACGCGCGCATCTATGGTGCGGAAATGAAGGCCGGCATCGAGTTTGGCGAACTCAGCCCGGCGCTGAGGGGCTGGGCGCTGCGCAGTGCGTTGGCATGGTCGCGTGGTGACAACCGGACCGATGACGAACCGCTGGCCTCGGTCGATCCGCTGCGTGGCACGCTGGGCCTGATGTATGACGCCGATACCTGGGGCGTCGAACTGGCCGGTACCTTCGTGCAGCGCAAGAAGCGCCTGCCGCCGCCTGCGGCGCAGACCAATCCGAATGCACCGGCGCCGTTCGTCTACCAGCCGGCCGGCTACGGCGTGCTGGACCTGATGGCGCACTGGAACTTCGCGCCGGGTGCCACCTTCAATGTCGGCGTGTTCAACCTGGCCGACAAGCGCTACATCGAATGGTCGTCGATCACCCCGAGCCTGATCACCGATCGCGCACTGAGCGATCGTTTCAGCAGCCCGGGCCGCACCTTCTCCGCCAGCCTTGCCGTTTCCTGGTGATCTCATGAGCCGAGCCTTGTCCGCACGCAGGAATGACTCCATCGCCGCGCCGAACAGCGCGGCCTGGCCGACCCCGGCACAGCTGGCCACGCTCGGCACCGTGTTGTGCCTGTACCACGCCGACGGCAACGAGTTGGGCGGCTGGCGCCAGGCCGTACGCGTACACGCCTGCCAGGGCGTGGACAGCGAGGGCCTGCGCGAAAGCCTGTGCTTCCTTGATGGCCGCGGCCGCTGCGTGTGGCGCCTGTACCTGCTGCCCGACAGTGATTTCCTGGCCTGGGACCGTCTGGTCGCGCCGCTGCCGCCGGGACCGGAACACGACAGCGAGGCGAGCGTTGGCGAACGCCTGTGGCGGCGCCTGGCCGGCCATCTTGGCGGCCAGCGCTGGCGCCTGTGCGCGCTGCGCCTGCATGCCGCCGACGACGGACGCACGCTGGCCGCCAGTCTGTCGACCCTGTCCTCGCTGGGCGCGGCCACCGCGCGCCGCATCGCACGCCTGGAAGGTGCTGAAGGCGAGCTGGTGATCGACGACTGCTGCTGTGCCGACGCCGCCCGGCGTCCGGCGCCCCAGATTCCCGGCGACCTGCCGCTGATCCGCCTGTGACCCTCTCCTGATGGAACGCCCGTTGGCCACGGATGGCCCCTCAATGAATCTGCACCCCCGAAGGAAGACCCCGATGAAGCTCCAGACAGCCAGCGCCATGCTGCTGCTCGCCGCCAGCGGCGTGGCCAGCGCGCAGCCCTCCGATATCGCCCGCGACCACGATAGCATCCTCGCCATGCAGGGTGAGTACACCGTGGACTTCGCCTTCGACGAGACCGTGCTGCTGAAGCCGGGCTACGAGCGTGCACCGGCGATGCGCAGCGGCGGCAGCGAAGTGGTCATCGTGGTTGAGGACACCCCGAAGCGCATCGTGCTGCAGCACCTGCTGCTGGATGAAAAGAGCGGCCACATCACCAAGCACTGGCGCCAGGACTGGGTGTACGAAGCACCGAATCGTTTCGAGTTCAGCGCCGACCAGACCTGGAAGGTGCGCAGTATTCCGTCGGCGGTGAACCAGGGCGCCTGGACCCAGTGCGTGTACGAAGTGAGCGATGCACCGCGCTACTGTGGCACCGGTAAATGGACGTACACCAACAACGTGCCGAGCTGGACCAGCGACCTGAGCTGGCGGCCGTTGCCGCGCCGTGAGTACACCAAGCGCAGCGACTACAACGCGCTGGCCGTGGTCAACCGCCACACGCTCACGCCCAATGGCTGGACCCACGAGCAGTTCAACACCAAGGTGCAGCGCAACGCCGATGGCAGCCAGGTGGAGATCGCACGCGAGTTCGGCTTCAACGACTACGTGAAGACCACCGAGGTCGACTTCACCCCGGCGCGCAACTACTGGAAGGCCACCGCCGGTTACTGGGCCAAGGTGCGCCAGCGTTGGGACGGTTTCCTGACCCAGGCGCCGGGCGTGCACCTGAAGACCAGGATCGACGGCATGGCGATGATCATCCCGCTTTTCACCCAGGCCGAAGCGATCCAGTCCGGCAAGAAGGTGAAGGACAAGCAGATTGACGACGTGTTCGCCAAGTACGTGGAAAAGGCGCCGAACTGAGGCCACGTGTGGAGTCGAGCTGTGCTCGACTCCACAACCGCATCCACTCACGGCGTGGCTCTGTCGGGCCGTCCATGTGCTCTTGGTAGGTGCCGAGCTTGCTCGGCACGCTTTCGGTGGTGATGCGATTCGGTGTCTGCGCGCGTCGCCGAACGGATTGGTGCCTTGTGCGCATAAACATGACGCATTTCGCTGGATTTTGTCCGAGTCCGCTTTCCGGCTTCTGCGCATGGGGTAGGGTGGCCGCCCACGCAGTCATTGAACGTCGCCGCAGATGAAGCTTTCCGCCTTGTGCAGTCAAATGTTGTCCGGCGAATCCTGCGATGATATCGACAGCTTCTTTCTCGAAATCGATGACTTCGAGGAAGCCGCACTTGTTTCACGAACCCAGCGGATAGACGGGCTGCTCGCGCGTCTTGGGCCTCGATGGACATCGGCTTATCTGTTCAGTCTCTGCATGCATGTTCTGGCGACCGTTCGTATTGCCGGCAGCGCACGCGATCCAGCCGGAGCGAAGAGTTTCTGGCATTGAGCTTCACCGATTTCGAGCTGTATGCGGAAGAGGGCGTGCTGCTCCCCAACGTTTTCTACTATCCAGGTTCGGAGGGGGTCGCATTTGGAGCCCGGCGCTGGCACGAAAGTGGCAACAACACCTCGACGGAAATCGACGCCGTGCGCTCCGTTGTCGAAGATGCTGGCCTGCTCGCGGGTTTTCGCTTCTGCGAAAGCCGCACTGATGGCCCTCCCGGTTACGAAGTTGTTCGTGTCTTTGCGATTCCAATGCATGGAAATGAGGCTTGCTGATGGTCGTGCCAGAACGCCAGATGTTCGATACCTATCTGTCCGATCCGCAGGTCTACGATCGTCTTGAACAGCATATCCATGACCACTTCATGACGGGAATCAACGCGGCAAACCTGCGCATTGAAGACTTCCGCAGCCCGCACTACAACACGTTCTTCGTCGATGGCACTAAGGATCGCGGTGCCAACCCGATCTTCTCCGCCAAGCACCTGCCCAGCGGCAACATCATCCGGGTCGTCATTTTCGACAGCCCGCCTGAATACAGCGAAGTCCGTAAGCGGGTAGGGGATAATGAGGAGAAGGACGAGCTCTGCCTGTTCATAACGCTTCTGGGCGTGCAGCGCGCGATGAGCGCGACCGTGGCCTGGGCGCAGCAACAGGCGTCCGTCATCCCGGCCACTCGTCAGTAGACCCACGCCATGTGTGGATGCGCTTAGGTGGGGCGCGCAGCGTACAGCCGGCCCCACCCGCAGCGTGTCACGGTCGCCTCAGGCCTCACGCAGCGCCAATGCCGGCGGCGTATGCAGGATCGCCCGCGTACCCCACCAGCCTGCCAGCAGGCTCAGCCCGATGCCGACCACGCCGCCGATCAGCAGGCCCGGCCACGGCGGCAGCAACGGCAGCTCGAACACCTTCTGCGAGACTGCCACGCCGATGACGGCCGCCGCGCCCACCGCGAGCAACGCGGCCAGCGTGCCCAGTGCGCCGAACTCAACGAGCACCGCGCCACGCAGCTGGCGCCGGGTCGCGCCCAGCGTGCGCAGCACCGCGCTGTCGTAGCGGCGCTCGCCCGCCGTGGCCTGCAGTGCGGCCAGCAGCACCAGCACGCCGGCCAGCAGGCTGAACACCATCACCAGCTGCACCGCCTGCGCGACCCGCTCCATCACATCGCGCACCTGCGAGATCACCGCGTCCACGTCCAGCAGCGACAGGTTGGGCTGCGCGCGCACCAGCTCGCCCAGCCCGGCCGCGTTGCCGGCCGGCAGATGGAACGCCGACAGCAGGTTGTGCGGGGTGTCGCCCACCGCACTGGGATTCAGCAGCACGAAGAAGTTCGGCCGGAAGGTGTTCCAGTCGGCCTTGCGCACACTGGTGACGGTGAACTCGCGCTCCTGCTCGCCTACTGAAATGGTGATGCGGTCGCCCGGATACACGCCGTAGCGCTTGGCCCAGCCGATTTCAACCGACGCCTCCGCCGCCGTGCTGTCGGGCGTCCAGAAGGTGCCGTTCATCAGCGTGTTGGCCGGCGGGAAGCTGCTGCGCCAGCTGAAGTTCAACGGCCGGTTCTCGTCGTCGTCATCGCGCTGGGCTTCGCCTGACGCCGGCTGCCCGCTCTGGTCCGGCGAGCGATCCACGCGCAGCGGCGGCTTGCCGTTGATCGCGATCAGGCGACCGGTCGCCATCGGTTCGATGCTGGCGTCGTTGGCCCCCAGTCCGCGCAGCGCGGCCAGCACGCTGTCACGCTGTCCGGGCTGGATATTGATCAGGAAGTAGTTCGGCGTATCCGCGGGCAGGCGTTCGCGCCACTGCTGCAGCAGGCCGGGGCCGGTCACCGCCAGCAGCAACAGCGCGCACAGCGACAGCGACAGCCCGACCAGCTGCATCACCGCCAGCATCCGGCGCCGGGTCAGCGCCGCCAGGCCCAGCCGCCAGTGGCCGTGCAGACGGTGCTGCAGGCCGCGCAGCAGCTGCAGCAGCACGAAACCGACCACGCCGGCCGCCGCCGCCAACGCGGCCAGGCCGCCCAGCACCCATAGCGCCAGCTTGAGATCACCGGTCACCTGCACCGCCAGCAGCAGGCTGGCCGCCAGCGCTGCTACGTAGGCCAGCAGCGAGGCCGGGGGCAGGGCGGCGAAGGAGCGGTTGAGCACGCGCATCGGCGGCACCCCGCGTAGGCGCAGCAGCGGCGGCAGGCCGAAGCCGAACAGCAGCAACAGGCCGATGCCGGCGCCGGTCAGCGCCGGCATTGCCTCGGGTAGCGGCAAGCGCTGCGGCACCAGGCTGCCCAGTACCTGCACCAGACCTTCCTGCGCAGCCATGCCCAGGCCGATGCCGAGTGCGCAGGCCGGCACTGCCAGCATCAGCAGCTGCAGTGCCAGACCGGACAGAATGTCGCGCTGGCGCGCGCCCAGGCAGCGCAGGATCGCCACCTGGTCGATGCGGCGCAGGGCAAAACGGTTGGCCGCCAGCGCGGTCGCCACGCCGGCAAGCAATACCGCCAGCAGCGCGCTCAGGCCGAGGAAGCGCCCGGCAAGATCAAAGGCCTGGCGCACGCCGCGCTGGGTGTCGTCCACGCTCAGCAGGCGAAGGCCTTTCACCTGTGGCAGCAGCCACTGGCGCAACGCGGCAACCTGGTCGGCGGAGCCGGCGAACATCAGCCGGTAGTTGATGCGGCTGCCGGGGCCAAGCAGGCCTGTGCCTTCCACATCGGCGCGGTTGACCAGCAGGGTGGGGGAGAGCGTCAGCAGGTCGCCACCGGTATCCGGTTCGGCCTCGATGATGCCGGCGATGCGCAGCGTGCCGGCGCCGAATTCGAGGTCATCGCCGGCTTTCAGCCCCAGTCCCTGCAACAGGCGCGGGTCGGCATAGGCCTGGCCCTTGGGCGGCATGCCGGCATCGGCGATCAGGGCGCCGCCGGGTGTGGCCCGCACCCGCAGCGCGCCACGCAGCGGATAGCCCGCCTGCACCGCCTTGATGCTGGCCATCTGGCTGGCATCACCGTTGAACAGCACGCTGCCGAAGCTGGCGATGCGGGTGTAGGCCAGTCCACGCCGCTGTGCCTCGTCGGCGAACGCCTGCGGCGGGTCATCGCGCCCGACGATGCCAAGGTCGCCGCCGAGCATTTCCGCAGCGCTGCCGGTCAGCGCCAGGTTGACCCGGTTGACCAGCGTGCCCACCGCGGTCATCACCGCCACGCCCAGCACCAGTGCGGCGAACACGGTCAGCAGGTCACCGGCCAGGGCCTCGCGACGCAGCGCGCGCCACGCGTGCCGCAGCAGGTTCATGCCTGCGCCCCATGCTCGACCGGCAGCAGCCGGCCCTCGTCGATGCGATGGATGTACTGGCAGCGCTGGGCCAGGCGCAGGTCGTGGGTGACCAGCACCAAGGTGGTGCCGCTGCCGGCGTTGAGTTCGAACAGCAGGTCGCTGATGTGCTGGCCGGTGGCGTGGTCCAGCGAGCCGGTCGGTTCGTCGGCGAACAGGATGCGCGGGCGGGTGACGAACGCACGCGCCAATGCCACGCGCTGCTGCTCGCCGCCCGACAACTGGCGCGGATAGTGGCGGGCGCGATGGGCCAGCCCGACCTGGGCCAGCACTTCATCGACCCGCGCACGGTCTTCGCGCCCGGCCAGTTCCAGTGGCAACGCGACGTTTTCGGCGGCGGTCAGCGCCGGTAGCAGGTGGAAGCTCTGGAACACGAAGCCAACCTCACGCGCGCGCAGCTGGGCCCGCGCTTCTTCATCGAGGTCGCCCAGGTCCTGGCCCGACAGTGCAATGCGGCCGCGGCTGGGCAGGTCCAGCCCGGCCAGCAGGCCGAGCAGGGTAGTCTTGCCCGAACCGGAGGCGCCGACGATGGCCGCGCTGGTGCCTTCATGGACGGTCAGGGTGATGTTGTCCAGTATGTGGACTTCACCCTCCGGGCCCTGCACGGATTTGCCGAGCTGGTCGACGGCGATCGCGACGGGCGCGCTGCGGGGGGACAAGCTGTCGATGAGGAGACTCCAATGCGCAAGACGGGATGGAGCCGGCGAGCCGGCGCGATGGTGGTGCTGCTGCTAGGGTTCCTGCTGTTGCCGGGGCCGGCCTGTGCCAAAGGTCCGGCCCGCACCGTGCTGGTGCTCGGCGACAGCCTCAGTGCCGCCCACAATATCCCTGCCGACGCCGGCTGGGTCAGCCTGCTGCAACAGCGGGTCAGGCAGCAGTCGAAAACCCCGGCGCGCATCGTCAACGCCAGCATGAGCGGGGAGACCACCGCCGGCGCGCTGACCCGCCTGCCGGGCCTGCTGGCGAAGGAAAAGCCGACGGTGGTGGTGATCGCGCTGGGCGGCAATGACGCATTGCGTGGGCTGACCCCGGCGCAGGTGCAGGGCAACCTGGAAAAGATGGTGCAGGCCAGCCAGAAGGCCGGCGCGAAGGTATTGCTGCTGGGCATCGACGTACCGCCCAACTACGGGCCGGCCTATCGCCAGCGCCTGGCTGCGGCCTACAAGGCGCTGGCCACGCAGTACGAGGTGCCGCTCCTGCCCTTCCTGCTGGAAGGCGTGGCCCTGCAGCCGGGCATGATGCAGGCCGACGGCCTGCACCCGACCGCAGAGGCGCAGCCGAAGCTGCTGGACAACGTCTGGCCGCTGCTCAGGCCGCTCCTCTGAACCGTTTGTGTACCTCTTGACGGAACTTCACATCGCGTCCACCGTCGATCCGGCATGTTTCACAAAGCTGAAGTTAGAGGGAATCACATGCGTCAGACGAAGGAGACCTCCGGCTTGGTGCTGGTGGTCGAAGACAACCGCAACATCTCCGAGATGATCGGCGAATACCTGGAAGGTCGCGGCTTCGAAGTCGACTATGCACAGGACGGCCTGGATGGCTACCGCCTTGCGGCGGAGAACAGCTATGACGTCGTGGTGCTCGACTTGATGCTGCCGCGCCTGGATGGCATCGAAGTGTGCCGTCGCCTGCGCAACGATGCGCGCAAGTCCACCCCGGTGCTGATGCTCACGGCACGCGACACGCTGGACGACAAGCTCACCGGCCTCGGGTTCGGCGCCGATGACTACCTGACCAAGCCGTTCGCGATCCAGGAGCTGGAAGCCCGCCTGCGCGCGCTGATCCGCCGCGAACGTCGCCAGGTGGGTTCGGAGGTGCTGAAGGTCGCCGACCTGGTGCTCGATCCGGTCAGCATGCGGGCCACCCGTGCCGGTACCGAGCTGCAGCTGTCGCCGATCGGCCTGCGCCTGCTGACCATCCTGATGCGCGAATCGCCGCGCGTGGTCACCCGCCAGGAGATCGAACGCGAGATCTGGGGCAATGGCCTGCCGGACTCGGACACGCTGCGCAGCCATCTGTACAACCTGCGCAAGATCATCGACAAGCCGTTCGACCGTCCGCTGCTGCACACTGTGCAGAGCGCCGGCTACCGCATTGCCGATATCGCACAGCCGATGGCCTGATCGGGGCCGGGCCGGTGCAGCATCAGGCCCGGCCGGGCAACGACCCCGCATCGGGCACGGATGACCGGCCGGCGCTGCCGCCGGTCAGCGTCCGTGCACGACTACGGCGCAGCGCGCTGCCTATAATCGCAGCGCTCTGACCGGGACCCCGCAATGCCGCACGGCCTGCCGCGCAAGATCCGTATCGCCTTCATCCTGCAGGCAGTCCTGGCCAGCCTGGGCATCCTGCTCGGTGCCTGGCTGGTGTCGCTGGTCATCAAGCACAGCCTGGTCGGCGCCGCCCTGCGCGAGGAAGCGGCCTATTACTGGACGCTGCACGAGGCGTCGCCGGTGCAGCCGCCGCCCAACACCCAGAACATCCGCGGCTACCTGCTGGAAAGCGGGCAGTCGGCGCTGTCATTGCCAGCCAACCTGCGCAACCTGGAGCCCGGCTTCCACGAACTGCCTCAGGATGACCAGCTGGTGCTGGTCGATGTGCGCCCCGCCGGTCGCCTGTACCTGGTGTTCCTGCGTTCGCGTGCGGAGATGCTGGCGTTCTGGTTCGGCATCGTGCCGGTGCTGCTGACCCTGTTGGCGGTGTATGGCGCCAGCTGGGTGACCTATCGGGCTTCCAAGCGCCTGGTGTCGCCGGTGAACTGGCTGGCACGGCGCGTCTCGCGCTGGGACCCGGGCCACCCCGAAGCGGCCGATCTGGAGCCGAACAAGCTGCCGGCGGACATGCAGGGCGAGACCCGCCAGCTGGCGGCCGCACTGCATTCGCTGGCCAACCGGGTCAGCGCGCATGTGGCGCGCGAGCGCAATTTCACCCGCGACGCCAGCCATGAACTGCGCACACCGCTGACCGTCATCCGCGTCGCCAGCGACATGGCCCTTGGCGATGAAACCCTGCAGCCGCGCCTGCGCCGCAGCCTGCAGCGCATCCAGCGGGCTGGCCGTGACATGGAGGCGGTGATCGATGCGTTCCTGATCCTGGCCCGCGAGGCCGATGTCGAACCGCAGATCGAGCTGTTCGACGTCAACGACATCGTCCGCTACGAGGTGGACAATGCCAACGAACTGCTGGGGTCTCGCCCGGTGTCGGTGCACCTGCACAGCGACGGCCCGGTGCAGTTGCATGCGCCGCCGCGGGTGCTGCAGGTGGTGATCAGCAACCTGGTGCGCAATGCCTGCAGCTACACCGACGAGGGGCGCATCGACGTGCATGTGCACAACGACCGGGTGGTAGTGCGCGATACCGGTATCGGCATGTCTGCCGACGCCCTGTCGCGGGCCTTCGAACCGTTCTACCGCGCCGAGCCGAGCCGCCCGCAGGGCACCGGCCTGGGCCTGTCGATCGTGCGCCGGCTGTGCGACCGCTTCGGCTGGAAGGTCAGGCTGGCCAGCGAGCCGGGCAAGGGCACCGAGGCCACGGTGATCTTCCGCTGATCCTCCGACCCCATTGCCCGTGATTCAGTAGATCCACGCCATGCGTGGATGGGGTTGCGGTAGCGCCGGGCCATGCCCGGCGTCCGCAGTCCCTCAGTTGCAGTTGACCTTCGGCGCCAGCGCCTTGGTCCAGATCGCATAGCCGGCCGGGGTCATGTGCAGCATGTCCTCGCGGAACAGCGTTGCATCCGGCTGGCCATCAGTGCCCAGCATCGGCGTGTAGATGTCGGTGAAGCCGGTGTTGGGCAGCGTGGCCAGGGCGGCCTTGATCAGCGTATTGGCCTCGTTGATCGCCGGCAGCAGATGCGCACGCGACGGGCTCGGCTTGATCGACAGGTACTCGACCCGGGTCTTCGGCAGGTCGCGATGCACGCGCTGCACGAAGGCAACCACATCGTCGCGCACCTGCACGGCGCTGCGGCCGCTGTTGAGGTCGTTGTCGCCCGCGTAGAAGAACACCTTGCACGGTGCATACGGCACCACGATGCGATCGGCATACCAGGTGCTGTCACGCACTTCCGAACCCCCGAAGCCGCGGTTGAACACCGGCTGGCCGGGGAAGTCGGTGGCCAGGCTCTCCCACATGCGGATCGAGGAGCTGCCGATGAACTCGATACCGCCACGCGGCGGCGGGCTGGCCTGGTCGGCGCTGGCGAAGTGGGCCATGTCGCTGGCCCAGGCCACGTTGGAGACCTGTTCGGGTACCCGCGGTGACTTGGCCGGGCCCAGGGCCTGGGCAAGGGGGGCGGCGGTCAGCAGGCCCAGCATCAGCAGGCAGGTACGGCGATGGGACATCAGGCGCTCCGGCAGGGTAGGGACGACCATGATAGAAGCTGGGGCAGGTCGAAGCTTGCCCCTGGCAGTCCGTTCACCGGGCCGGTGCCGGGCGGCGGCGGGCGGCCTTGTGGCAAAATGGCGGCCATCTGCCTATTCCTGTGCGCCCATGATCCCCTGCCGTGCGTCTGAGCGGTCGCTGCGCCGCGTCCCTGTTGCTGGATGTTCGCCCCGTGGCTGATCAGTTCGGCCATCTGCCGCGCGGCCCGCGCCGCATCTTCCAGGCCGCCCGCTGGTCCTGGCAGGGCCTGCGCGCTGCCTGGCTGCACGAGTCGTCGTTCCGGCTGGAGGTCTACCTGCTGATCCTGCTGACGCCGCTCGCGATCTGGCTGGGCCAGACGCCGGTCGAACGCGCGCTGCTGATCGGCTCGATGCTGCTGGTGCTGGCGATGGAGCTGGCCAACTCGGCCATCGAAGCGGTGATCGAACGCTACGGCAGCGAGATTCACGAACTGGCCGGCCGCGCCAAGGACATGGGCTCGGCGGCGGTGTTCGTGCTGATGATGAACGTGCTGCTGTGCTGGGCGCTGGTCGTGGTTCCGCACGCGCTGGCCGGTAACTACGGCTGAAACCCCATTCCCCCACTGCCTTGAAGAGTTTCCATGTCCTTTGAGTTCCTCGCCGACCCCAATGCCTGGGTGACCCTGTTCACGCTCAGCGCGCTGGAAATCGTGCTCGGCATCGACAACCTGGTGTTCATTTCCATCGCGGTCAGCAAGCTGCCGGAAGAGCGTCGCCCGTTCGCCCGCAAGCTCGGCATCGCGGTGGCCTGCATCACCCGCATCGCGCTGCTGGTGTCGCTGGCCTACCTGGCGCACATGGCGGCCAACCTGTTCACCGTGGCCGGCATGGGCATCTCCATCCGCGACCTGGTGCTGATCGTTGGTGGCCTGTTCCTGATCATCAAGGGCTGCATGGAGATCAAGGAGCTGATCAGCGGCGGCGAGGATGAAGATCCCAGCACCACCAAGGCCTCGGCCGTGTTCGGCTACGTGATCGCGCAGATCGCGGTGATCGACATCGTGTTCTCGCTGGACTCGGTGATCACCGCCGTCGGCATCGCCGACCACATCCCGGTGATGGTCGCCGCGATCCTGCTGTCGGTGATGGTGATGCTGCTGGCCGCCAACCCGCTGGGCCGCTTCATCGATGCCAACCCGACCGTGAAGATGCTGGCCCTGGCCTTCATCCTGATGATCGGTGCGGTGCTGATCCTGGACGGCCTGGACGTGCACGTGCCCAAGCCCTACATCTACGCCGCGATGGGCTTCTCGGTGCTGGTGGAGTGGCTGAATCTGCTGATGCGCCGCCGCGCCCGCGAGCACAACGTGCCGGGTGCCGGCAACTGGTAAGCGCGCCACAGGCGTGTGAGTCCCTCAGAACCCCCGGCATGCCGGGGGTTCTGCGTTGTGGGGGAGGTTGGCTCTGCAACGGCACTGCGGTTTTTGCACTTTTGGCTGCGTTCCGGCCTCCACTTGTGAATCAGGATCAACAGTGTTTTCCCGGGGCGAGGCTTAATCCGGCGCAGCAAAGCGCGCAGGCTACGCACTCCCGATTCCCGCCCCCCAGGACTCCCCCATGAATTCCAGAGCCGCCTTGCTGGCGCTTGCCGTTGGCGCCTTCGCCATCGGAACCACCGAGTTTGCCCCGATGGGCCTGTTGCCGGTCATCGCCGACGGCGTCGGCGTTGGCATCCCCACTGCGGGCATGCTGATCACCGCCTATGCCGTGGGCGTGATGCTGGGCGCGCCGGTGATGACCCTGCTGATGGGGCGTTTCGGCAAGCGCACCGCGCTGATGCTGCTGATGTCGATCTTCGTCGCCGGCAATCTGTTGTCTGCGCTGGCGCCGAACTACGGGATGCTGCTGCTGTCGCGCCTGGTCACCAGCCTCAACCACGGTGCCTTCTTCGGCATCGGTGCGGTGGTCGCTGCGAGCCTGGTGCCGAAGGAAAAGCAGGCTGCGGCCGTGGCCACCATGTTCATGGGCCTGACCATCGCCAACATCGGCGGCGTGCCGCTGGCGACCTGGGTCGGCCAGCAGCTGGGCTGGCGCCTGTCCTTCGCCGGGACTGCGGCGCTGGGCCTGGTCGCGATCACTGCGTTGGGCTTCGCGCTGCCCGCGTCCGCACCGGGACCGCGCCCGGACGTGCGCCGCGAACTGAAGGCGATCCTGCAGCCGCAGGTGCTGCTGGCCATGGCCACTACCGTGCTAGGTGCGGGTGCGATGTTCACGCTGTACACCTACGTCGCACCGGTACTGACCGAGTTGACCGGCGCCTCCAATACCTTCATCGCGATCTCGCTGGCCCTGATCGGCATCGGCTTCACCCTCGGCAACGGCATCGGCGGGCGCATGGCCGACTGGTCGCTCGATGGCGCCACCCGTATCCTGCTGGCTGCCCTGGCGGTGCTGATGTTCGTGCTGCCGCTGGCTTTCATGAGCCACGCCACCGCGGCGCTGGGTGTACTGCTGTTCGGCGCGGCGACCTTCGCCCTCGTGCCGCCGCTTCAGATCCGGGTGATGCAGGTGGCCAGCGAGGCGCCGGGCCTGGCGTCGTCGATCAACGTGGGTGCATTCAACCTGGGCAATGCGGTGGGTGCTGCGCTGGGTGGTGCGGTGATCAGCTCGGGACTGGGCTACGCCGCGATTCCGGTGGCCGGTGGCCTGCTGGCGGCATCGGGCCTGCTGCTGGCGTGGCTGGGGCGTCCGCGCACTGCGGTGGCTGAGGCCTGCTGAGAGCGAAGCGGTGCCGGGGCGCACCCGTCCCGGCACCGGCACAAGCTCCAAGGTCCTGTTCACTTTGCCGGCCTTGCAGAGACGACTGCGCGGCTAGTCCCGACTGACTAGTGTTTTTTCAGCACGACCTCGTCAGGGTTCCAGTTGTCGTCTGCACCGTCCTGCAATGATTCCGGCACCGCCCAGATAAGTACGCCGGAGTGCTTGCCGGCGAGTTGATGTGCATGGACCCAGAGTTCCGTCCCCGCTCGATTGAATGCAAGGGAATTCAATGCGATTCCTTCTGGAATGGCGAGGCGAGAGACGTGCTTGCCGGAATCCATGCGCCAGACATCGACGTAACGGCCCGGTGAAGCCCCTGTAACCGCCATCGCGAGCAGCCTGCCATGAGCTGTGCGTGCCAGCGCCTGAGTACCGGTTTTTCGTTCCACCCGAAATGCAGTTTCCCCGGTGGAAAGTCGATGAATGCGAAGAACGTCCCTCTGGTCTGTTGGATCACGAGCCTCTTCGGCGACCCAGTCGCCCGCGGCGCTCCCCAACACCAAGCGTCCAGTGCTTCCGGACCTCAGTGGAAAGCTCTTGACCACATCGCCTGAAGCAGGTGCAACACCCACCAGGCCGCAACTCGTGAACCAGAAGAGTCCGTCTCCCAGGTCCGGTGCCGGACCTGAAGAGCAGGATTGCATGTAGCCGAAGACGCGCCGCCTCAAGTTGGTTCTATCTTTCCAGAGCGCCTTCATCTCGATGGCGTCTCCTGATCCTGTGTCCATGATCCGCTCGGGGAAGCGCTCCTCCGTCGCCATGTGAGGCTCCGAGTAAAGATAGGACTTGCCACCTGCATCGAGTTGCCAACGAGGGGCCATACTGCTCTGCATGCAACGGTCGCTTCGGATCGACCCGGTCCCATCAACGCTGATCCACACAGGACAGGACGTAAGAATCTGTTGAGTCAGGCTTGGCTCGATTGCGGTCAGGGCCCATAACCCACCCTTTGGGTCGACCTTTGTCTCGATGACCCGTCGGCCTTTGCCCATCTGCCAGGCCGCGATGCGCTCATTCTTCTTCGCAACGAGGTAACCGTATGAATCGTCGGCGCCTGACGTCACATGGAACTGATCCTTGGGCAGCGAACGAATCTGGCCAGAGTTGTTGCCGGGTTGAATCCCCTCGATTGGGAACCACCGCAGCATCGTCGTCGCGCCATCCACGGGCAGAGGAGGGACGATGCGCTGAACCGACGTCTCATCGCTTGGGTTGAACAGATTTGAAATGACATCCAATGATGTTTCAGGGCCCGCTGGGAGCGTGGATACCAGCGCCTGCACCTGGTCTGAGAATTCCTGGCTGGCGCTGTTCTCTGTGATCATCTCGGTCTCCCAATGGGGGTAGGGCACGCCGGCGACCCCCGGAATGGATGCGAAGGCCTTCCATTTGACACGGCGTTGCTCCTGGCGCCGTTCTGCATACCAGAGCAGCGTCTGCGAAGGAGCGCCTGTCAGACCCGTCAGGTCGATCAGAACAACGTGCTTATCGCCCGACCTGCGTCGCGAGGTGTCAATGTAAGAACTGGAGAACGTCCGCCGATCCACAGTCAGATCAGTGAACGCGGCGCCGGTGGGGTCAAGATCGGATGGAGACAGCTGCTCCACGTGAGTGCGCCAGCGCGATTTCTCTTCGGGGGCGATAACCCCTGCCGATGCCGCCACATCAATAGCAGCAAGGTTCTGTGCGAACGCGATTGCACTCTTCTCAGGGTGGAAGTGTCCGTAGACCTTGATCCACTCCCGTTCCATGTCTCCCAGGATGGGTTGAGTGTCATCCCTCAGGCGGAATGCGCTGGAAAAGTAGCTTCGCGCGCGTAGCGCTGTGCTGACCGCCTGCGTCGACGCTGACACGATGGAGGCCTTGCCCATGTAGCTGTCACGCCCGACGTGAAGCAGCATGTCCCGGGCTTGGGTATCGTCTGGCGCGATGAGAACAGGCGGGGGCGTCGGAGCACCCCGCGTGGGATCCGGGGTTGGCTGGGCGCACGCCGTTGGCGTGAGCAGAGCGATGATCGCCGCTGTTGAGAGAATTTTGCGCATGATCGAGGTCGATGTCCATTTCCCGACCGATGGCTGCTGCCTCTGAGCAGG
Organism: Stenotrophomonas sp. YJH_SMC_20; assembly: GCF_059367845.1. Lineage (NCBI taxonomy): Bacteria > Pseudomonadati > Pseudomonadota > Gammaproteobacteria > Lysobacterales > Lysobacteraceae > Stenotrophomonas > Stenotrophomonas sp. YJH_SMC_20. The sequence goes on along the minus strand of NZ_JCAFRG010000005.1, from coordinate 71,297 downwards.
GCGGGCGGTTCGAGTGCGAGATCCCGCACTATCTGATGCGGAATTTGTGTTGGGCCATGCAATAAGTACGAAATGGGCCCGCGCTTGCCCTACCCAGGGGGTGGGGGGGACGGCTCGCCGGCGGAAGGCGGAAGCCAAGGGCAGAGCAGCTCGCAGGCTCGCCGTGGTCGCGCGGACCCGGCCCAGGTAATGCGCCAGACCCTTAGCGTCGGTACCTGCTGGCCTGGACCCATTGGCCCTGCCGGATTCCTGTTCATTTCCACACGCTCGTTAACACTGGCCATGGCATGCTCGGCGCCAAGCCCACCCGGAACCTCCGCCATGCGCCTGTTCACCCGTGTCCTGCCCCTGATGCTGCTGGCCTCCCTGCTGTCCGGCTGCGGCTACAACGCCATCCAGCAGAAGGATGAGGCGGTCAAGGCCAGCTGGTCCGAAGTGCTCAACCAGTACAAGCGGCGCGCCGACCTGGTGCCCAACCTGGTGCAGACGGTGAAGGGCTTTGCCAGCCAGGAAGAGCGCGTGCTGACCGAAGTCACCAACGCCCGCTCGCGTGTCGGCCAGATCAACGTCAACGCCGATGACGAAGCCTCGCTCAAGCAGTTCCAGCAGGCCCAGGGCGAACTGGGTAGCGCGCTGTCGCGGCTGCTGGTGGTCACCGAGAACTACCCGGTGCTGAAGTCGGACCAGAACTTCCGCGACCTGCAGGCCCAGCTGGAAGGCACTGAAAACCGCATCACCGTCGCCCGTGGCCGCTACATCCAGCAGGTGCAGGACTACAACACCTACATCCGCTCGTTCCCGCAGGTGATCACCGCCAAGATCTTCGGCTACAAGACCAAGCCGAACTTCACCGTGGACAACGAAGCGCAGATCTCCAACGCGCCGGCGGTCGATTTCGGCAGCGCGCCGCAGCAGCAGCCGGCACCGCAGCCGGGCCACTGACCCATGCGCCTGGCCACTGCGCTGCTGGCCCTGCTGCTATGGCTGCCGCTGGCATCGCACGCCCAGCAGCTGGCGCCGGTTCCGGCGCTGGATTCGCCGGTGGTCGACACCACCGGCACGCTGGATGCCGCGCAGAAGCAGGCGCTGGTACAGCAGGCGCTTGACCTTCAGCAGCGCAAGGGCAGCCAGCTGCAGGTGCTGGTGGTACCCACCACCCAGCCGGAAGACATCGCCCAGTACACCACGCGGGTCTTCGACCAGTGGCAGATCGGCCGCAAGGGCGTGGATGACGGGGTGCTGCTGGTGGTGGCCAAGGACGACCGGCGCGTTCGCATCGAGCCGGGCTACGGCCTGGAAGGCGCGATTCCCGATGCCATCGCCAACCGGGTCATCCAGGAGTACCTGGTGCCACGCTTCCGCAGCGGCGACTACGCCGGGGGCATCACCGATGCCACCGCGGTGCTGGTCAAGCTGATCGATGGCGAAACGCTGCCCGCACCGGTCAGTGGCCATCGTGGGCGCGAGCCGGGTGGCGGCGGCGATACCTGGTTTCTGGCGCTGTTCATCGGTGTATTCGCCGGCAGCATCCTGCGCGGCGTGTTCGCGCGCGTGCCGCGCCCGCTGCGTGGCCTGCTCGGCGGCGCTGGCGCAGCCGTGGCGGCGTTCCTGTTCACCTCCACCCTGCTGGCCAGTGGCCTGGCCGGCGTGGTTGGCCTGATCGTGGCGATGCTGTCCGGCCACCCGGGGCGCTTTGCCGGCGGTGGTGGCTGGGGCGGCGGCAGCTGGGGCGGGGGAGGCGGCTTCGGCGGTGGTGGTGGATTCGGCGGTGGTGGCGGCTGGGGCGGCGGCGGTGGCCGTTCCGGTGGCGGTGGTGCTTCGGGAGGCTGGTGATGATCCAACGTCTGTTCCGCCATGTATGTTCGCCGTCGGTACGTCGCGCGTTCCCGCCAGCCACGCTGCAGGCGATCACCGAGGCCATCGCCGCCGGTGAGCAGCGCCACGGCGGTCAGGTGATGTTCGCTGTGGAGGCCGATCTGCCTCTGTCCGCGTTGTGGCACAAGGTCACCCCGAGGCAGGCCGCCGAGCATGCCTTCGCACGCCTGCGCACCTGGGACACCGCTCACAACAACGGGGTGCTGATCTACCTGCTGCTGGCCGACCATGCCATCGAGATCGTCGCCGACCGCGGCCTGCATGGCCGGGTCAGCCCGGCGCAGTGGCAGCGGGTCTGCACCCATCTGCGCGAGGGCCTGCGTGGTTCCAATCCGGTGGAAGCGCTGCAGGATGCCATCGACGAGGTCTCCAGCCTGATCGAAGGGCACTTTCCGGCCTCGACCCGGTCGAACGATGACGCGTTGCCGAACTCGCCCCAGCTCCTTGGTTGAGCCGGGGCGGCACTGGCCCGAGAATAGGCGTTCAACCGCAAGGCACCTTCCATGATCTATTTCCACGACATCGACCCCATCGCCCTCTCGCTGGGGCCGATCAAGGTGCATTGGTACGGCATCATGTACCTGCTGGGCTTCACCGCTGCCTGGCTGCTGGGACGCACGCGCATCGCCGCCGGTCGCCTGCCGGGCGTCGACGCCAACGGCTTCTCCGACCTGCTGTTCTACGCCATGCTCGGCGTGGTGCTGGGCGGGCGCATCGGCTACATGCTGTTCTACGCGCTGGGCGATTTCCTGCACAACCCGCTGCTGCTGTTCAAAGTATGGGATGGCGGCATGAGCTTCCACGGCGGCCTGCTGGGCGTGCTGGGCGCCTGCTGGTGGTGGTCGCGCAAGCACCGCCTGCACTTCTTCGACACCATGGATTTCATGGCGCCGCTGGTGCCGCTGGGCCTGGGTTTTGGTCGCATCGGCAACTTCATCGGCGCCGAGCTGTGGGGCAAGTACACCGACGGTACCTGGGGCGTGGTGTTCCCGTCGGGCCTGCCGGCGCCGCTGAACCAGCTCGACCACGCCACCTTGCAGGCGCAGTTCGCCACCGGCGCGCTGAACCAGTTCGCGCGCCATCCCTCGCAGCTGTATGAAGCGCTGCTGGAAGGCCTGGTGATGTTCGTGGTGCTGTGGACGGTCTCGGCCAGGCCGCGCCACCGCTACCTGGTCGGCGGCCTGTTCGCGCTGATGTACGGCCTGTTCCGCTTCGCCGTCGAATTCGTACGCATGCCCGACAACGGCGTCTACGTGGCTTTCGACTGGCTGACCCGCGGCCAGATCCTCAGCCTGCCGCTGATCGCCTTCGGCCTGGTGCTGCTGGTGATGTCGCGCCGCGCACCCGTGCTGCAGCCGCAACCGGTGATGGCTGCGGAGGGCAAGGCATGAAGGCCTACCTGGATCTGCTTGCGCATGTGCTGGAACATGGCGCGGAGAAGAGTGATCGTACCGGCACAGGCACCCGCAGCGTGTTCGGCTGGCAGATGCGTTTCGACCTCAACAAAGGCTTCCCGCTGGTCACCACCAAGAAGCTGCACCTGCGCTCGATCATCCACGAGCTGCTGTGGTTCCTGAAGGGCGATACCAACATCGGCTACCTGAAGGACAACCAGGTACGCATCTGGGACGAGTGGGCCGACGAGAACGGCGATCTCGGCCCGGTCTACGGCAAGCAGTGGCGCAGCTGGGCCACCGCCGATGGCCGCGAGATCGACCAGATGCAGTGGCTGGTGGACGAGATCAAGCGCAACCCCGATTCGCGCCGGCTGGTGGTCAGCGCCTGGAACGTGGGCGAGCTTTCGCAGATGGCGCTGATGCCGTGCCACAACCTGTTCCAGTTCTACGTGGTGGACGGCAAGCTCAGCTGCCAGCTCTACCAGCGCAGCGGCGACATCTTCCTCGGCGTGCCGTTCAACATCGCCAGCTATGCGCTGCTGACCCACATGGTGGCGCAGGCCACCGGCCTGGGAGTGGGCGACTTCGTGCACACGCTGGGTGACGCGCACCTGTACTCGAACCACTTCGAGCAGGCCCGCGAGCAGCTGGCGCGCGAACCGCGCGCGCTGCCCAAGCTGTGGTTGAACCCGGAGGTGACCGACCTGTTCGGCTTCCGGTTCGACGACATCCGCATCGACGGTTACGATCCGCACCCGGCCATCAAGGCGCCGGTGGCGGTGTGAGTGCCATGAAGCTGTCGATGATCGTGGCGCTGGACCGCAACCGTGGCATCGGCCAGGGCAATGCCATGCCCTGGCACCTGCCGGATGATTTCAAGCACTTCAAGGCGCTCACCCTGGGCAAGCCGATCCTGATGGGGCGCAAGACGGCCGAGTCGATCGGCCGCGTACTGCCGGGGCGCACCAACCTGGTGCTGACCCGCAGCGGCCAGGTGCCGTTCGCGGGCATGCGCGCGGTGGCGTCGCTGGACGAGGCCAAGGCGATTGCCGAAGGCGAGGGCGCCCGCGAGCTGTGCATCATCGGCGGCGGCGAGATCTTCCACCAGCTGCTGGACCAAGCCAGCGACCTGTACCTGACCTGGGTCGATGCTGAAGTGCCTGCCGATACCCATTTCCCCGAAGTCGACATGCGGGACTGGCGGGAAGTCAGCAGCGAGCCGCACCCGGCCGACGAACGCCACGTCTACGCGTTCCGCTTCGTGCATTACGTGCGCCGCTGATCGCGCAAATACCAACGAAAACACCGACGGGGATATCGACGGGGTAGAGTCGACTGTTAGTCGACTGCTCTCGGCGGCCCCCCGAAAAACCCGCGCTGCGCGCGATAGTCGACTGACAGTCGACTCTGCCTGGGCTGTCGCTACGGCATCCGGTAATGCCCGATGATGGCGTGCTGGAACCGCGGGTCCTCTTCGCGCGTGCTGCGCCCAGCGGCGAAGACGCGCAACGGCTGCGATGGACCGTGGGCGGTGCTTCCACCGCCGGTGGTGGCCGGGCCCGGAGTGGGCAGCGGCACCCGTCCATGGTGCCGGGAACGATCAGGTCACGCCTGCGGCGGGGCCCCGTTGTTGCCAGGGCCTGCGGAGCCGCCCCCACCGCCGCCACGGCGACGACGACGGCGCGGGCCACGGTTGCCCGGGTTGGCGGCCGCGGCGTTGGCCCCGCCCGGATCCCTGCCCTGCGCCGATGCAGCCGGGCGCTCGCGTGCTGGTCGCGCTGGCGTGCGTGCGTTGGGCACGGGTGCGGGGACATCGCGGCCCGGCACCTGCACCACGCGCAGTTCATCGGTATCGAGCTGGATCGCGGTCAGCTTGCCGCCCCAGACTGCGCCGGTGTCGATGGCATGCACGCCTTGGGTGATGGTCAGGCCCAGCGCCGACCAGTGGCCGCAGACGATCTTCAGGTCGCGCTCGACCCGGCCTGGCACTTCGAACCAAGGGTACAGTCCCTGTTCCTGCGTGCCCGGCGTGCCCTTGTCCTCGATGCCGATGCGCCCGCGCGGGGTGCAGTAGCGCATGCGGGTGAGCACATTGATGATCGCCCGTGAACGGTCGTAGCCGGACAGGTTCGGCGCCCAGCTCGGCTTGTCGCCGTACATGTTGCGGAACAGCTTGCGGTAGCCGGCACCGTGCAGTTGCGCCTCGACCTCGGCGGCATGCTTTTCGGCCATCTGCGTGGTCCACTTCGGCGCCAGGCCGGCGTGCACCATCATCCAGCCCAGCTCGCGGTCCACGTGCACCAGCTTCTGCAGGCGCAGCCAGTCCAGCAGTTCGTCGCGGTCCTCGGCCTGCACGATGCGCAGCAGGTCCGGGTTGACCTTGCGCTGTTCCTCTTCGGTGCGTGCACCGACGGCCAGCAGCGAAAGGTCATGGTTGCCCAGCACCACCACGCTGTGCTCGCGCAGCGAATGCACCAGCCGCAGCGTTTCCAGCGACTGGCCACCGCGGTTGACCAGGTCGCCGCAGAACCACAGGGTGTCCTGCGCCGGGTCGAAGCGGATCTTCTCCAGCAGGCGCTGGGTGACGTCGTAGCAGCCCTGCAGGTCGCCGATCGCCCACACACTCATCGTTCGGCCTCCGTGTCAGTGCAGGGTACGCGGGATGGCCAGCACGAAAGGTGCGACCGGCGCGGCGAATTCGGTGCCGTCGTCGGCGACCATGTCGTAGTGGCCCTGCATGGTCCCGTGATCGGTCCCCAGCATGACACCGGACGTGTAATGGAAGTCTTCACCGGGACGCAGGCGCGGCTGCTCGCCGATCACCCCGTCGCCATCGACATGCTCGACGCGGCCATTGGCATCGGTGATGCGCCAGTGGCGTGCAACCAGGCGCGCGGCAACACGGCCCTGGTTGTGGATGCGGATCGTGTAGGCGAACGCATAGCGCCCGTCTTCCGGCGCGGATTGGTCGTCGAGGAAGCGCGGTGCGACTTCGACGGAAATGGCGTAAACGTCAGCGTCTTCCATACCGGCAGTGTAATCAGGAGGCATTGGCCAAAGCGATGAATTCAGCCACATCCAGCTGTTCGGCGCGGGCATCGGGGCGCACGCCGGCGGCGACGAACTGCTCGGCCGTCACGACGTTGTTGAGCGCATTGCGCAGGGTCTTGCGGCGCTGCCCGAAGGCGGCCTTGACCACCTCGGCGAAACGGGCGTGGTCGTTGATGTTGATCGAGGCCGGGTCACGCGGCACCAGCCGTACCACGGCCGAATCGACCTTCGGCGGCGGCCGGAACGCGCCCGGCGGCACCACGAACAGCGAGGTCACCTGGCAATAGGCCTGCAGCATCACGCTGAGGCGGCCGTACACCTTGCTGCCGGGGCCGGCGGCCATGCGGTCGACCACTTCCTTCTGCAGCATGAAGTGCATGTCGCGGATCACCGCGGCATGTTCCAGTGCATGGAACAGGATCGGCGAGGAGATGTTGTAGGGCAGGTTGCCGACCAGGCGGATCGGCTGGCCGGCAGCCAGCTCGGTGAAGTCCACGCGCAGCACGTCGCGGTGGACGATGGTCAGCTCGCCCAGCGGCTCGGCGGCGGCGGTCAGCGGCGCGATCAGGTCGCGGTCGAACTCGATCACCGTCAGTTTCGGATGCACGCGCAGCAGCGGCAGGGTGATCGCGCCCTGGCCGGGACCGATCTCGACCAGGCGATCGCCTTCTTTCGGGTTGACCGCCATCACGATCTTGTCGATGTAGTGGCGATCGGCCAGGAAATGCTGGCCAAGCTGCTTCTTGGCCGGTGCGGTGAACACCGGGCCGGAGGGGGAATGCGGGGAATTCATGCGCTCAGTGTACGTTGCCGCGCAAGCTGCGCACACAGCGTCGTTGCCGCCTGCAGGCTGGAAGGATCGGCAATGCCGCGGCCGGCCAGGTCCAGCGCGGTGCCATGGTCTACCGCCACGCGCGGGTAGGGCAGGCCCAGGGTCAGGTTCACCGCCTGCTCGAAACCGGAGTACTTCAGCACCGGCAGCCCCTGGTCGTGGTACATCGCCAGCACGGTGTCGAAACCGGCCAGCTTGGCCGGCAGGAACGCGGTATCGGCCGGCAGCGGCCCGACCAGGTCCATGCCCTCCGCGCGCAGGCGCTGCAGCAGCGGGATGACCAGGTCCAGTTCCTCGCGGCCCAGATGGCCGTCTTCGCCGGCGTGCGGGTTCAGGCCGAGCACGGCGATGCGTGGCGCGGGCAGGCCGAACTCGCGGCACAGCGCGGCGTGCACGGTGCGAAGGGTGTGTTCCAGGCTGGGCGCGGTGATCGCATCGGCCACCTCGCGCAGCGGCAGGTGGGTGGTGGCCAGGGCCACGCGCACGATGGGGTTGGCCAGCATCATCACCACCTTCACCCCGGCCTGGTCGGCCAGCAGTTCGGTGGTGCCACTGTAGGCGATGCCTCCTTCGTTGATGACCGCCTTGTGCACCGGGCCGGTGACCACGCCGTGCAGTTCGCCGGACAGGCAGGCCTGGCCGGCAGCGAGCAGGGCGCCGATGACGGCCCCGGCATTGGCCGGGTCGGCCTGGCCGAAGTGGCTGGGCATGGCATTGGCCACCGCGCGCACACGCAGGTCGCCCGGGGCGCGGGCTTCGGCGTCCTCGGGCAGCAGCTGCAGGGGCAGGTTCAGTGCGACGGCGGCCGCGCGCAGGGTATCCGGGTCGGCGAAGGCCAGCAGCCGGCAATCTTCACGCGGCTGCTGGACGAGGCGGACACACAGCTCCGGGCCGATCCCGGCGGGCTCGCCCGGTACCAGAGCGAGCTCGGGGCGCATCGGTCAGGACTGCGGCGGCGTGGCGGTATTTTCCGCGCGGTCCCCGCTGCGGAAGCTGACATAGGCTTCGCCACGCAGTTCCTGCAGGAAGCGGTTGTACTCGTCTTCCAGCTTGCGGCGGCCAATGGTCTCGCGGATCTGGGCGCGCTGGTTGTCGTTGGTCACGTCGGTCTGGCGGGTGGCCACGCGCTGCACGATGTGCCAACCGGCATCGGTGCGGAACGGCTGGCTGACGCCGCCGTCCTGGATGCCGGCCACCTGCTGGCCGAACGCCGGACCGAACGCGTCGACCGGGAACCAGCCCAGATCGCCGCCCTGGCCCTTGCTGTTGTTGTCCTCGGAGGATTCCTTGGCCACGGTTTCGAAATCCGCGCCGCCGGCGATGCGGGCGCGCAGGGTATCGATCTTGGCCTTGGCGGCAGCGTCGGTCTGGTGATCGTCCACGCGCACCAGGATGTGGCGGCCGTGGTATTCGGTGACCGTGTGCGCGCCACCGCTGGCGGCGCTGGCATCACGCACTTCCACCAGCTTCAGCAACTGGAAGCCGCTGGGGCCGCGGATCGGGCCGACCACTTCGCCGGGCTTCATCTTTTCCATCAGCTGGGCAAAGGCCTGCGGGATTTCATCCAGGCTGCGCCAGCCCAGATCGCCGCCTTCCAGCGCGTTCGGGCTGTCCGAATAACGCACGGCGGCAGCGTTGAAGTCCAGCTCACCCTTGTCCAGCAGGGCCTTCACGCCCTCGGCCTTCTTCTGGCCGGTGGCGATCTGGTCGGCGTTGGAGCCGTCGGGCAGGGCGATCAGGATGTGTGCCAGGTGGTACTGGTTGCCCACCGTGGCCTGCTGCTTCAGCGCGGCGTCCACTTCACCCTCGCTGACGCTGATGCGGCTCTGCGCGAAGCTCTGGCGCAGGCGCTGCACAGTGATTTCATCGCGCACCGAAGCACGGAAATCGTTGAAATCGATGCCGTCGTGGGCCAGGCGCTGGCGCAGTGCATCCAGGTCCGAGCCGTTCTGCTGGGCGATGGCATTCATCGCCTGGTTCAGCTCCTGGTCGCTGACGCGGATGCCGCTGCCCTGGGCGCGGGCGACCTGCAGCTTGACCAGCACCAGTCGCTCGAGCACCTGGCGGCTGAGCACGTCTTCCGGCGGCAGCTGGTTTTCACGGCCGGCGTACTGCGCCTTGATGTTGGCGATCGCACGCTGGAGCTCGCTCTGCAGGATCACGTCCTCGTCGACGACGGCGGCGATGCGGTCCAACGGCTGCGCCTCCTGCGCGAGCACCTGCAGGGGGGCGGACACGCTGGACACCGCCAGCAGGGAGGCGAGAAGAACGGGGAAGCGCTTGGTCATGGGATCTGATTCGGATCGTAGTCATCGCGGGTCACCCCGGTGTTGCTGGGCGGCACGAGATAGAGGTCGTCGCGGTTGTAGCCGAGGATAGCACGGCGCAGGGTGCGGTCCGTGTCCTGGCCGATGGAGCTCAGGCCCTTCAGGACGAACTCCACCTGGATGGAATTGTTCATCTCGCCCTCGCGATTGCGGACGTAGCGGCGGCCGACCACGCGCACGGCCAGGCAGCAGCTGTCCCACTGCACGCCGCCGATGATTTCCAGCGGCTCCTTGTCCTGCAGCGAGTAGTAATAGCGACCGACCAGGCTCCAGCGCGCATTCAGCGGGTACAGGAACGACAGGTCAGCCTGCTCCAGCAGGGTGCGGTCATGCTTGTTGGCCGTCGCCGGGGCGCCGGCGTTGATGCGGTAGCGGTAGCTCAGGTTGATCACGCCATCGTTGGGCATCAGGTAGCGGGCGCGGACGCTGGCCAGATCCTCGCGCTTGTACTTCGGGTCCCACTGGTAGGTGGCGCCCAGGGTCCAGCGGTCGTTGATCATGTAGTTGCCGTCGGCGATCCACGCCGACTTGCCCTTCTCCACCGGCGCGCCGCCCGGCGTGACGGTCACCCGCGACTCGTCGAAGTACTGGATCTGGCCGATCGAGGCCGAGAACCGCTCCTTGCCGGTGGTCTGGTCGATGAAACGGGTACTCAGTGCCAGGGTCAGCTGGTTGGCATCGTTCTGGCGGTCGGCGCCGGTGTAGCGCGAATCGCGGAACAGCTGGCCCCAGCTGAAGGTGAAGTCACGGGTGTCGAAGATCGGCAGTTCGTCCTGGTTGCGGTACGGCGTGCGCAGGTAGAACAGGCGCGGCTCCAGCGTCTGCAGGAAGGACTTGCCGCGGATGCTGGTCTCGCGGTCGAAGAACAGGCCGGCGTCGATGCTGCCGATCGGCAGGCTGCGGCTGGGCGAGGTGTTGCCGCGCAGCTGTTCCGGGGTGGCGGTGGTCGGGTCCACGCCCTCCGAGGCCAGAACGGTGCTGCGTATCCTGTCGGCCAGGCCCCGGTCCAACTGGTAGGCCGTGTAGCGGTACGCCAGGGTGGGCGTGATGTACCAGGCCGCGCCGCTGATGGGGAAGGAAACGTACGGCTTGACGTCAAGGCGGGAGCCGCCATAGGCGCGCACGGTCTGGCCGGTGCGGGTGTATTGCAGGTCCGGGCCCGCATCGGCACCGTACTTGAGGTTCACGTCGTCGTGGGTGAACCTCACCGCTTCGGCGTACAGGCCGGTTTCCAGCCATGGCCGCATCGGCTTGTTCCAGTTGAAATACACCCGCGGCTGGCGGTTGTAGGGCAGGGCATTCTCGTCAAGCGTGTAGTCGGTCAGCTGCCAGCGGTCGGCCATGATGCCGGCCGTCCAGTTCGTGCCCGTACCGTACAGGCCAATGGTGCTCTGCAGGTTGGAGGCGGTCACCCCCACCAGGCGGTTGGCGAAGTCCTCGACATAGCGCTCGTCGCTGACCCAGGCCAGGTTGGCGCGGGCCTGCCAGTGGCTGTTCACGTTGTGGTAGCCGTCGAACATCACCCGGCCGCGGTCGCGGTCGCGCAGCCTGTCGTTGGGCATGTAGCTGGTCAGCACCTCGCCACGGCCGCCGTTGTAGAGGTAGCGGAACTCGTTGTCGAGCAGCAGGCCGCGCCGGCTCATGTAGCGCGGGGTCAACGTGTCGTCGTAGTTCGGCGCCAGATTGAAGTAGATCGGCTGTGCGTAGTCGAATCCGTTGCGCCCGGACATGCCCAGCTGCGGGAACAGCAGGCCGGTCTTGCGGCGGTCATCGATCGGGAACTTGAAGTACGGCGCCCACAGCACCGGCACCTTGCCGATCCGCAGCACGGCGTTGCGGGCGGTGCCGAAGCCCTCGTCGTTGTCCACTTCGATCTGCGGCGCCGACAGCTTCCACACCGGCTGTGACGGGTCGCAGGTGGTGTAGGTGGAGCGGTGCATCTGGCCGACCGCGCCCTGCAGGTCGACCGACTCGGCATCGCCGTTGCCGCGGCGCGACACCAGCTGGTACTTGATGTCGGTGATCTTGTGGGTGTCGCTTTCCTGGTTGCCTTCGGCGCGCTTGGCGACCATCCGGATCGACCCGTCCTGGTAGCGGACATTGCCGTCGGCGATGTAGTTGCCGGTCTCGGTGTCGAAACTGAGCTTGTCGGTACCGACGAACTGGTCGCCCCGGCGCAGCGCCACGTTGCCCTCGTACTGCGGCACGGTGGTGGTACCCAGCAGCTGGTCGCCTTCGATGTCGGTCGGCTGGTTCTCGCGGGCGGCCGCAGCGGCAGCCTTGTCCTGGCCCGGGACCGGCGTGGGGGCGTCGGTGAACGCGGGAATGACGTCGGTGGCCGGGCACAGGCCCCAGTTGAGCGGCTTATCATCAGCCATTGCCGGAAGGCTGATGGCGATGCTCAGAGGCAGGGGAAGCAGGCGGAGGGCTCGGCGCACGCGGTTCGGATTCGGGCGAAAACGGACGGTAGCTTGCCCCATCCCTTGCATAGGGGCAATGAAGGACGCCGGAGCCTGCCGGTTCGGGTTCATCCGGCGGAGGTGCCGGCGGATGGCGTAAGCAGGGCCTGGACATGGGCCACGCTGCACTCGGCCAGGGCCTGCAGGTCATAGCCGCCCTCCAGCATCGACACCACCCGGCCAGCCGCGTGGCGGCGTGCCAGCGCGTGCAGCTCACCGGTGATCCAGGCGAAATCGTCGGTCTCCAGCATCAGATCCGCCTGTGGATCACGCAGGTGGGCATCGAAGCCGGCCGAGATCAGCAGCAGCTGCGGGCGGAAGTCGTCGATGGCCGGCAGCATCTCGTCGGCCCAGACGTTGCGGAAGCGGAAGCCGCCGCTTCCCGGCGGCAGCAGGATGTTCATCAGGTTGCCGGCACCGCGGTCGCGGCGCAGGCCGGAATTGGGGAACAGCCCGGCCTGGTGGGTGCTGTAGTACGAAACCCGGGCGTCATGCTGGAAGATGTCCTGGGTGCCATTGCCGTGGTGCACGTCGAAATCGACCACCGCGATCCGTTCCAGGCCATGGCGGTCGCGGGCATGGGCGGCGGCGATGGCGATGTTGTTCAGCAGGCAGAAGCCCATGGCGGTGCTGCTGGTGGCGTGGTGGCCCGGTGGGCGTACCGCGCAGAAGGCCAGAGGGTCCTCGCCCAGCATCACCGCATCGACTGCGGCGACGCCGGCACCGGCGGCGTGCACGGCGGCGCTGGCCGAGCCCGGCGAGGTCCAGGTGTCCATGTCCAGCTGGCGCAGCGGTGCGGTCTGCGGCTGCAGCACGAAGTCGAGCAGGGCGCTGTCGTGGACCCGGGTCAGTTCGCCGAACTTCGCCGGCGGCGCCTCGCGCCAGTCCAGCTGGCCGGGGAAGGCGGTGTGCAGCGCGTCCAGCACCTGCTGCAGCCGTTGCGGGCATTCGGGATGGCCGGGACCGGGGTCATGCAGCAGGCAGGACGGGTGGGAATAGACCAGCATCGTGCCGACTCAGCGCTGGCGCTGCTGTGGCTGCCACAGCGCTTCGCCATGGCCGTCGGCGCGGGCCAGCACCCGGGCCAGCACGAACAGCAGGTCCGACAGCCGGTTGAGGTATTGCAGCGCCTCGCTGCGGACGGCCTCGTGGCGGGCCAGGGTGACCGTCTCGCGCTCGGCGCGGCGGACGATGGTGCGGGCCAGATGGCAGCGCGCGGCAGCTTCGCCGCCGGCCGGCAGGATGAATTCCTTCAGCATCGGGAGGTTGGCGTTGTAATGGTCCAGCTGCTGCTCCAAGGCCGAGACGTCGGCGGCATGGATCGCGGCGTGGCCGGGAATGCACAGCTCGGCGCCCAGATCGAACAGCTGGTGCTGCAGATGCACCACCAGCGCGCGTACATCCTCGGGCAGGGGCGCGGCCAGCAGCAGGCCGAGCGCGGCGTTGGCCTCGTCGACGGTACCGAAGGACGCCACGCGGGCGTCATCCTTGGCCACGCGTTGGCCGTCGCCAAGGCCGGTACTGCCGTCGTCGCCGGTGCGGGTGTAAATGCGCGAGAGGCGATGACCCATGGCGCGCGGCTCAGTGGCGGATGTCGCGGCGGGCCTGCTGGAGCTTCAACACCTGCTCCACGGCCAGCTGCAGGGCAGCGGCCAGCGCCACATAGATCGCCGTAGTGCGCAGGTAGGGCCCGAACCACTGCGCGTAGTTCTGTGCCCAGCCGGCCAGCGTCGGCTCGGCCACGTTACGGCTGGTCCAGTAGAAGCCGCCCTGCGCCAGCAGGTGGCAGATCGCCACCGACGCGACCAGCAGCAGCGCACCCTTGGCCAGCACCGGCCAGCGTGCGCCCTGGTAGTTGCGGCCCAGCAGCATGCCGCCGGCCCACAGCGAGAAGTACGCCGGCAGCAGCAGCCAGTAACCCGGCGACACGCAGTAGTGCTGCCAGAAATCCAGGCCGCTGCTGCGGATCACGATCCAGTCCACCAGCACGGCGAACACCATCAGCAGCGGAAACGCCCAGCGTGTCCACGTGGCCAGATAGAAGCCACCGATGAAGAACACCGCCCAGGAGGCATCCGGAATGGCCGCGAAGTGGTTGACCCGGGTCGCCGCCAGCAACAGCACGAGGACGGACAGGACGAAGGCGCGGTTGGCGGTGGCGGACATGGCAGCGGGCCCGGAGCGGATTCAGGTTTCATTCTAGCCCGCCGCGCCGGTTGGCGCAGGCGCCGCTTGTTCGGCGTACAGTCGGGGCGAGCGCGTATCATGAACACATGAGTGAACGACATGACGTGCTGATCGTCGGTGGTGGCCTGGTGGGTGCCAGCCTGGCCATCGCCCTGGACCGGCTGGGCCGCGACGTGGGCCTGCTCGAGGCCAGCCCGGCCGGCGAGCTGCCTGCGGTGTTCGACCAGCGCAATCTCAGTTTCGCCGCTGCCACCGTCAATGCGCTGACCGCGCTGGGGGTGATGCAGAAGCTGGCGATGGCACCGGGCCCGATCCGGCGCATCCATGTCAGTCGTGCCGGCGATTTCGGCCGTGTGCAGCTCGAAGCGGCCGATTACGACCGGCCGTGGTTCGGCCAGGTGGTGGTCGCGCGCGATTTCGGCCAGGCGCTGGAAGCGCGGCTTCAGGAGCTGCCGCGCCTGCGCCGTTATCGGCCGATGCGGTTCCTGGGACTGGGCGAGGTGGTGGACGGCTACCGCCAGGTGCGGGTGGCTGACGAGGCGGGTGAACGCGTGCTGCTGGCACGTCTGGTGGTGGGCGCCGATGGCACCACCAGCGGCGTGCGTGGCGCGCTGGGCATCGAGGTCGACCGCCATGATTTCCAGCAGACCCTGTTCGTCGCCCGCGTGCGCAGCCAGCGTGCGCCGGATGGCACGGCCTGGGAGCGCTTCACCGATACCGGCCCGACCGCCCTGCTGCCGCGCGGTGACCGCCACTTCGGCACCGTGCATGGCGTGGCCCGCGATCAGGCCGATGCGGTGATGGCGCTGGACGATGCGGCCTGGCTGCAGCGCCTGCAGGACGCGATCGGCTGGCGTGCCGGCCGCCTGCTCGAATCCGGTCCACGCAGCGCTTATCCGCTCATCCAGGTGCTGGCGCGCGCATTGGCCGGTGAACGCACGGTGCTGCTGGGCAATGCCGCGCAGACCATCCATCCGCTGGGTGCGCAGGGCTTCAACCTGGGCCTGCGCGATGCGCTGACCCTGGCCGAACTGCTGGAGAATGCGCATGAGGATGCCGGCAGTGATGCATTGCTGCAGGCCTATGTTGCACGCCGCGAGGAAGACCGCCGGCAGACGGTGGCGTTCTCCGGCGGCCTGGCACGGCTGACCAGCAACCCGGCGCCACTGATGCGGCCGCTGCGCAGCCTCGGTCTGGTGGCCGCACAACGCGCCTCGGTGCAGTCGATGCTGGTCGGTGGTGCGATGGGCTTCCGTGGCGAAGTACCGCGGCTGTGCCGTGGAGAAACCGCATGAGCCGCCGCGCGCGCCTGGATGTGGCCATCGTCGGCGGTGGCGTGGTCGGTGCCGCGTGCGCGCTGGCGCTGGCCGATGCCGGCCTGTCGGTGGCGTTGGTGGAAGGTCGTGAGCCCGCGCCGTGGCAGGTTGCGCAACCGGACCTGCGCGTGTTCGCCTTTGCCGCCGACAACGTGCAGCTGTTGAACCGCCTCGGCGTGTGGCCGGCGATCGCCCAGGCCCGTGCCTGGCCCTACCGGCGTATGCAGGTGTGGGATGCGGCCGGTGGCGAAGATCTGCTGTTCGATGCCGATCGCTTCGGCCGTCGCGAACTGGGCTACATCGTCGAGAACGGCCTGCTGCAGGACCGCCTGTGGGCGGCGCTGCCGGCGGCGGGCGTGCAGCTGCACTGCCCGGCACGGGTGGAAGCACTGGAGCAGGACGAGGATGGCGTGCGCCTGCGCCTGGATGACGGTCGCCGCCTGGAAGCGGCGTTGGCGGTGGCCGCCGACGGTGCCGAATCGACCCTGCGCCAGCTGGCCGGGATCGAGGTTGAAAAGCATGACTACCACCAGCGTGGCGTGGTGGCCTACGTGGACAGCGATCTTTCCAACCAGGCCACGGCCTGGCAGCGTTTCCTGCCGGGCGGGCCGCTGGCGCTGCTGCCGGTGGCCGAGCGCCGCAGCTCCATCGTCTGGACCCTGCCCGAGGATGAAGCGGCTCGCGTGCTGGCGTTGGACGAGGACAGCTTCAACCGCGAACTGACCCGCGCCTTCGCGGCGCGCCTGGGCGAACTGCGTCTGGCCTCGCCGCGTGCGGCGTTCCCGCTGCGCCGCCAGCTGGCCCGTCACTATGTCGCCGGCCGCGTGCTGGCGCTGGGCGATGCCGCACATGTGGTGCATCCGCTGGCCGGGCAGGGCGTGAACCTGGGGTTGCGCGATGTCGCTGCCCTGCAGCAGTGGCTGGTGCCGTCGGCCGAGCGCCGCGGCCAGCCGCGGCTGTCGCCGCAGCGCCTGCAGCGCTGGGCACGCGAACGGCGCAGCGACAACCACATCGCCGCCTACAGCTTCGATGCGATCAACCGCCTGTTCTCCAACGACGAAATGCACCTGACTCTGGCCCGGGGCCGTGCGCTGGGCTGCGTCGGCCGATGGCCGCCGCTGGTGCAGGCGTTCTGGAAGCGCGCCGCCGGGGTCTGAAGCAAAAAGGGGACGGAGGGGATTAAGTCGTTTGTGCACATACGACTTAATCCCCTCCGTCCCCTTTTTCAATCCACCAGCCAGCCGGCCAGGTCGGTGCGGTCCAGCTTGCCGCGGTGCCTGCGGTCCAGCGAATTGAATTCGTCGGCCAGCGCCGGGTTGGCCTGTGCTTCCTCGCGGCTGATGAAACCATCGCCGTTCACATCCAGCGCGGCGAAGTGGATGCGGTACTGGCCGACCACGCTGCTCGGTTCCAGCGAACGCACGGTCACCTGTGCCTCGCCGGCCGGTCGTGCAATCTCGACGCTGCCGCTGACCCGGCCAGCATCCAGCGGTTGCTGGCGGATCGCGCCGCCGGTGGGGCCCAGCGGCTGGCTCTGCGCAGGGGGGGGCGGCAGCTGCTGGGCAATGGCAGGTGCGGCGGCCAGCAGGGTGATCAACATGGTGAGCGAGTGGTATCGCATGGTTCCCTTCCTCGGTAGCGCCGGGCCCATGCCCGGCGGGCATGTTCCTCAGCGCAGCGGCGAGGCCAATACCGTGATCTCCTCACGGTCGTGATAGAGCTGCTTGGCGCGTACCACCAGCGGCTTGCCGGCCTGGTCCTGGAACAGGTCCAGGCACAGGCGGGTTTCGTCCCAGCGCTTCTTCATCGGCAGCTTCAGATTGAAGATGGCGTGCCTGCACCAGCCTTCGCGGAACCAGGTGGCCATGCGTTCGGCCACGCGGCGCGGCTGCTCGACCATGTCGCAGACCATCCAGTCCAGCGGCTGTTCGGGGTGCCAGTGGAAACCATCGGCGCGCAGGTGCTCGACCAGACCGGTGTCCAGCACGTGCTGGCGCAGCGGGCCGTTGTCGATGCTCAGCACGTGCATGTGCTGGCGGGTCAGTACCCAGGTCCAGCCGCCGGGGGCGGCGCCCAGGTCGGCCGCACGCATGCCGGGCTTGGCCAGTGCTTCGCGTTCTTCCGGCGTCAGCAGGGTCAGCAGTGCTTCGTCCAGCTTCAGTGCCGAACGCGAAGGCGCCTCGGGCAGCAGCTTCAGGCGCGGGATGCCCAGTGCCCACGGCGCGCTGTCGGCCGGGTCGGCCACGCAGACGAAGGCATGGGTGCCGTCGACGAACACCACGTGCAGGCGCGGCAGGCGGTTGTTTGGCTTATCAGTGAGCTTGCCGGCCTTGCGCAGCGCCGGGCGCAGTGCATTGCCGAAGGCTCGCGCCAGCCCGGACAGTGGCTTGCCAGCGTCCGAATCGGGGTGCTCCACCCACAGGTCGCCGAAGCGCGGCGCATCGGCCAGCACCTCCAGCATCGGGGTGATGCGATCGCTCGGGTCCAGCTGCGGCAGCTCGGCCAGCACGACCAGCTTCTGCCGCGCGAAGATCAGTTCTCGCCAGCGCAGGCGTGGCGCCAGTGCTGCAGCGTCGTCGCACATGAAAAGCACATAGCCGTCATTGCGCTGGGTGCGCGCATAGCCAGCGAAACCGGCTTCACCGGCGCGGAACTGCAGCTCGCCGGCCAGCTCGGGTTCAAAGCCCTGCCGGCACAGGCACAGCAGGCCGATGCCGGTCTCAGTAACGGGCGCCATCGCTTTCCCCATAGGTTCGCAGCACGCTGCGCGCGGCGTCGCGGTCCAAGCCCTGCACCACTTCGATGCCACGCTTGTTGAGCTCGCCGACCCAGTCGGCCGGCAGCGGGCCTTCATCGAACGGGGTCAGTTCCTCGACGTCGGCCGCACTGGCACCGATCAGCAGGCGGTCGATGCCGGCCCACACGGTAGCGCCATAGCACTGGCAGCATGGCTGCGAACTGGTGGCCAGGGTGACCGGCGACAGCACCGCGTTCAGGCGCGGGGTCTGCAGGCGCTGCTGGGCCAGCATGTAGGCCATGTTCTCGGCGTGCGCCAGCGAAGTCGCGTGCGGCATCACCCGGTTCACGCCAGCGGCGATGACCTTGTCGTCCGGGCCGAACACCACCGCACCGAACGGGCCGCCACTGGCGTGCTCGACGTTCAGCCGCGACAGCTCGATCGCCAGCGCGACCTTGGCCTCGTCGCCCGGATATCGACGATCCAGGTCGATCTGGTCGTGGATCCAGGCGGGAAGGGTCAGGTGGACTTGCGCGTACAGCATCGCGGGGGTGCCTCGTGTGGGATGGAAAAAAGTGCGGTTGCTTGGGGAACCGGCGCGCAGTGTAGCCGCACCGGCCTGTATCGGGTGTGGGCGTGGGTCAGCCTGGCGAGCCGGTGCGGACCACCACGTACTGCTTGCGGAATTCCAGCCCTGCCTGCGGCCAGCTGGCCGCGTAGGCGCGCAGCAGGGGCAGGGCGGCGGCGAAGTCGTGGCCGTTGACCCGGCAATCAGCCTCGCACAGGCCATCGGCATCGCGCGAGGCGAACAGGCGGATGGCCAGGAAAGAACGCGTCTTCAGCAGCGCATCGAATGCATCGATGCTGCGCGTGAACAGGCAGCAGGGGCAGGAGCCATGATCGTCTTCGCTGCGGGGGCCGGTGTCCATCTCATGCTCGCGGTAATGCGCCAGTGGACCGAGCACCACGGTGCGTTCGAGTTCCTGGCCGTCAGCGCCGGCCGGATAGGTCAGGCCCATCATCGGCAGGCCCTGCGCGTCTTGGGCGCCGATCGCGGTCTGCAGGGTCACCAGGTCCACCCGGGCCCAGGCCTGGAAGCCGGACAACAGCGATGCCTGCTCATCGGCACCATTTGCGTGCTGGTACTCGAACAGGCCATCGGCGAACAACTGCGGATGCTGGCTTTCAATGACGGTGGAGGTCTGCCAACCACCGTTGTCGCGCGCGTGTGCGGCCATTGCATGCGGGGTCAGGCGCAGGCCGCTGTCCAGCAGCAGCGCGTTGCCGTCGACGCGGCTGGCGGTGCCGGCGTCCTGAAGGACCTGCTGCAGCAGCGGGAGGAGGGCAGCGGAGGTCGTGGTCATGTCAGGCCTGTCGGTGGATGGGGTGGAACATCCAGGCAGGGCCTGGAAAATCTAATGGTCGAGCGCGTCGAGGTCGGCGCGATATCGCTGCGCGTCGGGCTGCTGCTGCGGATCGTTGCCGTGGTCGCGCAGCCAGGTTTCCAGCTCGCGGCGATAGTCCGCGCGGAAATCGGCATTGCCGGGGCTGAAATGCAGCTTGCGCGCCGCCACTTCCACGCGCTCGCGCGCGCTGGCACGGGCCTGGGCGATGCCGTGCGGGGATTCGTTGGTGAGGATGACGAAGTTGCGTGGGAAGCCCGGCGTGTACTTGACCACGAACGGCTGGTCGCGCGCCGGGATGCGGATGGCGTTTTCCAGCGGCCACAGCGAAGCGGTGTTGGTGTAGAACACCACGTCCACGTCGCGGCCCTCGGCGGTATGCAGCACCCCTTCGTAGCGCCAGATGTACTGTTCGTTGAGCGTGGAACTGGTTCGCTCGGCCTTGACGATCACCGCTTCACCACGCTCGCCCACCACGTTGAGGAAGGTGGCGTTGAGGAAGTGGCCGAGGAACATGTTGAGCATCGCCAGCGGGAACACCACGATGGCGTAGCCCGGAAAGCGCCGCCACCACGAGACCAGTCCGGCCAGCACCATCGCTGCAAAGAACGTCAGCAGCGGATGCTGCGAGATGAACCAGAACAGGACGGAGAGGGCGGTGATCATTGTCGATGGCGTGCGGGCGCCATGCTGGCGCCCGCGCAGGTCCTCAGGCCGACCAGGTATCGCGCAGGGTCACGCTGCGGTTGAACACCGGCTTGGCTTCGGTGTGGTCGCGGCGGTCGGCGACGAAGTAGCCGGTACGTTCGAACTGGAACGACTGCTCCGGTGCGGCGCTGGCCGCGGCCGGCTCGACATAGCCGGTGACGGTGCGGCGCGATTCCGGATTGAGGTAATCGCGGTAGGTCTTGCCTTCCGAGTCATCATCCGGGTTCGGCACCGAGAACAGGCGGTCGTACAGGCGGATCTCGGCCGGCACGCCATGCACGGCGCTGACCCAGTGGATGGTGCCCTTGACCTTGCGGTTGGCGCCTTCCATGCCCGGACGCGATTCCGGATCCAGCCAGCCGCGCAGCTCGGTGATGGTGCCATCGGCATCCTTGATCACTTCGTCGCAGCGGATGATGCCGGCGCCGCGCAGGCGCACTTCGCCACCCGGCACCAGGCGCTTCCAGCCCTTCGGCGGCACTTCGGCGAAGTCCTCGCGGTCGATCCACACCTCGCGTGCGAACGGCACTTCGCGGCTGCCGAAGCTCTCGTCCTTCGGGTGGTTGCTGAAGGTCAGCAGCTCTTCGTGGCCTTCCGGCAGGTTGGTCAGCACCAGCTTGACCGGATCGACCACCGCCATGCGGCGTGGGGCGGCGCTGTCGAGGTCCTCGCGCAGTGCGCCTTCCAGCACGCTGAAGTCGATCAGCGAATTCTGCTTGCTGATGCCTACGCGCTCGGCAAACAGGCGCATTGCAGACGGGGTATAACCACGGCGGCGCAGGCCCTGCAAGGTCGGCATGCGCGGGTCGTCCCAGCCGTCCACCAGCTGTTCGGTGACCAGCGCCATCAGCTTGCGCTTGCTCATCACCGTGTAGTTGATGTTCAGGCGCGAGAACTCGATCTGGCGCGGCTTGGCAGCTTCGCGCGGCAGGCCGGCATCGACCAGCGGCTGGGTCAGCGCATCGTCATGGGCGAAATCGACGTTGTCCACGCACCAGTCGTACAGCGGGCGGTGGTCTTCGAACTCCAGCGTGCACAGCGAGTGGGTGATGCCCTCGATCGAATCACCCAGCGCGTGGGCGAAGTCGTACATCGGGTAGATCGGCCACGCGCTGCCGGTGTTCTGGTGCTCGACGTGCTTGATGCGGTACAGCGCCGGATCGCGCAGGTTGATGTTGCCGCTGGCCATGTCGATCTTCGCGCGCAGGGTGCGTGCGCCATCCGGGAATTCACCGGCGCGCATGCGGCGGAACAGGTCGAGGTTCTCCTCGACGCTGCGGTCGCGCCACGGCGACGGGCGGCCCGGCTCGGTGAGAGTGCCGCGGTAGGCGCGCACTTCCTCGGCCGACAGGTCGCAGACATAGGCCTTGCCCTGTTCGATCAGCTTCTCGGCGGCCAGGTAATAGGCCTGGAAGTAGTCCGAAGCATGGCGCAGCTCGTTCCACTCGAAGCCCAGCCAGCGCACGTCGTCCTGGATCGCGGCCACGTACTCCGGATCTTCCTTGGCCGGGTTGGTGTCGTCGAAGCGCAGGTTGCAGACGCCGCTGAATTCGCCGGCGATGCCGAAGTTCAGGCAGATCGACTTGGCATGGCCGATGTGCAGGTAGCCGTTCGGTTCCGGCGGGAAGCGGGTCTTGATCGCCTGGTGCTTTCCGCTGGCCAGGTCCTCGCGCACGATCTGGCGGATGAAATCGCGCTTTTCGTGGCTGTCGGCGGGGGTCTCGGGGCTGGCGGGTGTGTGCTCGGACATGAGTCGGCGAAAAGAAAGGCAGAAAGACCAACAGTCTAGCGCGTACCGGGCAGAACTGCCGGGGTTGCCGGCCAGCGGCCGGCACTACCAGGCGTCTTCCGGTAGTGCCGGCCGCTGGCCGGCAACTCTCGGATCCCGCCCTCTCCACCATTCAGCCCCCAGGCGTATGCTGGACCCTTGTCCCGAGGAGCCGCCGCATGCACATCGTGTACAAGGCCGACAATCTGTTCGACGCCCATCTGGTCAAGCACGCCCTGGAAGACGCCGGTATCCCCGCGTTTGTGTTCGGAGAGCAGTTGCTGGGCGGGATGGGCGAGCTGCCGCTGTTTGGCGTGTTGCGGGTCGGCATCCCCGATGCGGCGCGGCCGCAGGCCGAGGACATCGTAGCGGCGCTGGACTTGGGCCAGGCCCCGTCCGACCCCATTTCCGATGCAGACGACATTGCCGGCCTTCCGGCGTAGGAGCGCATCATGTTGGGAATTGGCCAGGGCATCCTCGGCATCGGCGCCTTCAAGCAGCGCCTGCCGCGCCCGGAAGAAGCACTGCCGGGGCGTGACCAACCGCTGCCGCTGCACAGCAACCAGCACTTCGTGAACAGCCATCCGCTGAAGGACCGTTTCGCCGGCCTGCAGCAGATCCGTTTCGCGCTGGGCTGCTTCTGGGGCGCCGAGCGCAAGTTCTGGACCGAACCGGGCGTGTACAGCACCTCGGTCGGCTATGCCGGCGGCATTACCCCGAACCCGACCTATGAAGAGGTCTGCTCGGGCCTGACCGGCCACACCGAAGTGGTGCAGGTGGTGTTCGACCCGGCGGTGGTGAGCCTGGAACGGCTGCTGCAGCTGTTCTGGGAAAGCCATGACCCGACGCAGGGCATGCGCCAGGGAAACGACACCGGCACCCAGTACCGTTCGGCGATCCATGCCACCGACGAGGGCCAGTACAAGGCCGCGCTGGCCAGTCGCGAGGCCTACCAGGCGCAGCTGGATGCGGCCGGCTACGGCCCGATCACCACCGAGATCGTGTACCCGGCACCGGCGTACTACTACGCCGAGGACTACCACCAGCAGTACCTGGCGAAGAATCCGAACGGCTATTGCGGCATCGGCGGCACCGGTGTGAGCTGCCCGATCGGATTGGATGTGGAGGCGCCGCGCTGACGCGCGGTGGTCCGCCTGCGGCGGGCAACGTCAACGGCTGAAAGCCAAAGCCAAAGCCAAAGCGGCTCTGGGTTGCTGCTTGTTGGGTGGGGCGGTGTGGGTTGGCAGGACACGCCGTGAACCCCGCTCCGCGGTCCGGCCCAGCCGCTGGCGGCTGTGCGTTCGGGCGCTTGCGAAGCAGTGCTTCGCAAGCAAAGCGCCCTCACCCCTGGGGGCTCGATGGCGCCATCCATGGCGCCAACGGTCCTGCCAACCCACACCGCCCCACCCCCGACAGTTTCCCGGTGACAGTGGGAAAAAGCATTGGGTTACTGACGAACTGATGGAAAACAAAAAGGACGCGGCGTTCGCCGCGTCCTTTTTGTTTGGTTCTGCATTGCCCTTGTAGAGCCGAGCCATGCTCGGCTCCGAGCAAGCGAAGCGCGCGACCCGCTTTTGCTCTTCTTTCTTTCTTCCGTGGCGGGCGGCCACAGAAAACTGTCAGAGGGCGGGCGGGTTGGGTTCGCGGGAGTGTCCGCCGCATGGATGCGGCGGCCAAGCCTCCAGGGATGGATTCACGGCGTCTCCCGCGAACCCAACCCGCCCGACCCAGCACGGCTGTTGCTTCATGCCTTTCGCGACCAACCGACCCGCCACGAGGGGCTCAGCCGTTGGCCGGAATCACAGTGCCGCGCGGATCCGATCGCGCAGTGCTTCCAGATCCTTGGCAAACGCCTCGATGCCGGTCGCCAGCTTCTCGGTGGCCATCGGATCGGCCGCCAGATCCGCCGCGAACTTCGCCGCATCGATCGGCGTCACCGCCGTGCCATCGGCTGCACCGGCTACCAGCTTGCGCGGCAGCTCGCCGTGGTCGGCGTCCAGCTTCTCCAGCAGGTCCGGCGAGATCGTCAGGCGGTCGCAGCCGGCCAGTGCTTCGATCTGCGCGGTCGAACGGAACGAGGCGCCCATCACCACCGTCGGCGAACCGCGACGCTTGAATTCGGCGTACACGCCGCGCACGAACTTCACGCCCGGGTCTTCGTCGATGGTGGCCGGGGTCTGGCCGTTGGCCACGTACCAGTCGAGGATGCGGCCGACGAACGGCGAGATCAGGAACGCCCCGGCTTCGCTGCAGGCCAGCGCCTGGGTCGGGTTGAAGATCAGGGTCAGGTTGCAGTCGATGCCCTCGGCCTGCAGGATGCGTGCGGCTTCCACGCCTTCCCAGGTCGCGGCGATCTTGATCAGGATCTTCTCGCGCGGCACGCCGGCATCGGCGTACATCTGGATGAACTGGCGGGCCTTGGCCACGGTGGCAGCGGTGTCGTGAGCCAGGTCGGCATCCACCTCGGTGGACACCCGGCCCGGCACCAGCGTGCTCAGCAGCGCGCCGACGCCGATGGTCAGGCGGTCGGCCACCGCGTGCACCACGGCTTCGCGGTCGCCACCCTGCTGGCGGCCCCAGGCCAGTTCGCGTTCGATCAGCTCGGCGTAGACCGGCAGGTCCAGCGCCTTCTTCACCAGGGTCGGGTTGGTGGTGCAGTCCACCGGCTGCAGGCGCTTGATCGCCTCGTAGTCACCGGTATCGGCGACGACCACGGACAGTTCACGCAGCTGGGACAGTTTGGACGGGGTACTCATTGCGGCTCCTGGTGCAAGGGAATCGAATCGCGCGCGGTGCGCAGCGGTAATCAGGGGCGGTCGTTATGGACCGCGGTCACGCGCAGGCGCAGCTTCCGGCCACCGGGCGCGTTCCAGTCGATGCTCTGGCCGATCGAAAGGCCGAGCAGGGCACTGCCGACCGGGGCCAGCACGGAGACCTTGCCTTCATCGACGTTGGCTTCGCGGGGGAAGACCAGGGTCAGGACGTGCTTTTCGCCCGACACTTCATCTTCGCATTCCACGCGCGAATGCATCATGACGATGCCTTCGGGAATCTGGTCCGGTGCCATCACGGTGGCCCGGTTGAGTTCTTCAGCAAGCGCGAGCGCGGCAGGCGTCTGGCTCAGCGCGGGGGATTCGAGCATGGCGTCCAGGCGGTCCATGTCGAAAGTAGAAACGGTGATCGACGGCGGCAGGCCGCTGGCGGTACTCATGGTGAAGCTCCTTGGTTGAAGGCCATGCAAAAGGCGGCACCTGCTGGCGCCGCCTGTCTGTATTGTGGGGACAAATGCGGCCGGAATCGACTCCTGCCAATTCCAGGCCGGTACTGCGGGGGCTCAGCCGTTCAGCGCGGGGCCGGGCAGGGATGCCGCATCGGACGTGGCGTTCAGCGCATCCAAGGTGAACAGCGCCTGCGGCAGGCGCTTGAACTGGTCGGCCAGCTCCATCAGGAAGTCGTTCATGGCCGAGCTGCGGCGCCAGATCATGGCGATGCGGCGGCTGGGACGGCCCTCGCCGGTGAAATCGAGCAGGCGGATGTTGTTCGAGCGCGGCACCGGCGGCTGCACCGACAGACTTGGCAGCAGGGTGATGCCGACGTCGGCGGCGACCATCTGCCGCAGGGTTTCCAGGCTGGTGGCGCGGAATTCGGACTTCTCATTGGCGCCGAACAGGCGGCACACTTCCAGCGCCTGGTCGCGCAGGCAATGCCCGTCTTCCAGCAGCAGCAGCTTCTGCGTCGCCAGTTCCTGCACGTCCAGATGTTCGCGACGGGCCAACGGGTGGCGCCCGGAGACAGCCAGCAGGAACGGCTCCTCGAACAGGAATTCGGCATGCAGCTGGTCGTCGATCACCGGCAGGGCCAGCAGTGCGGCGTCGAGCTTGCCTTCGCGCAGGCGGTCCAGCAGCACGTCGCTCTTTTCCTCGACCAGCAGCAGTTCCAGCTCCGGGAAGCGCTCGCGGATGCGCGGGATCACATGCGGCAGCAGGTACGGGCCGAGGGTCGGGAAGATGCCCAGGCGCACCGTGCCGGCTTCCGGATCGCGGCTGCGTCGCGCGGCTTCCTTCAGCTGTTCCACTTCGGACACGATCACCCGCGCCCGTGCCGCCGCTTCCTGACCGGCCGGGGTCAGCATCACCTTGCGCGGTGCGCGTTCCACCAGCGGCAGGCCCAGCTCTTCTTCCAGCTTGCGGATCTGCGTCGACAGCGTGGGCTGGCTGACGAAGCAGGCGGCGGCAGCCCGGCCGAAATGCTTGTGGTCGGCCAGGGCTACCAGGTACTTCAGATCACGTAGGTTCATCCTTACACCCCAGGGGTAACGGACCGGCTGACGGCGTGGTTACCCGACAGGCAGACAATGTTCCCGGTGATCTGGGAACGGTGGATCAGGCCGCTTCAGCAACGGCACCGCTGCTGTTGCTCACCGACGAGCGGATCAGGTGGTCGAACGCGCTCAGTGCGGCGGTGGAACCGGCGCCCATGGCGATGATGATCTGCTTGTAGGGCACCGTCGTGCAATCGCCAGCAGCGAACACACCCGGCAGGTTGGTCTGGCCGCGGTCATCGATGACGATCTCGCCACGCGGCGAAAGCGCCACCACATCCTTCAGCCACTCGGTGTTGGGCAGCAGGCCGATCTGCACGAAGATGCCTTCCAGCTCGACGCGGTGGGCATCGCCGCCGATGCGGTCCTTGTACACCAGGCCGGTGACCTTGCTGCCGTCGCCCAGCACTTCGGTGGTCTGTGCGCTGGTCAGCACCGTCACGTTGGCCAGGCTGCGCAGCTTCTTCTGCAGCACTTCGTCGGCACGCAGGCTGGAATCGAACTCCAGAAGGGTTACATGCGACACGATGCCGGCCAGATCGATGGCCGCTTCCACGCCGGAATTGCCGCCGCCGATCACCGCCACGCGCTTGCCCTTGAACAGTGGGCCATCGCAGTGCGGGCAGTAAGCCACGCCCTTGTTGCGGTACTGGTCTTCGCCCGGCACGTTCATCTGCCGCCAGCGTGCGCCGGTGGACAGGATCACCGAACGGGACTTGAGCACCGCACCGTTCTCCAGCTGCACCTGCACCAGGCCGTCTTCGCCGGCCGGCACCAGCGCGCTGGCACGCTGCAGGTTCATGATGTCCACGTCGTACTCGCGCACGTGCTGTTCCAGCGCCGTGGCCAGCTTCGGGCCTTCGGTTTCCTTCACCGAGATGAAGTTCTCGATGGCCATGGTGTCCAGCACCTGGCCACCGAAGCGCTCGGCAGCGATGCCGGTACGGATGCCCTTGCGCGCGGCATAGATCGCCGCTGCGGCGCCAGCCGGGCCACCACCGACCACCAGTACGTCGAAAGCATCCTTGGCGGCGATCTTCTCGGCATCGCGCTTGCTGGCATTGGTGTCCAGCTTGGCCACGATCTGCTCCAGGGTCATGCGGCCCTGGTCGAACACTTCACCGTTGAGGTACACGGTCGGCACCGACATGATCTCGCGCTTCTCGACTTCGTCCTGGAACAGCGCACCATCGATGGCCACGTGCTGGATGCGCGGGTTGAGTACCGCGGCCAGGTTCAGCGCCTGCACCACGTCCGGGCAGTTCTGGCAGGACAGCGAGAAGTAGGTTTCGAACTTGTATTCACCTTCCAGGTTCTGCACCTGCTCGATCAGCTCGGCGGTGGCCTTGGACGGGTGGCCGCCGACCTGCAGCAGGGCCAGCACCAGCGAGGTGAACTCGTGACCCATCGGCAGGCCGGCGAAGGTCAGGTGGATGTCCTGGCCCGGGGTGCCCAGGTCGAAGGACGGCACGCGGCCCTGCCCATCGCGCAGCACCTGCAGCGAGATCTTGTCCGACAGGCTCTCCAGGGTCTGCAGCAGGTCCAGCATTTCCTGCGACTTGGCGCCATCGTCGGCGTGCGCGGTGATCTGGATCGGGCGGGTCACGCGTTCCAGATAGGTCTTCAGCTGCGACTGCAGGTTGGTGTCCAACATCGGGTCATCTCCTGGCTTCAGGCAAACAGGGGGCGTGGCACCGCTGTAGAAGGTAGCGGACCAGCTGGGGGTAGGGGTGAACCCAAGACAGCGACCGTGGAAGGGGCTGGCTGGCCAAGGCGGGCGAGCGTTGGCTGTCTTGGGTTCACCCCCACGCCGGCGTGGGGACCGGCACGGGGATGAAGGGCGCGCCGTGGCGTGGGGCCACGGCAGGCCGGTAGGGCTTAGATCTTGCCGACCAGGTCCAGCGACGGGGTCAGGGTCTTCTCGCCTTCCTTCCACTTGGCCGGGCAGACCTGGTTCGGGTTGGCGGCGGTGAACTGGGCAGCCTTGAGCTTGCGCAGGGTCTCGGACACGTCACGGGCGATCTCGTTGGAGTGGATCTCCAGGGTCTTGATCACGCCTTCCGGGTTGATGATGAAGGTGCCGCGCAGGGCCAGGCCTTCTTCTTCAATGTGCACGCCGAAGGCGCGGGTCAGCTGGTGGGTCGGGTCGCCGACCAGCGGGAACTGGGCCTTGCCGACGGCCGGCGAGGTCTCGTGCCACACCTTGTGCGAGAAGTGGGTGTCGGTGGTGACGATGTAGACCTCGGCGCCGGCCTTCTTGAACTCGGCGTAATGGTCAGCGGCGTCTTCGATCTCGGTCGGGCAGTTGAAGGTGAAGGCGGCCGGCATGAAGATCAGGACGGACCACTGGCCCTTCAGGCTGGCGTCGGAAACCTTGATGAACTCGCCGTTGTGGTAGGCGTTGGCTTCGAACGGCTGGATCTGGGTATTGATGAGGGACATCATTTTTCCTCTTGGTGAAGGGGAGTGGGTGAATCGACAGGAGCTAGGTTACCCATTCGCTCGCGATAAGAACAATCCATTGATTGCATCTATTCGATAGATGGAGTCTATCGAATGGCCCTTAGCAGACACTGAACCTCGCCATCGCCATCCTGCAATTGCCTGTGTGACAAGGGAAATCTCGGCAGACCGCTGCTTGGGGCCGATAGTCCCTCCTTATCCCGCCCGGCGGAACCTGAACGGATTCCGGTTTTGTAGAGCCGAGCCTGTGCTCGGCTGCTCCAGAAGCGGCCGAGCACAGGCTCGGCTCTACAATTGCAGCATGTCCTTTCAAGCCCAACCCACCCTGCGTCAGGTCGTAGCCGACGCCAGTGCTCGCTTGGGCAGCAGCGACGCCCGCCACGAGGCGGAACTGCTGCTGCTGCATGTACTGGACCGCCCGCGCAGCTGGCTGTTCGCGCATGCCACCGATCCGCTGGCCGCCAATGACCAGGCCGCCTTCGAAGCTTTGCTGGCCCGCCGCGTGGCCGGTGAGCCGGTTGCCTACCTGACCGGGCGCCGCGGTTTCTGGACGCTGGACCTGGAGGTCGACCCGGCCACGCTGATCCCGCGCCCGGAAACCGAGCTGCTGGTCGAGTTGGCGCTGGAGCGACTGCCGCCGGACCAGGCGTTGCAGCTGGCCGACCTCGGTACCGGCAGCGGTGCGATCGCACTGGCACTGGCCAGCGAACGGCCGCAGGCGCAGGTGCTGGCCACCGACGCCAGCCCGGGCGCGCTGGCCGTGGCCGCGCGCAATGCCGCCCGCCATGATCTGCGCAACGTCCGCTTCGCCGAAGGCGGGCACGACTGGTATGCGCCGCTGCAGGGCGCGCGTTTTGATCTGATTGCCAGCAACCCGCCGTACATCGCCAGCGACGATCCGCATCTGGAGCAGGGTGACCTGCGCTTCGAGCCGGCCACCGCACTGGCCTCGGGTCCGGATGGCCTGGATGACATCCGCCGTATCGTCGACGGTGGCCAGGCCCACCTGCGGCCCGAGGGCTGGCTGTTGATCGAGCACGGTTGGGACCAGGGCGCGGCGATCCGTGCGCTGTTCGACGCGGCGGGATTTGTCGAGGTGCAGACCGCACAGGACCTGGAGCAGCGCGACCGCATCACCCTGGGCCGGCGTCCGGCCTAGAATGGAGGTTCTCCTGCCCCGGCAGGGCATCACCCTGGAGCTGCAAGCATGCGTACGCTGTACCCCGCCATCACCCCCTACGACGTCGGCACCCTGAAGGTCGACGACCGCCACACGCTGTACTTCGAACAGTGCGGCAACCCGGACGGCAAGCCGGTGGTGATGCTGCACGGTGGCCCGGGCGGCGGCTGCAGCGACAAGATGCGCCAGTTCCACGACCCGTCCAAGTACCGCATCATCCTGTTCGACCAGCGCGGTGCCGGCCGTTCCACCCCGCACGCGGATCTGGTGGACAACACCACCTGGGACCTTGTTGCTGATATCGAGAAGCTGCGCGAACACCTGAAGGTCGATCGCTGGCAGGTGTTCGGTGGCAGCTGGGGTTCGACCCTGGCGCTGGCCTATGCCGAAACCCATCCGCAGCGCGTGACCGAACTGGTCCTGCGCGGCATCTTCATGCTGCGTCGCTGGGAACTGGAATGGTTCTACCAGGAAGGCGCCAACCGCCTGTTCCCGGATGCGTGGGAGCATTACCTCAAGCCGATTCCGCCGGTGGAGCGCCATGACCTGATCTCGGCCTTCCACCGCCGCCTGACCAGCGACGACGAAACCACCCGCCTGGAAGCGGCCAAGGCCTGGGCGGTGTGGGAAGGGGCGACCAGCTTCCTGCATGTCGATGATGACTTCATCAACAGCCACGAAGACCCGCATTTCGCGCTGGCGTTTGCCCGCATCGAGAACCACTACTTCGTCAACGGTGGTTTCTTCGAGGTGGAAGACCAGCTGCTGCGCGACGCGCACCGCATCGCCGACATCCCGGGCGTGATCGTG
This sequence comes from Stenotrophomonas sp. YJH_SMC_20, assembly GCF_059367845.1. Lineage (NCBI taxonomy): Bacteria > Pseudomonadati > Pseudomonadota > Gammaproteobacteria > Lysobacterales > Lysobacteraceae > Stenotrophomonas > Stenotrophomonas sp. YJH_SMC_20. The sequence goes on along the minus strand of NZ_JCAFRG010000005.1, from coordinate 40,463 downwards.
CACGGCCGCTACGACGTGGTCTGCCCGCTGGCCAACGCCTGGGACCTGACCAAGGTGTGGCCGAAGGCGAAGCTGGAAATCACCCCGGCCTCGGGCCATTCGGCGTTCGAGGCCGAGAACGTGGATGCGCTGGTGCGCGCCACCGATAGCTTCGCCTGATCGGTAGTGCCGGCCGCTGGCCGGCAATGCTTCACCATCAGCGCCGGGCATCGCCCGGCGCTACCGGCCTCATCCACGCATGGCGTGGATTTACCAGTCCCCGGCCAGCAACGCGTCGGCCAGCACCTGCAGCTTCGGCGAGTGCTGGCGCGACGGCGGGTAGATCAGCGACAGCGCACGGCTGCGGCCCTCGAACGGCTGCAGCACGCGTTGCAACCGGCCGTCGGCCAGCGCGTCGGCCACCGCGAAATCCATCACCTGCACGATGCCGATACCGGCGATGGCCGCTTCCACCAGCGGATCGCCGCTGTCGAACACCATCCGCGTCGGTGGTGTGACCTCACGCAGTTGCCCGTCCTGCAGGAACTGCCAGTCCACCAGCCGGCCACTGCGCAGGTTGCGCACCGCCAGGCAGGCGTGATCCCGCAAGGCGGCCACATCGTCGGGCGCGCCACAGCGGTCGAGGTAGTCCGGGCTGGCCACCGTCACCCAGCGCAGCGGCCGCAGTGGCCGCGCGACGATGCGCTGGTCGGCGATGACGCCGGTGCGCAGCGCGGCATCGAAACCTTCCTCGACCAGATCGACCAGGCGGTCGTTGAGCACGGCTTCCACCTGCAGTTGCGGGTGCTGCTGCAGCATCGGCCCCAGCAGCGGTACCAGCACCTTGCGCCCGAACATCGAGGGCGCACTGATCTTCAGGGTGCCCGAGGGCGTGCACGGACGGTCGGCCAACTGGCGTTCGGCGTCCTCGAGACCGCACAGCAGCGGAGCGACCTGATCGACGAACTGACGACCATCCGGGGTCAGTGCCACGTTGCGGGTGTTTCGCTGCAGCAGCTTCACCCCGAGCGTGGCCTCCAGCCGACTGATCGCGCGCGACAGGCCTGACTGGCTCAGGCCCAGTTGCCCGGCGGCGACGGTGAAACTGCGTGCTTCGGCCACCTGCACCAGCATGCGCACGGCATTGAGGTCCATCGAGGTTCCATTCATGCTGAAAATCATGACAGATATGGACGGAAAGGGGTTTATTGATAGCTCTGCATCAATGAGACTGCGCTCCCCCACAGCACCGGAGCGTCGATGCCTCCCCTCAAATACCCGCGCTGGGCGCTGACCCTGCTGGCCACCGCGCAGCTGATCATCGCCCTGGACGCCACCATCATCTTCGTCGCCCTGCACGACATGGGCCGCGCGCTGCAGATCAACGCGCAGCAGCTGCAATGGGTGGTCAGTGCCTACACCGTGGCCTTTGGCGGCAGCCTGCTGCTGGGGGGCCGTGCCGCCGACCTGATCGGCCGTCGCCGCTTCTACCGGCTGGGCATGCTGCTGTTCGCACTGGCGTCGCTGCTCGGCGCGCTGGCGCCGAACGCCACCCTGCTGATCATCGCGCGTGCGGCGCAGGGCATCGGCGCGGCACTGCTGTTCCCGGCCACGCTGGCGCTGATCAACACGTTGTATGCGGAAGGTCCGGTGCGCAACCGCGCACTTGCGATCTGGAGCATGGCCAGCGCGGTGGGCCTGGCGCTGGGCACGCTGCTCGGTGGCGTGCTGACCCAGGCGTTCGGCTGGCCGGCGGTGCTGGCAGTGATCGTGCCACTGGCCACCACCTGCGCGGTCGCTGCGGGCGCGTGGTTGCCGGCCGATGGCCCGCGTCTGCAGGGCCGTTCCTTCGATCTGGCCGGTTGCCTCACCGTCACTGCCGGCGGCAGTCTGCTGGTCACTACCCTCGTGCAAGGGCCGGAGTGGGGCTGGACTGCGCCGGCCACGCTGGGCTGCCTGCTGCTGTCGGTGCTGCTGCTGGTGGCGTTCGTGCAGATCGAACAGCGCAGCCGCGATCCGCTGATGCAGTTCGCGTTGCTGCGGCTGCCCGGACTGCGCGCGGCACTGGGCCTGACCTTCGCCTTCATGAGCAGCTATGGAGTGCAGTACTACTTCATGGCGCTGTACTTCCAGGACGGCTACGGCTGGAGCCCGCTGCAGGCCGGCCTGGCTTTCCTGCCGGCGACGGCGGTGTGCACGGTCGGCATCCAGCTGGCGGAGTGGGCGCTGAAGCGCTGGAGTGCACGCAAGGTGCTGGTGCTCGGCCAGCTGGCCGGTGCCGTTGGCATCGCCTGGGTCGCAGCAACACTCCCGCACGCCTCGAACTTCTGGCCGCTGCTGCCCGGCGTGGTAGTGCTGAGCATCGGCCAGGGCATGACCTGGACCTCGATGTGGATCGTGGCCGGGCAGGGCGTGCCGTCCGCACAGCAGGGTGTTGCATCTGGCATGGCGGCGACCGCGCAGCAGATCGGTGGTGCGCTGGGCCTGGCGGTGCTGGTGATGGTGGCCAATGCCCATGCGGGTGCAGCCGGTTCGCCGAGTGCACTGGCCGGGCTGGTGCGCGCCGAATACGGTGCCGCCTTGTTTTCACTGTTCGGCGTGGTGATCGCGCTGGGCCTGCGCCCGGCGCCGGCCGAATCGGCCGCCACCGTCTGCCCGGCCAACGAGGCATGATTGAAGGCGCTGCCGTGGGTGGATGTGCCGCGCCTGGGCAGTGCCGGCCGCTGGCCGGCAAACACATTGATCCAACTACCCTGAGGTTTCCGGCCAGCGGCCGGCACTACCGATCCGGAATGGATCCACGCGCATTCAACCCAGCGCCAGCAACTGCGGCTGCAACGCGCTGAAGATCCGCGCCAGCCGCTCTGCCCACGCCTGCTGCCCGGCGGCATCGGCGATCAGGTCCTGGCGGATCTCCAGTTCCACGTGCACCAGGCCGCGCCCTTCGCCATGCACCGGTACCGCGTAGTCGCTGGTACTGCTGACCGAATACGGTTCGTTGTCACCGACCACCAGGTCGCCTTCATCGCGCAGTGCCTGCAGCAGGGCATGCGCAAAGCGCGTGTCCTGGTGGTACAGCACGCCGGCGTGCCACGGTCGCTGCGCGCCGTTCATCACAGGGGTGAAGCTGTGCATCATCACCAGCAGGGTGGGGCGGCCGGCAGCGCGGCGCGCGTCCAGTTCCGCATCGATGCGGGCGTGGTAGGGTGCGTGGATCGCAGTGATGCGCTGCTGCCGCTGCGCCGCCGACAGCGCGGCATTGCCGGGCACCACGGTGTGGTCGCTCACCTCCGGAATCAGCGTGGGCGAGGCCAGTGGGCGGTTGCAGTCGATCAGCAGCCGCGAATAGGTCTGTTCGATCGCCCAGGCATCCAGCCGTTCGGCCAGTGCACGAGTGGTGCCGGCAATGCCGATGTCCCAGCCGATATGGCGGTCCAGTTCGGCCTGCGGCAAGCCCAGGCCTGCGAGGGCACGCGGCACCTGCTGGCCGGCGTGGTCGGCCAGCAGCAGGTACGGCGACGCGCCCTGCGGCTGGTGGACGGTGTAGATCGCCGGGTCGTCGGCGCCGAGCAGCGCCGGCAGCGCATGCAGGTCGGCGTCAGCCACGCGGGCGTCCGTCCAGGTGATGCTCGATCATCCACAGCCCGGCCCAGAGCTTGGCGTCCAGCTCGTAGCCTTCGCCCATCTTCTGCACCAGCCAGGCCGCTGCCTCACTGCGCGGAATCTCGTGGACGATGATGTCCTCGCTGTCGTCGCCACCCCCTTCGCCGATGCGGCGCAGGCCGGTGGCGCGCACGAAGGCGATCTTCTCGCTGCTGGCGCCGGAAGAGGTCGGGCCGATCATCAGCACTTCGGCGTGATCAGCGGTCCAGCCGGTTTCTTCCTCGAGCTCGCGCACGGCCGAGACTTCAATCGATTCGCCGGCGTGGATGTCGCCGACCAGGCCGGCCGGCATCTCGATGGTGGGGGCCTGCAGCGGTACACGGAACTGTTCGACGAACAGCACCTTGTCCTCCGGGGTGACGGCGATGATGATCGCCGCCAGGCCGCCGGCGTGGGTGCGTTCGCTGTATTCCCAGGTACCGCGCACGACCATGCGCTGGTACTTGCCTTCATAGACGACACGCGGGGCTTCGGTATTGCGCTGGCTCATGCGGGCTCGCTGTGGGTGGGAAGAGGGTCGGCCACGCCAGCGGCATCGAACAGCCGGCGGCGGGTCATCGGGCCGAATCGAAGGGTCTGGCACAGGCCACCGAGCAGTTCCGGGTCGGCCGCCTGGCGCAGCAGGCCGGGTTGGCTGCCTTCCAGCGGCGCGTCCAGCGCGATGGTGGTCAGCTGGCGCCAGAGCCGGGCATGCTCGCGCTGCTCGCGCAGGCGCACCGCCATCTGGGCCGCGCCGCGCAGGCGCAGGAACGGCACTTCGTCCAGGCGTTCGTACAGTGCATCCATGCTGCCGAAATGGGCCAGCAGCACGGCGGCGGACTTGCTGCCCACGCCACTGATACCGGGAATGTTGTCCACCGCATCGCCGCACAGCGCCAGGTAGTCGGCAATCTGGTGCGCGTGCACGCCGTGCCGCGCCTTCACCCCGGCCACGTTCCAGCGCTGGTTGCGCGCATAGTCCCACTGCTCGTCATGGTCGGCCAGCAGCTGCGACAGGTCCTTGTCGGCGGAGATGATCACGCCGCGATGGCTGCTGCGGTGAACGTGCAGGGCGCTGCCGATCAGGTCGTCGGCCTCGTATTCGTGGTGCGCCAGCACCGCCAGGCCCAACGCCGCGCATAACGCCTTGCAGTGCACGAACTGCCGCTTGAGTGCTTCCGGTGCCGGATCACGGTTGGCCTTGTAGGCCGGGTACAGGCGGTGGCGGAAGCCGCTGTCGAGCGCTTCATCGAAGGCGATGGCGATGTGCTGCGGGCGCTCGCGCTCGAGCAGGTCCAGCAGGAAGCGGGCGAAACCGTGCACGGCATTGGTCGGCCAGCCCTGCGCGTCCTGGAACTGGTCCGGCAGCGAGTGCCAGGCGCGGAACACGTAGATGCTGGCATCGACCAGGTACAGCGAAGGCGGCGGTGCCGGCAGGCTCATGCCGGCGGCGCCCAGTCGCGCAGCAGCGCGGCCGGGTCCGGACGCTCGCGCTCGGGCACGGCGGCCTTCGGCGTACCGATATGGATGAAACCGGCGACGCTCTCGCCCTCGGCCAGGCCCAGATAGGCGTGCACGGCGGGGTCGAAGGCCATCCAGGCGGTCAGCCACTGCGCGCCGAAGCCCAGCGCCTGTGCGGCCTGCAGCAGGGCGAAGCAGACGCAGCCGGCGGTCATCAGCTGCTCCTGTTCGGGGACCTTCGGGTCCGGTCGCGGGCTGGCCACCACCACGATCACCAGCGGGGCATGACTGAAACGCTGGCGGTCCTTCTCGAATACCGCCTCGCCGGCATGCGGGTCGCGCTGGCGGCTGCGCTCGGCCAGGAAGTTGCCCAGAGTGTGACGTGCATCGCCGGCGATCTTCAGGAAGCGGAACGGTACCCGCTTGCCGTGGTCGGGCACGCGTACGGCCGAGGCCAGCATGCGCTGCAGGGTTGCCGGGTCCGGGCCGGGCTCGCCCAATTGCCGCGAGGGCACCGAGCGGCGGGCATCCAGGGCAAGCAGGGCAGTGGGGTCGGGCATGGAGTCTGAACCGGTCATCACGGGCATTTGATTATAGTCGGGGTGGTCGAAGACGCCGTCTGGGTCGCGTCCAGCCCCTGAATACCAAACTGTGATGAACATCATGCCACTGGCGGGAAAGGGACGGCCGCCTGCTCTCGCCTCGTGGGCCTTGCACGGCTTACGATATCCATCTTGCCGGGCCGCCGGTCATGAGGTTTGAAGTGAGGACTGTTTCACTGTCCGTGACGGGCTGGCCGGCCTACCATCGACGTACCGGTACATGGGGTGTGCCGGCCGCCGCGATGTCCATGCTGACTGTCGTACCAGAGAAGGTGGGGAGCCTTCCCGAATGATGAGCGCGCCCACACCGATGGGATCGCCGGGTCGTGACCCGGTCCAGTTGCAGCGTGCCCGGGACATGGTCCTGCCCGCGCTGTGCCAGGTTTTCGGGGCCGCACTGGCGCGTTTCGACGACGCACTGTTCGACCGCGCCGGCAATGCCGGTTCGTCGCAGCTGCTGTTCCTGGATGCGATGCGTGAACTGCGCCGCCGCCGCGAGGACATCGCCGGTGCCTTCGCCGGCCATCTGCAGCGGGCTTGGGACGCGCTCGCCAGCGGCGAGCCGCTGTCGGCCGAGGCGACCCTGTCCGGTCCTGCCGAAGATGGCCTGAGCCTGCTGGCCGAACATGTACTGGAATCGCGGCTGGCGGTGCGCAATTTCGCCACCGTGCTGCTGCGCGACTTCAAGCCGGTGCTGGCGCGGCTGGACCGGCGCCTGGGCCGCCTGATCGGCGGCGCCGAGCTGGATGCCGACCACAACCCGGTCAGCCCCGAACACCTGGGCGTGGCCATCCACGAGGCCTTTGCCGGCTGCGAGCTGGCGCCGGAAGTGCACCTGGTGCTGATCAAGCTATGCGAGCGCGACCTGCGCGCGCCGGTGGGCCGCATCTACGAGAAGCTGGACGAGCAGCTGGCCGCCGCTGGCGTGATGTCGCAGGTGGGGGCCCCGCGGCGTCCATTGTCGGCCGCGCCCGACCCGCGCATGGCGGCGGGGGCGGATGATCTGGTCGAGCCGCGCCACGCGGCGGGCTTGGAATCCGAGTTCAGCGATGATGAGCAGGCCGCGCCGGCCTGGGCGCAGCGCTTCGCCGCGCGCTGGTCCGAGCGCCGTGGCCACATGCAGCAGCATCTCGGGGGCGACGATGCCGGCAACGGCGAGGCGTATGCCGGCCAGCAGGGCATGCTGCTGGAGGCCCTGCATGAGCTGCTGCAGCAGACCCGTCACGTTCGCGAGGATGCCACCTCGGCCGCGCAGGTCGCGGTCGGCCAGCATCGCCCGTTGAGCCAGCGCGAGATGATGTCGGTGCTGTCACTGCTGCAGGCCACGCCCAGCGCCACCCTGCGCGCGGCCATCGGCGAGGACGGCGAATCCCTGGCGCAGCGGTTGAAGAGTGAAGTACTGTCCAGCGCGACCCGGCTGGGCGTCGATCCGGGCCAGACCCGGCTGGACCCGCAGGACGAGGATGCGATCGACCTGGTGGGCATGCTGTTCGACGTGATGCTGGACGAGCGCGAACTGGAAGGCCGCTCGCGCGAGCTGATCGGCCGCCTGGTGGTGCCCTTCGTCAAGGTGGCGATGCTCGACCGCCGGATGTTCGTGCAGAAGACCCATCCGGCGCGCAAGCTGCTCAACTCGCTGGCGGAGGCCTGCGAGGGCAACACCGGCGAGAGCCAGGCCGAGCGCATGCTGATGGCCAAGGTCGAGGAGATCATCGAACGGCTGGTGGCCGAGTTCAACGAGAACCTGGCGATCTTCCTGACCCTGGAAGAGGAATTCCGCGAGTTCCTCGTGCAGCACCGCCGCCGCGTGGAAATCGCCGAGCGGCGCGCCGCCGAAACGCAGCGTGGCCAGGAAAAGCTGGAAATGGCCCGCAGCCGGGCAGGTGCCGAACTGGACCGTCGCATCGGCGATGCCTCCCTGCCGCCGGCCATCGCCGAGTTCCTGCGCCAGCCGTGGCAGCACCACCTGACCCTGGCCCTGCTGCGCGAGGGCGAGGAGGGCGCGTCGGTGGCCGAGGCACTGAGCCTGGCCGACGGCCTGCTGGAGGAAGTGGCCGAGGCGCGCCGCCAGATCGTCGGCAAGCCATGGCTGCAGGCCTGGCAGCCGGCGCTGGCCAAGGTGTTCGGCAGCGTTGGCGTGCACGGTGATGCCGCCACCGGCGCCATTGATGCCCTGCATGACACCTTGCAGGGCATTGCCGAATCGCGGCCGGAGCTGCAGCGCGCGCTGCCGGAGCTGCCGCAGGTCGCGTTGCCGGTACCGCCGGTGGCTGAATCGCCAGCGGTCGAGCTCGGCGGGCAGATCGACGCCGACGATTTCGACAACGCCGATGCCGACCGCTTCCGCCGCATGGAAATCGGCAACTGGCTGGATTTCGTCGACAAGGACGGCAAGGTCCAGGCCGGCAAGCTGTCCTGGGTCAGCCCGATTTCCTCGCGCCTGTTGTTCGTCAACCGTCGTGGCGTGCGCTTCTGCGTGGCCTCGCCGGAAGAACTGGCGGTGATGGTGCGGCTGGGCCGCCTGCGTGCCCACGTTGACGATGGCGCCTTCGACAGCGCGATGCAGGGTGTGATCGATCGGCTGGACCCGGGCAGCGCAACGCTGCACTGAGCCGTGGCCGCCTGCTAGGATCGGGAAAACTCACCGATCAGCGGGGACCTGCATGGCCGTGGCGTTGCTGGGGATCAAGGAGACCGCGCCGGGCGAACGGCGCGTGGCGCTGACGCCGGAAACCTCGCGCAAGCTCGGGGCCATGGGCATTGCCGTCTGGTATGAGGCGGGCGCGGGTTTGGCCGCTGGTTTCACCGACGCCGCCTATGACGATGCCGGTGCACGCGTCTTCGACGCGGGCCGCTGGGCCGAGATCGACATCCTGCTGTGCGTGCAGGCCCCCCCTGCGGCGGTGCTGGAACAGCTCAAGCCCGGCGCCAGCGTGGTCGGCCTGCTGGCCCCGGCCAGCGATCCGGCGCTGGCCGCGCTGGCGACCGATGGTCGCCTGCAGCTGTTCCCGCTGCAGCAGCTGCCGCGCACCACCCGTGCGCAGGCGATGGATGTACTTAGTTCGCAGGCCGGCATGGCCGGTTACAAGGCCGCGCTGATCGCCGCCGAACGCGCACCACGTTTCTTCCCGATGTTGACCACCGCTGCCGGCACCGTGCGTCCGGCCAAGGTGCTGGTGATCGGTGCCGGCGTGGCGGGCCTGCAGGCCATTGCCACTGCCCGGCGTCTCGGTGCACAGGTGGAAGGTTTCGACGTGCGTCCGGAAACCCGCGAGCAGATCCAGTCGCTGGGCGCGCGCTTCCTCGACCTGGGGGTGAGCGCGGCGGGCGAAGGCGGGTACGCGCGCGCGTTGACCGATGAAGAGCGTGCCGAGCAGCAGCGCCGCCTGGCCGACCACCTGCGCAGCGTGGATGTGGTGATCTGCACCGCAGCGGTGCCGGGGCGACCGGCGCCGACGATCGTGACTGCGGCAATGGTGGAGGGCATGGCTGCTGGCAGCGTGATCGTGGATCTGGCTGCCGAGAGCGGTGGCAACTGCGCTCTGACCCAGCCGGGGCAGTGCATCGAACACCAGGGCGTGACCATTGATGGCCCACTGGGCCTGGCCAGCCGCGGCGCGACCCAGGCCAGCGAGATGTATGCGCGCAACCTGCTCAACTTCGTCGCGCTGTTCGTGCGCGAAGGGCAGCTCGGTTTCGACTGGGAAGACGAGTTGCTGGCCAAGACGCGCTGGCAGGCGTGACCTGACCTGCATGCTGTAGAGCCGAGCCCATGCTCGGCTTGCGCAGACCCGATGAAGCAGCCGGGCGTGGGCTCGGCGCTACAGAGGATTGAATCTGGCCTTACCGGGGCTTCGCCGGCGGCGGGTTGTCGCGCACCCAGTCCTTGCGCTGTTCCGGCGTCATCTGTGACCAGCGCTCGCGCAGGGCATCGCGCTGCGCGGGGGGCAGCCCCCGCATCTGGCCGAACAGGGCGCGGGCCTGCTCGCGCTGTTCCGGGCTCATGTGCTCGAAGCGGCGCAGGCCGCGGCGGGCCTTGTCGCGCTCTTCCGGACTCATCGATTGCCAGCGCTGGCCGTGCGAGAGCATGCGCTGGCGCTGGCCGGCATCGGCGCTGTTCCAGCGGTCGCGTAGCGGCGCCAGCAGGGACTCCCGCTGCGCTTCACTCAACTGTTCCCAGGCCGGCAGCGGTGCGGCCGGCGCAGGGCGTGCGGCAGGGGCGGGCGCGGCGCTCTGCGCCACCGCCGGGACGGCCGGCAGCAGCAACAGGGTCATCAGCAGGGGCAGGGTGTGCAGTCGGGGCATGATTCACTCCATCGCCAGGTCGGTATCGCCCAGCCACAGGTACAGATCGGGATTTTCGTCGTAGAGCGCGCTGTTGTCTTCCACCGCGGCAAGCACAGGTGCCGGCGCAGGGCCCGTCAGCGTGCCATGGCCGGTGAACTGCAGGCCTATCCCCAGCGCCACCACCAGCGAGCATGCACTGGCCAGCCACCAGCGCCAGCGCCCCCGGTGGACGGCCGTGGCGCCGTGGCGAGCGTGGCGCAGCCGGGCCAACGTTGCAGGCGACAGCGCCTGCAGCGACTGCGCATGCAGGCTGCGCAGGGTGTCGTCGGAAGGCAGGGAGCGTTTCACGGGTGGATCTCCAGATAATCCTGCAGCGCCTGCCGGGCGCGTGCCAGATGGGTTTTTACCGCGCCTTCGCTGCAGCCCATGGCGCGGGCAGTGGTGGCCCCGTCCAGGTCCTGCAGCACGCGCAGGGTGAAGGCCTCGCGCTGGCGGGCGGGCAGGCGGCGCAACGCGTCCACCAGCTGCTGGTACTGCTGGCGCTGTTCATGCGCCTGTGCCGGGTCGGGGCCGGGATCGGCCCAGTCGATCCCGCCGCCTTCCGCGTCCTGGTTGTCGCGCCAGAACGGCAGGCGGAAGCGGCGCCGGCGCTGCACGTCGATCACGCGCCGGCGCAGGATGCTCCAGAACAGCGGCGCCCATTCGGCCGCCGGCTTGTCGGCGTAGTCCAGCATGCGCATCAGCGCGTCCTGCACCGCATCCATGGCGTCTTCGCGCTGGCGCAGGCCGGCCTCGGCGAAGCGGAACGCACGCGGGCCGACGCTGGCCAGGAACGCCTCCAGCGATGCCGGCGGGGCATCGGTCTCGGCGCTCGGGGGGACGGGGCTGCTCACCAGCACAGGGTACGGTTCCTCGCTCGGGGTCACCATCGACAACGCGTGAGCGCCGCTTCGGTTGACGCCGGGTGCACGCGGGGTTCAGCCCATGGTTATGATGGGACGACGAAGACAGAGCAGGAGCGTTGCCAGTGAGTGACGGGTTCGTGGCGCTGTACATCTTCATGCTGGCGGCCATCGCCGGCCACGTGATCATTTCGCGGGTGCCGGTGATCCTGCATACGCCGCTGATGTCGGGCTCCAACTTCATCCACGGCATCGTGCTGATCGGCGCGATGGTGGTGCTGGGGCATGCGCAGACGCCGCTGGAGAAAGCCCTGGGCTTCCTCGCCGTGGTGCTCGGTGCCGGCAACGCCGCCGGTGGCTACGTGGTCACCGCGCGCATGCTGGAAATGTTCAAGCCGAGCGCGCCCAAGGGTGGCCAGGACGAACCGAAGGAGCCGCAGGCTTGAACATCAGCACCGTCGAACTGCTCGATTGGCTGGTCAAGGCCAGTTACCTCGCTGCCGCCACGCTGTTCCTTCTGGGCCTTCAGCGCATGGCCTCGCCGCTGACCGCGCGCAGCGGCATCCGCTGGGCAGGGCTGGGCATGCTGCTGGCCACGGTGGCGACCTTCTTGCTCCCCGAACTGCACAACGTGCCGCTGATCCTGGTGGCGCTGTTGCTCGGCGCCGGCCTTGCCTGGTGGTCGGCCGGCAAGGTCGCCATCACCGACATGCCGCAGATGGTGGCGCTGTACAACGGCATGGGCGGTGGCTCGGCGGCGGCGATCGGTGCGGTGGAACTGCTGCGCTACGCCTTCCTGGCCCATCGCGATACCCGCCACTGGAGCGCGCAGGCGCTGGCCGACCTGGCCGGGCGCCAGCCGTCGGGCACGGTGCTGCTGCTGGCGGTGGTCGGCGCGGCGATCGGTGCCGTGTCGCTGTCCGGTTCGGTGATTGCCTGGGCCAAGCTGGATGGGCGCCTGGACAAGCGCGTGACCTGGCCCGGCCAGCAGGTGATGAACCTGCTGGTGGCGCTGGCCGTGGTGGTGCTGGCGATCATCGCCGCCAGCACGCTCAGCACCTGGGCGATCGTCGCCTTCTTCGTACTGGCGCTGGCGCTGGGCGTGCTGATGACGCTGCCTATCGGTGGCGCCGACATGCCGGTGGTGATCTCGCTGTACAACGCGTTCACCGGCCTGGCGGTGTCGTTCGAAGGCTACGTGCTGGGCAACGAGGCATTGATCATCGCGGGCATGATGGTCGGCGCCGCCGGCATCCTGCTGACCCGGCTGATGGCCAAGGCGATGAACCGGCCGATCCGCAATGTGTTGTTCTCCAACTTCGGTGGTGGCGCCGGCGGGGAAGCGCAGGCGATCAGCGGTGCGCAGAAGCCGATTGACGCGTCGGATGTCGCGGCGATGATGGCCTACGCAGAACGCGTGGTGATCGTGCCTGGTTACGGCATGGCCGTGGCGCAGGCCCAGCACAAGATCTGGGAGCTGGCGCAGCGGCTGGGCCAGCGCGGGGTAAAGGTGAAGTTCGCCATCCATCCGGTGGCCGGGCGCATGCCCGGGCACATGAACGTGCTGCTGGCCGAAGCGGGTGTGCCCTACGACCTGATCGCCGACATGGACGACATCAACCCGGAGTTCGCCAACACCGACGTGGTGCTGGTGATTGGTGCCAACGACGTGGTCAATCCGGTGGCACGCACCGACCCGGCCAGCCCGATCTACGGCATGCCGGTGCTGGACGTGGTCAATGCGCGCAACGTGGTGGTGATCAAGCGCGGCAAGGGCACCGGTTTTGCGGGCATCGAGAATGCGCTGTTCTACGCCGACAACGCCCGCATGCTGTACGGCGATGGTGCCGAAGCGGCAGCCTCGCTGGTCAGCGAGTTGAAGGCGCTCGACGGCGGGCATTGAGGCCGTACCGGTAGCGCCGGGCCATGCCCGGCGGCGTTTCGTGCGGACCGCTGCGCTCGCCGGGCATGGCCCGGCGCTACCCTCATCCACGCGTGACGTGGATCTGCGCGGTCAGCGCGCCAGCCAGGCGCCCACGGCCACGCCCAGCGCCAGCCACAGCCATTCCACCGCGCCATTGGCGAGGGCGATCAGGGTCCAGGCCAGGTGCGGGCCCATCCGCAGGGTCGCGTCCCACAGGTCCAGCCCGATCGAGCCGCCCATCCAGGCGCTGGCGATGGTCCAGTTGGCGACGGCGGTCACCAGCAGGGTGCCCAGCACGACCAGTGCAATGCGCAGCCGGCCCGGGCCCAGCGTACCCATGCGCAGCATGAACACCAGTTCCAGGGCGGTCACGACCGCCATCCAGCCGACCTGCCGGCCGGTCATCAGCGCCAGCACCATCCAGGCGAGGGGAGCAACAAGCAGGCCCAGCAACAGCATGATGGGCCAGAGCCAGGTCACGGTCCTGGCACGCGCGGCATTGGAGGACATCGAAGCTCCCTGAAGATCACCCACAGGATACTGTGGTTTGCCGCAGTGCACCGGCGGCGGCAGGGCGGCTGGGCTAGAATGCCGTCTTGCGTGGCCCCGGCCACGGCCCCATATCGGTCCCCATGTATTCCCGTAGCAGCGAACCTGTCCACTTCGAACGCGATTGCGAGGCCGTGATGGTCCCGCAGGGCGACACCGTGACCCTGCCCGCCGGCAGCTATGGGTACATCACCCAGGCGCTGGGCGGCAGTTATTCGGTGTTCGTCGAGGGCAACCTGTTCCGCATCGCCGGCAAGGACGGCGACGCCATCGGCAAGGAAGCGCCGGCACCGCTGGAACTGCCGGCCGACGCCACCGATGAACAGGTGGAACAGCTGGTATGGCAGCAGCTGCGCACCTGCTTCGACCCCGAAATTCCGGTGAACATCGTCGAACTGGGCCTGGTCTACGAGGTCGAGATCAAGCACCTGGACGAAGGCAAGCGCGAGATCGATGTGAAGATGACCCTGACCGCACCGGGTTGCGGCATGGGCGAGATCCTGGTCGACGACGTGCGCAGCAAACTCGAAATGATCCCGACGGTGGCCGAGGCCGACGTCGACCTGGTGTTCGACCCGCCGTGGAACCAGCACATGATGTCCGAGGCGGCCCGGCTCGAGACCGGCATGCTTTGACCCACGGCCCGCAGTGACGCGGGCCCGGCAATACCCGCAACCAGAACAGGAAATCTCCGGTGTCCCAGTCCATTCCCAGCTTCGCCGTCACCCGTTCGGACCACCCGCGCAGCGCTGAAGAGCGCGCCAAGATCCTGGAGAAGCCGGGCTTCGGCCTGCACTTCACCGATCACATGGTGGAAGTGCGCTGGGACAAGGACACCGGCTGGCACAACGCCAGCGTGCGTGCCTACGGCCCGCTGCAGCTGGACCCGGCCGCGGCCGTGCTGCACTACGGCCAGGAGATCTTCGAAGGCATCAAGGCCTACCGCCATGCTGACGGCTCGATCTGGACCTTCCGCCCGGATGCCAACGGCCGTCGCCTGCAGCGTTCGGCGCAGCGCCTGGCGCTGCCGGAACTGCCGGTGGAGATCTTTGTCGAATCGCTGAAGCAGCTGATCGCCGTCGACAGCGACTGGGTGCCGTCGGCCGACGAGTCGAGCCTGTACTTCCGCCCGTTCATGATCGGCGATGAAGCCTTCCTCGGCGTGCGCGGTGCGCACAAGGCCGGCTACTACGTCATCGCCAGCCCGGCCGGCCCGTACTTCGCCAAGGGTGTTGCCCCGGTGTCGATCTGGCTGTCCACCGAATACGCACGTGCGGCCAAGGGCGGCACCGGTGCTGCCAAGTGCGGTGGCAACTACGCCGCCTCGCTGCTGCCTCAGCAGAAGGCGCAGGCACAGGGTTGCTCGCAGGTGCTGTTCCTCGACCCGGTCGAGGGCAAGTACCTGGAAGAACTGGGCGGCATGAACGTGTTCCTGGTCTACAAGGACGGCACGCTGGTCACTCCGGAACTGTCCGGCAGCATCCTCGAGGGTATTACCCGCGAGAGCATCCTGCAGCTGGCCCGCGACCGCGGCATGAAGGTCGAAGAACGCAAGGTCAGCATCGACGAGTGGAAGGACGGCGTCGCCTCCGGTGCGATCAGCGAAGTGTTTGCCTGTGGCACCGCCGCGGTGGTCACCCCGATCGGCCAGCTAAAGGGCGAGGGCTTCTCGGTGGGCGACATCAACGCCCCGGCCGGCGAGGTGACCATGTCGCTGCGCAAGGAACTGACCGACATCCAGTACGGCCGCCTGCCGGACCGCCACAACTGGCTGGTCAAGCTGGGCTGATCGCCCACATCGAATCGTAGAGCCGGGCCCGCGCCCGGCTGCGCTTCTGGAAAGCCCGTCCCCGCGACGGGCTTTCTGCATTTCAGGCCAAGGGGGTCAGATCCCTTTCCGCGTGAAAAAGGATTTGACTCCGGATCGGCGGACGCCGATGTCGGCAAAGTCATTCCGGGACATGTGATGGCCCAGTCAGGTCTGTGCAGGACGCGAGAAAGTTCCTTCACCTTCACAAACCCTTGACCCGAAAAGTCTCAGAACGAACATTTCATCTAGCTGAAAAGACGCTGAAAATCTTGTGGTGTCCGGTTTCGGCCATTAGCGTCATCTGCACGGCGGATCGTTAGGGGGATCCGCTGGCTCGCCGGACTTCGAACCTCGCCAATGCAAGCCAGCCCAGGGTTCGGGCCGGTGCTTCTGCCGATTCCGGCATTCACACCACAAGAAAGGGAAATACGATGTCCCAGGTAACGCAACCGCGTGTGCGTCGAGTGTGGGTGGTCCTTGGTGCGTCCGTTCTGTCATCGCTGCTGCTGGCCACGCCTGCGCTGGCCGGCGATGTCCAGCTCAGCGGCCTGCAGTCCGCGCCGACCCACCAGCGTTTCATCGTGAAGTACCGCGACGGCAGTGCGCCGGTGGCCAACACCACCGCACTGGCCTCTTCACTGAAGAATGCCGCCGCCGGCCTGGCCAGCAGCCAGGGCCGCGCACTGGGCCTGCAGCAGGTCCGCAAGCTGGCCGTCGGCCCGACCCTGGTCAGGACCGATCGCCCGCTCGACCAGGCTGAATCGGAGCTGCTGATGCGCAAGCTGGCCGCCGATCCGAACGTGGAGTACGTCGAAGTCGACCAGATCATGCGCGCGACGCTGACCCCGAACGACACCCGCTTCAGCGAACAGTGGGGCTTCGGTACCTCCAATGCGTCGATCAACGTGCAGCCGGCCTGGGACAAGTCGACCGGCACCGGCGTGGTCGTGGCGGTGATCGACACCGGCATCACCAACCACCCCGATCTCAACGCCAACATCCTGCCCGGCTACGACTTCATCAGCGACGCCGCGATGGCGCGCGATGGTGGCGGTCGCGACAACAACCCGAACGATGAAGGCGACTGGTACGGCGCCAACGAGTGCGGCTCGGGCATCCCGGCCTCCAACTCCAGCTGGCACGGTACCCACGTCGCCGGCACCGTGGCGGCAGTGACCAACAACAGCACCGGCGTGGCCGGTACCGCGTTCAACGCCAAGGTTGTGCCGGTGCGCGTGCTCGGCAAGTGCGGCGGTTACACCTCCGACATCGCCGACGCGATCGTATGGGCTTCCGGCGGCACCGTCAGTGGCGTGCCGGCCAATGCCAACCCGGCTGAAGTCATCAACCTCTCGCTGGGTGGTGGCGGCAGTTGCTCCACCACCTACCAGAATGCGATCAATGGCGCTGTCGGCCGTGGCACCACCGTGGTGGTCGCCGCCGGCAACAGCAACACCAACGTGTCCTCGTCGGTGCCGGCCAACTGCCCGAACGTGATTGCCGTGGCGGCCACAACCTCGGCCGGTGCGCGTGCCAGCTTCTCCAACTACGGCACCGGCATCGACATCTCGGCACCGGGCCAGAGCATCCTGTCCACGCTCAACACCGGCACCACCACGCCGGGCAGCGCCAGCTACGCGTCGTACAACGGCACCTCGATGGCGGCGCCGCATGTGGCCGGCGTGGTTGCGCTGATGCAATCGGTCGCGCCAAGCCCGCTTAGCCCGGCGCAGGTCGAGAGCATCATCAAGAGCACCGCACGCCCGCTGCCGGGGTCATGCTCGGGTGGCTGCGGTGCCGGGATCATCGACGCCAACGCTGCGGTGTCCGCGGCCATCAACGGGGGCGGCACTCCGAATCCGGGCGGCAACGTCCTGCAGAACAATGTGCCGGTCACCGGCCTGTCGGCCAGCAGTGGTTCATCGCTCAGCTACACCGTCAATGTCCCGGCCGGCAGCAGCCAGCTGCGCGTGGCGATCAGCGGCGGCACCGGTGACGCCGACCTCTACATCCGCCAGGGCAGCGCGCCGACCGACACGGTGTACACCTGCCGTCCGTACCTGAGCGGCAACAGCGAGACCTGCACGGTGAACAATCCGGCCGCCGGTACCTGGTATGTGCGGGTGAAGGCGTACAGCACTTTCTCGGGCGTGACCCTCAACGCCCAGTACTGAGCCCAAGTCCCTCTCCATGGGCACGCCCCGGCCCAGGCCGGGGCGTTCTTGCATGGGGCCGGCGGTGGTACGTGCCGCCGCGCCATGGTGAGTGCCGACCTTGGTCGGCACGCTGTTCCTCAGACCGATTCGAAGCGGTTCGCGGCCACGTTCTTGCGCACGTGCTGCGGGTCGAAGATCCGCCCGTTCATCGCGATGTACACGCCGCTCGGCAGCGACTGCACCGCACCGATCGCACAGCCGATGTTGAACTCCGCATCCGAGCCGCGGAAGCGTGCCGGGCTCAGTGCACCGGTCATCACGATGGTCTTGTCCGGGATCGTCGCCAGCACCTTGCCGGTCTGCACCATCGAGTCGGTGCCGTGGGTCACCAGCACGTGCCGGGTCGGCTGCGCGGCGATGGTGGCGCGGATCAGCTCGCGGTCCTCATCGTTGATGTGCAGCGAATCCTTGCGCAGGATCGGAATCACGTTGAAGCGGAACGTCACGCCCAGCTCGCGCAGGATCATGCCGATCTGCGGATCGCCGATCTGGTAGTCCGACTTGTCGTCGAAGTAGATCTTGTCGATCGTGCCACCGGTGGTGACGACCAGGAGCTCTTCCATCATGTGCATGCGCGAAACCAGGACAGGTGCAGCGGCGCGGGGCCGGGAGCACAGATGATACGGCCCGGCGGGCGCAGCGTCAGCGTCGCTTGCCGAAGCGGGCGCGCAGCCCTGGCAGGCTGGCGCTGAAGATCACCAGCAGGGCCAGTGTGATTTCGATCAGCGCCAGCCAGCGCGTCTGCGGGTGGCTCCAGGCGCTCATCACGCCGTGGCTGAACCAGCCCAGGGCCAGTACCGAGGCCCAGAAACCCGTCCTGCGCCATCCCAGGCGCAGCGCAATGGCCAGCGCGAGCGGTGGCGCGGTAAACACCAGCTGGGTGGCCAGCCAGTGCTTGTCATTGATGAACCAGCCGGCGAACAGCGCAGCCAGCCCCATCAGGGCCAGCAGCAGGACCGTGCGCTGCCCGGTGCTCATCGGGCCAACCGCTGCGCGATGTCGGCCACCCGGCGGCCAAGCGCGCGCGCAAGCACGGCTTCATCGTCGGTCGGCTGCGGGTCGTCGGCGGCACCGGCCACGTGGCTGGCGCCATACGGCGTGCCGCCACTGGTGGTGTGGCTCAGCGCCGGCTCGGTGAACGGGATGCCGACGATCACGCAGCCATGGTGCAGCAGTGGTACCTGCATCGACAGCAGGGTCGATTCCTGGCCGCCATGCATCGAAGCAGTCGAGGTGAACACCCCGGCCGGCTTGCCCGACAGGGTGCCGTTGACCCATTCGGCGCCGAGCCCGTCGAGGAAATGCTTCACCGGCGCGGCCATGTTGCCGAAGCGGGTCGGGCTGCCGAGCAGCAGGCCCTGGCATTCGGCCAGGTCCTGCACGCTCACGTAGGGGGCGCCATCGTCGGGCACCGGCGGCTGTGCGGTCTGGGTCACCGCAGCCACCGGCGGCACCGTGCGCAGGCGCGCGCTCATGCCAGGCACTTCGCCGACGCCCCGCGCGATCTGGCGCGCCAGCCGTGCCACCGAACCGCCCCGGCTGTAGTACAGCACCAGAATCTCGCCCATCGTGCCCGCTTCTCCTCGTCGTGTGGCCACCAGTATGGCTATCCTGCCAGCATTCCGCATCGGGTACCCTTTCGCCGATGGAACCTTTGGATACGCTCAACCTGTGGATGGAGCGCGCGCGGGATCGCGCACGGGCCATCAGTTTCGGCCGCTTCCTGTGGCATCGCTTCCTCGACGACCGCCTGTTCCAGGCAGCGGCGGCGCTGGCCTATACCACGGTGTTCGCGCTGGTGCCGCTGGCCATCGTGGTGTTCGGCGTGCTCTCGGCCTTCCCCGTTTTCGACCGCTGGAGCGACCAGCTCAGCGACTACGTCTTCTCCAACTTCGTGCCCAACGCCGCGCGCGCGGCCGAGGGCTACCTGCGGCAGTTCTCGGCCAGCGCCGGCCAGCTCACCGCCGCCGGCTTCATCGCGCTGGTGGTATCGCTGCTGATCACCCTCAACAGCGTGGAAGAGACCTTCAACCAGATCTGGCGGGTTGGCTCCACCCGGCCCAAGCTGACCCGCTTCCTGGTCTACTGGACCGTGCTGACCCTGGGCGCGATGCTCGCCGCTGCGTCGCTGGCGGTGTCGGCGCGGGTGTTCGCGTTGCCGTTGTTCGGTACCCAGGAAGGCCGTTGGCTGGCCGAACTGGCCCTGCGGCTGGCGCCGATCCTGATCGAGTTCGTCTGCATCACGCTGATGTTCCGGGTGGTGCCGCACCACACCGTGAAGTGGCGGCACGCGATACCCGGCGCGATTCTGGCGGCGGTGATCCTTGAGCTGGTGAAGTGGGGCATCGGGGCCTATCTGGGCAGCTTCCAGTCCTACCAGAAGCTGTATGGCACGGTGGCCTTCGTGCCGATCCTGCTGCTGTGGATCTACCTGTGCTGGGTGGCGGTGCTGCTGGGCGCATCATTGTCTTCGTCGATGGCGGCCTTCCGCTACCAGCCGGTGGAACTGCGCCTGCCGCAGGGGTATGAGTTCTATGGACTGCTTCGCCTGCTCGGCCGCTTCCAGCATGCACGGGCGAAGGGCAAGGGCCTGGCCGATGACGAGATCCTGCGGCTGGAGCCGATGCTGACCGATTCACTGCTGCAGGACCTGATCTGCAATCTGCAGGACATCGACCTGCTGCGCCGCGATGAGCGCGGCGAGTGGCTGCTGTCGCGCGATCTGGACCAGGTCAGCCTGGCCGATCTTTACGAATGCACCCAGCTGCGCATCCCGGTGGCCGAGCAGCACCTGCCGTACCGTGATGACAGCCTGGGACGTGCCGCATTGGCGGCGCTGGACGATCTGCGACTGCCCCTGCGTGAACGCCTGAAGCGCAAGGTCAGCGATATCTACACCGATTCCGGAGACATGCCATGACCCGCAAGACCCCGTTGCTGCTGCCGCTGGCACTGTTGCTGGCGCTGTCGGCCTGCAAGCCGGCCCAGGAGCCCACCCCCGCCAGCAGCCAGCCACCGGCACAGGCACCGACCCCGGCCACCCCCGCAGCGGTGGAGGAGACCCCGGCCGAACGTACCACCGCCGAGTTCCCGACGCTGAAGATGAAGGCGGTGGACGGCAGCGACTACGACCTGGCCGCGCATCGCGGCAAGTGGGTGGTGGTGAACTTCTGGGCGACCTGGTGTGCCCCGTGCCGCAAGGAGATGCCCGAGCTGTCGGCGCTGCATGCGATGCGCAGCAACATCGAAGTGGTCGGCCTGGCCTATGAAGACATCGAGGTGCCGGAGATGCAGTCGTTCCTGACCAAGCATCCGGTGACCTATCCGATCGTGATCGTGGACCCGTTCGATCCGCCGGCGGACTTCGCCACGCCACGCGGCTTGCCGTTGACGCACCTGCTGGATCCGCAGGGCAAGCTGGCGCACACCTTCCTCGGCCCGGTGACGGCCGCCGACATCGAAAAGCAGATCGCGGCTGCCAGGTAATGGGGTTGGGCGGCAGGGCCTGCGGCCCTGCACCCGCGGTAGTGCCGGCCGCTGGCCGGCAGCAACAGCAACAGCCCAAGCGGGGTTTCCTGTGGGTAGGCGGGGTGGGTCCGGTGGCGGGGGGCGCTGCAAGTACGTCCATGTAAGCTCGGTCGCCGCATCCATGCGGCTCACGCCCCCGCCACCGGACCCACCCCGCCTTCGACAGTTCTCCGCGAGCTGTCGGAATGCATGGCCTGCTCTTGGTGGGTGTAGACCTTGGTCGACACGTAGATCCACGCCATGCGTGGATGCTCTTCGTTCAATTGTCGAAATATTCGATTTCAATCGAGATTCATCCACGCATGGCGTGGATCTACCAGATCGCCGGAATCTGTCAGAGGTGGGGCGGTGTCGGAGTGCGGGGTGTCAGCCGCATGGATGCGGCTGCCAAGCCTACAAGGACGTACTTGCGGCGTCCCCGCACTCCGACACCGCCCCGCCATTCCACGGAAATCCCGCTCTGGCTGTTGCTGTTGCCGTTGCTTGAGCAGGTGCAGGGCCGCAGGCCCTGCCAACCCACCCTATTCCTCGACCGGGAAGTCCTCGATCGGCTTCAGCACATCGTAGTGCTCGCGATGCAGCTTGCCCTTCAGCTTCGGCAGCTCCGGCAACGGCGCATCCACGCGCGTGTCCGGCAACCGGTCCAGCAGGTTGCGCACCAGCGTCAGCCGCCCCAGTCGCTGGTCGTTGAAATCCACCAGCGTCCACGGTGCCGCCTCCCGATGCGTCGCGCGCAGCATCGCCTCGCGGGCCTCGGTGTACGCGCTGTACTTGCTGCGCGACTTCAGGTCCACCGGGGAGAGCTTCCAGCCCTTCAGCGGATCGAGATGGCGCTCGGCGAAGCGCTTCTCCTGCTGCTCCTGGTCCACGCACAGCCAGTACTTGAACAGCAGGATGCCGTCGTCCACCAGCAGCTGTTCGAACACCGGCGCCTGGCGCAGGAACTGCTGGTACTCGGTCTCGCTGCAGTAGCCCATCACCCGTTCGACGCCTGCGCGGTTGTACCAGCTGCGGTCCATCAGCACGATCTCGCCGGCGGCGGGCAAGTGCGAGGCGTAGCGCTGGAAGTACCACTGCGTGGCTTCGCGGTCGGTGGGCTTGGGCAGTGCCACCACGCGGCACTGGCGCGGGTTGAGGTGCTGGCTGATGGCCTGGATCGCGCCGCCCTTGCCCGCCGTGTCGCGCCCTTCAAACAGCACCAGCAGGCGTTGCCCGCTGTGCTGCACCCAGCGCGCCATGGCGGTCAGCTCCAGCTGCAAAGGCAGCAGCAGTTCGTCGTAGTCCTTGCGCTTGAGCTTGGCCATCGTCACACCCGCGGGGAGGAAGCCCGAGCGTAGCGCAGGGGCTGCCCAGGCGATGTCGACGCTACCTGGTCGCGCTTACCCTGCTGCGCCCGTCCAGCCGTTCTCACGTGCCAGTTGCTGCACCAACGCTGACAGATCGCGGGCAAACCCGCCCATGTCGAACAGCCCGCTGCGCTCGCGCGCCTGTGCCAGTTCAGCGCGCAACGCGGCCAGCGCCGCCGGGTCATTGCCCAGCGCGCTGGCAGTGGTGATGAACGCCGCATCGTCGGCGACATTCATCCGCGCCAGCCCCAGATGGTGGTTGAGGCTGCCGGCCACGCGCGCGGCGAACGTGTCGCCGGGGCAGGTCAGCACCGGGCAGCCGGCCCACAGCGCGTCGGACGCGGTGGTGTGGGCGTTGTACGGATGCGTGTCGAGGAACAGGTCGGCCAGCTGATAGCGGGCCAGATACTGCGGATGCGGCAGTTTGGCCATGAACACCAGCCGCGTTGGGTCCAGCCCAGCGGCCTGTGCGGCGCTGCGCAGGCGGGCGTCGGCGTGGCCGGGGCCGGACAGCAGCCACAGCACGCTGCCGGGCACCGCCTGCAGCACTGCGAAGGCGCGGCCCATGCTGCGCGGGTTGAGCTTGTAGCTGTTGTTGAAGCAGCAGAACACGACGCCGTTTCCGGGCAACCCGCACTCGGCGCGGGACGGTGCCGGCTCCAGCATGCGGGTGTTGTCCGAGGGCTGGAAGGCACGCGGCAGGCGCAGCACCCGTTCGCTGTAGTGCGGCTCCAGTGAAACTGGCAAAACGAAGCTGTCGCCGATCACGGCATCCATCCACGGCGCCCCGGACGTGCCGGGGTAAGCCAGCCAGTTCAACTGCAGCGGGGCAGGGCGCATCGCCAGTACCTCCGGCGTGCCGCCGCCGCCCCAGCCGCGCAGGTCGAACAACAGGTCGATGCCCTGTGCGCGGATGCGTGCGGCAGTGTCTGCATGGCGCAGGCCAGCCACATCATGCAGCTGTGTGGCCGTCTGCAGGCGCTGGCGGATGCGGCTGCCGTCGTCGCGGTTCAACGCGAACAGATGCAGCTGCAACGCCGGGTCATGACGCAGCTGCTCGAACAGGGCCACGGTCAGCAGCCCGGTGGGATGGGCGCCAAAACCATTGGAAAGGAAACCGACGCGCAGGGGGCCGTGCGCGCGCACCTTCACGGCAGGAAGGGGACGTACCCCCGAAGCAATCACCGCGGCGCGCGCGCGCGCGCAGGCCAGCTGTTCGGCTGCGGTGGCATCCTCGCTGAGGAACGCGAACGGTTCGACCACACCTTGGCCGCTGGCCAGTGCGCCACGCACTTGTGTGGCCAGTGCGTCCACGTCCTGCCAGTCGCACAGGCGGCGCTGCCAGGCCAGGCGCTGGGCGGCGATATAGGGTTCGCCCGGCATAAGCGCATGCGCGCGGCGATAGGCCGTCGCCGCCCCTTCGGCATCATCGGCATCTTCCAGCGCATGGCCCAGCCACAACGCGATGCCCGGGTGCTGCGGGGCCAGTGCCGAAGCCTGGCCCAGCAGCTTCGCTGCATCGCCATGTGCGCCGGCCATCCAGGCCACGCGGCCCAGCCGCGCCAGCGCTTCGGGGTGGTTGGGGCGCAGTTGCAGTGCGCGTCGTGCGGCCTGCTCGCCGGCAGCGATGTCGCCGGCTTCCAGTTCCAGGTCGGCCAGCATCACCCAGGCCACGAAGTCGCCGGGCTGGCGCGCGATCGCCTGCTGCAGGTGCTGTCGCTGCTGCCAGGCCGTCATCGTGATCAGTCCGCCGACAACTGCGCCAGGGCGTCGACCTGGTGTTCGTGGCTGAGTCGCTGCAGCAGCGGGTCGAGGTCGCCGGCCAGGATGTTGGGCAGGTCGTACAGGGTCAGGCCTTCCACGCGGTGGTCGGTGATCCGGCCCTGCGGGAAGTTGTACGTGCGGATGCGCTGGCTGCGGTCGCCGCTGCCAACCTGCAGGCGCCGCGATTCGGCCTGCGCCGCGTCCTGGCGCTGGCGTTCGGCATCGAGCAGCTGCGCCTTCAGGCGCTTCATCGCCTTGTCGCGATTGGCGTGCTGGCTGCGTTCGGTCTGGCATTCCACCACTACGCCGGTCGGCAGGTGGGTGATGCGGATCGCCGACTCGGTCTTGTTGACGTGCTGGCCACCGGCGCCGGACGAGCGGAACGTATCCACCTTCAGGTCGGCGGGGTTGATGACGATGTCATCGACTTCGTCGCCCTCCGGAATGATTGCCACGGTGGCCGCCGAGGTGTGGATGCGGCCCTGCGATTCGGTGGCCGGCACGCGCTGCACGCGGTGCGTGCCCGATTCGAACTTCAGCCACGAGAACGCTCCTCGGCCGACCACGCGTGCCACCACCTCCTTGTAGCCGCCGTGCTCGCCCGGGCTGTCCGATTCGATCTCGACCTTCCAGCCCTGGCGCTCGGCATAGCGGGCGTACATGCGGAACAGGTCGCCAGCGAAGATCGCGGCTTCGTCGCCGCCAGTGCCGGCGCGCACTTCCAGGAACAGGTTGCCTTCGTCGCGCGGGTCGCGTGGCACCAGCAGCAATGCGAGCTCCTGCTCCAGCGCCTGCAGGCGCGCCTGCGCGGCGGCGATCTCCTCGTCGGCCAGCTCGCGCAGATCGGGATCGGCGCGCATGCCTTCGGCGGCGGCCAGGTCGGCCTTGGCACGGGCTTCATCGGCCAGTGCAGTGGCAACCGGTTCAAGTTGGGCGAATTCGCGCGAAAGGTCGCGGAAACGGGTGTTGTCGGCGACCACATCGGGTTCGGCGAGCAGGCGTTCCAGTTCTTCGCGGCGCTCGGCCAGCGCTTCCAGCTTACGGCGCAGGGTCGGCGTCATCGGGTCTCACGGGTGGGTGGCGGTAACCCGGCGTGGCCGGGAACAGGCGCTCGGCGGCGCGGGTCAGGTCGGCATCGCCACTCAGCGCGGCGGCGCGCAGTGCGGCGGTCGGCGGGTGCAGCAGGCGGTTGGTCAGGCCGTGGGCCAGCAGTTCCAGCACTTCGTCGGCGGGCTTGCCGTTGGCCAGCTGCTGGCGCGCGCGCTCCAGCAGCTCGGCACGGGTGGCTTCGCCGAACGCGCGCAGCTGCCGCAGTGGTGCCTGGTGGGCGCTGGCCTGCTGGGTCTCGATGAAGCGCGATACCTGCAGGTCGATGATCGCCTCGGCCTCGGCAGCGGCCTCGCGGCGGCCACGACGGTTGTCTTCCACCGCGCGTTCCAGGTCATCGACGGTGTAGAGGAAGGCGTCGTTGAGCGTGCCGACCTCGGCTTCGATGTCGCGCGGCACGGCCAGGTCGAACAGCAGCATCGGCTTGTGCCGGCGTGCACGCAGGGCCTTGGCCACCATCTCGCGATGGATCACCGGCTCGCGCGCAGCGGTGGCCGAGAACACCACGTCGGCCTCGCCCAGGTGGCGGTCCAGTTCGGTCAGCGGCAGGGCCACGCCGCCATGGCGGCTGGCCAGTTCCTGCGCGTGGGCCAGGGTGCGGTTGGCGATCAGCAGCCGCCGCACCTTGCCTTCACTCAGGTGCCGTGCAGCCAGTTCGATGGTCTCGCCGGCACCGACCAGCAGCACGGTGGAATCGTCCAGACGGGCGAACGCGTTCTGTGCCAGGCGCACGGCCGCCGAGGCCACCGACACCGGGTTGGTGCCGATCTGGGTATCGGTCCGCGCACGCTTGGCCACCGAGAAGGTCTGCTGGAACAGGCGGTCCAGGCGCTGGCCGAGCAGGCCATGGTCGCGCGCGGTCGACCAGGCGTCCTTCACCTGGCCGAGGATCTGCGGTTCGCCCAGCACCATCGAGTCCAGCCCGGTGGCGACCCGGAACAGGTGGCGCACAGCTTCGGCATCGGCATGCTGGTACAGATAGCCCTGCAGGTCACCGGCCTGGCTGCGCAGCCACTGGTCCAGCGCCTGTGCCGACTCGGCCACGGCGTACAGTTCGGTGCGGTTGCAGGTGGACAGCAGCACCGCCTCGGCAATCTGCGGGGTATCGCGCAGCGAACCGAGCGCGCGCGGCAACGCCTCACCGGCGAAGGCCGCGCGCTCGCGCAGCTCCACCGGTGCGGTCTGGTGATTCAGTCCGAGCACCCACAGGGTCATTGTTCAGTTGCTTGCGATAAGCTGCTGGCCATTGGACGACATTTTAAGGCCCCGATGCCGACGATGCCCGCATTGATTCGCATCCCCAGTGTTCTGCTGCTGTCCCTGGCCTGCAGCCAGGCCCTGGCGGCGGTGCCGGCCAAGGCCCCTGTAAGGGCCCCGGCCACTGAGGAACTGGCGCTGGAACCGGTGATGGCCGGTGAGTTCGCGCTGCAGGCCGGCAAGCTGGCCGAGGCGGCGCGCTGGTACCTGCAGGCGGCCCAGCAGACCGACGGCGACGCCGGCCTGGCCGAGCGCGCGACCCGTATCTCCATGCTGGCCAACGATGATGCCAGCGCCGCCAAGGGCCTGGCCCTGTGGCAGCAGCGCGCCCCGCGCTCGTTGACCATGCGCAGCGCCGCCGGTGCGCTGGCCATGCGCCAGGGCGATGTGAAGGCTGCCCGCACCGAGCTGCAGGCGCTGCTGGCCGACCCCGACGAGCGCGGCTGGAAGTTCGCTCTGGCCGCGCTGATCGGCGGTGGCCGCGACCCGGCGGTGCCGGCGCAGGTGCTCGGCGAGCTGGTCGATGCCAATGCGATTCCGCCGAAGATCGAGGCCTGGCAGGAGTTCGGTCGCCTGGCCCTGCGCATGGAAAAGCCCGAGCTGGCGCGGCGGATGATCGATGAGGTGGTCAAGCGCTTCCCGGAAGAGCCACGTGTGGCACTGCTGCGCGCCAGCCAGTTGCAACAAGCGGGCGAGACCGACAAGGCGCTGTCGCTGCTGCACGATGTGGAGCCGAAGACGCGCCAGGACCAGGAACTGCGCAATGCGGTGGCCATCGCCTACGACAGCCTGGGGCAGCCTGCTGCGGCCGAGCGCGTGCTGGCGTTCGGCCCGCAGGACGTGCAGACCTGGGGCATGCGCGCCTCGCTGCTGGCCAAGCAGGGCGACAAGGCAGCGCTGTCCAATCTCTACAACGAACTGTCGCGGCAGGCGGCCAAGCCGGACCCGGCGCAGCGCCTGCTGCTGGGCAAGATCGCCGAGTACCTGAAGCGCTATCCGGAGGCGGTGCAGTGGTACCACAGCGTGCCCGGCGGCGATGAGCTGAGCGAAGCACGCCTGCGCGCGGCCAATGCCCAGGCCCTGGCCGGGCGCCTGCCGCAGGCCCTGGATGAAGTGCACGCGATCCAGTCCGATGCGGTGGTCGATGACGATGTGCGTCGCGACGCCTATCTGCTGGAGGCTGAACTGCGCCAGCGTGGCGATGACAGTGCCGGCGAACTGGATGCATTGGCCCGCGGCCTGGCCGCCTACCCCGATGACAACGGCCTGCTGTACGCCCGTGCACTCGCCTGGGAGCGCCGCGACGATATCCCGCGCGCCGAGGCCGACCTGCGCAAGATCCTGGTGACCGACCCGGAAAACGTGCCGGCCCTGAATGCCTTGGGCTACACCCTGGCCGACCGTACCGGCCGCCTGCAGGAAGCGCTGGAGCTGATCGACCGCGCCCGTGTGGCCGAACCGGACAACGCCGCCATCGTCGACAGCTATGGCTGGGTGTTGTATCGCCTGGGCCGCAAGGAAGAAGCACTGGTGCAGCTGCGCCGGGCCTGGACCCTGGCCAAGGACCCGGAGATCGCTTCCCACGTTGGCGAAGTGCTGTGGGTGCTGGGCAAGCATGACGAGGCCCGCCACTTCTTCGAAGAAGCGGCCAAGCTCGATCCTGAAAACCGCGCGCTGCTGCGCGCCCGCGAGAAATTCAATCCATGAGTGTTTCCCTGATCCGGCCGCTGCTGTTGGCGGCCGTGACCCTGGCGGTGACCGCCTGTACCAGCGTGGGCACGCAGAAGACCCCGGCGCCGGCGGTGGTCGAGGTTGTTTCAGCCGAAGCGGCGCAGGCCGAGGCGGCGCGCGTGGCCGCGCTGCAGGCACAGCCGGACTGGGCTTTCCAGGGCCGGGTCGCGGTCAGCAAGGGCAAGGACGGCGGCAGCGGACGCATCGACTGGAAGCAGGAAGGACGCCGCTATGTGGTCGAGCTGAGCGCGCCGGTGACCCGGCAGAGCTGGAAGCTGGCCGGCGATACCCATTCCGAAGCCGGCCGCCTGGAAGGACTGGCCGGCGGGCCGCGTGACGGCGAGGACGCCCAGCAGCTGCTGCTGGAAGCGACCGGGTGGGACATACCGGTCAACCAGCTGCCGCAGTGGATCCGTGGCTTGGTGGCCGGCGATGCTGCCGGTCCGGAGAAGGTCGAGCGCGACGCTGACGGCCGGCCGCGCCGCATGCAGCAGATGGGCTGGCAGGTGCAGTATCTGGACTGGTACCCGGCCGAGGCCGGACGCCCGGCGCTGCCGCGCCGGATCGAGGCCAGCAATGGCGACGCCAAGGTGCGCCTGCTGGTGGACCAGTGGGGGCAGGGCGCCCCATGAGTGCCGGGCACGATGACGCGGGCTGGTCCTGGTGGCCGGCCCCGGCCAAGCTGAACCTGTTCCTGCACATCACCGGCCGCCGCGCCGACGGCTACCACGAGCTGCAGACCGTGTTCCGCCTGCTGGACTGGGGCGATCGCATTGGCCTGCGCCTGCGTGAAGACGGCCAGGTGCGCCGTGAGGGCGAGGGCCTGGCCGGCGTGGCCGAGGCTGATGACCTGGCGGTGCGTGCCGCGCGCCTGCTCCAGGAAGCGGCAAAGGTCGAGCAAGGTGCAGACATCATCGTCGAAAAGCACGTTCCCGCCGGGGGTGGGTTTGGCGGGGGGTCGTCCGACGCGGCCACGGCGCTGGTGGTGCTGAACCGGCTGTGGCGGGCGGGTCTGGATGAAGAGGCTTTGGCGGCGCTGGGCCTGCGCCTGGGCGCAGATGTGCCGGTATTCGTGCGCGGGCGCAACGCCTGGGCCGAAGGCGTGGGCGAGCGCCTGCAGCCGATCACCCTGGCCCCGGCCTGGTACGTGCTGGTCGAACCGGGCGTTCATGTTCCTACGCCAGCACTGTTTGCAGACCCGGATTTGACGCGCGACAGCCCAGTGGCGAAAATAGAGGACTTCGCTTCCGGGACCCTGGTCGGGAACGCGTTCGAACCGGTGCTGCGCCGCCGTGAGCCTGCCGTCGAGGCAGCGTTCGCCGCGTTGAGCGACATCGGCACGGCGCGGCTGACCGGTTCGGGAAGTGGTTGTTTCGTCGAGTTCGCATCGCAGTCTGCCGCAGAGCAGGGACGGTCGAAGTTGCCGAAGGAGTTGCGGGCAAGGGTGGCAGCGGGCGTAGCGCGTTCGCCACTGCTGGATGCACTCGAGCAACACTGATTTATCACTGCAGGGGCGTCGCCAAGAGGCCCAAGGCACCAGGTTTTGATCCTGGCATTCGTAGGTTCGAATCCTACCGCCCCTGCCAATAGCGGCTGTGTCCGCGCCTTCCAGCGCATCGCCCGCGCGGGACGTGGAAACAACCGCGGTGTTGTCAGCAGCAAGGGTCCATCGGGGTCCTTGCCGACTCCGGATCCCCGCCACTCGTCCCCGCCCGAGACAATCATGATGCAAGAGTCCCCGAACCTGCTGGTCTTTTCCGGCAACGCCAACAAACGTCTGGCGCAGAACATCTGCAAGGAACTGGGGGTTCGCCCGGGCAAGGCGCTGGTCTCGCACTTCTCCGATGGCGAAGTGCAGGTGGAGATCGAAGAGAACGTCCGCAAGCAGGACGTGTTCGTGATCCAGCCGACCTGCGCGCCGAGCGCGGAAAACCTGATGGAGCTGCTGGTGCTGATCGACGCGCTCAAGCGCGCATCGGTGGCCAGTGTCACCGCCGTGGTGCCGTATTTCGGCTACTCGCGCCAGGATCGCCGCATGCGCTCCTCGCGCGTGCCGATCACCGCCAAGCTGGCGGCCAAGATGTTCAGCACCGCGGGCGCTGATCGCGTGCTGACCGTCGACCTGCACGCCGACCAGATCCAGGGCTTCTTCGATATTCCGGTGGACAACGTGTATGCGTCCCCGCTGCTGCTGGCCGACATCTGGCGCGCCTACGGCACCGAGAACCTGATCGTTGTGTCGCCGGACGTGGGCGGCGTGGTCCGTGCCCGTGCGGTGGCCAAGCGCCTGGATGACGCCGATCTGGCGATCATCGACAAGCGCCGCCCGCGCGCCAACGTCTCCACCGTGATGAACATCATCGGTGACGTCGAAGGCAAGACCTGCGTGATGGTCGATGACATCGTCGACACCGCCGGCACCCTGTGCGCCGCTGCCGCTGCCCTGAAGGCGCGCGGTGCGCTCAAGGTCGCCGCCTACTGCACCCACGCGGTGCTGTCGGGCCCGGCGGTGGACAACATCACCAATTCCCAGCTCGACGAGCTGGTGGTGACCGACACCATCCCGCTGAAGGACGCGGCGCGGGTGTGCAGCAAGATCCGCCAGCTGAGCGTGGCGGAAATGCTGGCTGAAACGATGCGCCGCATCGCCTTCGGTGAGTCGGTCAGCTCGCTGTACGTCGACTGAGTTTTCGCCCCTGCCGGCAACGGCGGGGGCATACCCCGGGTGCTTCTGGTCGCGGAAGCATCTTCAACCGCCACGCCGCAGGGCGCGGCAACAACCTGAGTAGTCGAAAATGTCGAAGACCCATGAAATCAAGGTCACCAAGCGTGAACTGCAGCGTAAGGGTGCGAGCCGCCGCCTGCGTCACGCCGGTGTGATCCCGGCCATCGTGTACGGTGGCAACGCCGAGCCGGTCGCCATCAGCCTGGACCACAACGAAATCTGGCTGGCCCAGCAGAACGAGTGGTTCTATGCCTCGATCCTGGACCTGAACCTGGATGGTCAGGTGCAGAAGGTCCTGCTGCGTGACATGCAGCGCCACCCGTACAAGCAGCTGATCATGCACCTGG
This sequence comes from Stenotrophomonas sp. YJH_SMC_20, assembly GCF_059367845.1. Lineage (NCBI taxonomy): Bacteria > Pseudomonadati > Pseudomonadota > Gammaproteobacteria > Lysobacterales > Lysobacteraceae > Stenotrophomonas > Stenotrophomonas sp. YJH_SMC_20. Next base: position 9,286 of record NZ_JCAFRG010000005.1, on the reverse strand, counting down.
ACTTCCAGCGCGTGAACGAGAACGAAGCCCTGACCGCTTCGGTCCCGCTGCACTTCGTCAACGAAGACACCTCGCCGGCCGGCAAGGCTGCCGACGTCGTGGTCACCCACGAACTGAAGGAAGTGACCATCACCTGCCTGCCGAAGGACCTGCCGGAGTCGATCGAAGTCGACCTGGGTGAGCTGAAGGCCGGTGACGTGGTGTACCTGTCCGACATCAAGCTGCCGAAGGGCGTGGAAATCCCGGCCCTGGCGCTGGGCAAGGACCACGACGACGCCATCGTCACCGCCAAGGCCGGCAAGGCCGACGCGGCCGACGAAGAAGCGGCTGCCGCCGAGTAATACCGCTACGGTGCCTGCCTGCGGGCAGGCACCGTACTGGAAGGAACCATGGCAGGACTGCGACTGATCGTCGGTCTGGGCAACCCCGGATCGGAACACGCCCGGACCCGGCACAATGCCGGGTTTCATTTCGTTGAGGCCCTGGCGGAGAAAGCCGGTGCGCGATGGAATGTGGACAGCAAGCTGTTCGGTGAGACCGCCAAGGTCGAGATCGCCGGGCAGACGGTGTGGCTCCTCAAGCCCGCCACCTTCATGAACCTCAGCGGCAAGTCGGTCACCGCCGCGCAGCGGTTCTGGAAGATCGAGCCGGAGGAAACCCTGCTGGCCCACGACGAACTGGACCTGCCGCCCGGCGCGGCACGGCTGAAGTTCGACGGTGGCCACGGCGGTCAGAACGGCCTGCGCGACACCATCCGCCTGCTCGGCCATGGCAAGTTCCATCGCCTGCGCGTGGGCATTGGCCACCCCGGCCACAAGGACCGCGTGGTGGGTTGGGTGCTCGGCCGCCCGTCGAAGGACGATGACGTGCTGATCGCGCGCGCCATCGACGATGCGATCGACGTGCTGCCGCTGGCGGTGCAGGGCGATTTCAACGAAGCGATGAAGCGGCTGCATACCCCGCGCTGACCATGACCGACCCGCGTACTCCCTGCACCGTGTGTGGCGCCATGATCCTGCTGGCGACGGCGGCCCGGAACGATGGGCTCTGCATGCCGTGCCGGAATGGCACGCGGCAACGCATGGAAGAGGCGAGGGTGCGAAACAAGGAAATGCGCGAAGAGCTGGACCGATACGAGAATTCCGCTGCAGGGCGCCATTGGAACTGGCTGGTGGAACAGGAAGGCGGTTCGGGCTGTGGATTCTCAGGAATGCTGACGCCAGATCAGCGCTACTTCGCGGTCTCGGTGACAAGTAGCGAAGTCTGGCGTGGCGGCATTGGTACGTACTTCGACAGTTACTCGGGTGCCTATTACGAAGAGACGCTCGCAGGTCTTGAAGAAATGGGGCTGGTCGAATTGGGCGACGTGCTCAAAGAAGCCAAGATGGTGCTGTTCGGTGACGACGCCGTGCCCAAGGATGAAAGTGTCCGGTGGGAGAGAATGTACGGTCAGCATAATGAGTTGGCGGACGGTGTCGAAGCTCTGCTGGACCGCTTGAGCCAGAGATTTTGTGAGACTGAGGAGAGGCTAGGACTTTCTGCTGCACTGCAGACCTACGCTGAGAAGCACAAGCTGTACGCTGCGTTCTAGCTTGGGCTACTGGAAGGACGATTGGGGATTGAGGGCATGCCCGCAGGCGAGCCTTGAATCCCGAATCATCCACTTACACTCAAACCCGGATTCAACCCATGGGTATCAAATGCGGCATCGTCGGCCTGCCCAACGTCGGCAAGTCGACCCTGTTCAATGCGCTGACCAAGGCGGGTATCGCCGCGGCGAACTTCCCGTTCTGCACCATCGAGCCGAACGTCGGCATCGTGCCGGTGCCGGATCCACGCCTGAACGAGCTGGCGGGCATCATCAACCCGCAGAAGGTCATCCCGACCGCGGTCGAGTTCGTCGACATCGCCGGCCTGGTCGCCGGTGCCGCCAGCGGTGAAGGCCTGGGCAACAAGTTCCTGGCGCACATCCGCGAAGTCGATGCCATCACCCACGTGGTGCGCTGCTTCGAGCACGGTGACATCGTGCACGTCGCCGGCAAGGTCGACCCGATCTCGGACATCGAAACCATCGATACCGAGCTGGCGCTGGCCGACCTGGACAGCGTAGAGAAGGCACTGAACCGTGCCGAGCGCGCGGCCAAGGGCGGCGACAAGGATGCAGCGGCGCGCAAGCCGGTGCTGGCCAAGCTGCAGGCGGCACTGTCCGACGGCAAGGCTGGTCGTTCGGTCGGCCTGGATGATGAAGAGAAGGCGCTGGTACGCGACCTGTTCCTGCTGACCCTGAAGCCGGTGATGTACATCGCCAACGTGCTGGAAGACGGTTTCGAGAACAACCCGCACCTGGAAGCTGTGCGCGCGCATGCCGCCGCAGAAGGCGCGCAGGTGGTGCCGGTGTCGGCCGCGATCGAGGAAGAGCTGTCCCAGCTCGACGACGAAGACCGCGATACCTTCCTGGCCGACCTGGGCCTGAGCGAGCCGGGCCTGAACCGCGTGATCAACGCGGCCTACAGCCTGCTGGGCCTGCAGACCTACTTCACCGCAGGCGTGAAGGAAGTCCGTGCGTGGACGGTGCGCAAGGGTGCCACCGCCCCGCAGGCTGCCGCAGTCATCCACACAGACTTCGAGAAGGGCTTCATCCGCGCCGAAACCATCGCGTATGACGACTTCATCAAGTACAAGGGCGAAGCCGGCGCCAAGGAAGCCGGTCGCCTGCGCCTGGAAGGCAAGGAATACCGCGTGCAGGAAGGCGACATCCTGCACTTCCGCTTCAACGTCTGATCCAGCGGCATCGGATCGACCCCGGGCGCCCCGCCTCGTGTGGGGCGTTCGCGTTTCTGAATATGGATAAAAAATCACCACGCTGCGAAACGCTTGCGGCGTGATGTTCGCCGGCACTTGTCCACAGCAAACTCCCATCGCTTTCCACGCCGCATGTGGAAAACCGGCGAGCCGATGTAGAGCCGAGCCCATGCTCGGCTGATGCCAGCCGGAGCCGAGCGTGGGCTCGGCTCTACAAGGGGCTCGCCCGCGCGACCTGGACAGATTTTCACCACGCTTCGAAACGCCTGCGCTGCAATGCTCGCACCCACTTGTCCACACCAAGTTCCCATCGCTTTCCACGCGTGGTGTGGAAAACAACGGGAGGCGTGGATAAAAAATAACCACGCCCGGAAATGCCTGCATCGCAACGCTCGAACCCACTTGTCCACATCAAGTTCCCATCACTCTCCACGCATTGTGTGGAAAACCCCGGTGGCCCGCTCTGATAGACGCCCACCTTGGTGGGCGCGCGGCGAGACAGTGCCCGCCAAGGTGGGCATCTACCAGAGCGCAAATGACAAGGCCCGCCAATGGCGGGCCTTGTCGTCCACGTCCTGCAAGGCGGCGCGCCTTACAGCGCGGTGCCGCCAAACTTGTGGGTGTACTGCAGGTTGATGGTGCGGCCGACGCTATCGAACCAGGACACGTCGTAGTACGGGTACGCGGTATACGTGGTGTCCTTCGGCGGCATCTTGTTGAACACATTGACCACCGACAGCGACAGGCGCGAGTGGTCGTCGAAGCGGTACTGCACCGAGGCGTTGTAGCGGTAGGTCGCCTTCACGTACGGGCTGTCGCCGCTGTCCCAGTCGAACGACTGGTCGTAGCTGTCCGAAGTTGGCAGCTTGCCCAGGCGCGAGCCATAGACCGTCGCCGACCACGCGTCCTTCTCCCAGGTCACGCTCAGGCTGGTCTTGGTACGCGGGATGTCGAATCCGCTGTTGACCGCGAACTGGTCCAGGGTCGGGTCACCGGGGTAGCGCTGGAAATCGTGCTTCTTCACCCAGGTGTGGGTGCCGTTGAGGATGAAATCGCCGATGCCGGTCTGCATGCGGTAGCGCAGGCCGACGTCGATACCGGAGGTCGATTCGCGGGCGACGTTGATCGGAGCGACGCGCACGCCGTATAGGCGGCCATCACCGGTGCGGGTGATGCGGTCGAGCGCGTCCACGCAGGTCGGCGAGTTGATGTCGGCAGTACCCAGGCGGCAGTTGGCTTCGTTGGCCAGGAGCGTGCGAACGTCCATGTCCTGCACCTGCTTGCGCATGTCGATGTCAAACCAGTCCACGGACAGGTCCAGGCCGATCGCCGGCGACCAGACGAAGCCTGCACTCCACGAGGTGCTGGTTTCCGGGTCGAGCTGGCGGTTGCCGGTGCGGCTGCGGATCAGGTTGCGCTCGTAGTCGGAACAGTCGCTAGCGCCATCGGCGCGGCAGCTGTACAGGTCTTCGGCGGTGGTCTCGTCGTTGCCCGGTCCGGCGAACACGTAGTGCAGGTCCGGCGCGCGGAACGCGGTGCCATACGAACCGCGCACCAGCAGCGTGTCGATCGGGCGCCATTCCAGACCGCCGCTCCAGGTCGCCTTGCCGATGGTGTGGCCGGAATAGCGGTACTGGTCGTAGCGGCCGGCCACGCTCAGGTTGACCGTCTCGTGCAGCGGCATGCGCAGCTCGGCGGCGGTCGCCCAGCGGTTGCGCGAGCCCTGGCCGTCCGAATCCTTCCAGCTGTAGTAGTAGTACTGGGTGGCCAGCGGATCGGGATTCAGCGCATAGGCCTGCTGGCCCACTTCCACGGTCGCGGCGAACCCGGCATCACCGCCCGGCAGGCCGAACAGCGCGGAATTGGTCAGCGTGAACGCAGCCGTCTCGGTGCGCGACTTCGGGGTGTAGGTGGTGCGCGCTGCGATCGAATCGTACTCGGCGCGGGTCAGCGGCCGGTACAGGCGTGACGGGTCGGCGTTGTAGATCGGGAAACCGTCGTCGTCCACGCCCAGCTGCGGGCCCAGGAACAGGTCATTGGCCTTGGCGGCGATGATCTGCGCCCAGCTGATCCGCGACTGGTACTGCGAATGGCTCAGCGCCGCTTCGTAGTCCCAGTTGCCGGCCAGATTGCCCTTGAAGCCGGTGGTCACGCTGAAGGTCTTCTGCGCGCTGCGTACCATCGCATTGCGCAGGCCCCCCATTTCCTCGGGTGAGAACTGGCGCTGCCAGAACTCGATCTCGCCGGTGGCCTGGTTGTTGAAGTAGCCCGACTCATCGCCATTGGCGTCCATGCGGCCCCACTTGGTGACGTCGCGCATCAGCGACATCGTGTGGTAGCCCAGCTGCACATCGGCGAACCATTGCTGGCCGTTGTCGAAGTCGTAGCTCAGCGAGGCGTAGCCATTGGCGCCGCGGCGCTTGCTGAGGATGGTGCCGTAGCCGATCGAGCTGTCGCTGCCGCAGTAGTAACCGTAGCGCGGGCGGTAGGCGCGGTAGGTGCTGCCCTGGTTCTGCCCGGCCAGCGCTTCGCAGGTGGCCGCGCCCGGATCCAGGTAGTCGTCGTTGTAGTCCGTACGCAGGTAAGCGCGGCGGGCGATGCGCGAGCCCTCGGTGGGGCCGTCCTGGGTCGAATCCTGGATGTCGCGCTCATAGGCCCACAGCGGGGTCTGCGACTGCAGCTCGACGCTGTACACGGCGTTGAAGTTGCCGCGGCTGAAGCCGCTGGCCAGGCTCATGTCGAACGACTCGCCACCGCCTTCGCTGGTGGTGCCCATGCGCATGTCGATCGTGGTGCCGTCGGCCTTTTTCTTCAGGATGAAGTTGACCACGCCGGCGATCGCGTCCGAGCCGTAGATGGCCGAGGCACTGCCGGTCAGCACTTCGATGCGCTCGATCATTCCCAGCGGGATGTTGGAGACGTCGGTGAAGTTGCTGCGGCCCTTGAACGGCATCGGGAAGTCGGCGATGCGGCGGCCGTTGACCAGTACCAGCGTGTGGTTCGGGCCGAGGCCACGCAGGTCCACCTGCTGGGCGCCGGGCGAGAAGTCGGCGCCGCTGGAGGACTGCTGGCTCTGCGTCTCACCGCCGTTCTGGGTCATTGCACGCAGCACGTCCGGCACGCTGGTGAAGCCGCTGGAGCGGATCTGTTCGGCGTTGATCACCGTGATCGGGGCGGGGCCTTCCACCTGGGCGCGCGGAATGCGCGAGCCGGTGACCTGCACCGCGTCCAGCTGTTGCACCGAAGAGGAAGCCGGTGCCTGGGCCGCCGCGGAAGCAGCCACGCCCATCAACGCCAGCTGGATCGACCACGCCATCGCCTGTCTACGCATGAGGAATTCTCGGAAATGAAGCCGGCCCGCAGAGGAGGGGCCCTGTCCCCCATTCAGATTTCCGGAACGGGCGCGCGCATTTAACGCCTTTTTCATGTCCTTGACTACTGGGTCCCTATCTGGCAAAGAGTGGAAACGCTTGCAAGTCGATTTTGTTCAGGGAGATCAAGATGCGACGCCTCCATCGGACCGTGCGTGCCCCCTTCGCCTGGCTGGCGCTGCTGGTCTTGGCCGTGCCGTTGGTCGCCCTTGCGCAGGACCTGCAGGGCCCGGGCTTCGCCTACTACGAAGCCGGCGATCTCGACGCGCCCCGGCCCGGTCCGCGCGCACCGGCCATGATGCTGATGGGCGGTGGCGAATGGGTGCCGGAGGCCTTCCACTGGTGGCTGAAGCAGGCTGGCAATGGCCGCGTGCTGATCCTGCGCGCTTCTGGCAGTGATGAGCTGCAGGACCGCCTGTACCGCGAGATCGGCGGTACCACCGCAGTGCAGACGCTGGTCTTCGACAGCCGCCGCGGCGCCGACGATCCGGCCGTGCTGCGCGTGGTTGCCGCCGCCGATGCCATCTTCATTGCCGGTGGTGACCAGTCGCGCTACATCCGCTTCTGGAAGGGCACTGCGCTCAACCGCGCGCTGAACGCCCATGTGCGCGCCGGCAAGCCGATTGCCGGTACCAGCGCTGGGCTCGCCATCCTCGGTGGCTATGCATACGGCGCGATGGACGGCGGCAGCATCACCTCCGCCGGTGCGCTGGCCGACCCGATGGGCAGTGCGGTGACCATGGACAGTGGCTTCCTGCAGATGCCCTACCTGCAGCGCGTGGTCACCGACACCCACTTCGACAAGCGCGACCGGCTCGGTCGCCTGATCGTGTTCGTGGCGCGCGCAGCCCAGGACAGTGGCGACCCCGGCATCGTCGGCATCGGCGTCGACGAGGACACCGCCCTGTGCGTGGAGCCTGATGGCCAGGCGCAGGTCTACAGTGCTGACGGCGAGGGCAAGGTCTGGGTGGTCAGCCCCGGCCGCGATGCCGACCGCCTGGTCGAAGGTGAGCCGCTGCGCTTCCACGCGGTGCCGGTAACGGTGGTCGCCAGCGGCAGCCGCATGCGCCTGGATGACTTCCAGGCCGAGGCCGACTATCAGGCCGTGGCCGACGTCAGCGATGGCGAGATCGAAGTCATCCGCCAGTGACCCGGCGATCCTGTGGCCTCGCATGGGATGCTGTAGAGCCGAGCCCGCGCTCGGCTGCTCTTCAATCGAGGCATCAGCCGAGCATGGGCTCGGCTCTACGATGATGCCTCCCTTGCCCACCTGCTGGAGACGTATCCGATGAAACTGCGCCTGGCGCTGTCTATGCTGCTGTCCCTGCCCATGCTTGCCCAGGCCGCACCGGCCGCTTCACCGCTGCTGGTCATCCACGGCGGCGCCGGCGTCGAGCGCAAGGACCTGTCGCCGGCCGAGGAAAAGGCCGCACGTGACGCGCTGCGGGCAGCACTGCTGAAGGGTCATGCGGAACTGGTGGCCGGTCGCCCTGCGCTCGCAGCGGTCACTGCGGCGATCACCGTGCTGGAGGACGATCCCACCTTCAACGCTGGCAAGGGCGCAGTGTTCACCCACGACGGCCGCAACGAGCTGGATGCGGCGGTCATGGATGGCGCGAACCAGGCGGCGGGCGCGGTGGCGGGCGTGCAACGGGTGCGCAACCCGATCCTGCTGGCGCAGACCGTGATGCAGAAATCCCGCCACGTGATGATGGTCGGGCAGGGCGCCGAAGCCTTCGCGGCCGAGCAGGGCATTCCTCTGGTCGATCCCTCCTACTTCCGTACAGAGAAGCGTTGGCAACAGCTGCAGCGCGCCCTCAAGGAAGAGGCCAGTGGCCAGGCACATGCCGACCTGGAGACTGCAAAGCACTTCGGTACCGTTGGTGCGGTCGCATTGGACGCGCAGGGGCATCTGGCCGCCGGCACCTCCACCGGGGGCATGACCAACAAGCGCTACGGCCGGGTCGGTGACTCGCCGATCATCGGTGCCGGCACCTGGGCCGACGCACGCTGCGCGGTGTCCGGCACCGGGTGGGGCGAGTACTACATCCGCACTGCGGCCGCGCACGAGATCTGTGCGCGCATGCGCTACCAGGGGCAGAGCCCGGAGCAGGCCGGCAAGGGCGTGATCAACGAGACGATTCCGCAGATGGGCGGCGACGGCGGTGCGATCGTGCTCGGCGCAGACGGAAAAATGGCCACGCCGTTCAACACCCAGGGCATGTATCGGGGCTGGATCGGCGGCGACGGCGTCCCTCATGTCGCAATTTTCGCCAACGAGACCCTGCCGGTTCCCGGGCAATAACCTTGCGTATCAATGGGTTTGCGACAGCGTGTGAAAAAAATGGAAAAAAGCGTTGACAGCCCCCCGTCCCATCAGCAGAATAAGCGGCTCACCACCACACACCGCAACGCTTCGGCGGCAACGGGTTGGGGTGGTAAGGAGGGATACCCAAGCGGCCAACGGGGGCAGACTGTAAATCTGCTGGCTTACGCCTTCGGTGGTTCGAATCCACCTCCCTCCACCAGTTTCACGTTGTGACATTCCCGGCGCGGGAGTAGTTCAATGGTAGAACCTCAGCCTTCCAAGCTGATGGTGCGGGTTCGATTCCCGTCTCCCGCTCCATTGAATGAACTTTGAATATTATCGAGTTCATGTCATAATGCAAAACTCGGCTCACGTAGCTCAGTCGGTAGAGCACTTCCTTGGTAAGGAAGAGGTCGAAGGTTCGATTCCTTTCGTGAGCACCATCTCAAGCATCACCTCTCAGACGAATTCGAGATAAGCAGCCATGGCCAAGGGTAAGTTCGAGCGCACCAAGCCGCACGTCAATGTCGGCACCATCGGTCACGTCGACCACGGCAAGACCACGCTGACCGCCGCACTGACCAAGATCGGTGCCGAGCGCTTCGGTGGCGAGTTCAAGGACTACTCCTCGATCGACGCCGCTCCGGAAGAAAAGGCGCGTGGCATCACGATCTCGACCGCGCACGTCGAATACGAATCCCCGATCCGTCACTACGCCCACGTTGACTGCCCGGGCCACGCTGACTACGTCAAGAACATGATCACCGGTGCCGCCCAGATGGACGGCGCGATCCTGGTGTGCTCG